>JAFUAH010000013.1 GCA_017464345.1 Bacteroidaceae bacterium
ATCTTCTATATAGTCATCTTGTATGGGTGACTTACGGCTATTTACCAAATCTACACGCTCGGGCGCCACATCGACTGCTGTCACTTCATTGTGTTGGGCTAGCAACGTGGCTATAGACATGCCAACATAACCTGTTCCTGCAACTGAGATTTTCATGCTAATACGTTGTTCAAAATAAGGGAATATTCGATTTCTATAAATTAAGGAACTCGGCAGCATAACTGCCGAACAAACAACTAAGAGAGGCAATAAACAGAATTCTTGTCGGACTCCATTATCTGAATGGTCTGGAGGATATATTGGTCTTCCTCTGTCTCGGGATGGAATGTTGTCAGGGCGTCTTGGAGTTGAGTGTATAGGGCTTCGTCCTCTGTTTCGCCATAAAGATGAACAAGGAGATGGGTGCGGAGGCGAGTGGCCTTAAGTTGGGGCAGGAGGGCGAGAGAGCGGGTGACGACTTGGTCGATGAGGGCGTAGTCACGGATGCCGACTTGAAGGGCGACAAGGGCGGTGAGAAGGAGTTGGGCACGGAGTGCGATGCACTCAGCAGAACTGAGCGCTACCCGACCAACAGGACGAGGGGAGGAAGAAAGATGTTCCAGGGCTGTCAGGCACTGGCGGGCCATGGCGGAGCATTCGTCCCAGAAATGGGTGAGGTCCTGGATGCTGGCTGTGGTGTCGGTATCGAGCAGGAGCATGTTGCGATAGACACGCTGACGAAAGGCCTCAAGAGATGATTGAGACAGCATGAGAAAATGAGAGAATGAGAGAATGAGAAAGGGGGGCGCTATGCTATGCGCTCGATGTCCTCGATGGGGATGGTGACCATGACACTGCCGAGGAGGTCAAGGGTAAGGACAACGTGGGCGGTGCCGTCGGGATTGCGCAGGACATTGCCTTCGAGACCGACCAGGGCCCCACGGATGACACGGACATGGTCGCCGGCATGGAGCGGTTCGGCCGAGAATGTCACAGGACGATCGGACTGGTAGAGCATGAAGCGGAGGGTGTCCATCTGGGCTTCAGGGATGACGGCAAAAGGACGATGTCCAAGGGCATTGGGGGCTGCGGCACGGTTGGTCAGGAAGTACTGGATAGCGGGACACTGCTTGAGCAGGAGCCGACGCTCATGTTCGGTGGCGTGCACAAAGACGATGTGGGGGATGATAATCCGTTCTATTTCGCGCCGATGCCGACAGGCATAGATGCGTGTGTCTTTCTGGCTGGCGACGTAGGCCTCCTGGCCAAGTTCCAGTATCTGGTCGCGACAAATGCGTTCATAACGGGGGTGGACGACTGCGGCAAACCAGTGGGCCTTTGGTACGGCTCCGCCGCAAGCATTCCGCACCGTTGGCGTTGCCTGTTCGACGTTGGGGGATGCACTTGGCAATGCTTCGTTCATGAATTCCCGATGTCGAGAATGGCGCACCTCTTCAATAGAGGTGCATCGATAGCCATATCCCCCAGAAAAACAGAGCTATAAAAGATTGGATAAGGCATGAATTAATAAATAGTCATCATTTTTCTTTTCGCTCTTTATGTGTATTTCACAAGAATTTACTACCTTTGCAAACAAATCGATGCACCTCTATTGAAGAGGTGCATCGATTTTATTTGTAGCAAAGTAGGTCTTCTACATGCTACAAGGGTATGCTTCTGTGAAAAATATTTACACTCTACAAACGGTATCACAAAGGTTATGCACCCCCTAAAAGCCCTCTTTTTATCCGAGGCGAATGGGAAACGAAAAATCCTTACATCCCAAATGGCATGGTGGCAATATTGGCATACGAAGGAGTCGAGTGGCGGACGACCGACAAAAATATAAAGGGCAGCCTCTGCAAGGAGGCGGCCCTTTATCTGACTGTGCATCTGATGCTGTTTACTACATGTCGTCGAAGTCTAGAATGGACTTGCGGTTGGACATGGCGCGGTCGAAGTCTTCCTTCGAACCGACCACAATCTTGTCGAACTCGCGCAGACCTGTACCTGCCGGGATGAGGTGACCGGAGATTACGTTCTCCTTCATACCCTCCAGACGGTCGGTCTTTCCATTGATGGCGGCCTCGTTGAGCACCTTCGTGGTCTCCTGGAAGGAGGCTGCTGAGATGAAGCTGCCCGTCTGCAGTGCGGCACGGGTGATGCCTTGCAGTATCTGGGTACTGGTGGCGGGCACTGCATCGCGCACCTGCACAAGGCGCATGTCCTTGCGCTTCAGGCTAGAGTTTTCGTCACGCAACTTACGTGCGGTGACTATCATGCCCTTCTGCATGGTCTCCGAGTCGCCGGCATCGACCACTACCTTCTTTCCCCAGATGCGGTCGTTCTCTTCGGCAAAGTCGAGTTTATCTACTACCTGCTGCTCCAAGAAGCGGGTGTCGCCGGGCTCGTCGATTTGTACCTTGCGCATCATCTGACGAACGATAACTTCGAAGTGCTTGTCGTTAATCTTCACACCCTGGAGGCGGTATACGTCCTGTATCTCGTTCACGATGTACTCCTGTACAGCCGTGGGGCCCTTGATGGCCAAGATGTCAGCCGGAGTGATGGCTCCATCGGAGAGGGGAGTTCCGGCACGCACGTAGTCATTCTCCTGTACGAGCACCTGCTTGGACAGGGGGATGAGATACTTGCGAACATCGCCCACCTTGGAGGTAATGGTGATTTCACGATTACCACGCTTCAGCTTGCCCATGGTGACCTCACCGTCGATTTCGGCCACGATAGCGGGGTTCGACGGATTGCGGGCTTCGAAGAGTTCGGTCACACGAGGCAGACCACCGGTGATGTCGCCGCCACCGCCACCAAGGGCACGCGGTATCTTCACCAGCACGTCGCCAGACTTCACCGTCTGGCCGTCGTTCACCACGATGTGACCATTGATGGGGAAGTTATAGGTGCGGATAAGTTCTCCTGTCTCGTCAAGAATGTGAGCAGAGGGTGCGATGGTACGATCTTTCGACTCCGTAACTATCAGTTCGCGCTGGCCTGAGATTTCGTCGGTCTCCACACGATAGGTGACACCCTCGATGACGTTCTCGAACTGTACGCGTCCTGGCGTTTCGGTCACGATGACGGCATTGAAGGGGTCCCACTTGGCTACGACATCGCCTTTCTTCACGAGGTCGCCCTCCTTATTGTACAGGGTAGAACCATAGGGAACGTTCTGGGTCAGCAGGACAATGCCCGTCTTAGGCTCTACGAAACGTACTTCTGCCAGACGACCGACAACCATCTGGGCGGCCTTACCGTCCTCGTCAGTGATGGATACGGTACGTAGTTCATCGAAATTCAACTTGGCATCGTACTTGGCCACAATCATGGCATTGGCCACGGCATTACCAGCCACACCACCGGCATGGAAGGTACGCAGCGTCAGCTGAGTACCAGGTTCACCAATGGACTGGGCTGCGATGACACCGACGGCCTCACCCTTCTGCACCATGCGGGCCGTGGCCAGGTTACGGCCATAGCACTTCATGCAGACGCCGTGCTTCGACTCGCAGGTGAGCACTGAACGAATCTCGACACTCTCGATGGGGCTGTCCTCTATTTCCTGGGCCTTGGCTTCGTTGATTTCCTCACCTGCAGCGCAGATGAGCTTACCCGTGATAGGATGGATGATGTCGTGGACGGACACACGGCCCAGGATGCGCTCGTAGAGGCTGCTGATGACTTCGTCGCCATTCTTCAGCGCCGTGCAAACCAGACCGCGCAGTGTGCCGCAGTCTTCCTCGTTGATGATGACGTCGTGGCTGACATCCACCAGACGGCGGGTCAGATAACCGGCATCGGCTGTCTTCAGGGCGGTGTCGGCCAGACCCTTACGGGCACCGTGGGTGGAGATGAAGTACTCCAGCACCGACATTCCCTCCTTAAAGTTGGAGATAATGGGGTCCTCGATAATCAGCGGTTCGGCACCGGCCTTCTGGGGTTTGGCCATCAGACCACGCATTCCGGAGAGCTGGCTAATCTGTCCCTTACTACCACGGGCTCCGGAGTCGAGCATCATATAGACAGCGTTGAAGCCCTGGTCGGCCTCCTTCATCTCCTTCATCAGGATTTCGGAGAGGTCGTTGTTGATGTGGGTCCAGGCGTCGATGACCTTGTTATAGCGCTCCTTGTCGGTGATGAAGCCCATGCCGTAGTCTGTTGCGATGGCTTCCACCTCGGCATTACCCTTATGGATAAGTTCCTTCTTGGCATCAGGGATGATAATGTCGCCCAAATTAAAGGACAAACCACCCTCATAGGCCATCTTGTAGCCCAGGTTCTTGATGCCGTCCAGGAAATCGCATGCACGGGCCACACCCACAGTCTTGATGACAAGGGTGATGATGTCGCGCAGGTTCTTCTTGGAAATGGTCTCGTTGAAAAAGCCCACTTCGGTGGGGACAACCTCATTGACGATGACACGACCTACCGACGTCTCTACCATGTGCTTGCCGATGGTTCCGTCCTCCAGACGATCGTCCACAATGACCTTGATGGGGGCGTGTATGTCCACCTTCTTCTCGTTATAGGCTATGACAGCTTCTTCGGGACCATAGAATGTCAGTCCCTCGCCCTTTGCCCCCGGACGCAGTTTGGTGATATAGTACAAACCCAGCACCATGTCCTGTGAAGGTACGGTGATAGGTGCTCCGTTGGCAGGGTTCAGGATGTTGTGGCTCTGGAGCATCAGTATCTGTGCCTCCAGGATGGCCTCATTGCTCAAAGGCAAGTGCACTGCCATCTGGTCACCGTCGAAGTCGGCGTTGAAAGCGGTACATGCCAGAGGATGAAGCTGAATGGCCTTACCCTCGATCATGATAGGCTGGAAGGCCTGAATACCCAGACGGTGCAAGGTCGGTGCACGGTTGAGAAGCACGGGATGACCTTTCATGACATATTCCAGGATGTCCCAGATGATGGGCTCCTTCCGGTCCACAATCTTTTTGGCTGACTTCACGGTTTTCACGATACCGCGCTCGATGAGTTTGCGGATGATGAATGGCTTGTAAAGTTCGGCAGCCATCAATTTCGGCAGACCGCACTCACCCATCTTCAGTTCCGGGCCTACAACGATAACCGAACGTGCGGAATAGTCCACGCGCTTACCGAGCAGGTTCTGACGGAAACGGCCCTGCTTACCCTTCAGAGAGTCGGACAGGGACTTCAGGGGACGATTGTTCTCGGTCTTCACGGCACTGCTCTTACGGCTATTGTCGAAAAGGCTATCGACAGCCTCCTGAAGCATACGCTTCTCGTTGCGCAGGATGACCTCGGGAGCCTTAATCTCAATCAGCCGCTTCAGACGGTTGTTACGAATGATGACACGGCGATAGAGGTCGTTGAGGTCACTGGTGGCAAAGCGACCACCATCCAGGGGAACCAGAGGACGCAGTTCGGGCGGAATGACAGGAAGAATCTTCATAATCATCCACTCGGGACGGTTACGGTCGCGACTGGCACGGAACGACTCCACGACTTGCAGGCGCTTCAGGGCATCGTTTTTGCGCTGCTGTGCGCCTTCCTGATTAGCCTGGTCACGCAACTGGAAGGAGAGTTTATCCAGGTCTACCCGCACCAATAGGTCGTAGACGGCCTCGGCACCCATCTTGGCAATGAACTTGTTAGGGTCGTTGTCGTCAAGGTATGCATTGTCCTTCGGCACCAGATTCATCACCTCCATGTATTCATCTTCGGAGAGCAGGTCATTCTCTTCCAGAGGACGTCCCAGAGACTCTATCTTCACGTCGGCCAGTGCACCCAGCTGAATGACCACATAGCGTTCGTAATATATAATCTGATCCAGTTTTTTGGTGGGCAGCCCCAACAAATAACCAATCTTGTTGGGCAAGGAGCGGAAGTACCAGATATGGGCTACGGGCACTACGAGGGCAATGTGTCCACTGCGCTCACGGCGTACCTTCTTCTCCGTTACCTCCACGCCACAACGGTCGCAGACTATACCCTTGTAACGGATACGCTTGTACTTACCGCAATGGCACTCGTAGTCCTTCGTCGGACCAAAGATGCGCTCGCAGAACAGACCATCGCGTTCGGGCTTATAGGTGCGATAGTTGATGGTCTCGGGCTTCAGGACCTCACCATACGAATTCTCCAGGATTTCCTCGGGCGAGGCCAATCCGATGGTAATCTTCGTAAAATTAGTCTTTATCTTATTTTCTTTCTTAAAAGCCATAGTTGTTTTCTTTTTATGTATCCGTTAATCGAGGGTTACGCTCAGACCTAAGCCCTTGAGTTCGTGCAACAGCACGTTCAGCGACTCGGGAATGCCAGGAGTGGGCATGGGCTCGCCCTTAACAATAGCCTCGTAAGCCTTGCTGCGACCTACGACGTCGTCGGACTTGATGGTCAGGATTTCCTGCAATACGTGTGATGCACCGAAGGCCTCGATGGCCCAAACCTCCATCTCACCGAAACGCTGACCACCGAACTGGGCCTTACCGCCAAGGGGTTGCTGCGTGATGAGAGAGTACGGGCCGATGCTGCGGGCATGCATTTTGTCCTCAACCATGTGCCCGAGTTTCAGCATGTAGGCCACACCCACGGTAGCCAACTGGTCAAAGGGTTCGCCCGTGGCACCATCATAAAGCTGTGTGGAACAATAGCGGGGGAGCCCGGCCTTGTCAGTCCACTCATCAAGGTCTTCCAGCGTTGCACCGTCGAAGATGGGGGAAGCGAACTTCACACCCAGCTCCTTACCAGCGGCACCGAGGATGGTCTCGAATATCTGACCGATGTTCATACGAGAAGGCACGCCCAACGGGTTGAGTACGATATCGACTGGTGTTCCGTCGGCCAGGAAAGGCATGTCCTCCTGACGAACGACCTTGGATACAATACCCTTGTTACCATGACGTCCGGCCATCTTGTCGCCCACGCCTATCTTACGTTTCTTGGCGATGTAGACCTTGGCCATCTGAATGATGCCTGCAGGCAGTTCGTCACCGATGGTGATGGCAAACTTCTTGCGCTTCATCTCTGCATCCAGGAGTTTGAACTTCTTCAGATAGTTAATGACCAGTTTCGAAATCAGCACGTTAGTGTGCTCTTTCTTCGTCCAGCCAGAGAGTTGGATGGCTGTAAAGTCCAGATTCTCCAGAGCACTGGCCGTGAACTTCTTGCCAGAGGGGATAACCTCGGCACCCAGATAGTCCTTCACGCCCTGAGAGGTCAGGCCCTTGGTCAGTTCCAATAGTTTATCTATCAGTATAGCCTTCAGGTCGTCCACCTTGTTCTGGAACTCCTCATCAATGGCAGCCAGACGAGGCTTGTCTTGCAACTTTGCAGAACGTGTCTTGATCGCACGGGAGAAGAGTTTTTTGTCTATGACCACACCGTTGAGGGAGGGATTGGCCTTCAGCGAGGCATCCTTCACATCACCAGCCTTGTCGCCGAAGATGGCACGGAGCAACTTCTCCTCTGGGCTGGGATCACTCTCACCCTTAGGGGTAATCTTACCTATCATGATGTCGCCCGGAGCTACACGTGCACCGATGCGAATGATACCATTCTCATCCAGATCCTTTGTAGCTTCCTCACTGACATTGGGAATGTCGCTGGTCAGTTCCTCGTAACCACGCTTGGTCTCACGAACCTCGAGGGCAAACTCCTCTACGTGAACGCTGGTCATGATGTCCTCACGCACGATGCGTTCGTTCAGCACGATGGCATCCTCGTAATTGTAACCCTTCCAAGGCATGTAGGCCACCAACAGGTTCTTACCCAGTGCCAATTCGCCGTTCTCCGTAGAATAACCTTCGGTCAGGATGTCGCCAGCCTTCACACGGTCTCCCTTGTTACAGATGGGGCGAAGGTCGATGGTCATGTTCTGGTTCGTACGGCGGAACTTGGGGATACGGTATTCCTTCAGGGCAGGTTCGAAGCTTACAAATTCTTCGTCCTCCGTGCGATCATAAAGAATGCGAATAGTTGTTGCGTCTACGTACTCTACTACGCCATCTCCCTCGGCTGTAATCATCGTGCGACTGTCTTCGCAGACCTGTTTCTCTATACCAGTGCCCACAATGGGGGCCTCGGTGCGCAACAGAGGTACGGCTTGGCGCATCATGTTCGATCCCATCAGTGCACGGTGGGCATCGTCATGCTCCAGGAAGGGAATCATGGCTGCAGCAATAGATGCTATCTGCTGAGGGGCCACATCCATAAGATTTACTTCCGAAGGAGGTACTACTGGATAGTCGTCGTCTCTACGGCACTTCACACGCGAGCGGATGAACGTACCATCGTCGTTCAGCGGTGCATTACCCTGACCGATGATTTTGCCTTCTTCCTCCTCTGCCGTCATGTACTGTATGCCCTCGTTGCTCAAGTCCACTACACCGTCCTTCACCTGACGATAAGGGGTCTCGATGAAGCCGAGGTCATTGATTTTGGCATAGACGCAAAGCGAACTGATAAGGCCGATGTTGGGACCTTCGGGCGACTCAATGGGACAGAGGCGGCCATAGTGAGTATAGTGTACGTCACGTACTTCGAAACCGGCACGCTCACGCGACAGACCGCCTGGGCCCAGGGCCGAAAGACGACGCTTGTGCGTAACCTCTGCCAGAGGATTGGTCTGGTCCATAAACTGCGACAGAGCGTTCGTTCCGAAGAAGCTGTTGATTACGCTGGAAATGGTTTTAGCGTTAATCAGGTCTGTGGGAGTGAACACCTCATTGTCACGAACGTTCATGCGTTCGCGGATAGTGCGGCTCATACGAGCCAAGCCAATAGCAAACTGATTGCTCAACTGCTCACCCACGGTGCGGACGTGGCGATTCGACAAGTGGTCAATATCGTCCACGGCAGCCTTGGAGTTAATGAGTTCAATGAGGTATTTGATAATCTCAATGATGTCCTCCTTGGTGAGCACACGCACACTGGGATCGGTGTCCAGTCCCAGTTTGCGATTGATGCGATAACGACCCACATCGCCCAAATCATAACGTTTCTCCGAGAAGAAGAGGTTGTAGATGACCTCACGTGCACTGGCATCGTCGGCAGGATCGGCATTACGCAACTGACGATAAATGTGCAGAATGGCCTCCTTCTCACTGTTGGAAGTATCCTTCTGCAGGGTATTGAAGATGATGGAGTAGCCACTGGTATTGGCATCCTCCTTCAGAATGAGCACCGTCTCCACTCCGCTGTCCAGGATGAGTTCTATGTTCTCATCCGTCAGTTCGGATTCGCGCTCCAAAATCACTTCATTACGTTCTACGGAGATGACTTCACCAGTGTCCTCATCCACAAAGTCCTCTACCCTACTCTTCAGTACGCGAGCAGCCAGTTTCTGGCCAGCATACTTCTTTAGGTTCTTGCGGGTAGCGGCGATTTCCTCTGTCTGAACAAAGATTTCGAGAATGTCTTTATCCTTCTCAAAACCGATGGCACGCAAGAGAGTGGTGACGGGCAACTTCTTTTTACGGTCGATGTAGGCATACATCACATTGTTGATGTCGGTAGCGAACTCTATCCACGAGCCCTTGAAGGGGATGATGCGTGCAGAATAGAGTTGCGTACCATTAGAATGTATGCTACTGCCAAAGAACACACCTGGCGAACGGTGCAGCTGTGAGACTACGACGCGCTCGGCACCATTGATGATGAAGGTACCGTTCTCCGTCATATAGGGGATGGGACCCAAGAAGACATCCTGGATGACAGTTGCAAAGTCTTCGTGCTCAGGATCTGTACAATACAATTTCAGTTTGGCCTTCAGGGGCACTGCATAGGTCAGTCCCCTTTCCAGACACTCTTCGATACTGTAGCGTGGCGGATCGATGTAGTAGTCCAGGAACTCCAACTGGAAGTTGTTACGGGTGTCTGTAATGGGGAAGTTCTCAGAGAACACTTTGTAAAGCCCATCGTTCTTTCTCAACTCTGGGGGAGTGTCCAACTGCAGGAAGTCATTAAAGGACTTCAACTGAACTTCCAGGAAATCCGGATAAGGCATCGGATTTTTTACAGAAGCAAAGTTTACTCTGTTGTTGATTATGTTAGAAGCCATCTATATAATAGTTTTGTCGACTTGGGAAATTCATAGACACAAAAAGGTAAAGAACCCCCTACCAGAGGATCCTTTACCGTAAGTCCTGTTAAACAGGCTTGGAATCTTACTTCAGTTCGATTTCAGCGCCAACCTCTTCGAGGGTCTTCTTCAGAGCCTCTGCGTCAGCCTTGGGCATACCCTCTTTCAGTGTGCTGGGAGCACCATCAACGAGGTCCTTAGCATCCTTCAGGTTCAGGCCACAAGCTTCCTTCACAGCCTTAACGACCTGGAGCTTGTTAGCGCCAGCCGACTTCAGGACAACGTCGAAGTCAGTCTTCTCCTCCTCAGCGGGAGCAGCGGCACCGCCTGCGGGAGCAGCAACAGCAACGGCTGCAGCAGCGGGCTCAATTCCATACTCATCCTTCAGGATGGTTGCCAACTCATTCACTTCCTTCACTGTCAAGTTTACCAACTCTTCAGCAATAGCTTTCAAATCTGCCATTTTTATTAAAATTTGTTTTGTTTGTTACTTACGTTTGTTTGTCTTAGGCGGCGATACGTTCGATTACTCGCCCTTCTCGCCCAGAGTCTTGAGTACTCCGTGGATAGTGTTCTGTCCACTCTGCAGAGCCGACAGCACGTTCTTGGCAGGCGACTGCAGCAGGGCCACAATCTCTGCGATAACCTCGTTCTTGCTCTTGATGGAGCACAGAGCGTCAAGCTGTTCTGCACCGACATAGATGCCCTCCTCAGCGTATGCTGCCTTCAGTTCGGGTTTGACGGCTTTCTTGGCCTTCAAGTCCTTGATCATCTTGGCAGGAGCATTGGCCACCTGGGTGAACAATACAGCGGTAGTGCCTTTGAGGGTTCCATACAGGGCAGAGAAATCAACTTCCGAAGCCTCCAGAGCCTTGTGCAGAAGAGTGTTCTTGACGAGCACCATCTTGATATTGTTCTGGAAACACTTGCGACGCAGTGCGCTTGTCGAAGCTGCGTCCATACCCTCAACATCTACGAGGTAGAAGTGGGGATACTCACGCAGGATCTCGCCCAGCTTTGCAATAATTGCAACTTTATCTTCCTTTCTCATGACTGTCTATTGTTTTAAATCTCGTCCACGGCCTTAGAGTCTACCTTGACACCGCGGCTCATAGTACTCGAAAGATAAATACTCTTGATATAAGTTCCCTTGGCGGCAGCGGGCTTGAGCTTGATGATGGTGTTGATGAACTCCTTGGCATTCTCTGCAATCTTCTCAGCGGTGAAGGAAACCTTACCGATGGAAGCGTGCACAATACCGGTCTTATCGACCTTGAAATCAATCTTACCCTGCTTTACCTCACGGATGGCCTTGGCAACGTCCATCGTCACCGTGCCACTCTTGGGGTTAGGCATCAAACCGCGGGGACCCAGGATGCGACCCAGAGCACCAATCTTGCCCATGATGGCAGGCATGGTGATAATCACATCAATGTCAGTCCAGCCGCCCTTAATCTTCTCGATATATTCATCGAGACCTACATAGTCAGCGCCTGCTTCTTTGGCAGCAGTTTCAGCATCGGGTGTACAGAGGCAAAGAACTCGTGTGACCTTACCGGTACCATTGGGCAGTGAAACCACGCCACGTACCATCTGATTGGCCTTACGAGGGTCTACGCCAAGACGTACATCAATATCAACCGAGGCATCAAACTTGGTCGTAGTGATATCCTTGACCAACTGAGAAGCCTCTTTCAAGGTGTATTCTTTCCCTGCTTCAATTTTATCAGCCACCAACTTCTGGTTTTTTGTCAGTTTACTCATGATGAATTGAAGTTTTTTAGTTATTACCGGGGAATTCACCCTTTACAGTGATACCCATACTTCTTGCTGTTCCGGCTACCAAAGTCATTGCAGATTCGATTGTAAAGCAATTGAGGTCTGGCATTTTGTCCGTAGCGATAGCACGCACCTGCTCCCAAGTAATCTCGGCAACCTTGCGACGATTAGGCTCGGCAGAACCGCCCTTGACCTTTGCGGCCTCCATCAACTGTATTGCCACGGGAGGAGTCTTGACGATGAAATCGTACGACTTGTCCGTGTAATACGTGATGACCACAGGGAGCACCTTACCGGCCTTGTCCTGCGTCCTGGCGTTGAATGCCTTACAGAAATCCATAATGTTGATACCCTTAGAGCCCAACGCGGGACCCACTGGGGGGGATGGATTTGCAGCGCCTCCTTTAATCTGTAATTTGATTAATCCAGCAACTTCTTTAGCCATTTTTTTTAATTCTTTTAATCTATTGTTTTTTAAAAAGCCTAAGTAGGTAACAACTACTTTATTGCTTTTCAACCTGCATAAAGCCCAGTTCCAACGGAGTCTTACGTCCGAAGATCTTGACGGCCACTTTCAGTTTCTTCTTTTCGGTATTGATTTCCTCAATGAGAGCATCGAATCCAGTGAATGGCCCATCGACCACCTTCACGCTTTCGCCCACCTCGTACGGGATGATTACATCCTCCGGTATTTCCTGCAGCTCATCTACGGTACCCAACATTTGGCTAACCTCAATAGGGCGCAGGGGCATGGGCTTGGTATTGGTCTTGGTGTCACTCAAAAATCCGAGCACATTAGGGACATTTCTCAGACGGGGCTGAACTTCACCTACAAGTTCTGCTTCGACGAAGACATAGCCAGCAAACCGGTTCTTCTCCTTGACGACGCGCTTGCCGTTTCGGACAGAAACGATTTTCTCAGTCGGTATCAGCACTTGGGACACATGTTTAGCGAACTCACCACCTTGGTGGAGCATAGCGTCGATGTATTCCTTGACCTTACCTTCCTTTCCACTGATGGCACGCATAACGTACCACTCTTTTCCAGTTTCAGCCATTTTCCTCGATTGTTTTTTTAGCGGAACAAACCGTAGACAAGTTCCATTCCGTGCTGGAATGCCATATCAATAACGAAAACTACCAATGCAATGCATAGGGAAGCTATGAGTACAAGCATTGCACTGTTCATAAGTTCTGAGCGCGACGGCCAAGTGGTCTTATGCATTAGTTCGTCGTATGATACCTGACAGTAATTTAATATCTTCTTGAACATACTTTTCTTATTTTTGCACGGGAAGAGAGGCTCGAACTCCCGACACCTGGTTTTGGAGACCAGTGCTCTACCGACTGAGCTATTCCCGTAGTATAGTTGAGAGGCAGGAAGAGGTCCTCCAGCCTCTCAACTTAGTTTTGTGAGCTATCGGAGATTAGTCGAACACCTCAGTGATCTGACCAGAACCTACGGTGCGGCCACCCTCACGGATAGCGAAGCGCAGACCTACGTTCAGAGCCACTGCATAGATGAGCTCAACCTTGATCTCGACGTTATCGCCGGGCATTACCATCTCGATGCCTTCGGGCAGGTGGATTTCACCCGTGCAGTCCATCGTGCGGAGATAGAACTGAGGACGATACTTGTTGCCGAAGGGAGTGTGACGGCCACCTTCCTCCTTCTTCAGGACGTAGATGGAAGCCTTGAAGCCCTTGTGCGGAGTGATGGCACCCGGGTGGGTGATAACCATACCGCGCTTAACCTCCTGCTTGTCGATACCGCGGAGCAGCAGACCTACGTTGTCACCAGCCTCGCCCTGGTCGAGCAGCTTGCGGAACATTTCCACGCCGGTGATAACAGACTTCTTGTCCTCACCCAGACCCAGGATCTGGACTTCGTCGCCGACCTTAACAACACCAGTCTCGATACGACCAGTGGCAACGGTACCACGACCAGTGATGGAGAAGACGTCCTCAACGGGCATCAGGAAGGGCTTATCGATGTCGCGAACGGGCTCCTGAATCCAGTTGTCCACAGCGTCCATCAGCTCCATAACCTTAGCTTCCCACTCGGGTACACCGTTCAGGGCACCCAGGGCAGAACCACGGATGATGGGAGTGTCCTCCTCGAAGTCGTACTGAGCGAGCAGTTCGCCCATTTCCATTTCTACGAGCTCGAGCATTTCCTCGTCGTCTACCATGTCGCACTTGTTCAGGAAGACAACCAGACGGGGAACGTTTACCTGACGAGCGAGCAGGATGTGCTCACGGGTCTGAGGCATAGGACCGTCAGTAGCAGCAACTACGATGATAGCACCGTCCATCTGAGCAGCACCAGTTACCATGTTCTTTACATAGTCGGCATGGCCCGGGCAGTCTACGTGAGCATAGTGACGCTTAGCGGTCTCGTACTCAACGTGAGCGGTGTTGATGGTGATACCACGCTCCTTCTCTTCGGGAGCATTGTCAATCTGGTCGAAGCTCTTAACCTCAGAAAGACCCTGCTTTGCCAGCACGGTGGTGATGGCAGCGGTCAGCGTAGTCTTACCGTGGTCAACATGACCAATCGTACCGATGTTCACATGGGGTTTGGTACGTTCGAATTTTTCTTTTGCCATAGCAGTACTTTATAATATTATAAGTGAAAAATGTATTCTACTTAATTTTTTAATCTCTAATCTTTCATTCCCCCTGTTGGGAAAGAGCTGCTTCCGAGAGTTGAACTCGGGACCTCATCCTTACCAAGGATGCGCTCTACCACTGAGCTAAAGCAGCGTCACTTTTTTGTCTCTCACCGTTGAGCGGAAGACGGGGCTCAAACCCGCGACCCCCAGCTTGGAAGGCTAGTGCTCTATCGACTGAGCTACTTCCGCAAAATCGGTGTGGGTGGTGATGGATTCGAACCACCGAAGGCGTAAGCCAGCAGATTTACAGTCTGCCCCATTTGGCCACTCTGGTAACCACCCGTGTTCAATATTTCAATTTTTCGAGCCTCTTGTCGGATTCGAACCAACGACCCCGAGATTACAAATCACGTGCTCTGGCCAACTGAGCTAAAGAGGCAAATGCACGCCGATGTAGAGGCTATGCCCAATTAATCGGCTGCAAAATTAGGGATAATTTGTCAAACCGCCAAAGTTTTTCAAGTTTTTTTTAGCGATTTCGCTGTTTTTCCTTGTATTTCTCCAATTGGCGGGTTAAAGTATCCGCGCATTGGTCCACGGCCTCCTCGAAAGTGTCGGCCACCTTCTGCGAGAACAGGTCGTTGCCGGGCACAACGAGACGGACAGACGCTTCCTTATTCATCGCCGTCTCCGGCTTCACGACTTTCAGGACCACTTCGGCAGTCTTGATGCTGTCACTGAAACGTTCCAACTTGGCCACACGCTTTTGGATGTAGTCCTGCAACTTTTCTGTAGCCTCGAAATGGATAGTCTGAATCTTGATGTCCATAATCGTCTGTTTTTATTTGGCTCTGGGATGAGCCTGGTTATACATTCGTTTTAGTTCTTCAAAGGTCGTATGCGTGTAGACCTCCGTTGTTGCCAAGTTGGCGTGCCCGAGCAGTTCCTTGACGGACTGTAGGTTGGCCTGATTGTTAAGCATCGCCGTAGCGAAAGAGTGGCGAAGCACGTGTGGCGAACGTTTCTTCTGCGTAGTGACGTATCCGAGATAGTGGCGCACCGTCTGGTATATCTGCCCTACCGAGAATCGGTCTCCGGTTTTCAGGTTCACCACCACGGCCGATGTCTTCAAGTTCTCGGGCGGCAGCGCCTGAAGCCGCATTCGGTAATGCTGTAGTGCGTCGCGCAACTCTGGGCCAAAGGGCACGATACGTTGTTTGTTCCGCTTGCCCGTCACCTTCAGTTGGCATTGTCCCATGTCCACATCCTTCCAGTCGAGTCCGTTCAGTTCAGCCCTGCGAAGGCCTGCAGAATAGAGTATCAGCAACACGAGTTTGTCACGTTCGCCCTCTAACGTCTCTGGGAAGTAGGGTCCATCCAAAAGGCGGTTCATCTCCGCCTCTCGAACGAATACTGGCAAGGGTTTGTCCTTTTTGGGGCCCTGCAACGCATGGGCAGGATCTACGGTTACCAGTTTCCGCTGTAGCAGGAATTTATAGAACGTCTTGAGCGCACTCAGTTTTTTGCCGACGGTACGTGGTGAGTTTCCTCGCTCTATGAGCTCCACCATCCAGTCGCGTATCACATCCCCGTCCACGCCATCCCACCCAAGGGTTTCGTCCTGTTTCTTCAGATAGGCTTCGAAGTCCTCTAATGCCGTCTGATAGGTGGTAATGGTGAGTGGTGAGCGGTCGCGCTCACCTGCCAGATAGGCGAGGAAGGCGTCAATCCACACCTGAGCTTAGTCTTCGATGCGGTTCAGCTTCTGAACGTAGATGGCACGTTCCTTGGCCAGACGCTTCAGCACAGAGGGTTTGTCAAACTGCTGACGGGCACGGAGTTCCTTCATGACACCAGTCTTCTCAAACTTTCTCTTGAACTTTTTCAGGGCGCGTTCGATGTTCTCGCCCTCTTTTACGGGTACTACAATCATGTCTTTTGTTTTGTTTTTTTATTATGTTATTTACTTACGCTCTATGATAGTTGCCATTATTAGCGGCTGCAAAGTTAGCCCGTTTTTTTGGATTAGGCAAACTTTCAGACATTTTTTTGTGCTGCGGCCCCGAAATTTGTGTCCCGCTATATTCATCTTCATATCACGCCATATTTATATCCACGCTGCACCATATCCGAATCATGCTGCGTCAGATAATATATATTAAGGTACGCGCGTACGCGCACACGTTGATAGGTCGGGGCTCTGTCCCGTACAGGTTTCGCCTCCAACCCGGGCAGGACGGAGCCCCGACCCGTACGGGACGAAACCTCAACCTATACGGGTCTGTCGTCCGGGCACAGTAATCGGACAGGACTGGAAGCCCGGCCATGGAGTCGGAAAAGGCAGAAAGGACATTCGCCGAAAAACTTAGCAGTTTAAAGACGATACCGCCGAGGTAGTTACACTATATATATAAGAAATGTTAAAAACGAGCATGGTTCACAATTTTGTGGGCCACAATTTTGTGTACCACGTTATTCCTTCGTATATTTGTACCATCAATCATTCGATTATGAACAAAGCATTTGTGTACGGAATGTCTGTCGAAGGCGAGAACTTTACAGACAGGGTAAAAGAAACGAGACGGCTGAAGTTGGACTTTGAAAACGGCATGAACGTCATTCTCATTTCTCCTCGCCGTATGGGCAAAAGTTCAATAGTGAAGAAGGTTAAGGCTGAAATCACCCGTCCGGACATCAAAGTGGTATTCATGGACATCTACGATTGTCGTAATGAATATGACTTTTATAACCGTTTTGCCTCTGCACTGATGAAGGAGACAGCCACAAAGACGGAACAGATTATTGAGAATATCAAGCGATTTCTGGTCAGACTCAGCCCTAAGATTGCCTTCTCGCCAGAACCCATGTCCGAAATGTCGATTTCGTTAGGCATCACCCCACAGAACTACCAGCCTGAAGAAATCCTCCAGTTGCCAGAATTGATAGCCAAGGAACAAGGCATACACCTTGTAGTATGTATAGATGAATTCCAACAGATAGGCGAATTCGATGACTCAATTATTGTTCAAAAGCGTCTTCGTGGAATATGGCAGCATCAACGGAATGTATCCTACTGTCTCTTTGGAAGCAGGAAGCACGTGATGACTAAACTGTTCCAAAATCGAAAGATGCCATTCTATCAGTTTGGAGAAATGATGTATCTCGACAAGATTCCGACAACAGATTGGGTAACATTCATTCGCAGCCGATTTGAGAGTAAGAGTAAACACATATCAGAGGAACTTGCTCAAAGGATATGTGAGACAGTAGAAAACCATTCGTCATACGTCCAGCAGTTGGCCTGGAATGTATTGGTCGAGACTGAAGAGAATACAACTGTACAAGACTTTGAGAATGGCGTGCAGGCACTATTGGCACAGTGCTCTGGACTGTTCGAGCAGCATATACAGGGACTTACTGCCTATCAGATGAATTTCATCCGCGCCATTTGCAATGGTGTACACACCGATTTCGGAAGCAAGGCAATTCTAGAGGAATACAATTTAGGTTCGAAATCGAACATCTCACGTATAAAGACAGCCCTTAGGGACAGAGAACTCATCGACATCACCAAGGATGGTATATTCCTGGAAGATCCAGTATTCAAAATGTGGCTAAAGAGACTATAGGGAACGCAAAAAGGGAAAACGCAAAAAAGGCAGGATGAAGCCTCAACCTATACGGGTCTGTTGTCCGGACACAAATCCATAAAACAAATACGCCGCAGAAGATTGTACTCCTGCGGCGTATTGCGTTCTATATAAGTGGGAGGATTAAACGAGGTTGGGATTGTCCTGACCCCAGTCGGCAACGGCGGGAATGATGCCCAGACCGATAATCTCGTCGCGCATCTTCTGCAGGTGCTCGTAGCTGGCCTGCAAAGCAGCCATTTCCTCCTCCGTGCCCTCGGGAGCGGTGAAGTGGACACCGTCCTTGTCGATGACGGTGGGCATGGCCATCATCACGTTCTTGAAACCGCACTTGTCGCAGTTCACGTAGCAGCCGGCAGGCCAGGTGAAGGGTTCGCCGCCCATGGCACCCTCTATCATCTTGACAGCCTGATAGGCAGGGCTCTGGAACGAGGAGCGGCCGCGCAACTTGATGATGTTCGAGCCACCCTGCGTGGTCATGTGCTTAATCTCTGCCCAACGCTCGGCTGACAAGGGCAGTTCGCAGAGAGGCTTGCCGTCGATAAGTGCCTTGCTGGCAAAGACTGCCATCTGCTCGCCGTGGCCACCGTAGGTGTAAGCCTGGGTCACCTTGTCCTGCTGTACGCCGAACTCCTGTGCCAGCTGCTGCTGGAGACGGGTGCTGTCCAGCGCAGCCAGAGAGGTCAGCTGGTTGGGCTTCAGACCCGAGTGAATCAGGGCAGTCAGTGCCGTAACGTCGGCGGGGTTGAAGATAACCACCACGTGCTTCACATCGGGGCAGTACTTCTTGATGTTCTCACCAAAGTCTGCTGCAATCTGGCAGTTGCCCTTCAGCAGGTCCTCGCGGGTCATGCCTTCCTTACGGGGAGCACCGCCGCTGGAGATGATGTACTTGGCACCCGTGAAAGCCTCCTTGGCATCCACCGTATAAGAAAGGTTTGCACCGGGGAATGCGCAGTGGCACATCTCGTCATAGACGCCATGTACACCGGGCTCATAGATGTCATACAGGCAGATGTTGGGGGTCAGGCCCAGCATCAGCACACTCTGCACCATGTTGGAGCCAATCATGCCGCCGGCACCAACGATTACGAGTTTTTCGTCAGTTAAAAATTTCATAGTCTTTAAGTTTTAGGTTTATGAGTTTTATAGATTATTGCGTGCTTTTCCAATATTTAGCGCAAATATACAAAATAATTAAGAATAAAGAGTGAAGAATGAAGAATTATTTTGCATGGTCCAAATAGAAAACGGCCTTGAGAACGATATTCCGCCCCATATTGCATACGCCCATACGGCCCGTGACGGGGTCTGTGTCAGCATATTTCAGCCGGCTCAGATGGTTCTGGTAGGCTTTGTCCAGCAGGTTGGTTCCCGACAGTTGGAAGGTGGCCACCCGACAGCGATGGACACGCAGTTCGTAACTGGCAGAGGCGTTGAGCAAGAAGTAGCCCGGCGTGCTCGTCTCCGTATTGTCGGTGTAGAAGTATTTGTTCTGCCGGAAGTCGTACTCCATGCCCAGGGAGAGCTGGAAAGGACGCCGGAACTTGTAGCGCACATCGCAGTTCCAGCGTGGGGCAGGGATGAGGGGCAGGTTCTTGCAGTCCTCGGCATGGCGGCGCGCGCCCCTCACATAGCCGAAGCCGTTCTGCACATGCAGGGCCTCCCACGGGTGTACATCGAGGCTCACCTCCCCGCCCCAAAGCAGGGCATCGCCCTGGCGATACTGGTAGGTCTTGTGGCCGTCGGTCACCACGTTGCCCAAGCGGCCCAGAAAGATGTAGTTGTCTATCAGGTTGGCAAAGAGCGAGGCCTGAAGGGCCACATACTGGCTGGTCCAGTCCATGCCCAGGTCGGTCTGCCAACTATATTCCGAGTGCAACGTCGCGTTGCCCACCTCGTAGCGAATGCTGCCCTCGTGGACTCCGTTGGAACAGAGTTCGCTCACATTCGGTGCACGGAAGCCGCGACTCACATTCAGGCGCACGTTCCAGTCCTCCGCCGGATTATATACAGCGCCCAGACTGGCTGTAACGCCGGAAAACGTGCGGTCGAGCTGTCGAAATCGAAGGACACTCTCGTCGTAGAGTTCCGAGGCGTGCATCTGCCGGACATCGCCACGCACGCCCCCTGTCAGGTTCCAGCGCCCCCAACGCCGTGTGGCGGTGCCATAGATGCCAAAGTCAAACAGGCGATAGTCTGGAATCAGATATTCCTCGCCCCGATTGAGCGAACGCTGGTACATGCCTCCAATGCCCGTCGCCAGTTGCCAATGGTGCAGGTCTTCCTGCTGATAGCGGACATCGTAGTTGAGCGTATGGAGCAGGAGCGAAAGGTCTGCCTCGGCAGCCGTCTCTTCGAATTCTTCACGTCCGTTACGTTGGTAGCCAAGCAGTGCCTTCAGGCGGCCTTTCTTAAGCACAAACAGGTTCTCGGACACCAGTTTCTTATGATCGACGTGCTGGAAAGGCAACAAGTGTTTGTACGTCGTGTGGCTCATCTCCTGCGGCCACACCAGACGGCCCGTCACGCTATCGCGTTCGCCCTCCACGATACCTGGGACGGAATGAAACCACGAGAAGCGCAGATGGGTGTGCCCCCAACGGCGGTTCACCCCAAGCATGGCCGAGAGGTCGCGCTCGCGAAACTGTGAACCCGGAACCCGGCCGTCACGGGCATTCCGATAGGCATGGGCATAGCGGTCGGTGAAACGACCATTCCAGACGAATCCGTCCTCGTTGCCTGCAAAGTTCAGCGTATAGCCCAGCAGCCCCTGGTTGCTCTGGTACTCCGTGGTGGCCTGCGCCGCCATTTCCCCTTCAGGGAGGATGGGGGCAGGATGGAGCACCAGCACACCTGCCATGGCATCGCTGCCGTACATCAGCGAAGCAGGACCCTTCAGCACTTCGACTGACCATACCCCCTCGCCGTCCACCTCCAGCCCGTGCTCGTCGCCCCATTGCTGACCTTCCTGCCGAATGCCGTCGGCTACGACTACCACGCGGTTGTAGCCCAGCCCACGGATGACAGGCTTACTGATGCCGGTGCCGGTGGTTATCTGTGCCAGACCAGGCTGGACGCTAATGGCATCGATAAGATTGGTCTTGGGCGTATATTGCAAGGCCTGTGGCGTGACGACCGTAAAGGCCAGCGGTGAATCGGAGAGACGGGTCTTGCCCGTCAGGCCCGTTACAACAATTTCACCCAAGATAACATTTTTCGTCGAATCTGCCTTGTCGTCTTTATCGGCCATACATGGCGTGACGACGAGGACTAATACCAATGTTATAATCAGATGTTTCATAAAAATTCGCACAAAGGTAAGCATAATTCTCAAATATTTAGTATTTTTGTAGGACAAAACCATAAAAAATCACATCTTTATGGCAGAACAACTCGAAATCATCGAAGGCAGTAAGGCAGAACAGTACGCTGCTCTGTTGCCACAAATAAAAAGTGTCATCGAGGACGAGCCCGACCTCATCGCCTGTATGGCCAACGTGGCTGCCATGCTGCACGAAACTTTCCGCTTCTGGTGGACGGGCTTCTATCGGGTCGTTGACCTTAATGACCTTAAAGACTCTAAAGCCCTTAAAGCCCCTAAGGAATTAGTCCTTGGCCCCTTTCAAGGGCCGCTGGCCTGCACGCGCATTCGTTGCGGTCGCGGCGTATGCGGCACGGCATGGCTGAAGAACGAGACCCAGGTCGTACCCGACGTCAACCAGTTCCCCGGGCACATCGCCTGTTCGTCGGCCTCGCGGAGCGAAATCGTCGTCCCCGTCCACGCCCCTGACGGTCGCGTCGTCGCTGTCCTCGACATCGACAGTGCAGAACTCGCCACCTTCGACGACACCGACCGCGAGTGGCTAGAAAAGATTGTAAAAATTCTGGAAACCCCTAGGCAGCCCTAGAAACTCCTAGGCCATCCTAGAAACTCCTCCCCCCCAAAAAAATCCTATGAAAGACCTTACCCCCCTCCGCACCTGGCTCCGCGAGCACGGCCTCGCAGCTTTCATTTTCCCCAGCACCGACCCACACTCGGGTGAGTACGTCCCCGACCACTGGAAGACCCGCGAATGGATATCAGGTTTCAACGGCTCGGCAGGCACGGCCATCGTCACGCTGGACGATGCCGCCCTGTGGACCGACAGCCGCTACTTTCTGGCCGCTGAGGAGCAGCTCCAGGGTACGCCCTTCCGACTGATGAAGGAGAAGGTGCCTGGCACGCCCACTATCTCCGAATGGCTGGGGCAGGTGCTCCCGAAAGGCAGCACGGTGGGCGTAGATGGCAACGTGAATACCCTGCAACAGTGGCGACAGTGGATGAAAGAACTGAACCAACACCAGTTGGCACTCTCCTGGCACGAGGATCCCGCAAGCGAGTTGTGGAAAGACCGCCCCGCCCTGCCATCTACCCCCATCGAGATTCAGCCCATTGAATACGCCGGGGAGGAAGCTAGGCACAAAATCCAGCGCGTCAGAAAAGAACTGACGAAACTGGGCGTGAGCGGAACCTTCATTACCCAACTCGATGACATCGCCTGGCTCACTAACCTGCGCGGAACCGACGTGCATTGCTGCCCGCTGTTTGTCAGCTATATGCTGGTGACCGACGATGAGGCCTTTCTTTATGTAAACCCCGACAAGGTGTCTGAAGAGGTGGGAGCCTATCTGAAGCAGCAGGGCATCACCCTGAAGTCCTACTTCTCCGTCAGCAGTGGCCTCAGTGGCTACCTTTACAAGGACATCCTCATCGACCCTGCCTGCACAAACGTAGTGCTGCCCTCCTGCGTACCCAACGACACAAAAATACTGGAACATTCCAGCCTCATCGCCCCCATGAAGGCCATCAAGAACGAGGTGGAGATTGCGGGCTATCGCAATGCCATGCGACGCGACGGTGTGGCTCTCGTGAAGTTCCTGCGCTGGCTCAAACCTGCCGTAGAGGCTGGCGGGGAGACGGAGATGAGCATCGACCGCCGACTGACCGACCTGCGCCGCAAGCAACCGCTCTTCCGCGACATCTCCTTCGACACCATTGCTGGATACGCAGCTCACGGAGCCATTGTCCATTATGAGGCCACACTGGAGACCGACGCACCGCTCCAGCCACGCGGTCTCCTGCTACTGGACAGTGGGGCGCAGTACCAGGACGGCACGACGGACATCACGCGCACCATCGCCCTGGGCCCCCTGACCGAGGAGGAGTGCATCGACTATACGCTGGTGCTGAAGGGGCATATCCGCCTGGCCATGGCCAAGTTCCCCGCTGGAAGTAGCGGCACGCAACTCGACGTGCTGGCCCGCTATGCCATGTGGCAGCACGGGCTGAACTACCTGCATGGCACGGGGCACGGTGTCGGCTCGTACCTCAACGTCCACGAAGGGCCTCACCAGATACGCATGAACTACATGCCCACTCCCCTTGTGGCCGGCATGACGGTGACCAATGAGCCGGGCATCTACAAGGCTGGCAGCCACGGTTGCCGCACGGAGAACACGCAGCTCATCACGCACTACTGCGACGGCGAGTTTGGCGAATTCTTACAATTCGAACCGCTAACGCTCTGTCCCATCGACACGACTCCCATCCGTCGTGAACTGATGCTCCCCGACGAGCTCGACTGGCTCAACCAGTACCACCAGCACGTCTATGACGAGCTCTCCCCCCTGCTCGACGACGAGGCCGACCGCCAGTGGCTCCGAGAAGCAACGCGACCAATATCGAAATAACGAAATATCGAAATAACGAAAAAAAAATGGCAATAATCAAACGACTCTCAGGAATGCCAGCCCCCCGCTTCGGCCGGCACTGCTATTTTTCAGAAGGAGCGGTCATTGTGGGCGACGTGGAGATGGGCGACGACTGCACCGTATGGTTCAATGCCGTCATCCGCGGCGACGTGCATTTCGTGCGCATCGGCAACCGCACCAACGTACAGGATAACTCCTGCATCCATACCCTCAACGGCAAAGCCCCCTGCATCCTGGGCGACGACGTCACCATCGGTCACTCGGTCACCCTCCACGGTTGCGAGGTGCGCGACGGGGCCCTCGTAGGCATGGGGGCCACCGTGCTCGACCATGCCGTCGTAGGTCGCGGAGCCATCGTGGCCGCCGGTGCCCTGGTGCTCTCCGGCACCCAGATAGGCGATGGTGAACTCTGGGGCGGCGTACCCGCCAAGTTCATCAAGAAGGTGGATCCCGAACAAGCACAGGCCCTGAACAAGACCTACGCCCGTCACTATATCGAGTACAGCGACTGGTTCCGCCAGGCCGACAGCGACCCGGCCAACACACAGGAGGTGACGACCAGCGAGGACTATCGCCTCTAATATACGGGCATCGGCCTTTGGCAGAAATGAAGTGCCCCCAAAAGTTTTTTGTCTAACTTTTGGGGGCACTTCATTTTGACACACCCTCTTTCATTTTTGTACGTGACGTAACCGCTCGGTGGCCTTGCGGATGAGGTCGTGCGTGCCCGAGCCGTCATTGACGTACTGAACGACCATGTCGGCATACTGGATGGCTTCGCGCAGTTCTGTCGATTTGTCACGGACGTTCTTGGCCTCAGTGAGCAAGGGCAGCAGTCCGCCGAGGTCTTCGGGTTCGGCAAGGTTACCCGGGCGCATAGTGCTCAGTGCGGTCTTCAAGGCAGCCAAGTCCCCAGCCTCCATGGCTCGAAGCATACGTCCGTAGCCGTGCGACGCCCACGGTGCATACTCGGGCACCCGGACAGTCATGGTCTGCCAAGCTTCCTGCGCCGACTTGCGCTCGCGAGCCACCTGCATCAACTGAGCCAGTTCTGCCTTCTCCGTCTGTCGCCCCGAGGTCGTCCGAGGCGGTTTCCCCACTTGCAAGCGCAGGTAGTGGGTACAACGGTTCGTCTGACAGTAGTCGGGCTGGAAAGACAGATTTCTCAGTTGAAGGCTATTAGCCTTACCCCGGTTCACTTCACGCAGGTCGGGGCTGAGTTGGAATTCGGCCTCCTGCCACGACTTCACGTCAGGTGTGGCCATGACCAGCGGGCCAAGCATCAGCGCACCCACCCACTGGGGAGCGAAGTGAGTCTGCGTCTCGTCCTCGTTCCGTTGCTCTACACGAGCGTCTCCAGATGTCGCAGAGTGCTTTCCCGTGGCAGCCAAGTCCATTTTGTCGGGGCCGAAGTTGATGTGCCGTGTGAAGGGCATCACCACCTCCACGCTGTCGCCCACCTGCCAGTGCCGGCGAGGTATCTCGTAGTAGTAGGAGGTGGAGGGCCCATTGGTCTTATCGGTTCCACAGGACTTATGCCCTTGGGGTAAAAGACGACCGTTGAGCCTGACCTCAAAACCGTCGGTGGCCCAGTAGGGCACGCGCAGTTTGAGGGAGAAGTCCGCCGCCCCCTGCTCGATGCGGATGGTGGTCCGCTCGGCCGGCCACTGGCAGGCCTGGCTCAGACGAATGCCCTGCTCACGCCAGAGGGCCGTGGTGGGCAGGTAGAGGGCCACCCAGAGGCAGGAATCGCTGACGAAGTAGGTTGCCTCCTGATACTTCACGTGGTTCTCTGCGCCCGTGCCACCACAGCAGGTCGATTGCGGTGTCTCGTTGCCAAAGGGCTTTTGGGCATCCAGGCCCACGGCATACTGGTAGCAGACACCATATTTCGTCGGGTGCACCGAACCGACTATCTGATTCGAGAGCACCCGCTCGTAGTAGTCCATCAGCCGTGCATCGTCGGGCGTGTAGCAGTTGAGGTCCTTGGTCAGTTTGGCCAAGTTATAGGCGCAGCACGTCTCGTTGATGTCAGGGTTGGGAAAAATATTGCGATGGTAGTCGGACATGACGTTGGTGTTCATCGACAGAATCTGGGTGTAGGGTTGCCGGAACATCTCACCGTTGCCCACGCCGCCCGTGGCATAGGCATAGCGTCCCTGCACGAGGTGCCAGAAGTTGCGGGCCAGCCGGTAGTAATACGGATTCCCGTTTCCGCGATACGAACGCAGGGCCCCCGTAATCATGGGGATGTGCTGGTTAGCGTGGCGTGTGCGGATGTCGTCGATGTTGCGGCTAAGTGGGTCAAAGAAGGCCGGGGCATCGAAGTAAGAGGCAGCCTCCAGAAGGCGAGCCCGCTCGTCGTCACTATTCACCATTTCAGACAGACGGCTCAGGCTTTCTGCCATGCCGCCCACCTCACCAGCGATATACATGTTCCACATCTCGTAGCGGTTGCCGGGCCGCTGGCGACGCTCCTCCCGTGTGCCGTCGGTCTTGACGTAGGTGCGATAGTGCAGACGGTTCCAGACCCAGAGCCCCATGTCCTTGGCAATGAGCAGGGCCTTGTCGGCTATGGCGCGGTCGTCGATGCAGAGGGCTATGTCTATGAGCCCGGCCAACTGCTTATGGATGCTATAGTACGGAGCCCACACCCAGTCCTCATTATTATACGCCCGGTAGCACTCGATGAGTGCAGCATGCTGAGCCGGGATGGCGTTAAGATAACCGTAGCCATAGTGCTGCCAGTCGCGTTTGTACTCATCGAAGGCCGCCCACGTGCCCTTCAGTGTATCCAGCACGCCCTCTGGAGCCAAGTCACGTGCCTCCCAATATCGGCCCAGCGAGTCGCACCAGACGAAGGTTCGTTCCTGACACTGGCGCAGTTCATCGACCATACGCCGGATGCGCTGGCGCAGTTCCCCGCGCGTGCTCTCATCCTGTGCTGAAGCGAAGGCAAAGGCCAGGGCCGACATGTAGTGCCCCGAGCCGTGCCCCTTCAGTTTCGTGGTGGGCGAATCCCATCCGTCGGCCTCAGGATAGCCCTCGGTGGGCAATCCGTAGGTGTCGCGGTAGTTATAGAGTTGCTGGCAGACATCCCAAGAAAGGATTTCGCGGATGTCCAAGTCGCGGTTCGAGGTCAGCCGGTTTTCACCGATTAGTTGCACGTCGCCCAAGGGCAAGGGACGGGCCACAGGCTGCGGAGCCGGTACGGCATCCACCCCTGCCACGATGTGCACCTTGGCCGTCAGGGGATAGCCTTGGTCGGTGGTGTTGTCTCCAATTACGTAGCCCTGCACTTCGTAGGTCGAGCCCACAGGATGGCGCAGCGCGTCGGCCTGCTCCTCTTCGGTCTGCCGCAGGGCATTCATCCAGCGTGTCTGTCGCCACTCGCCATAGCCGTCGCTGTAGTTCACCCACACCAAGTAGGGCAAGGTTGGCACAGTGCCTACGGGCACATCCACCTCTATGGGTGCCACACGGCGGATGGTACGGTTCTTGGCCTCCACGGAAAGGAGACATACAAAGAGGAACAGAATAGGAAGTGCTTTTTTCATCATTGGAGGGATATGGGGCCTATGGGACTTATAAGACCTATAGGACCTATGAAAACTATGAGAACTATAATCCCAATGTCTGGAATATCACATCTGAGGCCCCGGCATTGCTGGTGATGTAGTCTTTGCAGACGGCACCACGCGCCTCACGCAGAACTTTATCCGAGGACACGCGATCGACCACGGCATTGAAGAGCGTCTGACCCGTAATCTCGAAGCAACCGCCGAGCCGGAGCAAGTCCTGCGCCTCGCGGAAGTTCTTGTTATTTGGACCTATCAGCACCGGCACGCCATAGACAGCCGCCTCAGCTACGTTGTGGATGCCTACGCCGAAACCACCGCCCACGTAGGCCACGTGGCCGTAGCGGTAGATGCTGGAAAGCAGACCATAACAGTCGATGATGAGACAATCGGCCTGGGCCACATCGGTGCACTGCTGCACTGCATGGGCATCCCCCGACGCTGCCGGATGCTCCCCCGCGACCACACTGTAGCGCAGGCTAGGGCGCTTCAGTTTCTGTTCTATCTGTCGCAGATGCCCCTCGTCGATGACGTGCGGTGCCAAGATGAGTTTCATGCCCGGATGGGTGTTAAAATAGGGTATGATAAGATCCTCGTCAGGCGGCCAACTGCTGCCGGCCACGAATACAATGGGGGCATCCTTGCAGAACTTCTCCACCAGAGGCAACTCCTTGGCTTGACGCGCAATGTCGATAACACGGTCGAAACGAGTGTCGCCCACGATGGTTACGTTGTTGAGAATCTTGCGCTTGGCCAACAATTCGCGACTCTGCTCGTCCTGCACGAAGAAGTGTGTGACATGGCGCAGCACGCGGGCATAGCTGTGACCATACCAGCGGAAGAACACCTTGTTTGGACGGAAGATGCTGCTCACGCTGTAGAACGGGATATGGTAGTGATGGCACGCCCACATGTAGTCGGCCCAGAATTCGTACTTGATGAAGAAGGCCATCTTGGGGCGTACGAGGTGGAAAAAGCGATATACGTTGCTGGGCGTATCGAAGGGCAGATAACAGATGATGTCGGCTCCGGGATAGTTCTTCCGCACCTCGTAGCCCGAAGGGGAGAAGAAGGTGAGCAATATCTTGTACTCGGGATGCTCGCGACGGAAGCGCTCCATCAGGGGACGCCCCTGTTCGAACTCACCCAGCGAGGCGGCATGGAACCAGACGTAGCTGGCCTGCTTATCGACCTGTTGCCGTAGTATGCGGAACGTCTCACGCTGTCCCTTCAGTATAGTTCTGGCCTTCTTGTGGAAGGGCGATACCAGTATGACGCACAACTGGTAGAGATAGATGGCAATCGTGTACAGCACGGGGAGAATTAAAAAATTAAGAATTAAGAAATAAGAATTAATTCAACGTGCTGATAGCAAACGCCATACGGCGCAGGGTCTCCTCACGCCCCAGGAAGGCAGCCAGTTCGTACATGTCGGGGCCCTGTCCGGCACCCACCAGACAGATGCGCCAGGCATTCCAGGGACGGATGCCCGTCTGCTCGGTCCACGGATCTACGACGGCCTTCTGACCCTCAACAGAGAAGTCTTCGATGCCGCGCAGTACGTCCATGAACTGACGCATCTCGTCGGCCGTACCCCCCTTGGCTTCGCCTAAAGTGGGTTGCACCTCAGCAGAGTTGGAACTCGTTCCACTCTGCATTCGGCTTACACCACTTTTCCAGTTCTTGCGCACAAACTTGTCCTCGCGGTCGAATGCCGTGGGAGCCACGAAGAAGAACTTCGTCAGGGGCCACAGGTCGCTAATGAAACTGATGTTGCGCTTCTTTTTGTTGCCCTCGCCGTCGGTGTATTCGACGACCTTCAGCTTCATCATGCGCACCACCTCAGCCTCCCGTTCGGGCGTACTCTCAATACCGTTGGCACGGAGCAGTTTGTCGAACTCAGGCACCCAGGCCTCGTCGGGCTGCTGGAGCAGGTACTGGTGGTTGAACCAGGCAGCCTTCACGTAGTCGAATTTGGCCCCGTTCTTCGAGCACTTCGAGAGGTCGAAGAGGCGAATCATCTCGTCCATCGTCATCACCTCCTGGTCGTTGCCCGGGTTCCACCCCAGCAGGGCCAGGAAGTTGCAGACGGCCTGAGGCAGATAGCCACGCTCGCGATAACCGCTGCTCACCTCGCCAGACTTCGGGTCATGCCACTCGAGCGGGAAAACGGGGAAACCGAGTTTGTCGCCGTCGCGCTTCGAGAGTTTGCCATTGCCCACGGGCTTCAGGAGCAGGGGCAGATGGGCAAAGCGGGGCATCGTGTCCTGCCAGCCGAAGGCCCGGTAGAGCAGCACATGCAGGGGAGCCGAGGGCAGCCACTCCTCACCACGGATGACGTGCGAAACCTCCATCAGGTGGTCATCGACGATGTTGGCCAGATGGTAGGTGGGCAACTGGTCGGCGCTCTTGAAGAGCACCTTGTCGTCCAAGATGCTGGAGTTGATGACCACGTCGCCACGGATGAGGTCATCGACATGCACGTCCTCGCCCGGCTCGATGCGGAAGCGCACGACGTACTGGTGCCCCTCCTCTATCAGGCGCTCCACCTCCTCCCGTGGCAGGGTCAGCGAATTGCGCATCATACCACGGGTACGGGCATCGTACTGGAAGTTTTCTATCTCCTGACGTTTCTGATCCAGTTCCTCTGGCGTGTCGAAGGCTATGTATGCCCGCCCGTTGTCCAGCAACTGCTGGACGTACTTCTTATAGATGTCGCGGCGCTCGCTCTGCCGGTAGGGGCCATAGTGCCCCCCAAAGCTGACGCCCTCGTCGAACTCGATGCCCAGCCAGCGGAAGGCCTCGATAATGTATTCCTCGGCTCCGGGCACGAAGCGCGTGGAGTCGGTATCCTCGATGCGGAAAATCATCTGCCCGCCGTGCTGCCGGGCGAAGAGGTAGTTATACAATGCTGTCCGGACACCGCCGATGTGCAGGGGGCCGGTGGGGCTGGGCGCAAAGCGCACCCTGACTTTTCTTTCGTTCGTCATGTCGTTTTTCGTGATTAATGCACAAAGGTACAAATAATTTTTCACTTTTCACTTTTCACTTTTAATTTTGTTTTGTACTTTTGTGCAAAACTACAGCATTATGAGCCGATACAACCACAACAAGGCCTACACGACACGCGGATACATCTACCGTGCCGTGACGAGCATCGCCTGCATCGCCATACTGGTTTTCTTCATGCCCCGGGGCCACCAGATGAAGATAGACTTCCAGAAGGGCAGCCCCTGGAACTACGGTACCATCATAGCCAAGGAGAACTTCCCCGTGCTGAAGCCCGAGGAGGTGCTGGAACAGGAGCGCGACAGCCTGATGCGTCTCTATAAGCCCATCTACGAACTGAACACGGAGACGGGCACACAGCAGGTGCAGGCCTTCCGACAGGCCTTCGATGCCAGTCTGCGAAAGTCCGTACCCTATCACTACCGCAGCTATCTGGCCACCAAACTGCAGATGCTCTACAAACAGGGTATCATGCCTGTGGAGGAGTACGAACGGCTGATGCGCGAGAAGCAGACGGGCGTGGTGGTGTCGGTGCAGAACACCGGCACGACGTATCTGCTCAGTGAGATGCACACCCCGAAGACGGCCTACGAGCTGCTGATGCGACAGGCCGACAGTGCCCAACTGGACCACACCATCGTACAGCACTGCAACATGAGCCGATACATGGAGCCCAACCTGACACTGGACGAGGAACGCTCCCAGTCGCAACTGACCAATCTGGAGAAGCAGTTGGTGCTGTACGCCGGACAGGTGGTGGCCGGACAGAAAATCATCGACCACGGCGACATCGTGGACGACAAGGCCTACAACATCCTGCGCTCCATGCAGACCCACATGGAGGGGCGCAAACGCTCGACCACGGAGCGCTTCAGTCAGCTGGGCGGACAGATTATCTACGCCTCCATACTGATTGTCTGTCTGCTGGTCTTCTTCAACCAGTTCCGCAGCGACTACCTCCAGCGCACGCGCACCGTCCTGCTCATCGTCCTCTTCGCGCTGATGTTCCCCCTTATCACCTACGCCATGGTGAAACACAGTTTCCTCAGCGTCTACCTCATCCCCTACTGCATGTTGCCCCTCTTCCTGCGCGTCTTTCTGGACTCGCGTACGGCCTTCTTCACCCACGTGGTCAGCGTACTGCTCTCGGCCATCGCCGTTGCCTCTCCCTTTGAATTCATCGTCGTGCAGAGTGTGGCCGGCATGGTCACCATCTACTGTCTGAAACAGCTCACACAGCGTTCCGAACTCATCTGGACCGTCGTGCAGGTAACCCTCGTCTCGGGCCTCTGCTATCTGGCCTTCGACCTCATACACATGAGCGTACTGGGCAACGAGCACTTCAACTATAGCATCTATCTCTTCATCCTGCTCAACGGCGTCCTGCTGATGATTTCCTACCTGCTACTCATCCCCTTTGAGCGCCTGTTCAAGTTCACCAGCACCGTGACACTGGTGGAACTCTCCAACACCAACACGCCCGTGCTGCGCCGTCTCTCGGAGGAGGCACCAGGCACCTTCCAGCATTCCATGCAGGTGGCCAACCTGGCCGCCGAGGTGGCCAATGCGCTGGGAGCAAAGAGTATGCTCGTGCGCACGGCCGCCCTCTACCACGACATCGGTAAGCTGGACGCTCCCGTCTTCTTCACGGAAAACCAGAATGGAGTGAACCCGCATGACAACCTCTCCTACATCAAGAGTGCACAAATCATCATCAGCCACGTGAAGAAGGGTCTGGAACTGGCTGAGAAGTACCAGTTGCCAGAGACCATACGCGAGTTCATCGCCACCCACCATGGCGCCAGCAAGGCCAAGTACTTCTACATCAAGTACAAGAACGAGAACCCGCTGCTCGAGGTGGACGAGAAGTTCTTCACCTACCCCGGCCCCAACCCCAGCACCATGGAGCAGGCCATACTGATGATGGCCGACGCCGTGGAGGCCGCCAGTCGCAGCTTGTCGGAATACACCGAAGAGAGCATCTCCGGACTCGTATCGCGCATCGTGGACAGCCAGGTGCAGGAGGGATACTTCAACCAGTGCCCCATCAACTTCGCCGACATCGCCACGGCCAAACAGGTGCTCACCAACAAACTCATGACCATCTACCACACCCGTATCAAATATCCCGAACTGGCCAAGTAACGGCCATAAGATGCAAAAGAGGCCTGCCCTATCCTCGCAGATACCATGCAAGGATAGGGCAGGCTGTTTGTGTAACCAGGGCAGGTCTTGCTTGTGGGTCCATTGTCCGTCAAGGCCGACTCGCCCGAGTCGGAGTTCAGACCCGTACAGGTTTCGCTTGACGGACAATGGACCCACAAGCAAGGCCCGTACGGGACATTTCAATAGGGGTCTACGTCGTAGTAGACCAAGGCTGAGCGATACTGGGGCTGGGCTAGCAGGAAGGACTGCATCTGTCGCAGACGACGGCGGGCCTCGGCCATGGAGGCTGTGGTCTCTATCTTCAGCACCAGTTTGCGGATGTACATGAGCTGTATGCGACCGATAGGGGGGGTATCGGGGCCCAGCACACGATGGGCAAAGACACGGCGCAACAACAGGGCCATGTCGCGCGACAGGGCCTCCACGACGCGGGCATCACGATGCTTGAGGTAAATGTAGACCAAGCGGCTCAGAGGGGGATAGTGGAAGGTCTCACGCTCCTGCATTTGGTCGCGGAAGAGCGAGGTGTAGTCGTTCGTCACCACCTGATGCACGACGGAGAGGTCTGGCATCTTGGTCTGCAGGATGACGCGCCCCTGCCGACTGCGCCGCCCGGCACGACCAGCCACCTGGGCCATCATCTGAAAGGCCCGTTCGTAGCTGCGGAAGTCAGGCATATTGAGCATCGTGTCGGCATTCAGGATACCCACCACGCTGACACGTTCGAAGTCCAGCCCCTTGGTCACCATCTGTGTGCCCACGAGGATGTCAGTACGTCCGTGCTGGAAGTTGTCGATGATGCGCTCATAGGCCTGACGGCTGCGCGTGGTGTCCAAGTCCATACGGGCAATGCGGGCCTGGGGGAAGAGTTGCTGCACATCGTCTTCGATGCGCTCCGTGCCGTAACCCATGTCGTGCAACTGGTCGCTGCCACAGTTGGGACAGCACTGGGGAATGGGATAGGAGGCTCCGCAGTAATGGCACGTCATACGTCCCTCGCCCCGATGGTGAGTCAGTGTGACGTCGCACTGGGTGCAGCGCGGCGTCCAGCCACACGTGGGGCACTCCATCTGTGGAGCATAGCCACGGCGGTTCTGGAAAAGGATAATCTGCTCGCGGTGGTCCAGAGCCTCACGCATAGCCTGCAACAGCACGCTGGAAAAGGCTCCGCGCATCTCCTTGCGATGGCGCTCCCGCTTGATGTCCACCACATCTATCCGGGGCAACTGCACCTGCCCGTAGCGCTCACCCAGCGTCACCAGCCCGTACTTCCCCGTCCGGGCGTTGTAGTAGGTCTCCAGGGAGGGGGTGGCCGTGCCCAGCAAAGTCTTTGCCCCGCTGTGGTGGGCCATCACGAGAGCCACATTGCGGGCATGGTAACGGGGAGCAGGGTCTTGCTGCTTGAAACTGGTCTCGTGCTCCTCGTCCACGATGACGAGCCCCAGCCGCCGGAAGGGCAGGAAGACCGACGAGCGCACACCCACGATGATGTCGTATGGCTCAGCGGAGAGCTGTTTCTGCCAGACCTCCACGCGCTCGGCATCGGGATACTTGGAGTGGTAGACACCCAGCCGACTGCCAAAGACACGGCGCAGGCGCTCCACCAGCTGAGCGGTAAGCACTATCTCGGGCAACATGTAGAGAACTTGCCGCCCCTGGGCCAGTTGGTCGCGGATGAGCTGGATGTAGATTTCCGTCTTCCCACTGGAGGTCACACCATGCAGCAGGCAGGTCTCGCGATTGCGAAAGACCTCCAGTATCTCGTCATACGCCCGTTGCTGGGCCGGGGAGAAAGTAGCGCCACTGCCCTCCCCCGAGAGAGGCCGGATGGCGGAGTTGCCCAGCCGCGACACTTGCTGCTCATACACCTCCAGGACGCCACGTTCACGCAGCCCCTTGAGGGCAGCCTCGGAATGGCCTTCCAGCAAGGTCTGCTTCTGCACATCCTGGAGCAAACTGGCGTTCTGCAGCGTGAAGGCTGCAGTGGCTTTGGAGAGGTCGAGATAGTGCAGCAGGAGGGCATGCTGACGGGGGGCACGGGACAGGTCGTCAAAGAGGCTGTTCAGCCGTTCCTCGCTGAAGAACTCCTCGGTCAGCCGCACACAGTGCTCCGTCTTGGGACGATAGGCCCGCTTCAGTTCCTCCCGCATCACCACGGCACCTTTTTCCAACAGAGACTTCACGATGGGCAGAATATTCTTCACCCCTACGGCCTTCTGCAGATTCATAATCTTCTGTTCCCGTAAGTGTTCCAGCAGGTCCACGATGTGTTGCTCCGTCTTGCCCAGAGGCGTATCCACACTGTAATCAGGATTATACACCACCACGCTCTCGCTCTCCAGTTTCAGTCCATTGGGCAGAGCGGCCTTGTACACCTCACCTAAGGTGCAAATGTAGTAGTTTGCAATCCATCGCCACAACCATAATTGGCTGGGCAACAAGATGGGGGCTTCATCCATCAGGTCCACGGCATCCTTCAGCTTCTGGCCTTCGGGAACAACACCCTCACGCACAGCCACCACGATGGCTGAATAGATTTTTTTGGCTCCGAAGGGTACAATCAGCCGACTGCCTACTGCCACTCTGCCACGCAGAGGCTCAGGCAGTCGGTAAGTGTAGGTTTCTGCCAAAGGCAGTGGCAGTACGACATCAACTAAAGATAAAGGGGCCACCGTAGAGGGAAAAAAGAGAGTATGGGAGATAGTGTCTTATCGGCGCACACGGCGTGCACTAGCCGTGGGAGTGGAAGAGGAAGAGGCACTGCTGCGCTGCTTCTGCTTCTTCTCAGTACCGCTGACAGGCTGCGAACGACGGGTGGTACCCTTCGATACGGTCGTTTCCTTAGCCTTAGCTGTGGGAGTGGCAGCCGGACGCTGGCGCCTGTCTACCTTGGCCTTGGGTTCCTCCACGGCCACACTGTCGGTCAGTGTGTCCACCTTTTCGCGCTGATGCCAAATGTTCTGCTCGAAGTCCACCAACTGCTGTTCGATGCGCTGCTGCTCCTTCTTCACCTTGGCCGTATCGGTCTCGTTGGCCAGTACCCGCCCCTGCATGTTAGCCGTCTTGTAGATTTTTCCGTCATAGTGGTTCATGGTGAAGTAGTCGTCAGCCGTCATGTTGGTCACATTGTTCAGGTTGCTGGCCATGATGGGCAAACGACTCAGATAGGGGGCCACATCGTCGTACTTAATCCAGAACAGAGGCTTTGGTGCAGCACCACCATCACCGAAGTCATCTTCTATCAGCACCGGACAGAGTGCAGTCACCTTGGAACGATAGGTACCAGTGCGCTGGTCAAAGTAACTGCTCTCCTTGATGTAGTAGCGCTTTACTTGGGCCGAAGGCACATCGTTGTCTGCTACTGTATATTTGCCGTTATCCTCTTCATAGTAAATGTAATAGCGGTCCAGGATTTCCTTCACATCCGTCACACGGTCCTTCTCGGCAAAGGACTCGTTGCCGTCCAGTTTGTAGGTATAGACGGGAATGCGCTTGGTCAGGAACAGACGGAAGAGGTAGGTGAAGAGGTTCACTTGCCTGTCCGTTGGCTCCACGGGATAGTACAGAGGTGCATTTTTGTCGGCCATGAGGTCGAGCTGACGATAGATGTCGCGCCGCCACACCACATCCTCTGGCATCTCTGCACTTGTGGGGAACATGAGCGATGCACGGTCGGTCTTCTGCTCCACTTGCTGGCCCTTCTGGGCTGCGGCATTGGTTGTCGTTGTCCTGCGCTTGGCAGGCTGGGACTGTGCTGTTCCGATAAGAAATGAACAAAGAATAAAGAATAAGGCTATGCGCTTCATATCATTTTTCACTTTTAATTTTTCATTTTTAATTTACTATCACCTCCATTGCACCGTTCAGCGTGCGTTCTATGCCATCAGGGCCAACAGCACGTATCTTCGAAATATAGAACCGCTTGCCACGCGAAAGCTGGCGAATCATGTTCTTCTGGCGCAGGGTGAACTCTGCTGTCTGGGCTACTTCGGGGACTGCATTACCCATATTGTCGTAGAACACCATTTCGAAACCCTTCACCGTGAAGGGAATGTTCAGTAGTCCGTCGTCGATGGCTGCACCCAGGTGGGTCATGGCCATCAGACTTTGCTTAGCAATCTTGCCCCCCATTACATGGTCATCATCCACTGGGATATAAGCTGTCGGGTCAGGCAATTTACGTACACGGAAGGTGAATTTGCCCATCTCCTGTATGCGGCCTTCCGTCTCGGCAGCTACGGTGATAACGGCCTCTCCACCCACATTTGTGGGACGGGCAATGTACTTGCCATCGCCCTTCTGCGTGAATCCGCCTCCCGTCATGCTGACACGCAATCTGTTAGATGGAATACCCGGAACGCTGACACTCATCGGGTTGTCGTATCCTGCATAGAGCACATTCATGATGTCGGCACTCACTGTGGCCGAAGGGGGAATGACAGTGTACTTCTGTTGAAAGTCACGTTTCACCTTCTCCCCACTACCGTTGAGGGTCTCTATCCAACCCGTCAGAGTAAAGTCTCCGGTGGAGTTACAAACCGTCTCATAGATGCCGTGGTCACTTTTTATCTCTTTGCCTCCTACATAGATGGTAGGGCGATTGGTGGTATCCACGGCAGCCATGAATATCTGAGCCGAGAAGCGTCCTCCCTGCACGATGGTCTGTGCGTTGGGCACGACGTACGCATTCACCTCATTGACTCGGATATCCTTCACGTCTATATTGCTGACCAGACCATGTAGCACCTCGCCCTCAGCCGAACGGACGGCATTTTGCAACTGGGTCAGCGAGGTAACAGCGGCTGCCGTGGGCATACTCTCGAACATGGATTCCTGCCAATTCTTGCCTTCGGCTTTGTCCTGAGCCGAAATTTCCGTGCTGAGACTACTTTCGATGATGGCTCGCTGCACGGTGTCGGTCACCATCCGGGTAATGCGTTCGCGATAGCTATTGATGGCCTCGAAGAGTTCCTGCCCGCGTCCCTTTTTGGGAGCCAGCATCACACTGGTTGCAGCCTCCAGGTCCTCCTGGTTCCGGATGTTGTGCACATCGCCGTTCTTTCCGTCGCTCTTTTGCACTATGGCCTCCTTCAGTTCCTCGGCCAGATTGTAGAGTGAATCGCTCATCTGCTTTACATACTGCGACTTCTCATACCATTCCTTCACTTTCGTGGGGTTGGCTTTCATCTGTTCTTCAAAGTTCTTGTAGATGCCTTCGTTAATGCGCATGGCATTCTGGGTGGCCTGGTCCAGTTTTCCTGAGACGAGCGTGAAGCCCTTCAATACATCGCTACTGACATTGAGAGCCAGCATGGCCATCAGCACGACGTACATCAGGTTTATCATCTTCTGACGCGGAGATATCTTTTTCTTTTTTATCTGAGCCATCTCTCAAATTGAAAGTTGAACATTGAATATTGAGAATTAGCCCTCTTGCTGTGAGGTGACAGGGGCGATAGCGCTTCCAACGGTCAAGGCCTTTATCATGCGGGCATAGACGTTGTTCAGTTCCTCTATCTGCTGTGCCATGTGTCGGGTCTGCTCGTCTATCTGCTCTATGGTGGCCACCTGCTTGCTGATATTGCGAAGCTGCAGTTCGTAGACGGTGGCTATGCCTGTCAGCGTGCGGTTCAGGTTCTCCATTTCCTCACTGTCGGTAGACATGCGCTCGGCCTGTACCTTCACACGTCCCAGCACCTCAGTCAGTTCACCCAGCTGTTCTGTATAATTCTTCACGGCTTCTTCCACGGTTGACGGGTCGGTAGCCTGAATTTGAGCCATCTCCGTGGCCCCTCCCCCGATGACCACCGTTCCACCACCGATAACGCCATTGCCGACAGCTACACCTGTGTCACCGATGATGCCATTGCCTGCAGCCACACCAGTGCCACCGATGATAGTTGTTCCGCCATTCTGTACTGCCGTGGAGGCCACCGCAGCCAGTTCTTCCAGCGTTTCGCTCGACAGGGTACCTGTGGTATGTTCGGGCATCCGTTCCGTCACTCGCTCGAATCCGGCCACAATGAACACAAAGACCTCAGTGCCCATACCGATGAACAGCATCAGATTAGCTCCCGGGATGTGAGTCAGTTTGAACAATGTACCCAAGATGACGACCGCAGCACCCCATGAGTAAGCATAGTTCATGAAGGTCTGTCCGGCCATGGTGTCCATCCATTTTTGGATGACTTCTATCAGATTGAGTTTTTTTGCCATGTTATTTCTTCTTATTAGGTTGCTTGGAATTGTCATTCACCATCGAGCGTACACAGCGGAAACCGATGTACGAACGGGGCTGGTTCTGGTACTCATAAGTACGCCAGGCCGAACGAATCAAACTTTCAGGATCCTTCCACGAGCCCCCTCGCACACTCTTTTTCTTCAGCCTATAGGGATCCTCCTTGGCAGCGTTGTACTTAAGCTCGGGGTTCATGTCGCTCATGCTCTCCACACCCGCTTCAGTGTAGACGGTGCTCGTCCATTCGGCCACGTTGCCAGCCATGTCATACAGCCCGTTACTATTGGCACTGTAGATACCACACTTCGAAGTAATCAGGCTACCGTCCTCAGTATAGTTTCCACGGTCGGGCTTAAAGTTGGCATAGTAGCAGTTCTTATCGCTCTTCACCTCACCGCTCTCCCAGGGGAATGCACTACCCGACTTTCCGCGTGCAGCATATTCCCACTCTATTTCCGAGGGGAGGCGATAGCGCTGAATGTATTTTGCCATGCCCCCCAGGCCTTTCAACAGGAAGTTGGTGCGCCATACGCAGAAGGCATTAGCCTGTTCCCAGGTCACTCCCACCACAGGATAGTCGTCATAGGCAGGATTGTTGAAATACAATTTCATGTAGCGCTCATTGTCGGCATTCCGGAAGTCATTGACCCAGCAAGTGGTGTCGGGATAGATATTCACGATGTAGGTGTTCAGGAAGTCCCAGGGACCACTAAGCGGGCGCGTGATGGTCTGCCGCTGGATGCGCCCGTCATCATCAATCCAGGCCGTATCCTTGCTAATCATCACCACCTCGTCGGGATTCACGGCATGGTCGGTGTTCAGGTCACGTTCTTCGGGATTGAGCCGGTATTTCCGCTGCGCTGCAGCAGCATAGTCATAGACCTCATAGCGATAATTCATCTGGGTGGCATCCAACATTTTGGTGCCGTCGATAGGATGAGTGACATAGACGCTTTCAATGGCGCGTTGTTCGTCCTCGTTGGCCTTGCGCCAAGGTATGCTTTTGTTCCAGTTCAGATAGGGCGTAATGGGGTTTCCCTCCTTGTCTTCCTCTATTTTGTAGGTCTCGTCGCCTCCAAAGGCAGGATCGGCCAAGCGCTCACGGATGATGCTGTCGCGCACCCAGTTCACGAACTGACGATACTTGGCATTGGAGACCTCTGTTTCGTCCATCCAGAAACCATCCACCGAGATTTCCCGCTGAGGGAAATTTGCTCCCCACAGGGTATCGTTTTCTTCCAGTCCCACCTTCAACGACCCCTTGCGCACAGGCACCATGCCAAAGGGCACCGGTTCACTGAAAGCCGTTCCTTTCACACCCGTCACCTCGCCTCCAGTGGCATTTGCCGACGAACTGAATCCCATACAGGCTGTCATGGCCCAACTCAGTGCCATGATTGCCATTATCACAAATATCGTTTTCTTCTTCATATTTCGTTTATAGTATTCTCACGCTCTTATGCAGATTCTTTCCTTTCTTGAACTTACTCAGGTCCATCTCGTAGCCAAGCACTATTTCGTGGGTTCCGTGCAAGGCTCCTATACCACTGGTGTACATCTCGTAGGCATAGCCTATTTTCAGCCCGTGGAAGGTGGTACCGAGCAACAATCCTACACTTATCGTCGGACTATAGGTCAGCCCTCCATAGAGATGCAGTCTTTCGCCATTGTAGGCTAGCCTGGCGGTAATGTCGCCGCGCCATGCCTGGAGGTCGGAACGCAGGATGGCCGAGGTGTATAGAGCATATTGCGGTTGTTTGAATTTCACCGTGCATCCCCCCGTCAGGTAGAACAACTGTGGCACCGAAGTCTCGTGCATCTTGTCGTCTCCCAGTTTCACGGTGGGCCCCGTCAGGTGCATTGCGCTCAGCCCCACGTACCAGACCTTTTTGTAGGTGTATCGCAGGCCGGCATCCACGTCCAGTGCCATTCCGTCCACCTCGTTAGTGGCAAATGCCGGGTCTCCGCCGTCTATGACATCCAGTTTGCTGCCGTCAAACGTCTCGTTCAGCAGTCCCACCCGTGCACCGACGCTCAGACGTCCACCCCAGAGGGGCTGGTGGTAGGCATACTGCAGGTACATTTTTTTATTGGAGAAGAGACCTATGTTGTCATTCATGAATCCCGCGCCAACGCCATGTCGGGGGCTCAAGAAGAACAGCGGCAGGTCGGCCGTGGCCAGCATGGTGGCCGGTGCATCCTCGAATCCCGCCAGCTGCATGCTGTAGGCTGCCTGAATGTCGAGGTGGCCTTCCAGACCGCTTGCTGCCGGATTGAAGTAACTTTGCAGCGCCCAGTAGTTCGTGAACGCCGCATCGTACTGAGCACACATCCGTGTCATTGTCAGCACGCTCACTGCCAGCAACAAAAGTCTTTTCATCCTTTCTAATAACGCATCTCCCCCCCACATTATTGTACGGGAGGGGTGAAAATTTGCATCACAGAAAAAAAAGTGACCTTCGCATACAAGGTCACTTTTCTTCGTTTTAATACTCATCCTCGTTGAAGAGGAAATCCTCCTTGGTGGGATAGTCGGGCCAGACATCCTCGATGGTTTCGTAGATTTCGCCCTCGTCTTCGATTTCGTTCAGGTTCTCGATGACCTCCAAGGGTGCACCGCTGCGCACGGCATAGTCGATGAGTTCTTCCTTCGTAGCAGGCCAGGGAGCATCCTCGAGCTTCGAGGCCAATTCTAGTGTCCAATACATGATTGCTATTTACGATTTTTATAATTTACAATTTCCGTTTCATGGGGTCATTTCCAGTAAAAGCGTGCAAATTTATAATACATAAATGACATTAGCAACGATTTTGCCAAATATTTTCTTCCACGCCTGCTAAAATATTGATTTTCTTTGCCAGCAGGAAGAAATAGTCACTTAATCGATTGATATATTGTAGCAAAATGGCATCCGTGGGCACGCCATCGTCAATGGCATAGATGCGCCGTTCGAGCCTACGGCAGACCGTGCGGCAGACATGGGCCAGGGCCGCTCCGCGCGAACCGCCGGGCAGGATGAAGCCCTTCCAGCCTCCGCACTGGGCATCGAGCTGGTCGATGGCGTTTTCCAGCCACAGGACATCGTCGGCCGTGACAGCATGGCGTGGCAGGCGATCGACGGTGGCCAGTTCGCAGCCGACGCTGAAGAGGTCGTTCTGGATGCGCAGCAACTGTTGGGAGATGTCCGTTTCGGAGACATCGGCAAGCAGGAGACCGACTTGGCTGTTCAGTTCGTCCATGGTACCGTAGGCCTCCAGTCGGGTGTGGGACTTGGGGATGCGCTGTCCGCCGACGAGCCCGGTGGTACCGTCGTCGCCCCGGCGGGTGTAGACATTGGATTTTTTCATGGGGTTAATGCTTTTTATCGGGATTCTGAAGTTTTTTTACCAGTTGATGAGATAGTCCTGCCGCTGAAGTTTGGGATTGAAGACGGCCAGCCCCAGGTCATGGAGGTCGAAGGTGACACGGGTGTGTGAGTCGGCAAGGACGGTTTGCCAGAAGTGGCGGTTCTGTGGCAGGTTGTCCACCACCAGCAGCGTCTGCGGACCCACGTGGTCCTGCCATCCGGGGGTGGCGGTTCGCAGCACCATCATGTCCACCTGTCCCCGTGGCAGGGCCGAGTCGATCAGTGCCCGTCGGCATCCCTCATGGAGGTAGTTCCACTCCACAGGTGTCACGCCGGGGACGACTATCACCCGTGGCTGCCAGCGATTGGCCAGGCGAAAGAGCAGGCGGTGGCGAGCCAACGGACGCAGGTGGAACCAACGCACATACCAGGGATGCAGTTTTCCGAGCCAGCGGTCGGCGTAGTAGCGGCCCGGGCTGTAGAGCACCTGAGTGACCAGCATGAAGGCAAAAGGCGAGTGGATGCCATAGCCTCGGCGGTGGCAGATGCGGCGGAGCCATACCAGCGGATTGCGGAAAAGTATCATTTTTTATGTCACTTATTTATAATAAATAAACGCATCCAGCGTTATATTATTGTACGAATTAAGGTTAAAAAGTTGAAAAGTTGAAAGGTTGAAAGGTTTAGAGATTATCAAAAAGTTAAAAGATTGAAAATGGAATACAGAAGTTTAACACAAGCAGAAGTCCAGCAGCTGGAGCAGCAGGGTTGCTCGGCTGAGGACTGGAGCAAAATTGAGATTCATCCCGGGCTGAACACAAAGTACCTGCGTGGCACACGCTTTTCGGGGCACTGCCGGATTGGGCAGTTCAACAAGTCGTTCACCATGCCTGGCGGCATCTGCAAACACTCAGGCCTGTTCCACGCCACGCTGCACAACGTCAGCGTGGGCGACGACTGCTGCATCGAGAATATCAAGAACTACATTGCCAACTACGACGTGGAGCACGACTCGTTCATCGAGAACGTCGATATCATCATGGTGGATGGTGCCACATCATTCGGCAACGGCGTGGAAGTCAGCGTACTGAATGAAACAGGGGGACGCGAGGTGACCATCCACGACCAGCTGACGGCCCAAGAGGCCTACATGCAGGCCATGTACCGCCACCGCCCCGTGCTCATCGAGCGGCTGAAGGAATTTACCAATAAAATCGTAGAGGAGAAGACCTGCGACCGCGGTTGCATCGGCCACCACAGCACCATCGTCGACACGGGCTACATCAAGAACCTCTACGTAGGCCCCTATTCGAAGATAGAGGGTGCCGGCCGGCTGAAAAACGGCTCGCTGATGTCACGCCAGGAATCGCCCGTGCACATCGGCTATGGTGTCATTGCCGAGGATTTCATCGTGCAAGACGGCAGCCAGATAGAGGACTGCACCACGCTGACCCGCGTCTACGTGGGCCAGTCGTGCACCCTGGGGCACAGCTATTCTGCCTCGGACTCGCTCTTCTTCTGCAACTGTCAGGAGGAGAACGGCGAGGCCTGTGCCATATTTGCCGGCCCCTTCACGGTGACGCATCACAAGAGCACCCTGCTCATTGCCGGCATATTCTCCTTCATGAATGCCGGTTCGGGCTCCAACCAGTCGAACCACATGTACAAGCTGGGGCCCATCCACCAGGGTGCCATGGAGCGCGGAGCCAAGACGGCCTCCGACAGCTACATCCTGTGGCCGGCACGCATCGGTGCCTTCTCGCTGGTGATGGGACGCCACTCCTCCAACCCCGACACCTCTGCCCTGCCCTTCTCCTACCTGATAGAGAAGCAGGGGGAGACGTGGCTGGCACCGGCCGTGAACCTGCGGTCGGTGGGCACCATCCGCGACGCGCAGAAGTGGCCCAAGCGTGACAAGCGACCGACAGAGGGACGGCTGGACCTGGTGAACTTCAACCTGCTCTCGCCCTACACCATCGACAAGATGGTGCGCGGACTGCGGGTACTGCAACAGCTCAAAGCCCTCTCCGGAGCCACCAGTGACACCTACACCTATCAGAGTGCCAAAATCACACACTCCAGTCTGGAGCGTGGCATCCAACTCTACCGCATGGCCATCCAGAAGTTCCTGGGCAACTCGCTCATCTCCCGTCTGGAGAAGTATGGCCGGCAACTGCGCCCCGCCTCCAACGTCGGCGAGGGGGACTGGCTGGACATCTCCGGCCTCATTGCCCCACACAGCGAGGTGCGCCAGATGATGAACGACATCGAGGCCGGGCTGGTGACCTCCACGGACGAGATGAACCAGCGCCTGCACGACATCCATCGTCACTACTACGACTACGAATGGGCATGGGCCTACCAGTTGATGCTGCAGTTCTACGGACTCAGCGAGGAAGACCTGCAGCGTAACGAGGTGCTCATCGACATCATCCGGCAGTGGAAGGAGGCCGTGGTGGGCATCGACCAGATGCTATACCAGGATGCCCGCAAGGAATTCTCCCTCAGCACCAAGACAGGTTTTGGCTTCGACGGCAACACATCGACGGCCGAGGCGGACTTCGAGCAGGTGCGCGGACAGTTCGAGAGCAATCCCTTCGTGACCGCCGTGCAGGAGCACATCCGCGCCAAGTCGGCCTTGGGCGACAAGTGGATGGCCGCCCTCCATGCATGACGGGCAAAAGTCTCTCTTTATATAATATATAAGGTATGCGCACGTGAGTGTGCGCACACACGCGTACAGGTCGGGGCTTCGTCCCGTACGGGTCTGACGTCCAAGCCGGGCAGGTCTGAGGCGCAACCCGCACGGGACGAGGCCCCAACCTGTACGGGACGAATCCCCCCCTCGTGACAGGACAGAAAAAATCTGCGGCAAAAATTCTCTTTTTTCAACTATTATCTGTATATTTGCCTGCGGAAACACATCTTCAACCTTAAACATTACTAATATGAAAACAGGAATTACACGATTTCTCACACTCTTGGTAGCCTTCTTCATGGCTGCCAGCGCACAAGCCCAGTTGCCGGAATTGCAAGGCAAGTCCGTCAGTGTGGGCGGAGCCGTGGCCGACTTTGAGCCTGACACATGGTACTTCCTGCACCAGCAGCGCGTACTGAACGACAACAAGGTGGCCCACAGCGAGGTGGGCGGACTGCCCGAGGGCGCAGGCTTCATCCACGACGAGGGGGCCGGCAATGTCATCTACACCCGCAGCATCGACAACGTCCCCGAGGGCAGCAGTGCAGCCTCCGTGGCTGGCTATCTCGTGCGCTTCGTGCCCAGCAGCGAACACGAAGGAGCCTACCTCATGCAGTTTGGGACAGGCAACTACCTCAGCATCCCCGACGGAGCGCAGAACCGTACCCAGATGCCCACCGTGGTCTCCATCTACGATGCCACGGAGCTGGACGTTTACAAAATCGAGGACACCGACGGCCACTTCGCCATGAATCAGTATCCCATGGGGGTGGCCATCAACTGCACCGGCGTGGGCTACCCCGTACCCATCTGGGGCTCCGGCCGCAACACCAGCATCGACGGCAATGCCGACTACTCCTTCCATGCCGCCATCTGGGAGACGCTGAGCGAGCGCGACGCAGCCCTGAAAGAGCTGGAAGCCACCCTGATTGAATATCGCGAATACCTGAGTAACCTCCAGCCCATCGGCACCAACCCGGGCGAGTACGGCGAGGCCGAAGTGGCTGCCTTCGAGGCTGCCCTGAACGCCGGTGACCTGGACAATCCCGACTCCGGCATCGACGAAATGACGGCTGAGGAGATTCGCCAGCTCATCCAGAACATCATCAGCACCTACCAGGCCGCACTGGCCAGCCGCGTGCCCATGACACTGGCCGACGGATACTACCGCCTGAAGACCGGACAGCGCTACTACATCATCGAGACCGATGAGGAGACCATGGAGGACATCGAACGCGAAGTGGACAAGTACATGAACGCCCAGGTGAACGGCGAGACCATCAACGCCCGTTGGGGCTCCTCGCTCGACCTGGACAGCGATGCCAGCGTTCTCTGGCAGGTGAAGAACCTGGCCGAAGGCCGACTCAGCATCGTGAACGTCGCCACCCAGGCCACCTTCACCACCGTCAGCACGAGCACGGCCGTCACCCTCTCCACCGAGGGCACGGCTGAAATCGAAGTCACCCCCGCAGGTACCGTGAACGGCATCACCTACGTCAACCTCAACGTCCATCCCCTGGCCAACAACAGATGCTACCTCCATCAGGACGGCCACACGAGCGGCAAGGGCGAAGGCGGCCCCATCGTGGGCTGGGAACCCACCTACGACCGTGAAGACCAGACCCCGCACGCCTCAGAATGGCAGTTCATCCCCGTCAGCGACGAGGAGGCCCAGGCCATCATCGAGGCCTACAAGCCCTACCAGGACCGCGAGGCCATGCTCAATGAGTACAAGACCATGCTGGCCGATGCCAAGGCAAAACTGGAGATTGCACGCGACGTGCAGAAGATTGTCGATGAAACGCCCCTCATCACCGATGCCGGGCAGCTCAGTAGCCCCTGCTCCGACGCCGAAGAGGGCCTGAACATCGAGTACCTGATTGACGGCGATGTCAGCACCTTCTGGCACAGCGACTGGCACAACGCCTACAGCGGCGCACACTACCTACAGGTGGAAATCCGCGAGGCCGACGTCCAGAACGCCGTCATGCAGTTCACACGCCGAAACAACTCCGGCAACCAGATTATCGACTGGGCCGTCTATGGCACCGACAGCTACGATGCCGAACAGGACGAATGCGAGCACCTGACCGACATCACCACCCCCGTCGGCAGTTTCACCGAGACACTCACCAGCAATGTATTCCCGACGCAGGGCAAGAAGTACATCCGCTTCTACTTCGTCCGCACCACCGGTAACAAGACTCCCGTCTTTGCCCACATGGCCGAGTTCCAGATGTTCCGGGCCGAGGTCTACCAGTCGCCCACCTGCCAGTACAACGTTCTGGGCGCCCTGGCCACCAACCTGGAGAAGGTCATCAGCGACCAGGCCGACCTGGAGCTTGAGGACATCACCACCACCGAATACACCGCTCTGAAGCAGGCCTACGAGGCCTTCATCGCCAAGTTCGTCGATCCCGCCCCACTGCGCAGCGTGCTCACCAGCACCAAGGACATCGCCTCCGTCGTGGTCACCGGCACCGACCCGGGCTTCTGGAGCACAGGCAGCGGAGCCGCCAACCTCCTGGCACTCTACGACGAGGCCAAGGCCTATGACGAAGCCGGCAACTACACCGCCGAGCAGAGCCAGCAGTACATCGACCGCCTGAACCAAGAGAAGGAGGACATCTACGCCAGCGCCAACCCCATCCGCGAGGGTAAGTGGTATCGCCTGCGCTTTGCCTCCGAAGAGGAATATGAGCAACATGGCTGGGACAAGAGCGGTGCCAACAGCAAGACCAACGAGGCTGGCCAGTTTACGGCCTTCCCGCTCTTCGGCAAGTACGTCCTGCCCGCTGAATTCAACAGCGAAGACCACGAGGTGGTCATCACCGAGAGCAGTGACCTGGGGCTCGGCAGTCATCTCTACTTCGCAGAACCCGACGAAATCTCCGACGCCACCCTCTCGCACTTCCGCTTCATCGCCGTCGGCGACACAGCCTACATGCTGCAAAACCGCGCCACGGGGCTCTTCCTGAAGGCTACCGGCACCAGCGGCAGTGTCACACTCAGCGTCCATCCCTCGCTCTTCGACGCAACACGTGCCATCGGCTACGGTCTGAACGTCATCAAATCGCGCAGCATCACCGGTGAGAACCAGAACTACCTGCACGCACAGCGCGACAACAACACCCTCGTCACCTGGGATGCCTACACACCGGGCAGCAACAGTGCTTTCTTCATCGAGGAAGCTGCCGACGTGGCTGCCGACTACGACGGCACGGAGTTCCAGATACCACTCACCTACGGTTCGCTCACGGGTCTCTGCTTCCCCGTGGAAATCAGTGCCAAGGAGAGCGACACCAAGCTCTGGACGTTGAACAGCATCCAGGACAACGTGGCCACCCTCGGTGCCATCGAAGGCGGTGCGGCCGGCGGTCGTCCCTTCTTCCTGCAGTACGGCGACCTCGACCAGTATCAGGCCGACGACGTGGCCGACATGGTCACCCTGCGCCACGGTTATGCCATCACGGGCCCACAACCCCAGACCGACACCCCCATCAAGGGCAGCTACACCTCTGAGGTAGTGGGAGCCGGAGTCATCGTAGCCGAAGGCAATGCTCTGGTTGTCAGCAAGCGCAGCAACACCCGTGTAGCTGCCAACGGAGCCTACATCGCCACAGAGGGCGGGTTTGACCTCGAGGCCGTCATCAGCCTCCAGTTCTCCGAGACCGACGGCATACAGGCCACACCGCAGGATGCCGCGTCCGGCACTGCCAACACTGTCATCTACACCATCGACGGGCGTCGCGTCAGCAACGCGCAGCGCCTGACCAGAGGCATCTACATCCAGGGAGGCACCAAGGTCATCGTGAAATAATCTGAGTGCTCCAGGGCCTCCGAGTTATCCGAGTGCTCCGAGCCCCCCCCCAAAAAAGAGTCGCGACAAAAAATCGCGACTCTTTTTTTTGCTATATAGAAAACTATTCGTATCTTTGCCACGGCATACACTAGAAACTAAACTTATTTATTAACCTAAAACCTAAATGTTATGAGCAAAAAGATTACCTCTTTCCTCATGCTGTTGGTTGCCCTCTTCGTAAGCAACACCGTCAAGGCTCAGCTTCCTGAATTGGAACTGAAGTCCATCACCCCCGGTGTGGCTGTGGAGAACTTCGAGCCCAACACATGGTATCTGCTACACCAGGGTCGCGTCAGCGGTGGCGACGGCTACTGCCCGGCAGGTGAGATGCCCACCCAGGGCGGTTATATGACCGACATGGGTGTGGGCGAAAACATCAAGAAGATGGCCATCGACAACATCAACGACGGTGACCTGGCCACGGCCAAGGCTGCCTACTTGGTACGTTTCGTGCCCACTGACGACAACCCTGCAGCCTACTACATCCAGTTTGGCACCGGCAACTGGCTACAGGCCCCCAACGGTACGGGCAACAGCAAGACCATCTACCCGACTGACAACGTCTACGACGCAGGTACGTACAACATCTACGCCATCGACGAAGCACAGCCTGGCTACTTCGCTCTGAATGTCAGTGACAGCCGTGGCGACTTCCAGGAACTCATCGACAACAACGGTGTGGGCCAGACCATCGTCACCTGGGGTTCCGGCCAGAAGACGGAAGTCGGCGGCAACAGTGTCTGGAGCATCATCGAGATAGAGTTGGGCGACTTCTCCGAAAAGGAGGCCCTGGAGAATGAGCTCACCGCACTCATCATTGAATACTCCGGCTATCGCGACCAGTTCGTACCCGGCACTGCACCCGGACAGTACAATCCAGAGGCTGTGGCCGCCTTCCTGAAGGCCCTTGAGGACTACAATCCCGACAACATGGATCCGGACGACAAGGAGAAACTGACCGTGGCCCAACTGAAGGAAATGATTGCCAACCTGAAGGCCGCCTATGAGGCCGTGCTGGCAAGCAAGATTCCCATGACCCTGGCCACGGGCTACTACCGCCTGAAGACGGCCATGGAATATACCAACACCGTCACCGACCCCGACACCATGGAGGAGGAAGCCAAGGTTATGCCCAAGTACGCCTATACCGAACTGAACGGCAGCACCATCAACGCCAAGTGGGGCACACCAGACGACGTGGACACCGACTGCCCCTCGCTCTGGCACGTGACCATGCTGGAGGACGGCACATTCGACATCGTCAGCGCGGCTACCGACGGGCGCTTCGACAATACTGCCCAGAGCACAGCCGTCACCCTCTCCAAGGAGAGCCAGAACATGATGGCCATCGAGCCCATCACCACCACCGAGGAGGGTATCACATACGTCAATATCCGCGTCTCCACACAGGCTGCCGACAACTTTTTCTACCTCCACCAGGGAGGGCACAGTGCCGGCACGGGCACGGGCGGCAACATCGTAGGCTGGAGTACCAGCTACTCTGCTGAAAACGGCCCCGGTGGCACGGAATGGTACTTCGTCCCCGTGGATGATGCCACGGCAGCCAAAATCATCGAAGACTACGCCCCCATCCGCGACCGCGAACTCATGCTGGCCCAGTACGACAGTATACTGGCTAACGCCAAGAAGAACCTGGAGATAGCCATCGACATCAAGCACGTCAAGCTCCTCCAGAACGCCAATCAGCTGAGCACCCCCTATAATGAACCCAGCGAAGGTGCCATTGCCAACCTGCTCGACGGCGATGTCACCACCTTCTGGCACTCGAACTGGAGTGACGGCAACGTGGACGGCGACATCCACTACCTGCAGGCCGACCTCGTGAACCCTGTGGAGGAGGATATCTACATCACGTTCACCCGTCGCCAATGCAGCAATGACCACGTGACCCAACTCATCATCCGCGGTACCAACGACCCCGATGCTGAGAAGGAAGCCTGTGAGCAGCTCCTCATCTGGGACACCCCCTTCGGCTCCAACACCGAAAGTTTCAAGAGTGAGCCCTTCTCTACCAATGGCTATCGCTACATCCGCCTCTACGCCGCCACCACCACTAACAACCGTGGCTACTGGCACATGACCGAATTGCAGATGGGCTACGACACGCCCAACGAGAATGCACAGGTGCACTACATGGGCGACCTGGCTACCAACCTACAGGCTGTCATCGACGCACAGGCTGACCTGGAACGTGACGACATCGGCATTGACGAGTTCAATGCCCTGAAGGCTGCCTACGATGCCTTCATGGCCAAGTTCGTAGACCCGACTGAACTGCGCGATGTGCTGGCCGCACAGGCTGAGACGGCTGACATCGTGGTTGTAGGCACCGACCCAGGCTTCTGGAGTGCAGACAACGGTGCAGGTGCTTTCAAGGCTCTCTACGACGAGGCTGTGGCCTACGATGCCAAGGGTGACTATACTCCCGAGAAGAGCAAGAACTACGTGGAGCAACTGACAAAGCAGAGCCAGGACATCTTCGCAAGTGCCAACAAAATCCAGACGGGCAAGTGGTACAAGATTCGCTTTGCACCCGAAGAGGACTTCGAAGCACACAACTGGGACAAGGTGGCCGGCAACGGCAGCACCAACGCCCAGGGCGAAATCACCATACCCTCGCTCTTCGGCAAGTACGTATCGGTAGCTGACTACTACGAGGAGGAAGGCCTCCAGCACATCGACCCCATCGACGTGGACGAGATAGGCCTGGGACATCAGGTTTACTTCCTGGACGGCGAGGACCTGACCGACACTGACGCTGCCCTCTTCCGCTTCATCAGCGTGGGCGACAGTGCATACATCATGCAGAACAAGGGCACCAACATGTTCCTGAAGGCTGCAGGCACTTCGGGCGCAGTCACCCTGAGCGTTCACCCCAGCCTGTTTGACGCACGCGCCATCGGTTACGGTCTGAACGTGGTATCGGCCAAGAGCATCACTGGCGAGAACCAGAACTATCTGCATGCACAAGTGAGCCACAACGTGCTCGTCACTTGGGGTCCCGATTTCACCCCCACTGCAGGCAGCCGTAGCGGTTTCTACATCGAGGAGGCTGAAGATGTGGCTGCTGACTACGACGGTACAGAGTTCCTCGTAGCCGCCACCGACGGTGCCATCAGCGCCTACTGCTTCCCCGTGGAGGTTAGCGTCAAGGCTGGCGAGAACGCCGCCATGTGGAGTGTGAACAGCGTGGACGGCAACAAGATAGTCCTGGCCAAGATAGAGAAGTCCGCCATCGGCGGTCGTCCCTTCTTCCTCATCTATGGTAACACGGACGACTATGATGAAGAACTGGCTGACGACTACGACTTGATAACCCTCGTACATGGCTACGACATCACCGCCACCGCTCCGCAGGATCAGTATGCCTTTAAGGGCACATACGCAGAAAAGACTGTGGGTGCCGGCGTAGTTGTGGCTCAGGGCAATGCACTGACCATCACGAAGAGTGCCAACTCCAAGGTTTCTGCCAACAGCGCATACATCGCCAAGAGCGAAGCCTACGACCGAGAAGCTACACTCGAGGTGGTATTCGACGAGAACGCTCCTGACGGCATCCAGACCGCACTGCAGAACGTCAGCAAGAGCGGTGCCGTCTACACCGTGGACGGACGCCTCGTCAGCAAGCAGGCCACGCTGAATGACCTCCAGAAGTTCGGCAAGGGCATGTACATCCTCAATGGCACCAAGGTCATTGTGAAATAAACGAAAAACAGCTGGGGCGGGCTGAAGCCCTAAAAGCCTTCGGCCCACTCTGTTCACCCTCTTCCAAAGAGCTGCGATAAAAAAATCGTGGCTCTTTTTTTGTCATATAATATTTTATCCGTATCTTTGCCCCAAATCATTTCAATTAACCCTAAATTATTAACCTATGAAGAAACTTTACTTTCTTTTTGCCTTGCTGCTCTCCATGCTGGGAGCGACAACGGCGTTCGCTCAGGATGACGTAGTGACCATCCAAGTGAACAAGGACAACGGGCAGTGGACTGTCTGCAACTCAGCAAAGACGTGGGCCACACAATGGAGATCCTACTCCACGCCCACCATCACCATCACCAATGTGTCCTCTGCTGGTGCCAACAATGCCACCACTGTGAGAGGTACAGCAGTGAAGGGAAACAACAACATGGCCTACTACAACGGCAGCGACGTACAGTTCTTCACCGGACAGGCAGGCACCGTCACTCCGCAGACCTATCAGATTGAAGCAGACTTCGGTTGGGACATCACCGAAATCAGTTTTGACTTTGTCTGCAGCAACGAAAACGGTGTTAACGTCTCTCTGGGAGAACAGGATGCCGTGCTCAGTGCCAACACCGAGGATTCCCAGCACATAACCTTCAACGGGAAGGAAGGCACTGTGAATATGGTAGTCTCCACCGAGGCTTCTTCCAACAACTTTGCCAACACCACCAACTTCACCATCGTGGTGAAAAAGCAGGGAGAGGCTGACGCTGCCCTGAGCAATCTGGTGGCCCTCATGACTGAGTATGACAACTATACCTTTGAGGCTGGTACGGCTCCGGGCCTGTATGGCGTAGAAGAGGTTGCCGAGTTCGAAGCTGCCAAAGTCGCCGCACACGAAGCTGACGGTAACCCCGAAATAGAAGATCTGCCCGATGCTGAGCGCACAGACGTCTACGTGGCCCTGTACAAGCGTCTGAAGGCTGCCTACGAGGCCGTACTGGCCAGCAAGGTGCCCATGACACTGACCGACGGCTACTACCGCATCAAGAGCGGCCTCATCTTCTCAAAGACCGAGACCATCACTGACCCCGACACCATGGAGGAGGAGACCAAGACTACGTACTATGACAAGTACATGTACACCGTCATCGGTTCCACCATCAATGCCAAATGGGGCACACCCGACGAAGTGACCACCAACTGCCCCACTCTGTGGTACATCAGCAACAAGGATGGCTACTACGACTTCCGCAGCGTGGCCACCGACGCACGTTTCGTGGCTGGCACCAACCCTGTCACCCTCTCGGCTGAAAGCGATGCTCTGCTGGCCTTGGATGCCGTCACCACCAACAGCGAGGGTGTGTCCTACGTGAACATCCGCATCAGCACCGAGGAAGCCAATGTCTACAACTACCTGCACTGCAGCGGCCACAGCAGTGGCGCCGGCGAGTCGGGTAACATCGTTAAGTGGGAAAACACGTACGCCAACGGTGCCGCCGGAGCCTCGGAATGGGTATTCGTCCCCGTCAGCGACGAGGAAGCCAACGCCGCCATCGAGGCATACAAGGACATCAAGGATCGCGAACTCATGCTCTTCAACTACCAGACCATCCTGGCTGATGCTCAGAAGAAACTGGAAATTGCCAAGGACATGTCGGCTGTCAATCTGATTTCCGAAAACAGCCAGTTCAGTTCACCCTGGACGGAATCAAGCGAAGGTTCACTGGAAAATCTGCTCGATGCCAATACGGCCACATACTGGCACTCAGCATGGAGCGGTGGTAGCGTAGACAATCATACACACTACTTGCAAGTGGCATTGGCCGAACCCATCGATGAAGAGCTGTACATCACGATAGGCCGCCGCACAAACGCTTCGGGTACGCCTGTAGCCAACGACCACGTCACCCAGTGGGGTGTATTCGGCAGCAACAATCCCGATGCCGCAGACGAGGAATGGAGTGAACTGGGAAGTCTTTCCACTCCCTACAGCAGTTCGGTGATAAATGGCATAAAGTCCGAAACATTCGCCGCTAATGGTTTCCAATATCTGCGCTTCTACATCGACGGCACCACCACGGGACGTGGCTATGGCCATGTCAGCGAGTTCCAGGTGAGCTACGACGCTCCCAACGAGAATGCTCAGGTACGCTTCATGGGCGACTTGGCATCCAATCTGGAGAGCATCATCAACGAACTGAAGGACAAGGAACTGGACGATGTCACCAGCGAGGACTACACCAAACTGAAGGCTGCCTACGATGCCTTCATGGCTAAATTCGTAGACCCGACCGACCTGCGTGAAGTGCTGGCCAGACTGAAGGATGCCGAAAAGGCTGTGGTTGTCGGCACGAACCCCGGTTTCTGGGCTGACGACAGCAAGGCTACAGCCTTCAAGAACACCTACGACGAGGCTACAGCCTACGACGCTAAGGGTGACTATACTCCCGAGAAGAGCGCAAACTACATCGAAACACTGGAGAGCCAGAACGAAGCAATGATGGATGATGCCATCAAGATGCAGACTGGCAAGTGGTACAACATCCGCTTCGGCACAGAAGAGGAGTTCGAAAAATATGGCTGGGACAAGGTGGCCGGCAACGCACAGACCAAGACCGTGGACGACCAGGAAATTATCACCAGTGAAGATTTGTTCGGCAAGTACCTCACCGTCAGCTACATTGAGGAGGGTAACGACGAAGGTATCTACATGGTTAAGCCCGGTGTTGACAGGGAAGACTTGGGTCTGGGTAGCAATCTGTACTTCGATGACCTGGAAATGGATATCGACGACAAGGATTTGGCTCAGTTCCGCTTCATCAGCGTGGGCGACACTGCATACGTCATGCAGAACAAGGGCACGAACCTGTTCCTGAAGGCTGCCGGCACGAGCGGCGTTGTGACATTGAGCGTTCATCCTACTCTGTTCAACGTGAGTGCCATCGGCTACGGTGAGAACGTAATTGCTGCCAAGAATCTCACGGGCGACAATCAGAACTATCTGCACGCTCAGGTTTCTGCCAACACACTCGTAACCTGGAATGCCAACACCCCAGGCAGCCGCAGTGGCCTGTATCTGGAAGAGGTAGAGAACGTGGCTTCCGACTACGAAGGCACTGAATTCCAGGCTCCCATCGTGGAGGGTGCACTGAACACCTTCTGCTTCCCCATCGAAGTTACTCCGCAGGAAGGACAGATGTGGGGTGTGAACAGCATCGACCGTGCCACCAGCACCATCACACTGGCTAAGGTGGAGAAGGCTATCGCTGGCCGTCCATTTATCTACATCAACGGCGACGCCGAAGACTACGAGGAAGAGATGGAGCCCGACATGGTGAAGTTCACCCATAACTACACCATCGCCACCAAGGAACCGCAGACTTGGGGTGTGCTGAAGGGTACATTTGCCGCTACTCAGATTGACCGTGGCGACCTCTACGCAGAGGGTAATACCTTCAAGGTGAGCAAGGTGTCCATCACCGATGTCATGGAGACCCCGGCTACCATTGCTGCCAACCGCGCCTACATCGCCAGTGACGAGAAGTTCAGCACCACGGCCGATGTCACCATCGTCTACAGCAACGAGCCTGATGGCATCCAGACCGCCCTGCAGAACGTCAGCAAGAGCGGTGCCGTCTACACCATCGACGGACGCCTCGTCAGCAAGAAGGCTACACTGAACGACCTCCAGAAGTTCGGCAAGGGGCTGTACATCCTGAACGGCACAAAGGTTATCGTTAAGTAAACTCCGAACTTTTCGGAATGCCCAAGGGAGGGCGTGTCGGAATCAACGGCACGCCCTCCCCTGCTTATGTAAACCACACCATAGAGCTTGAGACAGCTTAAAACAGATTTTGAAGCCCTTGTCCATACATTTTTAACCTTTAATTTTTAATTTCTGATTTTTCTTCGTATCTTTGTCCCTTGCAGTATGAATAAACCTCTAAATCAATTACTACTATGAAGAAACTGTACCTATTCTTCACGCTGTTGCTCTCTCTGACAGGAATGAGCAACGCCATGGCACAAGACATGCCGACAGGCCTTCTTGACCTCGGCAATGCAGCCACCACCGTAGAGACAGGGAAATGGTATTTCCTCTACAACCAAGGTAGTGGAAAGTTCATCCAAGAAGACAGTAACAATGCACTCAAGCAAGTGGCATCGCCCAAGGGTAAGGATGCAACCACAGGAGCAGGCTATCTGGTGAAACTGGAAACAGCCACTGACGGCAAGTACTACATCAAAACGGGTCTGGGCAACTACTACAAGGCTCCTGGAAGCAGCGCACGTGGCACAGGAGCCACCGTCACCAGCAGTTGGGCCATGTCCATCGATCCCATCAGCGGCACAACAGGACACTTCGTCCTTCAGGGCAGCAACTACTGCATGGTTGCACCCAGCGACGGCAGCGACATCAAAGGTGGTTCGGCCAAAACAGCCGGAAGCATTGGAGACTGGGTTTTTTACAACGTGAATACAACCTCTGCCGACCAACTGACGGGACGAGACCTCTACAACTACCAGATGAGCAAACTAGGCCTCATCCGCTTGAGCAACAAGCGCACCTCCACGGCCTACCTGACAAGCAGAGAGAGCGGCAGCGCCGTAGGAGCCAGCAAGGTCTCTTCGGGCCTGAGCCAAGTGTGGATTCTGGAAAAGAGCGGCAACGGCTACACACTGCGTAGCGCCAACACGGGGCAGTTCCTGCAAAGTACCTTCGGCACACCGGCTAACACGGCCACGACGCTGTACATCCAGTTCAGTCCCAACAACACAGGCACACAGTCCTACATCAACATTTCTTCCGAGAGCGACTTCAGCGGCCAAAGTTGCCTAAACCTGGGCAACAATGGCACCACGGTGACGAAGTGGTCGTATAGCAACGATGCCGGCAGCGACTGGGCCATCAGCCTGGTGGAAGACGTAACAGAGGAGGACGTGCGCAATCACATAAACGAAGTTAATGGCTATGCCGAAACGCTGACCGATGGTAAATACTATCGCCTCATCAGCACTAACTACAACCGCTACATGACAGAAGTGGACGGCAACCTGCAGTCCATCGCCCTGAACAAGGATAACTATTCACAATACTGGAAACTGGTGAAGAGCGGCACAGGATGGGCCATCCAGAATGTGGTCTCGCAGAAATACGTACAGGCACAGGGAACCACCAGTGCTGTCTATAAGACTGGAACATCCAAGGTCACCCTGTATCCCCGGCGCACTGATGACAAATGGGAATACAAATGGGTCATTCCCAATGCCAACAACGGGCAGATGGGTTTGCACACCGCCAGCAGCCAAGCCTACAACGTCGTGCTGTGGAGCACTAATGCAGAAGCCAGTGTATGGGGCTTCCAAGAAGTAGAACTTTCCGAAGAAGAAATCGAAGCTGCACGCGGCTCACTCAAGGAATACGAAGAGCTGGTGAAGAATATCTCCACCTTCCAAGCACATCTCGACAACCTGTTTGCAGACAAGGCCTGCACCACGCTAAAGGACAACATCCAAAGTCTGACCGATGCCCAACTGGAGGCCAATGCTGACTATGCGGCCCTGAATGCTGACATGAAGGCCATGGTGCTGAAAATCAAAAATGATACTTGGAGACAGTTTACCAACAAAACCACGGGCTACACTGCCGGATATGAAAAGTTCTTCCGTATTGCCGACTATCAAATCTACAGCAACCATCAGGAGATGGCCAACGGCAGTAATTTCACCATGAGTAACTACTTCGGCCGCCTGTCTGGCCCCACAGGTATTGTAGCCAACCCAGGCGAGATTGTTTACCTCTATGTAAACGAAGCACCGAAGAGCGAATGCACTCTGGCTGTAGAAATCGTGACTACCGACGGCGTTTCCGGTAATCACCCAACCGGAACACAGACGCCCCTGCAGAAAGGCCTAAACGTCATCTGCCCCAGCCAGCAGGCACTAATTTACATCTTCCACCAACTAAACAACACGCAAAAGTATCTGGCCGACTATCCCGACATTAAGATTCACATCGAGGGCGGACAGCTCAACGGCTATTGGGATGCCACACGCAACATGACGGATGCCGACTGGGCTCTGCTGCAGCAAGATCTGCTAACAGCACCCTTCCTGAACCTGAAGACCAAGCATCTGGTATTCCAGATGGATGCCGACCTGGTGAAATCTGCCGAACCCAAGAATATGGAAGGCCTGATGCGCATCTGGGAAGCCATCCCCACCAACGAGGATCGCTACATGGGCGTAGAGGACTTTGAAGGCCGATACAACAATATCTGGAACGCATTCTCGGGGGCCAGTTCCTACATGCACTCCACGACCTATGGCACATGGTACACCGAAAGTACCATCTCCACTATTATGAACTATAACAACATGCGCAAAGCTGGCAATATCTGGGGACCAAGTCACGAAATCGGCCACAACCATCAGAACAGCATCAACGTAGTGGGCACGACGGAGAGTTCGAACAACCTGTTCTCCAACATTAACCGCTTCGAACAAGGCATCCAGACTTCACGTCGCCAGTTGCCACCTGATGTCTTCGACGAACTAGCCAAGGGTACACCTTGGAATGGCCGCAACATCTGGAACACCACCAGCATGTTCTTCCAACTCTATCTATACTTCCATGCCCAGCACCACGACGACCAGTTCTACCCCAATCTGTTCCGCACCATGCGCAAGAGCCCTATCACGAAATCCTCTGGATGGGACAGCACTACGCAGTTCCAGGATGGCGGTGAGACAAAAACGGGTGCTAACATCACCTACGGTCGTCTTGATTACCTGCATCTGGCTAAGATGATATGTGACGTGGCCCAAGCCGACCTCTCTGAATTCTTCGAAGCATATGGTATGTTTGTTCCTGTGGACAAATATCACGTGGGCGACTATGCCAACTATCTGGTGACCACCACTCAAGCCGACATCGACGCTGCCAAGAAGTACATGCAAAAGTACCCGAAGAAACTGGGTAACATCATGTTCATCGATGACCACATCACTCCTATGAAGGATGCCGACCCGAACAACATCTTCGAGGGACAGCCGGCAACAAACGGAAAGAAAACAAACGATACTGGCCAGCACGACGAATTGGGCAACGGACTGCCCGTAGGTGACGTGGGTGACTACGAAGAATATGACGGTCGCACGACATACACTGTCAATAACGATTATTGCAGCGTTAGTGGCAGCACAATCACCTTCAAGGGTACTGGTTTCATTGGCCACAAGTTCTACGACAAGAATGGGAAACTCATCTGGGCCACCAATGCCAAGAGTGTAACACTGCCGAAGGCCGTCCGTGATCTGGGTATCGAGAACGTGACCATCGTGGCAGCTGAAGCTAACATGACAGACGTTCCCTGCCCCTATTACAAGAGTGGTACGTCCAAAGTCTATAAGACACAAATGTATTTTGGCAGCGAGGAAGAGACCAAACTGTGGTGGGCTAACGCAAAGACTGAACTGACTCAGTACATGCCTGCCAATACCATAGGTGTGGTTGGTAGCACTGACCCCACAGACAACATTCTCTCCACCCCCAACATCATTAACGAAGGTACTGCCACAAGCCTTGAATTTGATGGCGACAAGCCTGCCTACATCCCTGTTGCAAGTACATCACGCCGGGTTCGTTTCTCCAAGACCATCGATGGAATGGCGGCTCTGAACCTGCCATTCAACGTGACCGATCAAGATATCCCTGGTCTAAAAACTGCCACCTATGAAGACAATGTGCTTACCGTCACTGATGCCACCAACGTACCCGCAGGCAAGCCTGTAGTTGTCAGTGGCAACGTTGGTCTGCAGCTGACCAATACCGAAGTGAAGGCCGGCAACTATCAGGCACTCTCTGCCGTGAAGGTACTGTCTGCCGATGGTAAGAGTGTCGTAGAGGTAGAAACCGCCTCCCCCTTCACCTTCAATATGGGCGAAGCCACAGCTATTCGCTCCATCGAAGATGCTGCAAAGGCTATGGAGCAGAACGCTGTCTATGACCTGATGGGGCGCCGCATTGAACGCCTCACCAAGGCTGGCATTTATATTGTGAATGGAAAGAAGACATTCATTAAGTAAATATTACAACCAAAATCTTTAAATTCAAGACTATGAAAAAGTATGTTTGCGACGTATGTGGCTACGAGTATGACCCCGCAGTAGGTGACCCCGACAACGGCATTGCTCCTGGCACCGCCTTTGAAGACCTCCCCGCAGACTGGGTTTGCCCTTTGTGCGGTGTAGGCAAGGACGAGTTCAGCGAAGCCTGAACTGGCACTGAACGCGGAAAAGAAAATCCCTGATTCCATCTGGAGTCAGGGACTTTTTTTATGTATAATTTGCTATTTCGATTGGTTTGCAGTAACTTTGTAACCATAAATGGGCAAGCACAATAAAGTTAAGCCACCAGTTACGCCCCATCCTGCGGTGCAGAAAGGAGTGAAAAAGGAAGAAAGCAAAACCTTGCTTTCCCGTATTCCTCTGCTGCCCACTGCCGTGATTCTTTTCTTTGCTGTATGGCTATGGGGGTGGCTTTGGTACGGCGATGTATTTCGCATTGCCCGCGAATATTCTTTCTGGTCGCCAGACTCCACACTGATGTACTACCTTTACGGTCGTCCCTGGACAGCCCTACTATGGGCAGGACAGGCCTTGCTGCAACTTTTTCGATGGCCTGTCCTGGGAGCCCTGGTTCTGGCACTTCTCATCAGCAAGGCCACATGGCTGTTGGGCTATTGTTTGCGTTTGCGTGGTTGGTGGCGCCTCTTGCAATACGTTCCGGCAGCAGCCTACCTGTGCACGATTGCTTATATAGGTTTCGACCTATTTTTCGAAACAGAGACAGGACTCATCATGGGCATCCCTTTAGTCAGTTTTCTAGTGTTACTGATTATGGCCTTTATTATCCGCTCTTTCAGTCACGCCCACACCTTCCCCTGTGCCGTATGCCCACCTAAGGATGAGACTCCGTTGCAGAATCGTATCCAATTGGTGGTCACTCTATTGGTTACTCTGCTGCCTATTATCATTACTCAGAAGATGCGACCATACGTCCGTGTGACAACCACGATGCAGTGTCAGCTCATAGAGCAGGACTGGCAGGGTGCCATTCAAACAGCACATGACAATGCCGACCTCTCTTATCGCCCCATAGCTGCTTTCTATGCCATCGCGCTGACGCAGACAGGGCAACAGGGCACACGTCTCTTTGACATTCGCCTAGACTACGACGAGCCCTACATGCACGGCTACAATGGGGCTACAACAAATGCTGCCAACTACTATATGATGGACTGCGATCTCCATGCAGGTCTTGTGCAAACAGCCATCCATCATGCCATGGAACACATGACCATGAACGGCCCCACTCTGCGCTCACTGCATATCCTTACCAAATGTGCCCTGCTGAAGAATGAATGGGACGTAGCAGAAAAGTATCTGCACATCCTCCGTCATGTACCTTTTGAGGGCAACTTCATAGAGAAATACAGTGCCATGGTGCGCGATACCACACGTATCAATGCCGACCCGGAATTCCACAATATTCGCCTGACAGAACCCATGCACGACAACTTCGAGAACTTCCTGACACAGCCCACATTCCTTGGCTACAACGCCACACTGTCTGAGGGGCGTAGCATAAATGCTTTATGGAACAGCCTTTTGGTTCATGCCTACACGAAGACCATGCCTCAGTTTATCTATGCCTGTCGGCCCATGCAGGGCACCACGCCTCCAGAGACTTTTGCCGAAGCCTTGAACATGATGTCGTCCAAGTATCCTGAAGTTATGCACCTCTATACAGGCTTGGAATACCAGCGTCCTCGTCTGCTGGCATTCATGAAGGAGGTCAGCCCATACATGGGCAGCCATGAAGTGCGGGCAGAACATGCCCATGAGCTGTTCAGTAAATGGAAAGGATATTATCCCTATTATTACTTCTTTGGCAATCTGAAGGCTACACGTGGCCACCAGAAAGCCAACCAAGGAACCAGCAATCAGGGAGTAAACTAACGTGAAGCAAAGAAAAGAATCCAGAAAGAGAATTGCACAATGAGACAGACGTACATGTCATACTATGTAATGGTGCTATGCGCCTTGGCAATGTTTTCTTCCTGCCAGAAGCATGTAGAGGTACCTGTGGAGTTCTCCGAAACTGACATCGTGGCACCACTTTACCCAGACTATACCGACATCACTATCCCAGCCAACATTGCTCCGCTGAACTTTGCTTTGCAAAACACCGATGCAACAGCCATCGTGGCAGAACTCAAAGGAAAGAACGGCAAGCGCCTGGTATGCGGAAGCTACAGCGAACTAAAGGTGGACATAGATACAGCAGAGTGGCGCAATCTGTTAGAGAGTAATCGGGGAAATGACATCCGTGTCTGCATCTATGCCCAGACAGCACAAGGCTGGCTACGCTATCGACCGTACACACTATCCGTGGCCACGGAGGACATTGACTCCTATCTCTCATACCGCCTTATCGAACCTGGCTACGAACTCTACCGACAAGTAGGACTTTACCAGCGCAATCTGACCAATTTCGACGAACGACCCATTTACGAAAACAACCGCACTTACAGCGATGAGCACAACCACTGTGTAAATTGCCACAACTATCAGAACTACTCCACCCAGAACATGCTTTTCCATGTCCGGGCCCAGCATGGCGGCACCATCATCGTACGCAATGGTGCTGCCCGAAAAGTGCAAATCAAAGGTGACAGCATACTGACGGCCGGTGTCTACCCCTCGTGGCACCCCACTCTGCCATTAGTGGCCTTCAGCACAAACAAGACGGGCCAGGCCTTCCACCTCTTCCACGCTGAAAAGATAGAAGTACTGGACCAGGCCAGCGACCTCCTACTCTACGACACTGAGCACAACGAAGTACGTACCGTCCTGACCGACTCCACCCAGTTCGAGACCTTCCCTTGCTGGTCGCCAGACGGTCAGTGGCTCTACTACTGCACCGCTCTCGACCCGACGCTCGGCATGGATCTGCCCGACAGCGTGCTTCTCATGCGTCAGGTATCCCTCTACGACAAGTTCTACTACGACATTCGCCGACTGCCCTATGATGCACAGACGGGGCAGTTTGGTCCCTCAGAATTGGTAGTGGAGTGTGCCACTCGGCAGCGCAGCGCCTCCTTCCCCCGCATCAGTCCCGACGGGCACTATCTCCTCTATGCCGAGGGCGACTATGGCCAATTCCACATCTGGCACCGTTCAAGCGACCTTTACGTGAAGAACCTCCAGACCGACAGCATCTACGCCCTCTCTGAAGCCAACTCAGACGATGTGGACTCCTACCACAGCTGGAGCAGCAACGGACGGTGGATCGTCTTCAGTAGTCGTCGCATGGACGGCAACTACACACGCCCCTTCATCACCTACTTCGACAGGAATGGCCATGCCCACAAAGCCTTCTGCCTGCCCCAGCGCGACCCGGAGCACGATATTCTGCTCCTGAAGAGCTACAACGTACCTGAACTCACTCGCGATGCCGTACACATCAGTGAGCGTGACCTCCGAAAGTGCATCTATGAGACAGAGGGCAGCAAGGCGAAATTTAAGCCTCGCAAGCAATAAAAGGCCCACCATCGACGTTATAGCAATATGCGAAATATCGGAATAACGAAATATCGAAATAACGAGAACCCTTAACATTTTAGACTATGAGAGTTATCATTGAACCTGACTACGCGAACATGTCGCGCTGGGCTGCCGAATACGTGGCAGCACGCATCAATGCCGCAAGCCCCACGGCTGAAAAGCCCTTCAAGCTGGGATGTCCCACCGGTTCTTCCCCCCTGGGTCTGTACAAGCACCTGATAGAGCTGAACAAGGCCGGCAAAGTAAGTTTCCAGAACGTCATCACGTTCAATATGGACGAATACGTGGGGCTGCCCGAGGAACATCCCGAAAGCTACCATAGCTTCATGTGGACTAACTTCTTTTCCCACATTGACATCAAGAAGGAGAATGTGCACATCCTGAACGGGAATGCTCCTGATCTGGCTGCCGAATGCGCAGCCTACGAGCAGGCTATCAAAGACGCAGGTGGCATCGACCTCTTCATGGGCGGCATCGGCCCCGACGGCCACATTGCCTTCAATGAGCCCTTCAGCAGTTTGCAGAGCCGCACCCGCGTGAAGAGTCTGACCACCGACACTATCATTGCCAACAGCCGCTTCTTCGAAGGCGATGTGAACAAGGTGCCCAAGACGGCCCTGACCGTGGGTGTGGGCACTGTGATGGATGCCCGCGAGGTGCTCATCGTTGCCAACGGCCATGGCAAGGCCCGTGCGTTGCACCATGCCATAGAGTGTGCTGTCAGCCATGAGTGGACCATCAGTGCCCTGCAGCAGCATCCGCACGCCATCATCGTCTGCGACGAGGCTGCCACCGACGAACTGAAACACGGAACCTACAAATACTTCAAGGACATCGAGAAAGACAACTTATAAGTCCCAATTGTGACAGGACAAACGAGACTGTGTCAGAATGAAGTGAACCCCGAAAGTTAGACAAAAAACTTTCGGGGTTCACTTCATTTTGGTCCTATTCGCTCTTTAGAACAGCGTATTCTCTATGATTTTGCCCATCTGCCAGATGCAGCGGATGTCGAGTTTTTCGTCCAGAATCATGATGTCGGCATCCTTTCCGCGCTGCAGCGTGCCCTTGCGGTCGTTCACCTTCATGATGAGCGACGGAGTCTCGGTGCACATGCGCACGGCATCCTCCAAGGGAATTTCGGCCTGCTGCACGGCCGTGCGGATGAGGCGGTCGGTGGTGGCAATAGAGCCTGCCAGTGCCGAACGGTCGCTGAGTTTGGCCACGCCGTCCTCCACGATGACGCGGGGGTCGAAAGCTACAGCATCGGCAGGAGCCGCGGCCACGGCCAGTGCATCGGTGATGAGTGCCATGCGCTCCACACCCTTAATCTTGTAGGCCATGCGCAGGATGGTGGGCGGAACGTGAATGCCGTCGGCCACGCACTCGATGGTCATGTCGTCGATGAGATAGACGCTCTCCACGGTACCCTCGTACTTGTAGCCCTGCTTGTTGTGGAAACCAGGCATGGCGTTGTAGAAATGGGTGACGTGGGTGAATCCAGCTTCGAAGGCAGTCTTCACGTCGCTGTACTCGGCGTGAGTGTGGGCGATGGAGGGCAGAATGCCCTTCTCGGCACAGAACTTACCGAACTGAATGGCGCCAGGCAACTCCGGTGCTGCGTCCCAGCGCTTCAGGCAGGCACTGTTCTCCACGATGGGGATGTACTCGTTGGGGTCGGGATCCTTCAGCCATTCGGGCATCTGTGCACCAGCCTTCAGGGGGTTCAGATAGTGTCCTTCCAGATGCAGTCCCATGATGGGACTGTCGGGCTCGGCCATCAGTCTGTTGCACGTCTCCACAGCCTGTTCTATCATGGGCACGGTGCTGCTGGAGAGTGTGGGGAAGATGCTGGTGGTACCATGCTTGGCATGTGCCTCAATGGCGGTGCGGAAGGCCTCTTCGGTGCCCTCCTGAAAGTCGCGTCCACCGCCGCCGTGTACGTGCATCTCAATGCCGCCGGGCACTACGTACATGCCCTTGGCGTCGATGATGGTGGCCCCGATGATGGCCAGGTCACAGTTGGTGACCTCAAGTATTTTGTTGTCGCGCAGGATGATGCTACCGTCCTTCAGCCAACCCTGTGGGGTCAGGATGCGACCGTTGATAATCTGTGTAAGCATAGTGTTTTTTTATTTAGGGGGAGTTAGAGGGAGTTAAAGAAGTTAAAGGGAGTTAGAGGAAGTTAGAGGGAGTTAGAGGACGATACGATCCCGAGTTTGAGGGGCGAGACATTCGTCCTTTAACTCCCTCTAACTCCCTTTAACTTCTTTAACTTCCTTTCCATTCCTTTTATTTTGTCATACTATAAACGACATCCATAATCTTCTTGCCTATCTCGTCGGCCTCGGCCATGGTGGCTGCCTCGCTGTAGACGCGGATGATGGGCTCGGTGTTCGACTTGCGCAGGTGCACCCACTTGTCGGGGAAGTCTATCTTCACGCCGTCGATGTCGTTCACCTCTTCGTCCTTGTAGAGTTCCTTCACTTTCTGCAGGATGGCATCCACATCGGTGTCGGGCGTCAGGTCGATGCGGTTCTTGGCAATCTGATACGGAGGATAGGTGGCACGCAGTTCGCTCGTCTTCAGGCCACGCTTGGCCAGATAGGTCAGGATGAGGGCGATGCCTACGAGGGCGTCACGACCATAGTGGGCAGCGGGATAGATGACTCCGCCGTTGCCCTCACCACCGATGACGGCGTTGGTGTCCTTCATCTTCGTCACAACGTTCACCTCGCCCACGGCAGCGGCATTGTACTGCTGGCCGTACTTGCGGGTAACGTCGCGCAGGGCGCGGGTCGAAGAGAGGTTGGATACGGTGTTGCCCGGGGTATGTTGCAGGATGTAGTCGGCCACGGTGACGAGCGTGTACTCCTCGCCGTACATCGTGCCGTCCTCGCAGAACAGGGCCAGACGGTCCACGTCGGGGTCAACGACAAAGGCGATGTCGTAGCCGCCCTTCTGCATCAGGGCCTTGATGTCACCCAGGTTCTTCTCCAGTGGTTCGGGATTGTGCTGGAAGTCGCCCGTGGGTTCGCCATACAGCGTGGTCACGGTCTGTACACCCAGTTGTTCGAGCAACTTAGGCAGGATGACGCCACCTACGGAGTTCACCGTGTCCAGCGCCACACGGAAGTTGGCCTTCCGGATAGCCTCCACGTCCACCAGCGCCAGGTTCTTCACCAGGTCGATGTGCTTCTGGTCGTAGGTATTGTCCTCGCGGTAGTGGCCCAGATGGTCCACGTCGGCATACTCGAAGTCCTCGGCCTCGGCGATGCGCAGCACCTCTTCGCCCTCCTGCTTGTTCAGGAATTCACCCTTCTCGTTCAGCAACTTCAGGGCGTTCCACATGCGGGGGTTGTGACTGGCGGTCAGGATGATGCCACCGCAGGCCCCCTCCATGGTGACGGCGATTTCCGTCGTCGGAGTTGTGGCCAGTCCGATGTTCACCACGTCGAAGCCCATGCCCATCAGTGTGCCACAGACGACGTTCTTCACCATCTCGCCCGAGATGCGAGCGTCGCGACCAACAACAATCTTGTTTGACTGCACCTTCGTGGTCTTACGGATCAGCGTGGCATAGGCCGATGTGAACTTCACAATGTCCAGGGGGTTCAGCGTGTCGCCGGCACGTCCGCCAATGGTGCCGCGAATGCCTGAAATTGATTTGATTAAGGTCATAGTTTAATAGGATTTAAGGATACATCTATATATATTATAGGACAAAGATAGTGAAAAGGCCGCATCGGACAAAGCAATCGGGCGGATTTTTTTCACATCCCGTACGGGTCGCCCTTGTGGGTCAATTGTCCGTCAAGCGAAACCCGTACGGGACGAAGCCCAGACTCGGGCGAGTCTCGCTTGACGGACAATTGACCCACAAGCCAAAGCTCTACGGCTCTGGAGGCCAACGCACACCGTCTGAGCCCAGGACTCGAATTAATAGGCCCATTTGCTTGCAAGTGTGGTGTTTTCTCCCTATCTTTGCACAAGTAAGCAGGCATAATCAACACAAAAAAACACATAAACAACACCATGAAACTGAAAAACATGATTCTGGGCGCCGCCCTGGCCATGAGCCTGACGGCCACGGCGCAGGACAACGTCATCACCGTGAACACCGCCAAGCCCGGGGCCCCCGTGCAGCCCACGATGTACGGCATCTTCTTCGAGGACATCAACTTTGCCGCCGACGGTGGTCTGTACGGCGAACTGGTGAAGAACCGTTCGTTCGAGTTCACCCCCGACCATCTGCTGGGCTGGCAGGCCTTCGGCAAGGTGGAGATACTGGACGACGGCCCCTTCGACAAGAACCCTCACTACGCACGCCTCCGCACCATGGGGCACGGCGACTGGTGGACGGGACTGGTGAACGAAGGCTTCTTCGGCATCGGCGTGGAGCGGGACAAGGAATACCGCTTCTCGGTCTATGCCCGTGTGCCCGATGGAGGGACGCAGATGCTGCGCGTGCAGCTGATAGAGCCCTACACCCAGGAGGAGCACCAAGAGTTCACTCAGGCCGACATCAAGGTCACGAGCCGCGACTGGCAGAAATATACCGTCGTCCTGAAGAGTCGCAAGACCGCCCCAAAGGCCCAGTTGCGCCTGTTCCTGTGTAACGAGAACGGTCGCAGTGGCTCGGGCGTGATGGACGTGGAGCACGTCAGCCTCTTCCCCGTCGATACCTGGAAGGGCCACGAGAACGGTATGCGCCGCGACCTGGCACAGGCCCTGGCCGACATGAAGCCCGGCGTGTTCCGCTTCCCCGGCGGCTGCATCGTGGAGGGCGTGACGCTGGAGAACCGCTACCAGTGGAAGAACTCGGTAGGCCCCGTGGAGAACCGTCCCCAGAACAAGAACCGCTGGGAATCCACCTTCACCTACCGCTACTATCCCGACTACTTCCAGTCCTACGGTCTGGGCTTCTATGAGTTCTTCCTGCTGAGCGAGGAGATTGGCTCCGAGCCCCTGCCCGTACTGAACGTGGGCATGGCCTGCCAGTACCAGAACTGGAACAACGAGTCGGCCCACGCCCCAGCCACCGAGGAGGGACTGAAGGAGTACATCGACGACTGTCTGGACCTCATCGAGTTCGCCAACGGCTCGACCGACACCAAGTGGGGCAAGCTCCGTGCCGACATGGGACACCCCGAACCCTTCAACATGAAACTCCTGGGCATCGGCAACGAGCAGTGGGACGAGTTCTACTTCAAGCGCGTACGGATTGTGGCCGACGCCGTCCGCAAGGCCCATCCCGAGATAAAGATTATCGGCACCAGCGGCCCCGACTCCGAGGGTCACAACTTCGAGATTGGCTGGGAGGCCATGAAGCGCCAGAAGGCCGACCTCGTCGATGAGCATTTCTATCGCCCCATCTCCTGGTTCAAGAACGAATGGCAGCGCTACGACCGCTACGACCGCACGGGCCCGAAGGTCTTCGCCGGCGAATATGCCTGTCACGACCGTGGAAAGAAGTGGAACCACGCCGGAGCCAGCATCTACGAAGCAGCCTTCATCACGGGCATCGAGCGTAACGCCGACGTGGTGCACATGGCCACCTATGCCCCCCTGTTCAGCCACGTAGATGGCTGGCAGTGGCGCCCCGACATGATTTGGTACGACAACCTGCGCGTGGCCAAGTCTGCCAGCTACTGGGTGCAGGCTCTCTTTGCCCAGAACAAGGGTACGAACGTGCTGCCCATCACGAACAGCAACTTCCCCCGGAAGGGCGAGGACGGCGTGCTGGCCTCGGCCGTATGGGACGGGGAGACGGGTGAGTATATCGTGAAGGTGGCCAACACCTTCGGCGAGGCCAAGACGGTCAGCATTGTGCTCCAAGGCCTGAAACAGGCCGCCGAGGCCAAGGCTATCACCCTGGACCTGAGCAACTACGACGGCGAGAACACCGTAGATAATCCCCACCTCATCGAGCCCCGGGAATCGGCCGTCCAGGTTAGCGGAAATACCATCAGCACCACCGTTCCCGCCAAGACCTTCGTCGTGTACAAGGTGAAGAAGTGAAGTTCAGTTAATAAAGACTAAAAGAAACCGACTTATTGAAAATTCTTTGCCAAAAGTTTGGAGGAGACGTTTTTTCTCCCTAACTTTGTCCGCAGAGATAAGATAACAACTGGATTCCGACGAGCCCCATCGTCGGGATTCATTTGTTTATCTTCCGAAAAAGAAAACAAAAACAATAAAAAAAAAAAAAATAGAAAGACTATGGCTTACATGTCACAACAGGGCTACGACAAGCTCGTGGCCGAACTGCAGCACCTGGAGAGCGTGGAACGCCTCGCCGCCAGTGCTGCCATTGCAGAAGCCCGCGACAAGGGCGACCTGAGCGAGAATGCCGAATACGATGCCGCCAAAGAGCATCAGGCAAAGTTGGAAACCAAGATTGCACTGCTGAAGCAGACCATCCTCGATGCCAAGATCATCGACACCAAGACACTGGACACCAGTAGCGTGCAGATTCTGGCCACCGTGGGGCTGAAGAACAAGAAGACGGGTATGGCCATGAAATATACCATCGTGAGCGAGAGCGAGGCCAATCTGCGCGAGGGCAAGATCAGTGTCGGCACCCCCATTGCACAGGGCTTGCTGGGCAAGCACGTAGGCGACGTGGCCAGCATCAAGGTTCCTGCCGGCATGGTGGAACTGGAAATCACTAGCATCAGTTTTGATTTATAAGTCCTTGTAGGTCTCACTGGTCTTAAAAGTCCTATAAATCACATAAACCTTTGGAACCATGACAATATTCTCAAAAATAGTGGCTGGCGAGATTCCCAGCTATAAGTGCGCCGAGAACGAGCAGTTCTACGCCTTCCTCGACATCGCTCCCCTGGCAAAGGGCCACACGCTGGTCATCCCCAAGCGCGAAGTAGATTACTTCTTCGACCTCACCGACGAGGAGATTGCCGCCATGCAGGTCTTCGCCAAGCACGTGGCCGAGGCCATCAAGCAGGTGCTACCCTGCCGCAAGGTGGGCCAGGCTGTGCTCGGACTGGAAGTGCCCCACGCCCACATCCACCTCGTGCCCATGCAGAGCGAGGGCGACCTGAACTTTGCCAGCCCCAAGAAGCAGTTCACGCCCGAGGAGATGCAGCAGACGGCCGATGCCATCCGCGCGGCCTTCGAGAAGGCCTCATAAGTCCCATAGGTCTTATTGGTCTCATAGGTCTTACAAGTCCTATAGGCCCCCTCAAAAAACAACAACCATGGAAGCACACAACTATTGTCTTATCTTGGCCGGCGGCATCGGCAGCCGACTGTGGCCCATGAGCCGCAAGGGCCATCCCAAGCAGTTCATCGACATCTTTGGTACCGGTCGCACACTGCTGCAGGAGACCTATGAGCGTTTCCGCCGCTTCATGCCTGCCGACCACATCTACATATCCACCAACGTTGATTACCTGTCCCTTGTCTATGAACAACTGCCGGAGGTCGATGATACCCACATCCTGGAGGAGCCCCTCCACCGGGGCACCGTGGCCAGCGTGGCTTGGGGCACCGTTTTCATTAAAAACATAGACCCCGAGGCCTGCATCATAGCCTCACCTGCCGACCAGGTAATCATCAACGAAGACCTCTTCCAGAGCGATGTCCGCCGCTCGCTGGACTTTGTGGCACAGGGCAACCGAATGTTGGTCATGGGCATACGTCCCACACGCCCTGAGACGGGCTACGGCTACGTGCAAATGGGCGACGAGACCGATGCCCCCGACATCACCCGCCTGAAGGCATTCACCGAAAAGCCCGAGCGCCAGTATGCCGAAATATTCATGCAGGACGGCAGTTTCCTCTGGAACACGGGTATTATCCTCTTCAGCGTCGATGCCATGCTCAACTCCCTCTACAAACTGGTGCCGGAGTATCAGGTGGAGATACCGCGCATGATGGCCGATGCCGAGATTCGGGACCCGAAGTTCCTGCCTGAGTTCTTCAGCGTACTGCCCAAGTTGGGCATAGACCTGGGCATCATGGAGAAGAGCGACAATGTCTATGTCTATACCTGCCACTTCGGCTGGGCCGACCTCGGCACATGGGGCACCATAGGCGAGCACCATCTGGCTGACTTCGATGAGAACCTGCTGCTGGACACACAAGCCCTGTTGCACGACTGCCACGGCAATGTCGTCCGCCTGCCACAGGGGCGTATGGCCGTCATCAAGGGCCTACGCGACTTTGTCGTGGCCGAGGAGGGCGACGTGCTGATGATTTGCCCGAAGGAGGACGTGGCTGCACAACGCCGCATGATGACCGAGGCACAGACACAGCTGGGCGTAGAATAAGTCCCCCCCCATCTCTGAAACCATTATTAACCCCATAAAACCAGACCAACATGAAAAGACTGTTTCTACTGATCTGTTCGGCGCTTGTCGCCACGCTCTCCTGGGCACAGGGTATGCCCGTAAATGGCGAGACCTACTACATCTACAACGACAATGCCAATCCGTTCTACTTCTACAACAACGACGGGACACTGGCCCTGAACGGCTCGTTCGAGGCAGGAAGCCCGGCCTATCTGTGGACAGCCATAGAGACGGGGGAAGGCACCTTCACACTGCAGAGCAACAGCGACGCCACGTGCTATCTGGGGTTCAAGAAGATGGAGAACACGCCCTTCGAATGGACCATCAGCACCGAAAAGGCTAATGCCGAGGGCAACGTGACCCTCTTTGGCAAGTATTCCGACGGGCGAAATCTCTACTTCGTCATCAAGAATACGGGCCAGTTCGACCAGGCCTCCGGCACCTTCAACAAGGCATCGGGTGCCTACAGCAGCGACTTCTGTTTCGTGAAGTACGAGGCTCCGAATCCCAACGCCCGCACCATCTCCATTACCTGCAATCTGGCACAGGCTCGCGGACGCTTCACCCTGCAAGGCAATACCAAAACGGGCAACTGCACCCTCAACTATGTGCCTACCGATGCAACCGTGATTGAACCGCTGACGGGCGAGGCCGGCAACGCTGCCTACCGCTTCGATGGGTTCTATAGCGATGACCAGAATCTGGGCACCGAAGTGGATGTAAACACACTGACGGTGACCTCACTGGAGGCCCGTTTCTCGCTCGACATCTTCAGCCAGACATACGGCGAGAAGTGGTTGCGCTTCGGCACCGTAGAGGATGCCAACTCTGCCGCTCGCAGCAGTGGCAACGACACTCCCATGCACACCACACTCGACGTGGGCAGCGAAGCCTACCTCTGGTGTTTCGTGGGAACGGCAGACGACTATACCATATACAACCGCGCCATGGGGCCCGAGGTGGCACTGGCTGCTGACGGGACGGAGAACGGCACACCGGTCTATTTTACCACCCTTGACCAGGCCAGCCACTGGACCCTCCTGGATACTTATGCCACAGCCGACAGCGGAGCAGGATATGTCATCACCCTGCAGGGCGTAACGGACCAGGGCATCAACTGCTATGGTGGCAAGACGGGCTTCCCCATCAAGTTCTGGAGAGCCAGCGGCGACGGCACGCACTGGAACTTCGAGCGCGTAGTGGAGCGCACCATCACCTATCGCCTCACCGGCACCAACCCCTATCCTGAAACGAACACTCGTGTGGCCTATATCGACGTACTGTATGGCGGCACCACGGCCCACATGTCGCTGACCAACGAAAACGACGGCAGCCAAAACACACTCTTCCTCCCGACCAACGAACAGGTGACAGTCAGGGAGAACGTGCGCTACCACGGCTATCAACTGCAGGACGTGGAATACGGCGAGGACGGCAACATCACGGTAAACATCTATGCCGACCCAGAGAACAAGTACCAGTATCTCTTCTACAGCAACAGCCCCGAGGGCCATCCCTACCGCATTCCCGCCATCATGTGCACCCGAAAGGGTACCCTGCTGGCCATCAATGACTATCGTCCAGGCGGTTCCGACATCGGCTACGGTGAGGTAGATATCATGCTCCGTCGCAGTTACGACAATGGCGAAACGTGGACCGCCCCCCAGATTCTGCTGGACGGTGTGCCTGCCCAACACAACACTTACCCCTATTTTGGCTATGGTTACGGCGATGCTGCCGTGGTGGCTGACCGCGAAAGTGATGAGGTGCTGCTCATCTGTGTGAGCGGCAAGGTGCCCTATCCCAGTGCCACGTCGGGCTGGAGCCCCTGTGTGGCCCGTCTGCGCAGCCACGACGGCGGCGAGACTTGGGGAGAGCCCGAGGACATTACCAGCCAGTTCTTTGGCACGGAGGGCGCACTGCTCACCGACTCACAGAACGGAATCGACTGCTATGGTGGTTTCTTCGGCAGTGGAAAGATATTGCAGAGCCGGATGGTGAAGAAGGGCAACTACTACCGACTCTATGCCGCCATGCTCTGCCGTGGCACCAATGTCAAGGGGGCATATGTGGTCTATTCCGATGACTTCGGCCAGACTTGGAATCTGCTGTCACCCAACACCGTGCAGGCTGCATCCGGCAGCGACGAGCCCAAGGTGGAGGAACTGCCCAACGGCAACATCCTACTCAGCTGTCGCAAGAGTTACGGCCGTTACTTCAATGTCTTCAAGTTCGACGACGACACTTGGACCTCTGGCACCTGGGGCAATGCTCTACAGAGCAACCAGCAGGAGGGCGGCATCAGCGTAGGTGCCAACAGCTGCAACGGCGAAATTCTCATTGTCTATGGCAAGCGTGCCGACGGCCAGTACCCCAATAACATCTACCCCATTGCCTTGCAGAGCCTGCCTTGGGGCAGCGGACGCAGCAACGTGGGGCTCTGGTGGAAGCCGTTAAGCTACAACACCACCTACAACTACACCAGCGAACTCATCTCACGCAACTGGACCCAGGGATTGGAGGTCAGCACCAAAGGTTCGGCCTATAGCACCATGTGCCTGCAAGCCGACAACCGCATCGGCTTCTTCTACGAAGAGGAACCCAACAGCTATTGCATGGTCTATGTGCCCCTGACGCTGGAAGAAATCACCAATGGCCAGTATCGTGCCTACGATCCGAAGGAGGATGGCATCATCAGTCTGGCTGATGACTCCGATGCAGCCCCCACCGCCATATACACGCTCAGTGGACAGCGTGTAAGCAAAGCCGAAAAGCCTGGCATCTATGTGATGGGAGGGCGCAAGGTGTTAGTGCGATAGTCTCATGGATTGAACATAAAATCTCACATCCCCCCCTGTTTCGGAGACCGTACCATAATGTTTGGCGCGGTCTCCTTTTTTGTTTAACGAAACATTCTTTTTGTTTTGCTAAAATAATTTTTATTGCTCGGCGATATATTCTTTTAGCACCTGTATGCTTGCCTGTTTTCGAAAAAATTATTACCTTTGCAGGCTGACAAGTATAAAACTATAAGTTCATGAGACGATTATATGTGTTTTTAACAGCTGTTGTGGCTACAACGTTACTGATTGTAGCCAATGTAGTTCCCACCAAGTTCTACGTATGGCAGAATGGTCAGGCCACGGCCTATGACATCGACGGCGACGAGATGGAGTACGGCGACGGCACACTCACCATCAAGGGTACAACCTATCAGATGGCAGACATCGACAGTATCACCTTCAGCGAACCCACAGAGACGGTGACGACGGATACGGTATATGTCACGTTCAACGGAACATCGGCCACGGTTTCGCCGGCTGCCGTCAGCGGTGTGACCACCACCATCACGGGGGCCAACGTTTCGCTGACCAATACGAACGAAGACCGCGAAATGTGCTTTGTACTGAGCGGTAGTAGTACCTCAGGGCAGTTTGTCTATAACGGAACCTACAAGACCACCATCCGCCTGAACGGACTGACACTGACGGGCTCCACGGCAGAGGCCGTCAATATCAAGTGTGGCAAGCGCATTGCCCTGGAACTGGCCGACGGCACCGTGAACACCCTGGCCGATGCCAGCGAGGACGGTGGACAGAAGGCCGCCTTCTACACCAAGGGACACCTGGAAATCAGTGGAGGCGGTACGCTAAACCTCACGGGTAACGTGAAGCACGGCCTTTCCTCCAAGGAATACATGCTCGTGAAGCGCACCGCAGGCACCATCAACATCGTGAAGGCTGCCAACGACGGCATCCATGCCGGGCAGTATTTCAAGATGAACGGCGGCACCGTGAAGATGACTGCCGTAGCTGGCGACGGCATACAGGCCGAAGCTACGGGCGAAGTGGGCGACGAGCAGGACGGACAGCTGCTCCTGAACGGCGGTACGCTGGACCTCACCCTCACAGGCAGCGACGTGGCTGCGCTGAAGAGCGATTCGCTGATGGTCATCACCGACGGCGACATCACCATCCAGACCACCGGATCGGCCGTGAAGGGGCTGAAGTCGAAGACCGACATGAACATATCCGGCGGCACATTCGTCATTAAGCAGAGCGGCGACTACATCGTGGAGAACGGTGAACCCAGCTACACCACGGCCCTGAAGGCCAACGGCGACCTGACCATCTCTGGCGGTAAATTTACTATCACCAACTCGGCCGTGGCTGGTCGTGGCATATCGGCCGACGGCACACTGACCGTCAGTGAGGCCGATGGCACCACTGTGCTGGGCATCACCAGCACGGGCAAGGGCGAGGCTCTGGATACCTCGAAGACCGTCGATAGTGAAGATGACAACACGGGCACCGAGACGGAGTCGTACCGCGTCTATGTCTATGTGCCCACCAGCGGCGGAGGCGGTGGCCCTGGCGGCGGCAGCAACCGCGCCTGGAGCACCGTCTATCTCTACACCAGCAGCGGCACCCAGGTGGCCCAGCTCACCAATACCGTGACGGCTACCCGCCAGGGCTACAGCACGGGCACAACGTTCTACTACTATGACTTCAAGAAGGCTGACACAGGCACCTACTACTTCGGCAGCACCTACACCAGCGGTGGCGGCTGGGGTGGCGGTACCACCTACACGCTGAAGTCCAGCACGTTCAGCGGCCCCACGTCGGGCTCGGCCTATTTCTACACTATGAGCAGCAGCTATTCCACTAGCGGCACCACGCGCACCTACACCCTCACAGATGCCACCTCAACGTACGCCAACGCCACCATTACGGCCGGCGGTGGCACCACATCGAGCGATGACTACGTGACGGCCAAGTGCATTAGCGGCGACGGCAACGTGAAGTTGCTGGGCGGTACCATCACCCTCTCCGCAAGCGGTGCCGGCGGCAAAGGCATCAAGGTGGATGGCGCTTTCACCATGGGCGACCAGAGCACTGGCAACGGACCCACCCTGAGCGTCACCACCACGGGCAGCAAGCTCGGCAGCAGCAGTGGTGGCGGCGGCTTCGGTGGCGGCGGTGGTTTTGGTGGTGAAACGAGCAGTGGCAGCAGTGCCAAGGCCATCAAGGCACAGGGAGCCGTTGTCATCTATGGCGGAGAATCCACCGTCCAGACCAGCACCGACGGTGCCGAGGGACTGGAGTCGAAGACCAGTGTCACTATAGCCGGCGGCAAGCACTACCTGAAGTGCTACGACGACTGTATCAACTCGGCCGGTAACATCTACTTCAACGGTGGACTGACCGTCTGCTACTCCAACGGCAACGATGCCGTCGATAGCAACGCCGGCCGCACGGGTGCCATCACCATCGGCGACGGTGCCGTGCTGGCCTACACCTCGAAAGGCTCGCCCGAGGAGGGTCTGGACTGCGACAACAACTCCTACATCCAGATTACGGGTACGGGCTATGCCATATCGGCAGGCGGTGCCCAGGGCGGTGGCAGCAGCAGTAGCACCATCTCCAACGCCGCCCAGGGCTATGCCTTCTACACCAGCACTGTCAGCTACCAGACCGGGCGCTACTACACCCTGGCCGATGCCAGCGGCAACAACCTCTTGACCTACTCCTTCGAAGCCAGTGTCAGCAGTTCGCTCAGCCTCATCACCGCCAAGGGCATGGTGAAGGGCAGCACCTACAACGTGAAGTACAGCACCACGGCCCCCACGGATGCCACATCGGCCTACCACGGTCTCTACATCGGCAGTTCGCACAAGGGCACCACCAGTGCCATTTCCTCGCTGAGCGCTAAATAGTCCTCTTTCCAACGGCTCTCAGCACATTTGCTACCCGGCGTTGCTTGCTGGTCTTGTCATAAACCTCAAGCAACGCCAGTGTTTTATGCCCCGTGAATACAGCCAGGTCGCGGTCCTGCACATTCGGGTTGCTGCGCAGTTCGGTGATGAACGTCCGCCGCCCGTTGTGCGAGCGTACCGCCTCGAAGAATGGTTTCGATTCGACGCGTATGGTTCCATTGGCCATGCGCGTCTTTATTTTCACCTGCCTGTGCGACATGGGCAGTCGCTTCACAAGTTTTTTCACGTACAGGTTATAAGTCGCGAGTGATATTTCCGGGAACCTCCATCCGTTCCGCTCCAGAATTTCCCCGATACGCGAGTCATAGTCCAACGACACCCACTGATTGCAGCTCGCCTTCTCCTTCTTCTGTATGATTTCGAATGCCCGACAGTTCCTGTAGGCCCGAAAGTCAGCCCCCGTCAAGTTTGAAAAACGCAGCGATGTCAGGCACTGGAGCACAAACATGTCCCGTACGACCTTCCAGTTACCTTTCAGGCGTTTCAGGGCATAGAGAAGATTCACCTGCTCCCGGGAGAGAGCAATGCGCCCATCATCCTTGACACGGGTGGTGACATGGCACTTATGCAGAAATGTCACGGCCTCACGGTTGTGGAACGGCACCTTTCCATCCTCCAATGCCATATCCAGACACATGCGCAGTACCATCAGCAGGAAATTGTAGCGTGAAGCCGAATAGCGTTCCCGACAATACACTTCATAGCCCTTTAGCAGTTCCATATTGATGTGATACCACCGCAATGCCATATCGCCACACCACTGCGCCGCCCAACTACGGAAAACGTTCAGGCCCGACAGATACTGAGTGCGCGTGGAGCCACGACCGCCCACGTGCTCCCGCATCCAGTCCAGTGGTTCTGGCACACGACTTACTCCAAACCACGACAGACCGAACCTCCCGTTCAGTCTGTCCATAAGAATTTGTCTCAACATTCTTTTCTTTTGTATTTATTGAAATCCTAACCCCTTGACAAGGGCTATGCAATCCACCAAAAAGGGTTATGCAACCAAAGGCCCGGGGTTGCATAACCTCAAGCCAATGATTGCATAACCTTGGGCTGATAATCGTTTACCCCCGTTTTTACTCCACTGGAAGGGTGAACGAGGCCGACTGCAGGCCACGAGCTTTGGCCGTGAAGGTAAGGGTTCCCGCTACCACGCCAGACTGAACAATTGCCGTCAGTTGTCCGGCAAAGGCATGATGTCGGGGCAGATGGAACTGGTCGAGACAGGTGGCATCGCCATTTGCCGCAGCGCGGAAGTGGCCTGCCCCCTTTGCCGAAAACTCCACCAGGGACGTGGCATCGGGACAGAGGTTGCCATCCTTATCCACAACAGAAATCGTGACGTATGCCAGGTCTTCGCCGTCGGCCGACAAGGCTTTACGGTCAGTGGAGAGAGCCAGATGGTGAGGGCGGCCTGCCGTGCGCACCGTCTGTTCTGCCATCTGACTGCCGTCAGCGTTATAAGCCACCACGCGCAGTTCACCTGGTTCATAGACGACATCCGTCCACATCAGGCGGTAGCGACGTTGCCGCCACAGCGGATCCTTATCCTTCTGTCCGTCGCTCTCCCCGGCCGACAGTTTCCGCTGTATGCCTTGGCTCTTGCCATTCACGAAGAGTTCCGCCGAGGGAGCATTGGTATAGACGAAGACGGGGGTCACCTCTCCCTCGCGTCCCGGCCATGTCCAGTGAGGCAGGACGTGCAGCGTTGTGCTGTCGGGAGCCCAGTGACTGCGGTAGAGCCAGTAGCGGTCTTTGGGCAGCGAGGCCAGGTCGATGATGCCGAAGAGGCTGCTGTGGCTGGGCCATGCGTCGGTGTCGTAGGGCGAGGGCTCTCCCAGGTAGTCGAAGCCCGTCCATACGAATTGCCCCAATGTCCAATCATAGTCCTCGGCCAGGGCAAAGTCCTCATCGGGGACATTGCTCCAGGAACAGGCCTCCAGGTCGTAGCCCGAACTCTGGTGGTTCTCGTACATGGCCCCTTTCTTCAGCTGGGCAGGGAACATGTAGGTTCCTCGTGTGCTGACGGTGCTGCTGGTTTCGCTACCCAGCAACAAGTTTTGAGGCAGGATGCCGTAAGCCTCCACGTACTTGTGCGTTCTATAGTTGAAGCCCGGGATGTCAAGCATGGCGGCAAAGCCATTCTTCAGTACAGCATCCACCTGGTCCATACCGCAGGTGACGGGACGTGTGGGGTCTTCCCGGTGGCAGATGTCTTGCAGCATCTTGGCCACGCGGTAACCTTCGGGCTTCCACTGCGTCGGCACCTCGTTACCCACGCTCCACATGACCACGCTGGGATGGTTGCGATAGTGATGTATCATGTTCACCATATCGCGCTCAGCCCACTCTTTGAAGTAGCGGTGATAGCCGTTCTGGCACTTGGCCACATCCCATTCGTCGAAAGGCTCCAGCATCATAAAAAAGCCCATTTCATCGCACATCTCCACCAGTTCAGGCGTGGGCATATTGTGACTGGTGCGGATGGCATCGCAGCCCATCCGCTTCAGAAGTTCCAGCTGGTGGCGAATAGCCGAGCGATTGACGGCAGCACCGAGGGGACCAAGGTCGTGGTGGAGACAGACACCCTGGAACTTGCGCTTCTGGCCGTTGAGGAAGAAACCGCGGTCGGCCACGAACTCTATGCTGCGAATACCGAAACGGGTTGTGTAGGTGTCAATGGTATCGGCACCTACCAGAAGGTGGGAAACGGCAGTATAAAGCATGGGGGTCTCGGGCGACCAGAGGCTGGGGTCGCAGATGAGAAAGTGCTGTTCCAGCGGCTGGCCGTGGAGTAGTTTCTGCGTATTGTCCTTATGAGCTACCGCATGGCCGTCGGGGTCGAGGATGTCGGTGAGAATGCGAACGGACTGGCCGTCGGCGTTCTCCACCTGCGTTTTCAGTGCGACGGAGGCATAGGCAGGCTCTACGTGCGGTGTGGTGACGTGCGTGCCCCAGACAGGGACGTGGAGTTCGCCCGTCGTGATGAGGCGCACGTTGCGATATAGTCCGGCTCCGGAATACCACCGGCTGCTCTGCTCGCGGTTCTCCAGCCGAACGGCCAGCGTGTTGGGCGTGCCGTCCTTGTTCACCAAGTCGGTGACATCAACGTGGAAGGAGTTATAACCGTAAGGCCAAAAGATGGCCTCCCGCCCATTGACATAGACATGAGCCTCGCTCATGGCCCCGTCGAAGACCAACGTTGTGCGGCCCTTCCGGGGAGCCACGAAATGCGTACGATACCAGCCCACGCCTATATAAGGCAGTCCGCCAGAGCGCCCCGTCTTCCACGTAGCCACGGATTCGCCGTTCTGCCTTACGGCCACCTTCTGCAAGTCCCACTTACGGTCGAAGGGTCCCGTGATGGCCCAGTCGTGCGGCACAGTCACCGAAGCCCAATTTTCATCGATGAAATCGCGCTTTTCTGCATTTTCCACATCACCCAGATGGAACTTCCATCCGTCTTTCAGCAGCGTCTCGGAGCGCTGCGCCCGTAAGGCAACGGCCAACGTCGCCAGCACCAAGGGAAATAATATTTTCTTCATTATTCTTAGGTTTTATGGGGCTAAGGTACGAATTATTTCTCATTTTTTCCTATCTTTGCACAAACAATTAACCGAAATACCATGAATATAGGCTTTCAAATTGCTTACCGCACCGTTTGGGGAGAGCTGGTGGCCGTAGAACTGACCTGGGCTACGAAGACCGGCAAGGAGACTCAGACCACCCTGGAACTCTCCACCACCGACGGCACGACGTGGCGCGGCGAAACAGTGCTGCCTGCCAGTGCCGTAGAAGTGCGCTACCAGTATCGAATAGACAAGGACGGCGAGACCACACGCCGTGAGTGGGGCATGGTGCCACGCACGCTGAGCGTGGGCAAAGGCGGACGCCGCCTACTGTGCATTGACCGCTGGCGCGACTGCCCAGCTGAGAACTACCTCTTCTCCAGTGCCTTCACAGAGGTCTTCCTGCGGCATCGGGAACAGCCGTGGCCCACGGTCGGAGAGGAAAAGACGCTCACCATCCGCGTCTTTGCCCCAGAAGTGCCCGAGGGCCATACACTGGCCGTGCTGGGCAGCCAGCCCCAGCTGGGCGAATGGCAAGCCGGGCGTGAAGTCCAGCTGACACCCGTGGGCACTGGTGAGTGGGCCTTTACCCTCGATCTCAGCCAGTTGCAGGGTGTGGTGGAATACAAATACCTGACCATCGACAAGCGCAGCGGACAACACACATGGGAACTGCACGACAATCGCCTGTTGCAGTGCCCCCACACCGAACGCATGATGAACATCGTAATGGAAGACGAGGCCGTGCGCCTGCCGCTGGCCCCGTGGCGCGGTGCCGGCTGCGTGATTCCCGTTTTCAGCCTCCGCAGTGAGCACAGCTTCGGCGTGGGCGACTTCGGAGACCTGCGCCGCATGGTGGACTGGGTGTCCATGACGGGACTGCACGCTTTGCAAATTCTTCCCATCAACGACACCACAATGACGGGCGGCTGGACCGACTCTTATCCCTACAACAGTATCAGCATCTATGCCCTGCATCCCATCTATGCCGACCTCTCGGCCCTGCCGCCCCTGGAGGAGGCCACCCTGCGCACCACCTACCGAGGCGCACAGAAGAAACTGAACGCCCTGACACGCCTGGACTATGAGCAGGTGATGCAGACCAAACGACACTATCTGCGCCGCATCTTCCGTCAAGAATGGAAGAACGTGAAGACGAGCAAGGCATACAAGACCTTCTTTGCCGAGAACGAGGAATGGCTCATCCCCTACGCTGCCTTCTGCTATCTGCGCGACAAGCACGGTACGGCCGACTTCCGCCGCTGGGGCACCATGGCCACCTACCAGCCCGAAGCCGTCAAGCGGCTGAATAAGCGAGGTACGGAATTTGCCGATGAAATCGACCTAAATTGCTACATCCAGTTCATCCTGCACGAACAGTTGAGCGACGTTCGCCGCCACGCGCGAGAGAAGGGCATCATGCTAAAGGGCGACATCCCCATCGGCATCAGTCCCGACAGTGTGGAGGCCTGGACGGAGCCTCACTACTTCAACCTGGACGGGCAGGCCGGTGCACCACCCGACTATTTCAGCCAGAACGGGCAAAACTGGGGCTTCCCCACCTACAACTGGGATGCCATGTTGGCCGACGGTTGCCAGTGGTGGCGCCGACGCTTCGAGAAGATGGCCACCTACTTCGACGCTTACCGCATCGATCACGTGCTCGGGTTCTTCCGCATCTGGGAGATTCCACAGCACAGTGTGCACGGACTGCTGGGCCAGTTTGCCCCGGCACTGCCCATGAGTCCCGATGAAATCGAGAGTTTTGGACTTCCCTGGCGCGAGGAGACCTACACGCGCCCCTACATCACCGACCGCATCATCCACCGCATCTTCGGCGACGACACCTCCGAAGTGCGCCGCCTCTACCTCGACCCACTCTATGCTGGGCACTATGCGCTGAAGTCCGAGTTCGACACGCAGCGCAAGGTGCAGGCCGCCTTCTGGGGCAAGAACGATGCTCGTTCCGTCAAGCTGCGCGACGGCCTGTACCGCCTCATCAGCAACGTGCTCTTCGTCCGCGACCGCAAGCATCCCGAACTATTCCACCCGCGCATCGTGGCCATGCACGACTTCCTCTACGAAGACCTGGGCGACCGCGAGAAGGAAGCCTTCAACCGCATCCACGAACACTTCTTCCACCAGCGCCACAACCAGTTCTGGTACGAAGGGGCTATGCAGAAACTGCCCACCCTCGTGGGTGCCACACGGATGCTCGTCTGCGCCGAAGACCTGGGCATGATACCCGAATGCGTGCCCTGGGTGATGGACCAGCTGGGCATACTGACCCTGGAAATCCAGACCATGCCCAAGAAGGGCTGGATGCAGTTTGCCAACCTCTGGGAGAACCCCTACCGCAGCGTGGCCACCATCTCGACCCACGACATGCCCACCATGCGCGACTGGTGGGACGACCAGCGCGAGACGGCACAGGCGTACTACAACAACGTGCTCTACCACGAAGGGCAGGCCCCCCACCCGATGCCCAGCACCGTGGCCGAAGAGGTGGTATGCCGCCATCTGGAATCGCCGTCGATGCTCTGTCTGCTGAGTCTGCAAGACTGGCTGGCCATCGACGAGAAGCTGCGGAACCCGAATCCCAAGGAAGAGCGCATCAACGAACCTGCCAATCCGCGCCACTACTGGCAATGGCGCATGCACGTAACCATCGAGCAACTGATGGCCGACACGGCGCTGAATGAGAGGATTCGCGGACTGGTGAAGACGTACGGCCGGTAGGCCGGGGCTCCGTCCTGCATAGGATTGACGTCCGTTCTGTACAGGATGGAGCCGAAAGCTATACGGGACGGAGCTTCATCCTATACGGGACGAAACGGGGAGCCCCTGACGAGCAAGGAGAAGAAAAAGCGAAAGGCATGTCGTCTGGACGACATGCCTTTCGCTTGTGTAGCGGGAAAGGGACTTGAACCCTTGACCTTCGGATTATGAATCCGACGCTCTAACCAGCTGAGCTATCCCGCCAACTTTCGCTTTTGCGAGTGCAAAGGTAGGCAGAAAATCTGAATCTGCAAAGAAATGCAGCGTTTTTTTTATTATTAACAGTAATTTCCTTCGGCCATCGGCATTTTCTTTGTATCTTTGCACGCTAATTAATGTACGCGCACCCGTATGAGACTCATCAAACGACTGGACCTATTCATTCTGAAGGCATTTCTGCAACTCTTTGCAGCCACGTTCTTCATCTGCCTGTTCGTCTTCATGATGCAATATACGTGGCGCTACATCGACGAACTCATAGGCAAGGGACTGTCCACGAAGGTACTCTCCCAATTCTTCTGGTACATGGGCCTCATGCTCGTGCCCGCCGCACTCCCCCCTGGCATTCTGCTGGCATCGCTCATCACCTTTGGCAACATGGGCGAGAAACTGGAACTCCTCTCCATGAAGGCTGCCGGCATCCCCCTGCTGCGCATTCTGCAGCCCTCACTGCTGGCCGTGCTGTTGCTCACGGGGGGCAGTTTCTATTTCCAGAACCGCGTAGCGCCCAATGCCACCAAGGAACTGGCCGCACTGGTGTGGAGCATGAAGCAGGCATCGCCCGAACTGGACATCCCCGAGGGGGTATTCTACAGCGAGATTCCAGGCTACAACATCTTCGTGGAGCGCAAGGACAAGGATACGGGAATGCTCTATGGTATAATGATATACACGAATGCCAACAACGGGCAACAGGATGTGCAAATCGTGCTGGCCGACTCGGCACGCCTGCAAAGCACGGCAGACAAGATGCATCTACAACTCACGCTATGGAACGGCGAACGCTTCCGCAACATGGACTCCCGCTCGGCCGGCATGATGAAGGCTGAGGTTCCCTACATGCGCGAAACTTTCACCCACGAGGTGGACCTGATACCCTTCGATGCCAACTTCAACGTGCTGGACGCATCGCTCTTTGCAGGCAATGCCGGCACCAAAGACCTCAAGAGCATCCGGCTGGGCATCGACTCCCTCACCCACCGCATCGACAGCACCGGCCTGGAACTCTACAAAATGGAGCAGCGCACCGTCATGGATCGCAGTCTGCCTCCCATGACGCGACAAGACTCCGGGCGTGCAGTGGCACAGGTGGCGGAGACGCTGCCCTTCGACTCACTATACGCCAGCCTCACTACCGAACGACTGCAAAGTACCATGCGTACCGCCACGACCAAGGTGCGCCAACTGCAGGCCGAATATGACTTCCGCAGCCTCATCAGCGACGAGGACAACCGCTCCCTGCGCCTCCACCGCGTGGAGCAGCACAAGAAGTTCACCATCTCACTGGCCTGCCTCATTTTCTTCTTCATCGGTGCCCCACTGGGTGCCATCATCCGAAAGGGCGGGCTCGGTATGCCTGTCATCATCTCCGTCAGCATCTTCATCTTCTACTATATCGTAAACTCCAGCGGAGAAAAGATGGCCAAGACCGGAGCCTGGTACATACCCTTCGGCGTGTGGCTCAGCACCATGGTACTGGCCCCCATCGGAGCATTTCTCACTTACAAGGCCAATCAGGACTCTGCCGTATTCAACATCGAAGGCTACCGCATGTTCTTCATGCGCCTCTTCGGACTGCGCGAAAGCCGCAAACTGAACCGCAAGGAGGTGGTCATCCACGAACCAGACTACCCACGTCTAAGCACCGAATTGGAGCAGTTAAGCCTCGACTGTCAGAACTACCACACCCATCACCATCTCGTCAGCATCCCCAACTATCGGAAAATATTCTTTGAATACGAGGAGGACACCGAGGTCATACGAATCAGCCAACAGATGGAAAGCATCATCGAACAACTCCACAACAGCCGCGACGGGCGTCTGGTGATGATGCTGAACAACCTACCCGTGCTGGTGACCGATGCCCACACGCGTCCATTCTCACACAGCGGGCGTGATGCCAATGCCGCCTCCGACAAACGCAATGCCCGCCTCAACATGGCCACGGGTATATTCTTCCCCTTGGGACTGTTCTTCTTCCTGCGCATCTGGCGCTATCGGCTGCGCCTCCACCACGACATGGAAGTCATCCAGAGCGAAACACAACACATCATAGACCGAATAAAACAAATAACCACCGATAGCGCATAAAAGACATTGGCCATATTAACCCAGAAAACTGATAACTCTAAAAACTATGGACAACAAACTGAAAGACATAGAACTGGCCATCGAGGACTTCCGGCAAGGGAAGTTCGTCATCGTGGTAGATGACGAGGACCGCGAGAACGAAGGTGACTTCATCACCGCTGCCGAGACCATAACCCCAGAGAAGGTGAACTTCATGCTGCAGAACGGGCGCGGCGTGCTCTGCGCCCCCATCACCATCAGCCGGGCCGCAGAACTGCAACTGCCCCACCAGGTGGAGGACAACACTTCCATGCTGGGCACGCCGTTCACCGTGACCGTCGATCTGCTGGAAGGCTGCACCACGGGAGTCAGCACCCACGACCGCGCCGCCACCATCCGAGCCCTGGCCGACCCCGCACGCAAACCCTCGGACTTCGGTCGTCCGGGCCACATCAACCCCCTCTACGCCCAGGACAAGGGCGTGCTGCGCCGCGCCGGGCACACCGAGGCCGCCATTGACCTGGCCCGGCTGGCCGGACTGCAACCGGCATCGGCTCTTATCGAAATTCTGAACGAGGACGGCACTATGGCCCGGATGCCTCAGTTGCAGGAAGTGGCCAAGAAGTTCGGAATGCGCATTATCACAATTAAAGACCTGATTTCCTACCGTCTGCAGCGCGAGTCGCTGGTGGAGAAGGGCGTGGAGGCCGACATGCCCACCGAGCACGGCCACTTCCGCATCATCCCCTTCCGCCAAAAGAGCAACGGACTGGAGCACGTGGCCCTTTTCAAGGGCGAATGGCGGGAGGACGAGCCCGTACTGGTGCGTATGCACTCCAGCTGTATGACGGGCGACATCTTCGGCAGCAAGCGCTGCGACTGCGGAGAGCAACTGCACAAGGCCATGGAACTCATCGAGCGCGAGGGCAAGGGCGTGGTTGTCTATCTGAACCAAGAGGGCCGCGGTATCGGTCTGATGAACAAAATCGCCGCCTACAAGCTCCAAGAGCAGGGCGACGACACCGTGGATGCCAACATCCACCTGGGTTTCCAACCCGATGAGCGCGACTATGGCGTCGGTGCTCAGATACTGCGTAGCCTGGGCGTGAGCAAGATTCGCCTCATCACTAACAATCCAGTGAAGCGCGTCGGTCTCGAAGGCTACGGACTGGAGATTGTAGAGAACGTGCCCATCGTCATCGAGCCCAACGAGTACAACCGTCGCTATCTGGAGACCAAGAAGAACCGCATGGGACATAAACTATAAAATTGGAATCATCTCGAAATAACGAAATAACGAAATAACGAAATAAACAATGGAAACGACATTATCCGAGAGACTGAATCGCCTGTCACCCAGCGCGACACTGGCCATGAGCCAACGCAGCAGCGAGCTGAAGGCACAGGGCATCGACATCATTAACATGAGTGTGGGTGAGCCCGACTTCAACACGCCCGACCACATCAAACGGGCAGCCATACAGGCTGTAGAGAACAACTGGAGCCGCTACTCCCCCGTGCCAGGCTATCCCGGTCTGCGCCAGGCCATCGTCGAGAAACTGAAGTGCGAGAACGGGGTGGACTACACTCCCGCCCAGATTCTCTGCTCCAACGGTGCCAAACAGAGCGTCTGCAACGCCATCATGGCCCTGGTGAACGAGGGCGACGAGGTCATCATCCCGGCCCCTTACTGGGTAAGCTATCCGCAGATGGTGCTGCTGGCCGACGGCACGCCCGTTACCGTCGAGGCCGGCATCGAACAGGACTTCAAGATTACGCCCGAACAGCTGGAGGCCGCCATCACTCCACGGACGCGTGCCCTCATTCTCTGTTCGCCCAGCAACCCCACGGGTGCCGTCTATAGCCGAAAGGAACTGGAAGGACTGAAGGAGGTGCTGCTGCGCCACGAACGCGTCATCGTCCTGGCCGACGAAATCTACGAGCACATCAACTACGTGGGCGAACACGCCTCCATGGCTCAGTTCCCCGAACTGAAAGACCGCGTGGTCATCATCAACGGAGTCTCCAAGGCATACGCCATGACGGGCTGGCGCATCGGTTTCATTGCCGCCCCCGAATGGATAGTCAAGGGCTGCAACAAACTTCAGGGCCAATACACCAGCGGCCCGTGCAGCGTCAGCCAGAAGGCCGCCGAAGCCGCTTTCGCCGGCCCACAGGAATGCGTGGAGGAGATGCGTCTGGCCTTCGAGCGGAGGAAGAATCTGATTGTAAAGTTGGCCCGCGAAATCCCGGGTCTGGAAGTGAACGAGCCACAGGGCGCCTTCTATCTCTTCCCCAAGTGCAGCAGTTTCTTCGGCAAGCGTGACGGCGACCGCATCATCCGGACCAGCAGCGACCTGGCCATGTACCTGTTGGAGGTGGGCCACGTGGCCACTGTCGGCGGCGATGCCTTCGGCAGCCCCGAATGCTTCCGCATGAGCTACGCCACCAGTGACGAGAACATCGTGGAGGCCATGCGCCGCATCAAGGAGACGCTGGCGCGGCTTAGTTAAAAAAATGAAAGTTGAAAGTACATAGTTAAGAGTTGAATAAGACATCATTCATACGCAAGATACTGCTGCCGCGCCAGCACCAACTCGACCGCTACCCTATTGAGGCCGAGGCTATACAGCACCAAGTACTGACCCACCTCATAGAGCAGGGGAGAAAGACGCTGTGGGGCCAGCAGCATGGATTCGACAAGGTTGCTTCATACGAACAGTTTGCCCAGTCGTCGCCCGTGAACAGTTACGAAGAGCTGAAAGCCTACATCGACCAGATGCGGCACGGGGAGAAAAACATCCTATGGCCGGGGAAGGTACGCTGGTACGCAAAGTCGAGCGGAACGACGAACGACAAAAGTAAGTTCATCCCCGTCAGTCAGCAAGGTCTGCACGACACGCACTACAGGGGAGGGTTGGACAGCGTGGTGTGGTATCTGCGGAATACGCCCGGCAGCCGTCTGTTCGACGGAAAGGCACTCATCCTGGGCGGCAGCCATGCCCCCAACTATAACCTTCGGCACTCGCTCGTGGGTGATCTCAGTGCCATCCTCATCGAGAATATCAATCCACTGGTGAATCTCGTCCGCATCCCCCGGAAGGAAACCGCCCTGCAGCCCGACTTCGAACAGAAACGCGACCGCATAGCCCACGAGGCCCTGCACCAGAACGTGACGAACCTAAGCGGCGTCCCCTCGTGGATGCTTTCCGTGCTCAACCGCGTGATGGAACTATCGGGCAAGGAGCATCTGGAGGAAGTGTGGCCCAACCTGGAAGTCTTCTTCCACGGCGGTGTGGCCTTCACGCCCTACCGTGAACAGTACCGTCGCCTCATCACCAGTCCACAGATGCACTACATGGAGACGTACAATGCCAGCGAGGGCTTCTTCGGCGTGCAGGATGATCCGTCCGACTCCAGCATGAGTCTGATGCTGGACTACGGCGTGTTCTACGAATTCATTCCCTTGGAGGACGTTGGCAAGGAGCATCCAACGGTACTGCCTCTGTGGGGTGTGGAGACTGGGCGCAACTATGCCATGGTCATCACCACCACCAGTGGCCTATGGCGTTACCAGATTGGCGACACGGTGCGTTTCACCAGCACGCGCCCCTACAAGTTCGTCATCACGGGGCGTACAAAGTCTTATATCAACGCCTTTGGCGAAGAACTCATAGTGGACAATGCCGAACGTGGTCTGGAGGTGGCCTGCAAAGCCACAGGTGCCGAGGTGCGCGAGTATACAGCTGCGCCTGTGTTCATGAACGAACACGGAAAGTGTCGCCACCAGTGGCTTATAGAATTCTCACGCGAGCCGGACAATCTGGAAGCCTTTGCCCACAGATTGGATCTCGCCTTGCAGACACTGAACAGCGACTATGAGGCCAAGCGATACAAGGACATCACCCTACAACGCCTGGAAGTCATCCCTGCACGACGCGGCCTGTTCGACGACTGGCTTCGGCAGCAGGGCAAGTTGGGCGGACAGCACAAGGTGCCACGACTGAGTAACGAAAGAAAGACTATAGAAGAAATACTAAAACTATGAAATATTTCTCTACTAGTAAACAAAAAATACTTCCTGTCCTGTTCTCATTTATACTGGCAGCCTGCGCTAGCATTGGTAGCCCCGACGGAGGACCCTATGACGAGACTCCACCACGGGTCGTTCAGTGCACACCGGCCAACAAGGCCACAGAAAACACAAAGAAAAAGGTGAGCATTCTCTTCGACGAATACATCAAAATGGAGAATGCCAGTGAGAAAGTGGTAGTATCTCCACCCCAAATAGAGATGCCGAACATACGGGCCATAGGTAAGCGAGTGAAGGTGGATCTATTCGACTCCTTGCAAGCCAACACCACTTACACTATCGATTTCAGCGATGCCATCGTGGACAACAACGAGGGTAATCCATTGGGCAAATACACCTTTTCCTTCAGCACAGGGCCCGACATCGACACAATGGAAGTGTCGGGGACCGTGCTGAATGCCGAGAACTTGGAGCCCATCAAGGGCATACTCGTCGGACTATATGCGGCCGATACGACCTTCCACGACACGCTTTTCCGCACCCATCCCCTTATTCGTGTGGCACGCACCAACGGCAGCGGTCAGTTCACCGTAAAGGGAGTGAAACCTGGCCAGTACCATGCCTACGCCCTGCAGGACATGGACGGCAACTATCGTTTCTCGCAAAAGAGCGAGATGCTGGCCTTTGATACGACGACCATTATCACCAGCCAACGCCCCGACATACGCCCCGACACCGTGTGGACTGTGGACAGCATGATCGAGAAAATACGCATGGTGCCCTTTATCCATTATTTTCCGGACAATCTGGTACTACGGGCCTTCCTCGAGAGTGGGCAGGACAAGCATCTGCTGAAGACCGAGCGCAAGACCCCCGAATCGTTCACCCTTTATTTCACAGCCCCGCAGGACAGTTTACCCCACATCGAGGGCATAGGCTTCGATGCAGACCGCGTGCTGCTACCCGAGCCATCGCTCCACAACGATACCATCACTTACTGGATTACCGACACACTGGTCTCCTACCCCGACACCATCAGTTTCCACCTCACCTACCTGGACACTGACACACTGGGCAATGACGTGCTGCACACCGACTCCACCATGGAACTGGTGTCGCGCACCTCGCACGCCAAACTGGAAAAGGAACGGCAGAAAAAGGCTGCCGAGTGGAAAAAAGAACGGGAGAAGAAAATCAAGCGCAGCAAGACCGTACTGCCCGATGAGGAAAATCCCTACGAAATTACGTACATGACCTATGAGGCTAAGCCCAGCGGCAGCATCGACCCCAACCAAAACGTGACCCTCACCTTCAGCGAACCCATCGCAATGGTGAATATGGACCACATACACTTCTACGAAAAAGTGGACACGGAGTATGTGGAAGCTCCCTTCCTGTTACGTCCCGTAGAGGGAGAGGTGCGCCGATACCGTCTCTTTGCTGAATGGGAAGCCGAAAAGCGCTACCGCTTCGAGGCCGACAGTCTGGCCTTTTTGGGCGTATTGGGACACTATGCACAGAGCATACGCAACGACTTACGCGTACGCTCACTGGATGAGTACGGAGCCATCTTTGTCCGCCTCGTAGGCATCGAGCATTCGGATTCGGCAGAATATATCGTGCAGTTGCTCAACAAGAGCGATAAGCCCGTAGCACAGATGACGACCGACCAGAACGGACGGGCCGACTTTTTCTACCTGAAGCCTGGCGAGTACTACATGCGACTCATCGTGGACCGTAATGCAAATGGCAAGTGGGACACAGGCGAGTATGACAGCATGACACCTCCCGAGGAGGTATTTTACTTCCCACGCCTTATTCCCTTGAAGGCCAAGTTTGAGATGGAGCAAGACTGGAACTTCCGCAGCATTAGTTTGACACAGCAGAAGCCCGTAGCTATCACCAAGCAGAAAGCCGACAAGGAGAAGACCGTCATGAACAAGAACCGACAGCGCGAACTGGACAAGCAGAGGAATGGGAAGTAGGGCGGAGCACAGTTCATAGTTCACAATGCACAGTTCATAGTGCATAGTTCACAGTGCATAGTAAAGATTAAACGTTCGGACAAAATAGCAGTCATAACCATAAATATTAAAAGCAACTATTATGAAGAAATACATCCTCGCCCTCCTGTTCTGCATCGCAAATTGTGAACTATGCACTGTGAACTTTTCACTGGGCCCCGCCCTACACGCCCAATGTCCTGTGGAAAACACTGCTTTTCAGGGCGGTGAACGGTTAGAGTACAAACTATATTTCAACTGGAAGTTCATCTGGAAGACAGCTGGCTCGGCCACGATGACCACCAAATCCGTCACCCGCGATGGCAAGGTCGGATACCAGAGCGACCTCATCACACGTACACAGAAAATTGTGGACAAATGGTTTTGTATGCGCGACACGCTGCGTTCCGTCTACACCACGGACATTGTTCCACTGCACTACCGTAAGGGAGCCAATGAGGGAGGCAAGTACCGCCTGAACCTCATCAACTATACTTACAACGGCGGACGCACCCATTTGGACATGAGCTACCGCCACGGCGATGGGCGTGTCACCACCGCCCAGCACTCCACCACCGAGTGTGCCTATGACATGGTGAGCATGATGATGAGAGCCCGATCCTACCGAAGCAGCGACTTTGCCGTCGGGCAGCGCATCCCCCTGCAACTGGCCGACGGAGACCGTGTGAAACAAGAGACCCTCGTCTACCGGGGCATTAAGAAATTCACCACCGAGGGCAAGGAGAAGCGCACCTACCGCTGCCTTGTCTTCTCTTATCTGGAGCGAAACAGCAAGGGTAAGGAGAAGGAAATCATCACTTTCTACGTCACCGACGACGATAACCACATCCCCGTTCGCCTTGACATGAACCTACGCTTCGGCACGGCCAAGGCCTACCTGACACGCGCAACCGGCCTGCGCAACTCTGAAACCAGTATCGTAGAGAAGTAAGCTTTCAATACCCCTATAAAAGGGTTATGCAATCAGGGGGACAAGGATTGCATAACCCTTGCCCCCCTGGTTGCATAACCCCGGCATGGAGGAATAGTAATCCGTCCATACCGGGGTTTATATAGATGCCAAGGCGCGTTTAGAACGACTCACGGCGACTTTATGAGACGTGGCTGCCAGGCTTGACCTCGTGCTCTACGGTGGTAACGGCGATGGTGCCGTCGTAGTTCTCGGCAGAGAGTATCATGCCCTCAGAGACGAGGCCGCTCTTGAACTCACGCGGAGCCAGGTTGGCCACAAAGAGCACCTGTCGGCCTACGAGTTGTTCGGGCTCGTACCACTGACTGATACCACTCACGATGGTGCGGTTCTGGAGCCCGTCGGCAATCTTGAACTTCAGGAGTTTCTTCATCTTCGGCACGCGCTCGCATTCCAGTACGGTGCCAACGCGTATGTCGAGCCGCTGGAAGTCATCGAAACCGATGGTCTCCTTTATCGGTTCGGCCTTGTAGTTCGCGGCTTCGTTGGCCTTAATGGTGTCGGCCAGCTTTTGCTGTTGCTGGGCGATGACGTCGTCCTCTATCTTCGAGAACAGCAGGCTGGGCTTGTTGAGCTGCTTGCCCGTGGGCAGGAGATTGGTACTCCCCAGTTGCTCCCACGAGAAATCGTCCATGCCTATCATCTCGCGCAAACGGGCGCTGCTGAAGGGCAGGAAGGGCTCGAAGGCGATGGCCAGGTTGGCCGTAAGCTGGAGGCTGATATATATTATGGTACGCACGCGCGTGGGGTCGGTCTTGATGACCTTCCACGGCTCGCAGTCGGCGATGTACTTGTTGCCGATGCGTGCCAAGTTCATGGCCTCCTTCTGCGCGTCGCGGAACTTGAAGTTCTCCAGCAACTGCTCCAGCCGTTCCTTCACGTCCCGGAACTCGGCCAGCGTCTCGCGATCGTAGTCGGAGAGTTCGTCGCACTCGGGCACGCGGCCCTCGTAGTACTTCTGCGTGAGTTGCAGGGCACGATTGACGAAGTTGCCATAAACGGCCACCAGTTCGTTGTTACAGCGAGCTTGGAAGTCGGCCCACGTGAAGTCGTTGTCCTTCGTCTCGGGTGCGTTGGCGGTGAGCACGTAGCGCAGTTCGTCCTGGCGGTCGGGCAGCTCGTCGAGGTATTCGTTGAGCCACACGGCGTAGTTCTTCGAGGTCGATATCTTGTTGCCCTCAAGGTTCAGGAACTCATTGGCCGGCACGTTGTCAGGCAGGATGTAGCCACCGTGAGCCTTGAGCATAGCCGGGAAGACGATGCAGTGGAAGACGATATTGTCCTTGCCGATGAAGTGGACGAGGCGCGTCTCGGGATCCTTCCACCAGGTTTCCCACGAACCGAGTTCAGGGTGCTGGTCGCAGAGTTCCTTCGTGTTGGAGATGTAGCCTATGGGAGCATCGAACCATACGTAGAGCACCTTGCCCTCGGCCCCTTCGACGGGCACGGGGATGCCCCATTCAAGGTCGCGCGTCACGGCACGGGGCTTCAGTCCGCCGTCAAGCCACGACTTGCACTGACCATAGACGTTCGGGCGCCACTCCTGGTGCTCCTCGAGTATCCACTGTTCCAGCCACTGCTGGTAATGATCGAGGGGCAAATACCAGTGCTTCGTGGCCTTCTTGACCAGCGGATTGCCGTTGATGGCGTTGTAGGGGTTGATGAGTTCGTCAGGCGAGAGGTCGGCACCGCACTTGTCGCACTGGTCGCCGTATGCCCCGGCGTTGTGGCAACGGGGGCACTCGCCCATGATGTTGCGGTCGGTCAGGAACTGCTTTGTCTCCTCGTCGTAGAACTGCTCGCTCTCCATCTCCACGAACTTGCCGTCGTCGTAGAGTTTGCGGAAGAAGTCGCTGGCCAGTTTGTGGTGGGTCTCCGAGGTGGTGCGGCTATACACGTCGAACGAGATGCCGAAGCGTTCGAAGGACTGCTTGATGATGCCATGGTAGCGGTCCACGACGTCCTGTACCGTGCAACCCTCCTTCTTAGCACGAATGGTCACGGGCACGCCGTGCTCGTCGCTACCGCCGATGAAGAGCACGGGGCGCCCCTTCAGGCGCAGGTAGCGCACATAGATGTCGGCCGGCACATACACTCCGGCCAGGTGACCGATATGGACGGGGCCGTTGGCGTAGGGCAGTGCCGCCGTCACGGTCGTCCGTTTGAAATTCTTTTCCATTATATGTAACTTATTAACTTAATTACGTTTCTCGCCACTCACCCCTGATGTATCGTAAGTTGCGGGAAGGGGAAGCCGATGCCCTGCTTGTTGAATTCAGCATAGATGCGCTCCTGCGTGTCGAAGAAGACACCCCAGTAATCAGCGGCATTCACCCAGAGACGTACGGTGAAATCAACACTGCTGGCAGCCAGGGCCGAGAGGGCTACGAAGGGGGCGGGGTCGGTGAGTATGCGCTCGTCGGCCTTGAATATGTCAGCCAGAGCCTTCTTCACACGCTCCGCATCCTCGCCGTACTCCACACTGACCACCAAATCGACGCGGCGCCGTTCCATCTTGCTGAAGTTCGTGATGCTGCCGCTCGACAGGGCGCCGTTGGGCAGGTAGATAATCTTGTTATCGACGGTCGTGAGCACAGTGTGGAATATCTGTATCTCCTTGACCGTGCCATCGAAGCCCTGGGCTGCGATGTAGTCGCCCACCTTGAAGGGCTTGAGCAAGAGAATCATCAGTCCGCCAGCAAAGTTCGACAGGTTGCCGCTCAGGGCCATACCGGCAGCCACACCAAAGGATGCCAGCAGGGCAGCAAACGAGGTAGTGTTTACGCCCAGTGCACTGACCACGGCAATGATGAGCAGAACGGTCAGGAGGATGTTCACAAAAGACTTCAGGAACGTCTTGATGGAGGGGTCGAGGTTGCGGCGGTCAAGCGCCTTGGCCAAGACATTATTGATGAGGGAGACGATGAAGCGTCCCACAATGTAGATGAGGATGGCCACCAGAATGGTCTTACCAGCATCCACGCAGAAGGTCAGCGCCTGCTGCAAGAACTGAGTCAAATAGCTCACATCGCCCTTGGCAACGGCCGCCACAGCTTCTTTGGTCCCTTCTACTACTTTCTCCACAGCCACGCTGTCGGCTGGGAGAGCTTGCAATAATGTAATCATATCTTTTCCTTATATTACGAGGTTAATAATTTTGCTCATATTCCAATGTTATACTTTTTATGTTGCAAATTTAGATAAAATTTTGGAGATTATAAGCCAGTCGAGGTAAAAACTGAACAAATTGCCCCTGAAAAAACGCTCAGTATCTGCAAAACCTACTATCCCAAGAAACCCGAAAGACCAATGGCCATACTGGGCATCAAGGAAGGCAACGACTCATCATTCCCCTATCTGTTCCTTCGGCCAGTTGATGAGATAGACTTGTTCCGTGGCCCGTGTCAGAGCTGTGTAGAGCCAGCGAAAATAGTCGGGTGTGAGCATGTCCTGGGTGACGTAGCCTTGATCTATGAAGACGCATTGCCATTGTCCGCCCTGCGCCTTGTGACAGGTAACAGCATAGGAGAACTTCACTTGCAGAGCGTTATAGTAAGGGTCTTGCTTGACTTTTTCCATCAAGTCGCGCTTGCTATGCAGTTCTGGATAGTCGGCACAGACTGCATTGAAGAGTTGGGTCTGCTGCTCCTGTGTCAGGGCCGGAGCCTCGCTCTGCAAAGTGTCGAGCAAGATTGTGGTCTCAATCTCCATGTCCTCGAAATCGGGGAAGCGCAACGTGGCATCGGCAAAGCGAAAACCATAGAGCGATCGCTCGTTGCGGAAACGGCGCACCACACACACATCGCCATTGGCAATGAAAGAAGCTCCCTCTGACTCCCCTGTAAGAGGAAGAGGGCCCTTCTTCGATGTTACCCTTACTACACTTCTTCCTTCTTCATGAGGGACCGGGAGGAGGTCTGTCCAAAAGTAATTGTTCTTCACCACTATAAGCTGGTCGCCCGAACAAAGTTCTTCCTCGTACTGAAGTATGCGCCCACGGATGCCATTGTTGAAGATGTTGGCTCGCCGATTGCTGCGTGTGACCACGATAGTTTGGTCGGTGCCATAACGGTAGTAGCTGTCCTCTAGGAATTCGATAAGTTCATCACCAGGTACGACGCGGATATCGGGAAATCCAGTGATGCGAAATCGTGGGAAATCGCCCATTCCATCGATTGAAATCAGTTTTCGAAGCAAGGTAGCATTCCACAGAATACCCGATTCATCAGCCTGACGAAGCACTTGTGTCAGCGTGGCTTCGCGAACTTCCATTCCATAGCCTGCCAAGGCAAGCGGATTGAGGGCAGGACTCAGTTCTTCGCCAACGGGTGGCAACTGAGCTGAGTCGCCGACCAGCATCAGTCGGCAACCCTCACCTGCATAAACGTAGTGCACCAGGTCGTCAAGCAAACGACCCGTGCCAAACATACGGCCCGAAATACCATCATTGTTTATCATCGAGGCCTCATCTACGATGAAGAGCGTGTGACGGTGGTTGTTCACATTCGACTGGAAGTTCACCATCTCGGCCGAAAACGTCTTCTGACGATATATCTTCTTATGTATCGTATAGGCCACATGGTCAGCATGTAAGGAGAAGACCTTGGCCGCCCGTCCCGTCGGAGCCAGCAGCACCACCGGACGGCGCAGAGCCACCAATGACTTCACCAGTGCCCCGACCAGAGAGGTTTTGCCCGTACCAGCATATCCCTGCAGCAGAAAAATCTCTTCACGGTGGGTCGAAAGCAAGAAGTCACACCACATCTGCACTACTTGCAATTGCTCTTTTGTGGGCCTGAGCGCAAAATTTTCCAAGATGAAGGCACCTAATTCTTCTTTTACATCCATTCGAATCAAATTAAATCACAAATAAAATCACTTTTTCATGCAAAAAATAAGACATTTTGTGGGTTATTCCATTTATTCTTGCTATTTTTGCAAGACGAAATTACAAAATAATTGTGAATTACGACTTACGAATTATAAAATAAACTAAAATAACATCATGAAAAGACAATTTGTTAATGTAATTCTAGCCATTTGTGCTGTAGGCATGTTGTACATCTGCTACCACAGCATCGCTGACCAACAGGACTTTGAAGCAGAAGTTAAACAACGCGAGGCCGACGTGAAGGCACGCCTGATGGAAATCAAGGACGCCGAAAATGCCTACAAGGAACAGCATGGCGAATTCTGTGGCAACTGGGACAGTCTCATTGTCTTCATCAAGGAAGGTAAACTGCCTACCGTCGTTAAGCAAGGCATACTCACCGAGGCACAGATGGAGAAGGGCCTGACTGAGGCCAAAGCTGCAGCTATCGTGAACAGTGGCAACCAAGCTGAAATTGCAGCCAATGGCCTGCAAGGGTTCCGTCGCGACACGACATGGGTTTCCCTTATCGATTCACTGTACTACAACAATCCCGAGCGCATCAAATACTATAAGAACAAGAACAGCAAATTCAACCCCGACGAAATCCGTTACATCCCGTACTCTGACGTGAAGGATGGTCAAAAGAAGGAATTCGAACTGATTGCCACTCAGGGTAAGACCAAATCTGACATCTGGATTCCTGTCATGGAATGCTCTGCCGAATTTGAGACCTACCTCTCTGGCAACAGCAAATTGTGGGCACGCGAAGCCGCCAATCAACGCGAGAAGGCTGAAGGCCTGAATAACTTCCCCGGCCTCTGCATCGGCAAGGCTTCGGGCAGCGACTGGAACAACAATGCTGGCAACTGGGAATAAGAGATTTACAGAGCAAAATTTATCCATCCGGATTTATTCGGATGGATTTTCTTTTGCCACGCCCCAAAGCCAGAAAGAAGTGACCGTCGGCAAGGGCGAGTCGCTCCCAGAGGCTTTGAAGGCAGCCTTTAAGACCAGTTCGCTGCTGCTGCCAGACTATGACGAAGTACATGTCTATGCCGACTATCCCTCGACACGCATCCCCTTGGATGAATTCCGTAGCGAAGAGGCACAAGCCCTGTATCGCCTGACTTTTGGCCAGAATAGTCTGACTGGCATGAACATGCACTATGAGATGTTGCCAGCCCTGGAGGTTATAGAGGTTTTCACCCTCAATTCAGAGATCGAAACCCTCATCATGCAGCACTATCCCCATGCCACGCTGCACTGCTACTTCGGCCAGTTGATGAACCGCATGCTGAGTTTTGACAAGCGACACAGCGGGGAGGCCCGTCGCCTCTATGCTCACAGCAACGGACGACAAATCTTCCTCTTTGCCTATGACAACGGAAAACTACAGTTTGCCAACTCCTTTGATGCCCACAGTTTCAACAACCGACTCTATTACCTGCTCTACGTATGGAAACAACTGGACATGCGACCGAACAAAGACATCTGCATACTCATTGGCAAAGAACGCGAACTGGAAGGCGAACTAGCAAAGTACCTGAGAAACATAGAATGCGTCTGAGCCACTAAATACTACCTAACGAATGCGTGTAATTACTGGAAAATACAAGGGACGTCACTTTGAGGTTCCCCGTATCTTCAAGGCCAGGCCTACTACGGACTTTGCCAAAGAAAACCTGTTCAACGTACTCCGAGCCTACGTGGACTTCGAGGATGCCTATGCCCTTGATCTTTTTTCCGGCACTGGAAGTATCACGCTGGAACTGCTGTCACGCGGTTGCCAGCGCGTAGTATGTGTAGAGAAGGATCCACTGCATTATCGCTTCATCACCAGTTTTCTGGAACATCTGGGCGACGAGGCTGCCGAACCCATCCGGGGCGATGTTTTCAAGTATCTGGCCTCGGCACGCGAACAGTATGACATCATCTTTGCCGATCCCCCCTATACACTGCCCAATATTCCCGACATACCCGATTTGGTGCTCGACCGTAATTTGCTTCGAACCGACGGAGTTTTTGTGTTAGAGCATGGGAAGAAGGACTGTTTTCAGAGCCATCCCCGTTTCATTGACCATCGCCAGTACGGCAGTGTAAACTTCTCGATTTTCAAATAAGTGAAATATCGGCTCCTTTGGTTTTATCGGAATCTATAAAAAGAAGGCTTAGGAGGCAGCTACTCCTAAGCCTTTATTGTGCATTAATATGTCCTGGGGGAGGATTTATAAATCCTTGGGGCATATCAGAATGGTCTGCCGCCAGGGCCGCCGCCACGACCTCCCTCTCCGCCACGATTTCCCGGACCTTGCTGAGGGCCACCCTGAGGTGGATTGCCTGGCCCCATGGCGTTGCGTGCATCCTTATTACCCAAGAGATTCAGACTATAGATAACGTGTACCATGACGTAACTATTAATGGCATTCGTCCAAGTATCGCTACGCATAGTGGCTGATATGGCACGGCTGATGTTCGAGCGTTGGCGCAATATATCAAACCATTGGACGCTGATGGTCAGGTCCTGCCCCTTGAGCCACTTTTTCAAATTCTGGCTCAACTGGGCATTCCATATCAGTTCGTCCGTGTTCATGGAAGCATCAGAGTAGCCACGACGGCTTTGCTGACTGATGTCTGTGGAGAGTGACATATTCCAGGGGAAAGTAATATTCAGATTCCCACCATAGTTGAATGTCCAGCTGTCAATGTTGGCATTCGTCTGCAGTTCATTACGAGCATGCTGATAGTTGAATCCCCCGTTCAGACCGACCTCATATGTACCTCCGTCCCCGAAGTCGTTACGATAGTTCAGACGCAGATTGTCACTCAGCGTTGTATTGCGTGTATTGGTCTTCTGCAGGGCCACCTGGCGAAACACCTTGTCCATGTCCACCACCGTGGGGTTGTCGTCACGATAGATGCTACCCCATGTGCTACCATCCGAATTGCTGCTCAGGTAGCCCACGCTATTGTTATAGTTCACGTTGGCGAAGTTCATCAGGTTGATGTGCTTCGCACGATCCAGTGCCGTATTGAACATGACAGCAGTTCCCATGTCCCAGTTTCCGTTGATATTCATGGGACGTGTGTACCGTGCGCCCGACTGTGTATCGTAGATGGTGGCTGTGGAGATGCTGTTTTTCGTGTTGTTGTATCGGGCATTCACCATCCACCCGCGCTGTTTGTCGGTATTGTAGCCGTTGTAGAAAGCGAAAAAGCGGTTGGCCCAGGACGAGCGCAGTCCTGCGTTACCTGTGGAGATGTTCAGCGGGTCACTGCTGTCGGTTACCTCCAGCAGGTTCGTCATTGAAGGCTGTGACATGCGGGCATTGTAGCGCAGGCGCAGTTGGCTGGTGTTCGATATCTTCCAACGCATATCGACGCGCGGAGCCCAGTTAAAGGTATGCCGAACGACAGTCGTATCCAGTTGATTCTTCTGGTAGTCCATGTGCGTGGTCTGAGGCTGGAAGTTAAGACCGGCATTTAGGCGCAGTTCCTGTCCGTTCTCGAACTTTGTGTTGTAGCGTGCCATCACATTGGCTTCATGATTGTACTCGCGATAGGTGGCATACTGCGAGTTTTCGATGTTCTTAAGATAGCTCAGGCTATCTAGGCCAGGCAGATAACCCAGATAAAGTTGTTCGGCCGTGTAGTAGCCCGCATACTTGGTCATCAGCGAGTCAATGCTGTACATCGAACGATCGTTATCGGAGTAGCGATACTGGAACTGATAGCTCATCTGGAGGTTCAGTTTCTTCGTGATGGGTTCGGTGTAGGAGAGGCGCCCCTGCACATTGTAGGATGTAGAGGGCGAGAGGTTGTACTGGTTAGTGAAGGTACTATCTTTCCGCTGATAATAATTGATGAGCGAGCGGCTCCACGACGTGTTGTCGCTCGTCTGATAGGTGCCACCGGCATTCAGTGTAATGTTGCGTCCGGCCTTGGCCAGTTTGCGGTTCAGCTGCAGGTCGCCGTTGAAGTTGGTAGAGCGACCATCACTCTTGGTCTGTCGGTCATTGTCGTTCACGGCTATGCTGTCGCGCACGGTACGGTTCTCGGCCAGATTGTACTGTTGCAGCGGACTGATCATCCAGTCGTAGGGATTCTGGTTAAAGGTCACGCTCAGGTTCTGCCCGCGACTATCGTTCCAGGCATGTGACAGATTGGGACGGAACATCAAGTTCGTCATCGAGTCGGGCTGCCACTCTAGGCGAAAATTGGCATTCACATTCTGGCTACTGCTTACACTTCGATTCTCTGAATTGGAGAAGGTGCTCGTCGTCCCGTCCAGAAACATTTCGCTGTTGGTACGTGTCTGCACGTCGTTCTTTCGATGGCTGTAGCGTACGTTGCCTCCAAACTTCAGCAGTCCGGCATCTTCATCCTTCTTACCATTGTCCCAGGCAAAGTTCACGCCGTACATGTCGCTGGTGGTGATGCCCTGTCCGCCACCGCCGCCCCATCCACGGCCTCCGCCTCCGGGAAAAGAATTATCGTTCACATTGTTGCGGCTGCCAATGACGGTAAATTGCATATTGTCGGTGAAGCGACTCACGTTCAGCTTGGCCGTATAGCGGTCTTCCGTGCCATAACCCAAGTCGGCATTGACGAGCCAACCTTCCTTCATACCCTTCTTCACGGTCAGGTCCAGCACAGTCTCCTCCTCCCCGTCGTCTATACCTGTGATACGGCTATAGTCGCTCTTGCGGTCATAGGCCTTCACCTTCTGCACCATCTTCGTGGGGATATTCTTCATGGCCATCTTCGTGTCGTTGTCAAAGAACTCCTTGCCCCCGACCATGATTTTCGACACTGTCTTACCATTAATTTTGATTGTGCCGTCGTCGTCCACCTCTGCACCAGGAATCTTGCGTATCAGTTCCTCCAGGGCCGACCCTTCGGGCACACGGTAGGCATCGGCATTGTAGACGAAGGTATCTTCCTTCATCTCCACCTGGGCCAACTGGGCTGTCACTTGAGCCTCCTTCATTACACGAGCATCCTCCTCCAAGACGATGGTTCCCAGATTCAGCGTCTTATTGTTCTTGTTGAGGGTAATAGCGCGGAAATGGGGCACAAAACCAAGGTAGGATATGCGCAACAGGTAGGTTCCGTAGCGCTCCACGGACATGTTGATACGACCCTCCACGTCGGTGGCCACACCCGTCACCTGGGAACTGTCCTTCGGATTCAACAGCACCACAGCTGCACCAGGCAAAGGTTCGTTCTGCGCACCGTCCACCAGTACGCCTGTCACTGTGGCCTTTTGCGCCACAGCCATGGTCGTGCAGGCTACAAGGGCCAGCAAGACCAGCATCAGTTTTTTCATCATCGTTTTCACTTTCTGTGTATGGAACGTTGTTCTTTGTTTACGCATAGTATGACCATTCCCACGCCCGTTGGTTTAATTTTCCTTACCCACTTTTCCTTTCTTTTTGCTCCCATGCCCACTTAATAGTGCCGGCATGGTGACTAAGTGCTTCTTTTTTTGTACCTTTGCCTTCACTATGAAGAAGTATTGCATTCTGGCCCTCTTCCTGGGCCTCTCAGCCATCGCCGCCGCACATTCAGCGGAGGATGAGGCCTTCCTCGACACCAGTTACCACACGCTCCAGGACGCCGTCCTCCCCAAGGCTCGCTGGAAGCGTAGCGACATCGCCTCTTTGCCAAAGTTCGGCGGCTACATCAACGGCTATTACAAGTACAATGGCCAGCCTACGGCTCACGGAGGCGAAGGTTTTGGCCTGCGTCTGGTACGCGTCTACGTGGACGGTACAGTATTCCGCGACTTCAAGTACCGTCTGCAGATGGAACTTAACGGAACCCCACACATCAAGGATGCCTTTATCAGTTGGAGCCACTGGACTGAACTGGAAGTGAAGGTCGGCCAGTTCAAGCGATGTTTCACTTTCGAGAACCCCTATAACCCCTGGGACGTGGGTACGGGCGACTACAGCCAACTGGCCAAGAAATTCTCTGGATTCGGCGACCGCGTGGGCGAGGCCTCAATGGGCGGACGCGACCTGGGACTACAACTTCAGGGCGACCTTTTCCCCAGCCGGCACGACAAACACCGCCTACTACACTATGCCGTGGCTGTCTACAACGGACAAGGCATCAACCAGAGCGATGTCAGCCGCCGCAAGGACTTCATCGGCACACTGCAATACAGCCCCATCCGCGACCTGCAGATCGGAGTCTTCGGCTGGATTGGAGACTGGAAGAGCGCCACGGGTGTCACCGTGGACCGCAACCGACTGGCTGCCGGTGTGAAGTACGAAGGCCGTGACAACCATTGGAGTGCCCGTGCTGAGTATGCCCGCTCATGGGGTCACAAGGCCAGTGACTACGTGGCTGCCACAGACACTACTATGGCCTTTTGGAAAGGTGGCAACAAAGCCGATGCTTGGTACGTCACCGTGGGCGCACCCGTCTGGCGCTGGATAAAGGTCTATGCCAAGTACGATGCTTACCGTGACTACGCCAACCGCCACACACTCCACACCATCTACTCCCTCTCAGCCAACCTGCAGCCCCACAAGAACCTGATGCTGCAGCTCCAATACAACGTACACGACGACAAGGCCTCAGCTCCCCACGTCTATCACCAGTTTTGGGCGCAGACCTACGTACGCTTCTGATTGCTGGGCTGCGAAGGAGGCAGGTACAGCAGAGGGGAGCCCCATGGGACTCCCCTCTGCTGTACGCCTGATAAGACTCGAACTTACACGCCCGAAGGCACCAGATCCTAAGTCTGGCGTGTCTACCAATTCCACCACAAGCGCAGAACTTCGGTGCAAAGATAAGGAATAATGTTGAGAACTGAAAACAAACGCCCAAAATAAACGCCTTTTCTCTCACAAAATTAATATCATTCGCCGGAAACATACTCAAAAGCACGAGGCTGTGCCGAATAGAACGGCCCAGCCTCGTGCTTTGGGATATGGCAGGAATTCTCCGCTTCAGTCCGCCCAGAACTCTTGTTCTATCATGGTACGGGCATAGAATTCACCGTCATATTCATCTTCCGTAAGGGATATATGCTGCTCTTCATCGTCATCGGTATCAGATTCATCCGGATTCACAAATGTATCAGTCTCCACGGACGATGCCAGAAAGAGTACAGTACCCAATGTCTCAGTCTCTGTTACGGGAATGACATAAGTTTTCTTCATCATCATAGTGCTATTCCCCTCCCGTTTACTTAACCATCACCTTCTTACCATTCACGATGTTCATACCCCGGCGAACCTTGTTCAGCTGACGCCCCATGAGGTCGAAGATGCGGATATTGTCTGCATTAGCATTACCCAGGATGCCGAGGCCCGTGGTTATGCCGTCGAACGAAAGTTCCTTCACTGACAATTCTTCACCTGAAGGCACATCGAAATAGGCACGGAACCCCTTGATGGATGCTGTATCACCAGCCTTTGCTATCTGGGCTTCGTCCGTCACCCCATAGATAAGATCGTCCTCATTTGCTTTTGTCCATTCACCTGCGGCAATAGGAGCATAGGTTCCCTGGAGAATAACTCCATTTTGCGTGGTTCTGATGTTTGCAGCACCCACAAACATAGAACTAATAGAGGCATTGTTCCAAGTAAAGACCTTATCATTCATGGCTTCAGGAATGTAGATGATGTATGGAGTGGCAGGGTTGAGTGTTGTGACAGAAGAGAAACGCAGCACACCATCCTCATATCCAGAGAAAGTGTAAGCCTTGGCATCTTCACCAAACTCACTCATATTGACAGATATCGGTGAAATGAAGGTATTCCAGCCTTTTGCAAAATTACGGGTAAGCGTAATGATATCATAGGTCGTCCCAGTTTCAATCTCTGTATCTACGTCCTCCACAAGCGTAAGACGAGTGACAGCATCCACATAACGAGTTACGGCCTCTGTTGTCAGTGTAGTACCTGCCCATTCTACCTCGATGTGCATCTGTACGCCTTCGGTAGCAGAGGTGGTCGGTGTGCAGACGATGGTGACAACTTTTGTGCTGTTTGCCTCTACGGTTTCAGAGGCAGTGCCAATCACCTCGTCGCCCATATAGAACTTGGCTGTTATCTCCTCATCTACACCCCGGCTTTCAGCGAGGGTGACGGTGGCATTGAAGCTAACACCTTCCTTCATCGTCATGTAATAGGCACTGGACGAAGGAATGTTGCTTGCCGTGATGGACATGATATGTTCAGGGAGATTCAGTTTGAAACCACAGAAGTTATCTACGCCATTCTGATAGGTAGAGGTGAAACGCAGGTAGTAGTTGCCATCGGCAGGAGCCGTGAAGGACATGGCCTTGTGGTAGTATCTTGTGCTCGTGCTAGGAGCATCTTCGTCATCCTGAGTCTTACAGTTATATATCTGATTCCATGTTTCCTGATTGTCGTCAGAATACTCCACAATCAGGGCCTCATCGTACCAGTTCAGATAGGCATCCCATGTCAGGACTTCATTCTTCTTTGCAGTCAGACAAGGAGTAATAAGTGTACCAGCCGTCGAACTACTTGGCGCAAGGGCCATTGCGGTCTTATTCTCATAATTGCTAAATGTACCCACAGTCCATGTGGATGCGACCCAACCCATAGGCAATGTACCATCTGAGAAATCTTCTATCCAGCTTGCAGGGTCAAGCGTAGAAGCGGTTGCATTAATCACTACGTCATCCAGTCCGTCGATTGTGGGATGGATAGTGATAGTTGCTGCCTTAGCGCCATAATTCTCATCATAAACAAGGGCAAGGTCGAAAGTTGTACTCTCTGCAGCACCCAGGCTGAACGATGTCTTAGAAACAGTGAACTGAGTATCATCACTAGTGGCGATGGTACCTGCCAACGTGCCCGTACCGCTGTTTGTGAGGGTGAAGGTTTTGACAGCAGGAGCAACCTGCAAATTCGTACCAAAGTCTGCAACCAAACCTGTAGTCACAGTCTCTCCGCCCAGTGTAACAGCCAACTCAGGAGCATTGGCAGCCTTGTCCGTACCCGTCACGTTGATGACAAATGTGCCCTCCGTTGTGGTCACGGTAACGACAGCGTCAGAAGCGCCCTCGCGTCCGGCGTCGTAGCTACGGGTAATCACGAGGTCGAAGGGAACAGCTACGTTCTCCGTCCAATTGGTCGTATAAGCGGCAGCACCGTCGCCCGTGATGGCAACGTTGGTGATATTGATAGTTCCGGCACCGGTGTTAGCAAAACTATATGTAACAGCAGCATCGGCAGCACACTCGCCGAAATCGTAGTTAGCAGGCGTGGAGACTGCGGCAGCGTCCTTTGTTACCGAAAGCACGGGAGCGTAGGTCAGGCCTGCAATCTCGTCGATACGAACATAATAGCCCTTAAACTTCAGATACTTTACATTCGTAGGAATATCATTTATCACTAACGTCGCATAAGAACCATAGGGAATCTGACTTCTTGAGACAAAACGTTTTGTCTCGAAGGCCGTCCATGTGCTTCCATCCACAGAACCTGTAATTTCAAGATAATTATTGTCGTAGTTATCATAACTGGTAATCTTGATAGCCAGGAGGTCGCCCTCAGTGAACTGCAACCTTGGAGTTGTCAGTTCTGCAGCAGAGGTCGCATAGGCCTTCCCTTCGCTAAAACTCCACTTATTTGACGCATTATTGCCCCAACCGTCGGGCAACGTATTGTCGTTGAAATCTACGACGAACATGTCATCGGGCAGCACTACGCCCGTGACGGTGAAGACTACGTCCTCCATATCCGTGGCGCTAACGGTAATATCACTGCTTAATGCGCCAAACGTAGAAGCTGACATCGTAATGGTAACCTCTGCACTTGCGCCAGCAGCGAGGCTCGTGGGAGCACCCGTGAGGGTAAACACGCTGCTGTTGGAGGATGTTACGCTGATGCCCTCCAGTGTGGCCTTACCTGTATTGGCAATCGTGAATGTCTTTGCTGTAGCTTCCGTGATTACTCCATAGTCAAGACTTGCAGGTTGGGTGACCACCATCTTCGGCTCTGTAGGCAGCTGGCCACCGTAGAACATACGGATGTCAGCCTGAGAGGCGTTGATAGCAATATAGTATTTGCCGGCAGGGGCACCCGTGATGGCAAAGGTCGTCCAGTTTGACGGGTCGAGCGTAGGCTCATCGCCGAAGTTCGTCCAGGTGGAGCCGTCAGCTGAATACTGCATTTGCAGATGCTGATAGCTCGTGTTGCTTGTGCTATAGCCCTTAGTTTCCACAAAGAAGGTTTCGCCCTCACTGATTGTCAGTTGGGGAGTAATCAGCCGTGCATTGCTTGAGAGATACCACGATGTGGTGTATGCGCCGTTTGTCTCGGAATAATACCAACTACCCGTAGTTGTCCAGTCTGTAGGAAGGGCTGTGAATCCATACTCATATAGTTTATTGGCATCACGAATCGTTCCGCTCACATTGATGACGAAGGGGTCGATGCCTTCTGCATCGGGGGTAATGGTGACGGCGCTGCTACCTGTAGCCTCGGGCATGGCGACAGTCAGCGTCACGTCTCCGCCTGCTGCAATCGTAGTAGCAGAGAGCGTAGCACCAAAATCACCGGTCTCTGACACTGCAATATCGAGGTCTTCCGTACCAGGGTTGCTCAGCGTGAACGTCTTGGTCGTACCTGCAGTTGCAAGACCAAAATCAAAGGCATAAGGAGAAGAAATCTTAGAGGTACCGTCCTTTACAACAAGCATTGGACCATCGCCGACCTCTGCCTCATATTTTTCTGCTACAAAATCGTCTATAGCAGCATTATTTAACTGAAATGCCAAACGAGTACCCTCTGTAAGCGTAAATGAGACTTGTGTCCAAGCCGTACTCGTGTTACTGGATGTATAAGACTTGGCGGCTGCTGTTATTTCCTCGCCTACTTCATCATCATACTTGAAAACTTTTACTCCACAGGCTTTCCTTGTTGCACGGGCACGGACATAAAAAGACACATTACCCGTAACAGGTGCCGTAACAATATAGCCTGCGTATGAGGTTTGATAGGTATATAGCCCCTTTCCGCTTCGAGCATAGTCCGAACCAATTTCATAAGTTCCTGCCCCATAAGAAAAGCCTACGGTTGTACCTACAGCTTCCCAACCTTCTGGCAAAGCAGTCAATCCATTAAAATTAACTGTGTAGTCCCCTGCTTCCGCCCACACAGACGTTGCTCCCACCATGGACAGGAGCATCACGATAAACACTTTCAGTTTTTTCATATTGCTTTGTTTTTTTATTATTTCCCTTGTAGAAAGCCTAAGAGGCGTAGGTCAAGTTCGCAATGAACTTGGCCTACGTCTCTTTTATTCTATTAGCATAAATCCCGGATTAGCGTACGTAAACCTTATGGGCATTGCCATTCTGGCGAACTACATAGATGCCGTGCTGTCGGGGCTGTGCCGTACCAACGTACTGGCCGGCCATGTTGTAATAGCCACTTTGCCCAGCTGTGTCTGCAACGGAATTGATGCCTGTGGGGGGCATGATGTCGAAGCCGGCTCCGTCGCTGGCATCGTCGCCACCCACCCAGAGGGCAGAGAAGATCCAGCGGTTGGGCACCTTACCGAGCATGGTGGCCTCACCCGTGGTGATGTCTACTTCGTAGAGGGCGGTATCGTACTTGCCGTTGGTGCGCCAATCCTTGTCGCTCAGGCTCGACCACGAACCCCATTCGTTGATGCCCTTTCCGCTGTTCACATAGCCTATCCAGTACATCTTGCCTGGGTTGCTCTTGGCAAAGCAGGCCGACTGCCGACGGTACTGTGAACTGTAGCCCGTGGCACCCACCAGAGGCTCATAGTCGGTGTACTCTTCACCGTCGCTGTCGGTCTTGGCGACGGCCTTCACTTTCATCAGCCCCGTCTCCAGATTGAACTCGTAGAGCTGTGCGCCCGTACGCTCGCCATTGACATTGCGCTGGATGCCGTTATCGTCAATGTATCCGCTGCTGCCACCACTGGTGAGGGCAAAGGCACGGCCCTCGCTGTTGATGGCGAAGGTGACGAAGTTATAATAGTACAGCCCCGGAGTAATGGGTGTCACCTTCATGGTCTTCAGGTCTATCGTGCAGAGGCAGTATCCTGCATCGCCGTCGGTCATGTCAGCATCCTGATCCTCAAAGTAGTCAGGGTCTTCTGTAATCTCCGTGGGCAGCTGCTGACCCGTCAGATAGAAGAGGCCGTAGACTTTGCCGTCCACGGGGTTGTAGGCCATGCCGGCCGATTCCAGACAGTCGCTCTTGGGGCGTGTCTCCGTGGTCAGCAGATTGCCCGTCTTGGCATCCCAGCGGCGGACGTTGAAGAGTTCCTCATCCACGGTGGACTGCTCGTCACGCGACATGATGGTCACCAGCTGTCCGTCGATGTACATGGCACCGGAGTTGCCGTACATCAGGTTGAAGTTCGTGGCCCAGACTTGCTTGGCTGCATCGGTACGCACCTCGGAAGCAACGACTTCGGGATCCTTCGCAGGTGTGGAGAGCGAGGTTCCATTGTAGTCCATGGCGTAGATGCCATTATCGACAATGAAAATACCCTTACCGAGTTCGGAGTTCCAGCCCACGTAGGTGGACTTCATCTGGTCGCCGTCGTCATAGCGGTTTCCGTGGCCGATGCCTTTCAGGCGAAGGCCTTGGGCCATTGCAGGCTGACACATGAGGACACCCCACAGGCACACAATAATTGTGTAGACTTTCTTCATTTTACCGTAATTAGTTTATATTATCTCAACACAGAGTTTATCATTACATGGGAGGACGCAAGAGAGACCAAAGGTCATGCACAGAGGCCTACGGCGAAGCACCGCTCGGCTTTGCCGCTTGGCTCGTCCAAGAAGGGTGTAGCCTCTCTGTGAAGCATCTTCGATGCCTCTCGCATAACTCTAACAAACAAGATATTCTCTGTGTTAAAAATCAAATCCGTTAAATTTGATTAGTTACTTATAATAAAGGATTCGCGTGCGCACGGGCGTGTATAAGTAGGGGCATAGGCCCGGACAGGACGGAGGTCGGACCTGTACGGGACGGAGGCCCGACTCGGGCAGGACGGGACTCCAAGCCGTACGGAACAAAACGAAGGGCTGCGAGCTACCCGTTACGCTCGCGGTCCATCTGCTGGAAATCCTTGTCGCGCAGCACGAAACTATTGGTAAGGTACTTGGCCCGGACCACGGGATTGGAAGCCAGTTCCTGAGGTGTGCCATGGAAGAGTATCTGCCCCTCAAAGAGCATGTAGGCACGGTCGGTGATGCAGAGGGTGTCCTCCACGTTGTGGTCGGTTATGAGTACGCCAATGTTACGCTGCTTCAGTTTCCACACAATGTACTGGATGTCCTCCACAGCTATGGGGTCTACACCGGCAAAAGGCTCATCAAGCATGATAAACTTCGGGTTGATGGCCAAGCAGCGGGCAATCTCCGTTCGGCGGCGCTCACCGCCAGAGCACTGGTCGCCCAGGTTCTTGCGTATCTTCTGCAGGTTGAACTCGTCGAGCAGCGACTCCAGTTTCCATCGGCGATACTCCTCCAGCGTATCCTCAAACTCGACAGGCTTGGGACACATCTCCAGCACGCAGGCAATGTTGTCCTCCACCGACATCTTGCGGAAGACACTCGCTTCCTGTGCCAGATAGCCTATGCCACGGCGGGCCCGCTGATAGACCGGCAACGTGGTTATCTCCTCGCCGCCCAGATGGATATGGCCCGCATTGGGGATGACCAGTCCCGTGGTCATGTAGAACGAAGTGGTCTTGCCAGCACCGTTGGGCCCCAGCAGACCGACGATTTCGCCCTGGCTGACGTCGAACGAGACGTTGTTCACCACCGTGCGCTTGCCGTAGACCTTCACCAGTCCTTCGCTGCGAAGGGTGAGTTGTTCCTTATTTTCTTCCATAATGGTGCAAAAATACAAAATATTTACGAGTTACGGATTACAAATTACGAAATTCTACTTATCTTTGCATCACAAATCATACATCACAAACCCGCAAAACGTAATCTGCAATCGTGTTCATCGCAAAATTTATACTCAAGCGCATAGCCGCCTTTGGCAAATATCTGGAACTGATGGGGCGCACGTTCTCCGTGCCGGAGCGTATGCGCATGTTCGGGAAGCAGTACCTCCGCGAGATGGAGCAGCTGGGTGTGGACAGTATCGGCATCGTGCTGCTAATCTCATTCTTCATCGGTGCCGTCATCTGCATACAAATAAAGCTGAACATCCAGAGTCCCTGGATGCCAGCTTTCACTACGGGATACACCACACGCGAAATCATGGTATTGGAGTTCTCCTCCAGCATCATGTGCCTCATCCTGGCCGGAAAGGTGGGTTCGAACATCGCATCGGAGATAGGCACCATGCGCGTGACGCAGCAAATCGATGCGTTGGAGATTATGGGTGTGAACTCGGCCTCGTTCCTCATCCTGCCAAAAATCATGGGGCTGATGACAATGATTCCGTTCCTTGTCATTTTCAGCATCGCAGCTGGCTTCATCGGGGCATACGCCACGGCACTGGCCGGCATCATCACACCCGACGACCTCACCGTGGGCCTGCTCCATGCTTTCAACCCCTGGTTCGTGTGGATGAGCATCATCAAGAGTGTATGCTTCGCCTTCATCATTGCCAGCGTGTCCTCCTCCTACGGCTACAATGTCAGGGGCGGTTCGTTCGACGTGGGCAAGGCCTCGACCAACGCCGTCGTCTCCAGCAGTATGCTGATATTGTTCGCGGATATATTCTTGACCCAACTGTTGTCATAATGATAGAACTGAAACACCTGTATAAGTCCTTCGAAGACAAGGATGTCCTGATGGACATCAACGCCGTCTTCGAGAACGGAAAGACCAACCTCATCATCGGCCAGAGCGGAAGCGGAAAGACCGTACTGATGAAAAACATCGTGGGGCTCTTCGAACCCACGAAGGGCGAAATCCTCTACGACGGACGCGACTTCGTCAAAATGTCGAAGCGCGAACGCGTGATGCTGCGCCGCGAGATGGGCATGATATTCCAGTCCGCAGCCCTCTTCGACTCCATGACGGTGCTAGAGAATGTCATGTTCCCACTGGACATGTTCTCCGACCAGAACGAGGCCGACCGCATCCGCAGGGCCAAGTTCTGCCTGGACCGCGTGAACCTGCAAGGGGCTGAAGCAAAAATGCCAGGCGAAATTTCGGGCGGTATGCAGAAGCGCGTGGCCATAGCTCGGGCCATTGCCCTGAATCCACAGTACCTCTTCTGCGACGAGCCTAACTCGGGCCTGGATCCCAAGACATCACTTGTCATCGATGAACTCATCCACTCCATCACCCACGAATACCAGATGACCACCATCATGAACACCCACGACATGAATTCCGTCATGGGCATTGGCGAAAACATCATATACATCCACGAGGGTACCGTCGGCTGGACGGGCACGAAGGACGAAATCATGACCTCCACTAACGAGAAACTGAACTCCTTCATCTTCGCCAGCGACCTCTTCCGGAAAATCAAGGAAGCCAACCAGGAGCCTTAATCCCATCGGTCCGGTTGGGCACTCTGCAGTTTTTGCTACGGAGCCCTCCCCACCCCAACGTCTCTAACCAAAATTTTATACCACTATGAAACGACTGACAGCCTTTCTCATTTTCTCATTTTCACATTTTCTCATTTTCAGTTTAGTGGCCATCACTACTCCCCAGTTCAACGAGGAGAAGTACTACATCATCCAGTTTACGAACAGCAAACTCTACCTGACGGCCGGCAACAACAACGCCAACCTCACCACGCAGCAGGGCACGTTGGAGACGGTCACGGACAAACAGCTCTGGAAGTTCGTGGGCTCGCAGAGCAACCTGCAACTGGTGAACAAGGCTAACCAATATGCCGTATATAGCACATCGGCCAGTCGCATCCAGGCCCAGACCTCAACCGACGGCTCGGGATGGTCGCTGGCCAACGGCACCACCTACTGGCAACTGAAATGGCGAGGCACCTCCGACAGCAAAGCCTACATGAACCAGTGGGGCGGCACAGGCGTAGGCACCACACTAGGCCTCTGGACCAGCGGCGACACCAACAACCAGTTCGTCGTCATCGACCCCGAAGACCCCGACCTGCCTGAGTTCTACACCACCGGAGCCACTTCCTTCACTCCGGAGCATCCACTCACCCTCTGGTACAACCAGCCCGCCACGGCAACGGGCGTGGCCAACATCTGGATGGAGTACTCCCTGCCCATCGGCAACGGTCGACTGGGTGCCAGCCTCTTTGGCGGCATCAAGAAGGACGAGATACAGTTCAACGAGAAGACCCTCTGGACGGGCACACCGACGGACATGGGCTCCTACGGGCAGTACAAGAACTTCGGCTCCGTCTTTGTCGAGGACTTATCCGGAAAAATAGGAGCTACGGCAGCCACAGGCGCCAAGAACTATCTGCGCTACCTCGACATCGAGAACGGAACCGCCGGCGTACGCTACACGTCGGCCGACGGAAAGACCATCTACGACCGCACTTATCTGGCTAGCCATCCCGACCAGGTGATAGCCGTCCGCTATCGGGCAACGGGCGATGAGCAATTGAAACTGCGCATCAGTATGGAGGCGGGCGAAGACATTGGAGCCACCTACAGCATTCAGCCCAACAATGCCGACTACGACCTGCGCCTTGTGGGTTCACTGGCAACGGTTCACTACGTGGCCTACCTCCACATAGACCTACCCGCAGGCGGCAACCGTGAATGCAATACCACAGAAAAGACTGTGACCATCTCCGACGCGCCGGAGGTTGTGATCTATCTGGCCGCCGCCACCACCTACGACGACAGCCCCACCAACGCCTCCTGCACCACGGGCACCAAGGCTACGGTGCTGGCCAAGGACCGCGAGCTGGTGGCCGCAGCTGCCGCCAAGGGTTTCGAGGCCGTGCTGGCCGACCACATTCAGGACTTCGAGCCACTGACAGGCCGCGCCACCCTGCAACTGGCCGGAGCCGCCTCGAAGCGCACCACCAACCAGCTCATTGACTACTACAACACGCTCTCGAACCTGAACAACGCCGAGGCGCGTTTCCTCGAGCAACTCTACTTTGCCTACGGACGCTACCTGGAAATCTCCAGCAGCCGTGGCATCAACGTCCCCAACAACCTCCAGGGCATCTGGAACAACCTCTCTAAGGCTCCCTGGAACTCCGACATCCACACCAACATCAACATCCAGATGAACTACTGGCCTGCCGAAGTGACGAACCTCTCCGACATGCACCTGCCCTTCCTCAACTTCATCATCAAGATGGCCCAGGGCAGCAACTACCATCGCGCGGCCACCAGCTATGGCGGCGTGAAGAACGGATGGACAGTCTTCACCGAGAGCAACATCTTCGGCGGCATGAGCACCTGGGGCTCGAACTACTTCGTGGCGAACGCCTGGTATTGCAGCCACCTGTGGCAGCACTTCCGCTACACCCGCGACGAGGAATTCCTCGCCCGCGCCTTCCCCGTGATGTGGAGTTGTGCACAGTTCTGGTTCGAGCGCCTGATTGAAGACAAGGGCTACAACAGCGCCACGCAGAACTCGGGCTACCGGGGTACGGCCTACAAGTTCGACCCCGACGGTACCTTCGTGGCCCCCAACGAATACTCCGCCGAACAGAACGCCCATGCGAGCGAGGACGGTACGGCACACGCCCAGCAGCTCATCTACAACCTGTTCCAGAGCGTACGACAGGCTTACGACATCCTCGGCCCGGCCGTAACGGGACTCTCGGAGACCGATGTGGAAAAACTGCTCACCTATCTGGAAAAGACCGACCAGGGACTGCACACCGAGACCTACACGGCCAACAGCAGCCTCAACTCCGGATGGACCAATCCGCGCAACGGCATCAAGAAGGGCGACATCATCCTGCGCGAATGGAAATACTCGCCCTACGACGTCAGCGACGACCCCAGCCATCGCCACATGAGCCACCTCATGGCCCTCTATCCCCTGTCTGAGATAGGCCCCAGCAGCCCCTACTTCCAGCCGGCCGTGAACAGTCTGAAACTGCGTGGCGACGTAGCCACGGGATGGTCGATGGGATGGAAGGTGAACCTCTGGGCACGTGCTCTTGACGGCGACCACGCCCACACCATCCTGAAGAACGCCCTCAAGCACTCCACCGCCTACGGCACCAACCAGTATGCCGGTGGCGTCTATTACAACCTCTACGACGCACATGCCCCGTTCCAGATTGACGGCAACTTCGGCTGCTGTGCCGGCATTGCCGAAATGCTCCTCCAGAGCCACACCGACACCCTGCAACTCCTGCCCGCACTGCCCAGCACATGGCCCGAAGGCAGCGTACACGGACTTCGCGCCGTGGGCAACTTCGAGGTGAACCAAGACTGGAAGCAGGGCAAACTGACGGCCGTCGTCATCAAGTCGGAGAGCGGGCGCGAATGTGCCGTCAAGTATCCGGGCATCGGCAACAAGGTTGTCTATTGCGGCAGCCTGCAAGTGGCCGTCACCGTCGTGGACGAGAACACCATCGTCTTCCCCACCGAGCCTGGCCGATGGTACGAAATAGACTTCGGAAACATGAGTGGCACACGCGACATCAAGTATCGCCCCAGCCTCATCACCTCCATCTCACGCCAAGGCGACCTACTCACCGTCCAGGGCAAGGGCATAGCCCGTCTTTCGGCCTACGACGCCGCCGGACGTCGCCTGCGGAAGGCATCCTCCACCTCCTTTCGTGCCCCACGAGGCGTAGTCCTCGTGCAGGCAGAGGGGGCGGACGGCTACACTGAAATTCGAAAATCCAAATAAATGTTGTTACTGCATCCGCCAGCCAGCCGGCGTGCAGAGCAGTGGCAGAAGCACCTCTTCACGGGTGCTGTCGCCAAACTGCAATTCCACAAAGACGTGAGCCTGTAAGGAGTCCAACAGGGTATCGCGTACGGCACGAGCAGAAATCAGTCCGCTATGTCGGCGTTGCTCATCACCGAGATATTGCAACAGGGCATCGCGCAACTGACTCCGGTAATCCTCGGGCAAGCTGTCATAGTTGCACAATCCTTGCATATACTGCTCCACATCGCCCTTCACAAGACTGCCATAGTAAGTTTCCGCAGCCTCTCGGGGGGTGAGCATTCTTCCCCTATCTTTGTGGCAGGCCGCGCACAGAAACAGTAGAACGCAGGAAAAAGAAATTGTATACCTCCTCATCCTTACTTCTGACGAATGAATATGTTCATGGGACACCCGCTAAAATTCCAGCGTTCCCGAATCTTGTTCTCCAAGAAGCGCCGGTAGGGCTCGCGCACGTATTGTGGCAGATTGGCATAAAAGACAAAGGTGGGCACACGGGTATCAGGCACCTGCATACAATACTTGATTTTAATGTACTTACCCTTCATCGATGGTGGAGGGAAAGCCTCGATGAGAGGCAACATCTCCTCATTGAGCCGAGTAGTGCCCACGCGGCGAATGCGATTCTCATAGACCTGCTTGGCCTCTTCCAAAATGCGGAAGATACGCTGTTTGGTCAGTGCCGAGGAGAATATAATGGGGAAGTCGTCGAAGGGTGCCATGCGCGAACGAATGGCATAGATGAACTCGTCCATCACCTTCTGATTCTTGTCGGGCACAAGGTCCCACTTATTCACCACCACGACAAGACTCTTCTGGTTACGCTGTATGAGCTGGAAGATGTTCATATCCTGCCCCTCAATGCCCCGCGTCGCGTCAATCATCAGGATGCAGACATCCGAATTCTCGATAGACCTGATGGAACGCATGACGCTGTAGAACTCCAAATCCTCTGACACTTTGTTTTTCCGACGGATGCCGGCGGTATCTACCAAGAAGAAGTCGAGCCCAAACTTATTGAAGCGAGTATAGATGCTGTCGCGCGTTGTACCCGCAATATCGGTCACGATGTGACGGTCTTCACCAATGAAGGCATTCACAAGGCTGCTCTTGCCCACGTTGGGTCGGCCCACCACGGCAAAGCGCGGAATATCGGCTTCGGGCGTCTCGTCGGCATTCTTTGGCAGCACTTCGATGATGTGATCCAGCAGGTCGCCCGTACCGCTGCCCGTAGCCGAGGATATGCACCAAGGATCACCCAGCCCCAGTCCGTAGAACTCGGCTGCCAGATATTGCTGGTCGTTGTTGTCTGTCTTGTTGGCCACCAGGATGACGGGCTTCGACGTGCGTCGTAGGATGGCAGCCACCTCGGCATCCAAGTCGGTAATGCCGTTGTTCACATCCACGAGGAACAGGATGACATCGGCCTCCTCTGTGGCCACAGTCACCTGCTTGCGGATTTCCTCCTCGAATATGTCGTCCGAGTTTACCACCCAGCCGCCTGTATCTACTACGGAGAACTCCCGTCCTGTCCATTCGCACTTACCATACTGACGGTCGCGTGTAGTGCCCGCCTCGTCACTCACGATGGCATGGCGCGTCTGTGTCAGCCGGTTGAAAAGGGTACTCTTGCCCACGTTCGGGCGCCCCACGATTGCTACCAGATTGCTCATAATACGTGATTTTTGGTGCAAATCTCTAAGTTTTTTATAACTCACTGACTATCAATTATCTCTCAAGCCAGCACAGAGGAGAGGTTACGAATTAGTTACATACAGAAGTCCGAAATTCTCCACGATTTGCTTAGGACTCTGATAGCTCTCTATCGACCTCATTTGCGGCTACAAAGGTACAAAAACTATTTCAAAATAACGACACTTATACCAATAAAACGATTTCTGATAGTGCTTTTTAACTTCTATGGGGTCAGACAGTAGCCAAAAGTCTCGTTGTGAAAGCGATTGTTGCCGCCCGAAGCAGTCATCCAACGAGCAGATGACATCTTCGGGCTATCTGGGGAATAACCGCAATGAAGAGTGCCACCGCCTGATCGAACACGTCCGATTCAGCCGACGCTGCACACTTCATTGTGGTTGTCCCCTTCTTCTGTCGGTAGGCTTTCACAAATCTCACAAGGTCACACTCTTAACCGTTAGCCAAAATAGCGATAGATGACCATTGCCATCTATTCCATACCTCAAACACCAAAAAGCACATCCAACCGTCGTAGAAGGGATTTTCTGTCGTCGGACAAGTTTCATAGCCTTGTCGGTATGCAAGATACTGAGAAGGCTATGTAACACGTCCGACTGATGGCGGACGAGCGAAAACGGCTGTCCTCACTTACAAACTGGAAACCACAAGGGCATTCAGTATTGCAGGTGAGGACAGCCCATTTCGTTATCTCGTCCGCTCTTTCTTTGTGTCCTTTTACGAGCACATTCCCATACTAAGCCAATTAGTCAGGTTCGCTGCACGAACACGAACGAAGGGGAGTAGCCAATGATGCGTAATCCGTTTCCCGAACCACCGCGTTTTGCCTTCCTGTCGCCTGATGTTTGATCGTTCCAGCGGCAAAGGTAAAACGCAAATTGGAATGGCAAAGTTTCGAGGCCCCAAGGGGTTTCGGGGAAATCTCCACACCCGCAAGGGGGTAGTATTTCGCCGAAAAAACTTTGCGAATCCAATTCTGCTACCTTTCTGGGAGCCGCAGGAACGAACAAACGGCGATAGGAAGACGCAGAAAAAAAACGGTGGATTCGAGGAAACGGAATTAGTTCATTAGGAACTTCACTTCACAGCTCCTGGATCCACAAAAAAATTAAAGATTATGGCATACAACATCACATTGACAACAACAGCGGTTATCTGCTTCGTCTCATACCGCATCCTCCTGTGGGCAGTCCGCATCCTGTGGTATTGCTTCAGGGCAGTAGTGAACCTCGTCCTTTGGCTTATC
>JAFUAH010000014.1 GCA_017464345.1 Bacteroidaceae bacterium
GAACCCTCTGGTCCGATGGACTGGAGGGTTTCTGCGTGTTTGCTATAGGGTTACTTATTCTTCTTTATGTTAAGAAAACTGCGAATACTATGGCACAAGGGATGGTTAAGGGGCAGCGGACAGAACCTTTTGAATGTCCTCTTGAAAGACGATGTAGCGAGATAGGTCTTTGAGGAAAGGTTGTGACTCGTTGGGATTAAAGCGAATGAGTGTGGTTCGTTTCCACTCTTTTGCCATACGCTCGAAGGGGAAGCGAATGATGACGGGCGTATTGAAGCCTACGCCGAATTCGAGCAGGAGCAGTTGTTTGTCTGAACTTTCTGATACGAACTCTTGATAACGCTCACATTGCTCGTGCCAATGGATATCCTCTACAAAGGTATCGTCACAGCGAAGGTTCATCGACACGGGGGCATAGGTGTCAGGGACACGCGGAATCATCTCAGTGGGTATGTGGCAATCCCTGATGAGCGGCAATACCAGCTCCACCCACTCCCGATTATTCCAAGTCTCTTTCGGGTACCCAGACTTGGGCTGGAAGAGTGCGTAGTCGCCTTGCGTGGCAAAGAGGCGATTCTTGTCGAATCCTGCTTTTTCAAATTGTCCATCCACATTCGTGGTAATGACAAAGTAGTTTTTCCCCTTGACTACATCAAGCAACTGCTGATAAAGTGGCATGGCATCGGGGCGGTAACGAGCGTACCAAATGTGCATGGCCCAACAGGCCCACAGTTCTTCTTCCGTCTTGAAAGGATAGAAAGAGGACGAATAGAGGTCGCTGATACCATAACGCTCAACCCACGGCCGGAAGTAGTGCATAAACTCAGGACCCGCATACTGTAAGCCTGCAGCCGTGGATAGTCCAGCCCCAGCCCCAATAATGATATTATCGGCCTCGGCTATCAGTTTGTGCAACTGTTCAATTCGTCGTGAGTAATCGTCGGTAGATGTCATAGTCTTTATCTAGAAAAACATTGAAAACCACTTGGTTGATAGACGATGACGGATGTGCAGAGTGCCATGCCTTCACAGTGGCAAGGGCAATATCAGCGGCACGTTTGTTCGGAAAATGGAACACCCCTGTAGAGATACAACAGAAGGCGATGCTCAGCAGATGATGCTGTTCCGCAAGGTCGAGACAGGAGTGATAGCACTGGGCCAGTTGCTCCTCTTGCTCTCGGCTGGGCAGGTCCGTCTCTATGATGGGGCCTACGGTGTGGATGACGTGGTGGGCGGGCAGGTTGTAGCCTCGTGTCATTATGGCTTCGCCCGTCTTCAGGAGTCTGCTCTGTAGTTGGTCGTAACACTCCTGTCGCAGTTGGATGCCTGCAGCCGAATGGATGCAGTTGTCGATGCAGTTGTGTAGTGGAGCCCAGCAGCCCAGTCCCTGTGCATTGGCGGCATTTACGATGGCATCCACCTTCAGGCGGGTGATGTCGCCCTGCCAAAGGAGTATTGAAAAATTAGAAAAATGAAAAATTGAAGATTCCCATTCTTCCATCCTTCCATCCTTCAATATTTTCACAATCCCCTTGTCCTCAGCCTGCTGTTGCAATTCTGCGTCCTGTGCTTTCAAAAAGTCGTCACTCGCAGGTATCGGTTCCCTGACGTTCATCAGGGCACGCATCATTCGCTGCTTCTCGACGAGTGAGGTAGGCAGGGCAAATCGCCTGCCATTGTCGGCCATCAGCCGATGCAGGATGTAGTCAAGGTTGTCGTTTCTGTCCATGTTCTTAGTTTTTGCTGAATCTCTCGCCCACGAAGCCATCGCCTACGTTGCCCGTAATCAGGTCGAAGTGTTTCAGCACGGGCGGTGTGGGGCGCAGGTCGTAGTAGTCCATCTCGGCAATGTTCAGCGAGAAGTAGTCTAACTTATCGTAACTGGTGTAGAGGCGAGGCAGCACCTCATTGTGCTCGTAAATCCACTGCTGGACGTCATCGGGAACGTCGAAACTGACGGTTCCTACGCAACGGACACTTACCTTGTCGGCGTAGGTCAGCAACTCCACGTTGGGATTAGCCTGCAGTTCCTTCCAGACAGCCTTCTTTCGGGAGGTGGCAAAGTAGAGCGTAGTGCCCTCCTGCTTCATAATCTGGAATACGCGGATTTTAGGAAAGATGCCCTCGCACGTGGCGAAGGCAATCTCGTTGTGGACATTCAAAAAGTCTAATGCCGTTTGTAACATAATCCATTACCAGTTAAGCGGTTCTTGCAAAATGTTGCCGTCGGTCATGGGGCTGTCAGCCTCGGTAAAGGCATTGGCCTTATACTGGATACAGAGCATCGTGAGGTTCTCGCAGCCAGTGTTCTTCAGTGCACGCTTACCATCGGGAGCCACACGGATGATACTACCTTCGCTGACCGGGAAGATGTCACCGTCCACCTGATACTGGCCTTCACCCTTCAGGATGATGTAAAGCTCTTCATGAGTCTTATGCGTATGGAGGAAGCCGCTGTCCTGACCCGGAACCAATGTCTGGAATGACAGTTCACTGCCCGTAGTCCCCAAGGCCTGTCCTGCGAACACCTTTCCCTGGATGGTCATGTCCGGTCCCATCGGCAGCTCGTGCTCAATAATCTCACTCATCTTACCTACGCTTACCGCGCTGTAGTTTTTCCCCGTCTTAATGGTCTCAATCTTTTTCATGCGTCTTTATCAATTAAAAGTGTTACTAATGTTTTGTTTTGACACTGCAAAGGTACGGCAAGTTCCTCATCCGTGCAAGAGGGCACTTTCTCGTTTCATAGTTACCAAATGGTAGGAATTGGCGAAAAGCGAGGGATGGGCCGGAATCGCTTTAACTTATATTAACACATTGCATGTCCGCCACTTGGTAACTTTTCGTTACCTTTGCGATGAAATGGCAAATAGCAAGTAACTATGGCAGACATTAAGGCAGCGTATTTGGCCTGTCCCATCAGGCAAGTCATCAGCCGCTTCGGCGACAAGTGGTCATTGTTGGTGCTCTATACCCTCAACGAGAGCGATACTGGCGTGATGCGCTTCAACGAACTTCGTCGCCAGATGTCCGACTGCTCGCAGAAGATGCTCTCCCAGACACTGAAGAATCTGGAACAGAACAATCTGGTACATCGCGAGGTCTATCCCGAAGTGCCGCCGCGCGTGGAGTACTCCCTGACCCCTATCGGCAAGTCTCTGATGCCCTCCATCACCGCCCTCATCGCCTGGGCCAAGGAACATTTCGACGACGTCGTAATCCATCAAATCATCATTTGATGCGCTCGGCCTCAAGGGCAGCTTGCATCTTTTGGGCTAGTTTCTGGTGTTTACCGATGACGTTTAGTTCCTGCATGCGGTCAGAGCGAAGATCGAAGAGGGAGAGGGTATCGACGATGCCCATCTCGTTGCCGGTGATGCTTCGCTTGGCCCCCTTGTAGGCCGGGAGCAGGGCGTACTCGTCAGTGCGATAGCCCAGACGACCAACGGCTTCGATGACCATGCCCTTGCGCCCTTTCTTTGTCTTTCCGAGGAAAGCCTTGAGGTGGTTCTCGGAGTCCAGCCCTTCGGGGATGGACTGGCCGAGCATACTGGCAAAGGAGGCCAAGAGGTCTTGCTGGGCCACCAGTGCATCGGAGGTGACGGGACGGATGTGGCCTTTCCAATAGACGAAGAAGGGCACGCGCGTACCGGCCTCGTAGAGACTGTACTTGCCACCCCGGTAACCGCCGTTCATGTCGTGATTGCCTACGAGTTCTGCCGCCTGGTCGTTGTAGCCATCGTCAAGGACGGGGCCATTGTCACTGGAGAAGATGACGATGGTGTTCTCCAGCAATCCCTTTTCCTCCAACTTGTGGATAACTTCTCCGACGCACCAATCGGCTTCGACGATAACATCGCCACGCGGTCCCATCGTTGTGCTCCCCTCGAAGCGTGGATTCGGGATGCGGGGCACGTGTGGCTCATGCAGACCATAGTAGAGGAAGAAGGGCTGTTCGCCGTTCTGCAGGTCGAGGAAGGCCTTTACTTTATCCACGAGGAAGTTTGCCATCTCATCGTCCTTCCATAGCGCAGTCTTTCCGCCTCGCATGAAACCGATGCGCGGGATGCCATTGATGACGGTGTTGTTGTGCCCGTGCGAAGGAGTGACTCTGGTCATGAGTTCAGGGTTAGTGACACCCGTCGGCTGTCCTTCGAAATTCTTCTTGTAGCTCACCTCTATGGGGTCGTTGGGGTCAAGGCCTACGACGTCGCCGTTCTCAACATAGACGCAGGGCACACGATCGACGGTGGCGGGGAGGATGCACGAATAGTCGAACCCGATTTCGTTGGGGCCGGGTTTTATGGTGTGGTTCCAATCGACTTTGCCCTGGCCGATGCCCAGATGCCACTTGCCGATGGCTCCCGTCCGATAGCCTGCGTTCTGGAACATACGGGCGATGGTGAACTGCTCTTCGCCGATAATCAGGGGAGCATCGCCGGGCAGTATGTTGGCCTTCTTGCGCCAGGGGTAGATGCCCGTCATCAGTCCGTAACGGCTGGGGGTGGAGGTGGCCGAGGACGCATGTCCGTTGGTCAGGCATACACCGCCCCGGGCCAGGCGGTCGATGTTGGGGGTACTGATGGTTTGACTGCCGTAGGCACTGACATCACCATAGCCCAGGTCGTCGGCGATGATAAGGAGAACGTTTGGGTGCTGCTGCGCCCAAAGGGGTAGGGCAGAGAGGCTGCCGAGGGCGGTTAAGAGGAGGTTCTTCATGCTTTTTCTATTTTTGTTGCTGTGGCGAATCCTCAGCACACAGGAGTGGTGTAAGCGCTACTGGATGATGTGTATGTCGCTTTGTGGGAATGGAATCTCGATATGGTTCTCGTTCAATGTATTGTAGATAGCCTCTTTGACTCGGGCGGTGAGACCATACTTCTCTTCGACGAGCATCCAGATGAACACTTTCAGATCGACGCTGCTGGCTCCGAAGTCGGCGAAGCGAACTACGATGGGGCGCTCGGGATCCGTCAGAGGTTGTTCGGCAGCGTTTTTCTCCTGGCAGATGGGTGTCAGGGCCTCGATGAGCATGCGGCGTACGGCATCCACGTTGGTACCGTAGGCAACTCCGACTGGGATGCTTATCATTTCGTAGCTGTGGTTGCGTGTCATGTTCTTGAAGTTCTTGCTGAAGAGTGCCTTGTTGAGGAAAGCAATGACACAACCGTCGCCCGTGATGACCTGTGTGCTCTGATACGTGATGCTCTCCACCTTGCCCGTGATGCCGTCGCACTCGATGTAGTCGCCCACGCGCAGTCGGCCCGTCATGAGCGAGAGCCCGTAGAAGAAGTTTTCGATGAGGTCCTGCATGGCGAAACCCAGACCCGTGGCCAAGCCGGCCGTGACGATGCTGATGCCCGACTTGGGGACATTGAGGATGACCAGGACGATGATGAAGTAGAGGCCCCAGGTGAGGATGGCAATGACGTTCTTGGCCAGTGTCAGGTTGAGCACATCGTCTTGTGCAGCCGTCTTTTTACGATAGCTGACGTAGAAACTGCGAATGGCGTAGTTGAAATAGCCGAAGATGAACCACAGGGCAGCCACTTGGCACAACTTGAAGAGGGAGACCTGTATGAGGTCCTTCTGATTGATGAAGTTGGTGAAGAAAGCTTTTTGGCAGACGCTGGTCATTTCGAAAATCTCAGCGGCCCAGTATATGCTGAAGAGCACGGAACCGACAGCTAGGATGGGCACGATGGTTCGCTTTACGAAGTCGTAGATCCAGGTCTTGGTGATGTATTCTCCCTGTTCCATTTCATGGAGCAGGGACTTTTTTATGGCCTCGTCAGTGTTACCCGAGCCGCCAATTTTGTGCAGCATGTATCTGTGTTCAAACATCTCCATCAGGTCATAGAAGCAGGTGATGGTCGTGATGGCCGCCAACTGGAATGTCCACCAAATCATAATCTGCACGGCCAGCAGTGTGTATCCTATCCATGCTGCCAGGCAGGAGACTACCATGACGATGTTGGTCACATAGGTATAGACCATGTCGAGCATGGGCAGGTGTTGCCGATGCCGGCGGGCCAGCCACAGCTGCCACAGGGTGAAACCGAGCAATATAGGGGGGAAGAGCAGGTTGAGCACGCTGTCGGGGATGAGCAAGATGCGGAACATGACGACGATGAAGGACAGCATGAGCAGGGGCAGGTAGATGAGCGTGGCGTGCAGCATGTCGCGCCCCTTGAGCCGGATGTAGAGCGAGAGGAAAATGACCTCCATCAGCCATGCCGTGTTGATGATGAGCCGGGCCCCCATCTTCACGGAATCAGTGGGCATGAAGGAGCGCAGCACCATGACGACGATGGCGAAGAGTGCTGTGCCGATGACCAGTGTGAGCATCTGGCGGCGCACCTTATTGTCCGTGCCGAGCCAGTGCTTCGGCATGAGCCAGCGCAGTACAACGTAGGTAATGAGCATGGCCAGCGAGAGATAGAGCAGGACAAAGATGGTGATGAAGAGTACGGAGGCACCACGCCATTCCGAGTACTGACTGGTATGGCCCTCGAAGGGCTTGTATTTGTTGGAGACAGCACGCTGGGCCTGTGCGATGTATCGGGACAGGTTCGAGAGTATGGTGAAGTAGTTGCTGCCACCATGCGTGAAGATGTTGTCCTGCAGTATCTTGTAGCGAGCCTGTGCGAATGCATTCAGGCGCTCCACCTTCTCCTGCACGCTCTTATAGTACGTGCTTTCATTCTCCATGGTCTCCAGAAACTGCTGCATGTTGTCCCGCAGTGTCTGGGCATATTCCAGACAGGCCTCCCTGTCTTCCAGCTGCTGTCCGGTCAGGTAGAGCGGTTCGTGGTTCATGTTCTCCTCAGCCTCTTGTTGGCGAGATATGGGCATGGGCGGAATCGTGTCCCCAGCCTCTGCCAGCGAGTCGATGCGTGATGCCAGCGAGTCGATGGCCTGCAGCAGTATGCTGTCGCTCTCGGTCAGCACCTCTTCGTCCGCCTTGTCTACGGGCGGCATGCTCTTCAGCGAGGCTATGAGCGCGTCGTAGCGCTCAATGTCGCGTTGCAGCCGTGCGATGCGCTTGCCGTAAGCATGAAACTTATTCGAAGTCCCTCCCTTGGCATTCACCTCGCGATAGAGGTTAGTGGCCTGCTGGCAGGCGTAGGCCATGTCGAAGGTGTTGTCCATTGACTGTGAGTAGAGCATCAGCCCGATTTGTTCACATCGGTTCATGTACGACACCAGCTGTTGGTGCTGCATGGCTCCCTGCTGTTCATACATCTGCATGAACATCTGCTGCTTCTCGTAATCTGCTGCCAGTTCGGCCCGCAGAACACCCAGTGTCCGGGCCAGGTCTTTCTCTTTCAGTACGGCGTGGCCCGGGGCGACAAACAGGAGCAACAGGGCCAGCATGAGGAATATTTTCTTCGTCATGGAGTTATAGTAGTTTGCATAATATGTGTGCAAAGGTAATGCAAAATAATGAGATATAAAGCAGAAAAGCTGTTTTTTCGCATTTCATCGACTTTTTTTCGTCTCATGCTCATCTCCCTTGCACATCCCTTTCAGGAGGGCAAATATAATAAAATTACCACTTTTATGCGAAATGGTTTTCTCCATAATCGTCTGTGTATCCGTTTGAAAAGGGCTAAAATAGGAATCCTTCCCCCTATTGTTGAGGCGTACCCCTGTCTATGTCCGCCATCCTCATATTTCGCGGAGAAGTCACGCACCTAATTGAATGAGCCAATGCATCTAATTGAAAAGGCCAGCGCATTTAATTGAATGAGCCTGTTCTACTAACTGAATCAAGCAAGTCGCCTGCTCACTTAAGAAGTTTTTCCATTTTCACCAATGGAGATAAAAGTCAAGCAATTGTTTGGCCGTTTCGCGTAAAAGTGGTAATTTTGTGGCGAATTTTGCACTAACGTACTAACAACTTATATTAAAACAAATGAAAAGAAAACTACTTTTAGTGGTGCTCCTTGCACTATTGTGTACGGCACAGTCTGTATTCGCGGATAGCGATTACACCAGCAAAGTCGGTACTACAATATCCGACTGGACTGGTGCAACTAATACTTATGGAAATGCAAAGGCTCCAGACCAAACAGCATTAGGCATTGTTGAACATTATACCGAAGGTTTAACTGATGCCGGAACCACAATTTTCAGCCAGAGTGTCAGCGGACTTGACAATGGTACGTACATGGTCATCTTCTATGCTACAGCCAACAATGCCAGAAATGCTAATGGTATTAAATCTGATGCATCGGATTTGGTGTATGTCTATGCTGGCAGCGACAAGTCCCATAAGACGTACGTGACTTCTCATTACGCAGATTCATACACTTATCCTGGTGAATACATCGTGAGTGGGGCCACGGTCACACTGACGGAACTTTGGAACTCGGTATGTATGCAGAGAAGACGGGTACGCAGTGGGAAACCATAAAGGTCAAGGCACTTATCAGGACGGACGAAGCAACCTCCGGTAATGGGGTTGATGTGACATCGGCCATTATCAATCCAGGCATATATAATGCCAATGCAGTATCGGTACTTCCATACGGATGGTATTCTTACGGAGAACGAAAGTCAGGAAACGGCAACTATACTGCGGCAGGTAATGCAAACACACTCTTGGAATTGTGGAGTAACAACGCAATGCAGCAGGATATCTATCAAGAAATTCTAAATGTGCCCAACGGTGTCTATAAAGTAACAGCCAATTGCCACGACCGAAAAGGAACGAATGGATACTATGTCTATGGCTATGACCAAGGTACGGGCTTTAGGAGTACTGGATTGGTTAATGTATCAGGCGATGACAATTATGCCGACATAACTACGGGATGGCTGCTGGTGACAAATGGGAAGATGAACGTCGGTTTCAAGGGTGAGTCGGCAGCCGTGACTGACTCATGGGTGACAGCCGACAATTTCCGACTGACGTACTATGGGGAGCCCTCGGCAGACAACGCATTTGACTTTACATCAGTGATACCTGCATTAACAGGCGCTTCAGGAAATTATAGTTCTTATAAAGAAAAATACGAAACGACGACGGAAACCCTTGGCAACTTGATGTATTCAACGGTGTCCGACATTCCTAATGGCATCTATGAGGCCGTCTTTTATGCAGCGGCATCATATACCAATGGCCGAGGCTTCTCAACCAGTGCTGCCGATAATGACAATTACATGACGTATGTCTTTGGAAATGAGTCACAGACGTCCATTCCCGTCGTATATAGAACGGCGGTGGCCACAGTTCCTGAGGTGACTGTCTCTAACATTCCGGTATTCGGAAATACGCTTACGATGGGTATGCAGAAGGAAGGAAAGGGCTCAAACTGGCACGTATTGGGTGTGAAAAGTCTGAAATTGATCGGTACGGACTATCTGTCGGCATATTCTTCGGCTTTGACCGCAGCCCAGACCAAGGCAACCAACTTGAAGACTCTGATTGAAGGAAAGACTGAGGCCTCACCTACAGATATCTTGACAACAGCAGCAGCCACTACCGCCGCTTCAGCATCAGTCTCTGATTATCAAACCGCCATCACGACAATCAACAACTATACTCAGAATGCCTGGACACTCTATGCATACGCCCATGATAATGGAGATTATTATGGTAGCATGAAGAATAGTATTGAAGCCTTAAAGTCTGTTGTTGTCAGCGAAAGCACAAGTGAGAAAGTGAGCACTCTTGACGCGGCAGTTGCTGAGATTGATAAAGATTTTATGGCAGCCACGACAACAGCGGATATGGATACGCAGATTGTCAATCTGAGAACTGCCATCTATACATATATTGATGGGCTGACTCCCACTGGAGACCCGTTCGATTTGACGTGTATTATAGTAAATCCCTCATTTACCAATAACACGACTCAAGGCTGGACATACACGAAAACGGGTGGCTCCAATCAGGCTAGTTATACCTGCAATGAGTTCTTTAATAATACGTTTGACTTCTATCAGACACTTTCAGGACTTCCCGCTGGTAGTTATCAACTGAGTGTACAGGCCTTTAGCCGTCCTGGTGCCAACGGCGATACAACGGCTGGTGCCTATTATGACTTCTACAACGGTGTTAATAATGTAACAGCAGAACTTTACATCAATACACAGTCAAAGAAAGTGGGGAATATATATTCCTATAAGGACAACACTACAGGGGCTAAGGTTGCATCGGGTGACCTTGCAGACTTCCATTGTACTGGCCTTGGGGATGATGATTACTGGGTTCCCAACGGAATGCAGGGGTCAAGTCTCTATTTTGACGATGATGCCTATATCACTCAGGTGGCGTGCCTCGTAGGAGATGATGGGAATCTGCAAATAGGATTCCGCGACAATACGCTGACTGCAAACCAATGGACAATCTTTGACAATTTCCAACTCAAATATTATGGCAGTGATAAGACTATTTACTACAAGCAGTACCTGCCCCAGTTGGAGGCCGAAATTGCTGCCAACTACCTGAACAATGGTGCATACAGCGCACTGAAGTCGGGCCAGACGGAACGTGCTGAGCTGGAGACTGCCAATGCCGCAGATGCTGATAAATTGGATACCGAATCAGACTTCGAAGAGACTATTGCAGCTATAGAAGAGGCTCGCGTCGCATTTATGGAGGCCAAGACCGTGTATGACAACCTCCAGACCGCCTACACCAATGCCGCCACTGACTATCCCTTCTATGAGGGCGACGGCATCTTCGAAATGAAGACTTCACAGAAGACCACCTTCGACGTGGCTGTATCTACGGCAACAAGCACGTACACCACAGGTACGGCCAGCAAGGCCACAGCCCAGGCTGCCATTGATGCCATCGCTGCTGCCTACGTGCTGAATGCCCCCAATGCAGAGAAACACTATAAACTGACTCTTGACAACAAGGGAACCCTGACGTTCGAAACACCAGGGTCAGAAGGATATAGTATGCCCTTTAAGGATGCGGCCGACTATATGGCGCAGACCTTTATCCTAACACCTGTAGATGATGAGACTAACACTTATACACTCAGTTTCGAAGGACTGGACGGCAACACACATTATATCTGCACGCGTGCCCAGTATGGTTCTGGCGGAACCGGAACTGCTGGCATCCGGACGTTTGCTGATGGTGATGATGCGAAGGAGGCCTTGAAGATAAAGGTTCAGGGTACAACCACCAAAGGTGTCTTCAACATGCTGAATACAGAAGACAGCAATAATAAGTTGGGTGCTGAGAATGACGGCAGTTTCTATACGAGCAATGCCAATACAGACTGGAGCATTGCCGAGGCCTCCCAGGCCAGCGTGACGGTATCGGCCAAGGCTGGTAAGTTCGGAACAGTCATCCTGCCCTTCACGCCCGACGTGAGTGAAGGCTTCGACGGTATCACGTTCTATGCCTTTAACGAAATCGCAGACGGCAAACTGAACATCACCAGTGTAGATGCTCCTCAGGCCAACACTCCGTATCTGGTGAAGAACACTACGGGCAGTGACTTCTCGAAGGCCCTCCTGGGCTATGGCACAGCCTCTCAGTCGGCCTACAACAGCGAGAGCCTCTATGGCGTATATACGACGGCTACCATCCCTGCCAGCGACGAGGACAATGTCCGCTACGTCCTACAGACCCAGAGCGGTACGCAGGCCTTCTACAAGGTCACCAGCGACTTCACCGCCACGGCCTACAAGTGCTACCTGCAAGTGCCCGTTGAAAAGGCAGAGAGTGTCAAGGCCTTCTTCTTCGACGACGACCTGGAGACTGCCATCAGCAGCCTGGAGGACGGCACGGCAGAGAATGCCACCATCTACAACCTGGCCGGTCAGCGCGTCAGCCGGGCCACGAAGGGCATCTACGTCATAGGCGGCAAGAAGAAAGTGATAAAATAAACGGAAAAGACGGTGAGTATGCCCCGTCCCCGTCGCGACGACGCTCTGGCGCGGGTGACGCTCAACGTTTGTAATAAGTAAGTTAGAAGTGGTATTGGCCCGGAACCTCAGCGGAGGTTCCGGGGATACCCAAAAACAGAAACATCTAAAAACACAGCAACAATGAAACAGACATATATCAAACCTGAAACACTGGAATTCCAAATCACCGCAACTGCCTATTTGCAGGTGACTTCTCCGGTCGGAATAATCGATGATGATGCCCGTCCAGAGGATGGAATGGACACAAAGGGCGACAACGGCTGGGACATCTGGTAAACCAGTACATAGAACCGAAGACTATAGAATTTATTCTTTAACCACGAATTACACGAATTTCACGAATTTATGGCTACGCCCTTGTCTGCAAAGCCAATTCGTGAAATTCGTGTAATTCGTGGTTTCTCATAATCCCACATAATTCGTACTTTCTCTTAATCCGTAGTTTATTTCGCCATTCGGTTGCGTATGAAAATAAAAAGTTGTATCTTTGTGCCCATTATTGATTAAACATTTTAAGGTAAAGCGACGAATGAGTGACAGATTGTTTATATTCGACACTACGCTGCGTGATGGCGAACAGGTGCCCGGTTGTCAGTTGAACACCGTGGAGAAAATACAAGTGGCCCGGCAGCTGGAACTTCTGGGTGTGGATGTCATCGAGGCGGGTTTCCCCATCTCCAGTCCGGGCGACTTCAACTCCGTAGTCGAAATCTCCAAGGCCGTAACGTGGCCCACTATCTGTGCCCTGACACGTGCTGTGGAGAAGGACATCGACGTGGCCAGCGAGGCCCTACAGTACGCCAAGCACAAACGCATACACACCGGCATCGGCACCAGCGAGAGCCACATCCGCTATAAGTTCAACAGCACGCCGGAGGAAATCATCGAGCGTGCTGTGCGTGCCGTTCAGTATGCCAAGCGCTATGTTGAGGACGTGGAGTTCTATGCCGAGGATGCAGGTCGCACGGACAACGAGTATCTGGCCCGCGTGGTGGAGGCCGTCGTCAAGGCCGGTGCCACGGTAGTTAACATCCCTGACACCACGGGCTTCCGCTTGCCGGGCGAGTTCGGTGAGAAGATAAAGTACCTCATGGAGCACGTTGATGGACTCTCTGCCGGCAAGGCCATCCTCTCCACCCACTGCCACAACGACCTCGGTATGGCCACGGCCAATACGCTGGCTGGCGTCCTGAACGGTGCGCGACAGGTGGAGGTGACCATCAACGGCATAGGCGAACGCGCCGGCAATACCAGTCTCGAGGAGGTGGTCATGGCCCTGAAGACTCACCCCTATCTGGGCATCGACACCAACATCAACACCACCAAGATATTCCCCATCAGCCGCATGGTCTCCAGCCTGATGAACATGCCAGTCCAGCCCAACAAGGCCATCGTCGGGCGCAATGCCTTTGCCCACTCGAGCGGCATCCATCAGGACGGTGTCCTCAAGGACGTCTCCACCTACGAGATTATGAACCCCAAGGATGTGGGCATCGACGACAATGCCATCGTGCTCACAGCCCGCAGCGGTCGTGCAGCCCTGAAGCATCGCCTGCACGTGAACGGCGTGGAGGTCGATGGTGAGCGTCTGGACACCATCTACGAGGCCTTCCTCCGCCTGGCCGACCGCAAGAAGGAGGTCACGGACGACGACATCCTGGTTCTGGCCGGAGCCGACCGCACGGCTTCGCACGCCATCAAGCTCGACTACCTGCAGGTGACCACGGGCATGGGAGTCCGCTCCGTGGCAGCCATCGGCCTGAACATCTCGGGCGAGCGCTTCGAGGCCTCGGCCTCGGGCAACGGTCCCGTGGATGCGGCCATCAAGGCCCTGAAGGTTATCATCCGTCGGCAGATGACGCTGAAGGAGTTCACCATCCAGGCCATTTCGAAGGGCTCGGACGATGTGGGCAAGGTGCACATGCAGGTGGAGTACGACGGCCACGTCTATTACGGTTTCGGTGCCAACACCGACATCGTCACCGCCTCCGTTGAAGCCTACATCGACTGTATCAATAAGTTCAAAAATTAGACCAATAAGATGTTTCAACACAGAGTCTTTCGTTGTATAGAGGACGCAAGAGGAGCCTACGGCTCTGCGCAGAGGCCTACGGCGAGGTGATGGACGCAGCCTCTCCGTGAAGCATCCGTGGATGTCTCTTTTGTAAGGCTCAAATACAAAATATATTCCTCTGTGTTGAGAATAAGATAAGAAGAAGCAATGGGAAAGACATTATTTGACAAGATATGGGACGCACACGTCATACAGAATGTGCCGGACGGCCCTACGCAGTTGTACATCGACCGCCTGTATGCTCATGAGGTGACCTCCCCTCAGGCATTCGATACGCTCAGGGACAAGGGGCTTCAGGCCCTGCGGCCACAGCAAATCGTGGCCATGCCCGACCACAATACGCCATCGGACCAGCAGGAGTGCATCCACGATGAGACGGGGCGTAAGCAGGTGGAAACATTAAAGAGAAATTGCCAGGAATTCGGCATCCGCCACTTTGCGATGGGGACGAAGGACAACGGCATCATCCACGTTGTGGGGCCGGAGAAGGGCCTGTCGCTGCCGGGCATGACCATTGTCTGCGGTGACTCCCACACCTCCACTCACGGAGCCGTCGGGGCTATAGCCATGGGCATCGGTACCAGCGAGGTGGCTCAGGTGTTGGCCTCGCAGTGCATCCTGCAGCAGAAACCCAAGACCATGCGTATCAATATCGAGGGCACTCTGCCACAGGGAACTACGGCCAAGGACGTAGCTCTCTACATCATGGCTCAGATGACTACCTCGGGTGCCACGGGCTATGCCGTGGAGTATGCAGGCTCTACCATCCGCTCGATGTCGATGGAGGGGCGTCTCACGCTGTCGAACCTCTCCATCGAGATGGGCTCGCGTGCTGGGCTCATAGCTCCCGACGAAATGACCTTTGCCTACCTGAAAGGTCGTGAATATGCTCCCAAGGGAGCCGACTGGGACAAGGCTGTCGAGGAGTGGAAGAAACTGCGCTCCGACGACGATTCTCAGTTCGACAAGGAGGTAGCCTACCGTGCTGAGGACATTGCGCCGCGCATCACCTACGGCACCAATCCCGGAGCCGGCATTCCCGTCAATGGCTGCATTCCGATGCTCGACGAGATTCCCGAGGCCGAGCGCTCGCAGTTCCTGGCTCAGCTCGAATACATGCAGTTCCAGCCCGGCCAGCGCCTGGAGGGTACGCCTGTCGATTACGTATTCCTTGGGGCCTGCACCAATGGGCGTATCGAAGACTTCCGTGCCTTCGCCTCTGTGGTGAAGGGCCGCCGGAAAGCCCCGGGCGTCGTTGCCTGGCTCGTGCCCGGTTCGTGGGCCGTGCGTCAGCAGATTATCGACGAAGGCATCGACCGCGTGCTGGAGGAGGCTGGCTTTGAGTTGCGCCTGCCCTCCTGCTCTGCCTGTCTGGCCATGAACCCAGATAAGGTGCCCGCCGGTAAGTTGGCCATCTCCACCTCGAACCGTAACTTCGTGGGCCGTCAGGGCCCAGGTGCGCGCACCATCTTGGCCAGTCCGCTCACCGTGGCCGCATCGGCCATTACAGGCAAAATAACCGACCCAAGAACATACCTATGAAAGAAAAATTTGATAAGATAGTGTCTTCGTGCATCCCCATCGCGATAGACAATTGCAACACCGATCTCATCATCCCGGCCCGCTACTTGGCCTCGACGACCCGCGACCCGAAGTTCTTCGGCGACGCTTTCATGCACGACCTGCGCTACGATGCCGAGGGCAGGCCTGTCAGCGACTTTGTGATGAACCAGCCGGCCTTCAGCGAGGCTCCCAGGAAGGGTGTCCACGAAATTATTGTGGGCGGACAGAACTGGGGATCGGGTAGCAGTCGCGAGCACGCTGCTTGGGCCATCGCAGGCTATGGCGTGCGTGTGGTCATCAGCAGTAGCTTTGCTGATATCCATCGTAACAATCTCCTGAACAACTTCGTGCTGCCCGTCATCGTCAGTCCCGCTTTTCAGCAAGAACTCTTCCAGACCATTGCCGACGACCCACAGGCACGGGTGGAGGTGAACGTACCTGAGCAGACGGTGACCAACCTCGTGACGGGGCGTACAGAGCACTTCCCCCTGAATGGCTACAAGAAGTATTGCCTGATGAACGCCTTGGACGACATCGATTTCCTGTTGGAGAACAAAGATAAGATAGAAGCATGGGAGGCGAGAGGCTGAAACGGGTGGAAATCATGGACACGACCCTGCGCGATGGTGAGCAGACCAGCGGCGTCAGTTTCATGCCTCATGAGAAATTGGTCATTGCCCGTGCTCTCTTGCAGCAACTCAATGTCGATCGCATAGAAGTGGCATCGGCCCGTGTATCCGATGGAGAGAAAGAAGCCGTGCGTCGCATTTGCGACTGGGCACGCCGCCACGACCGGCTGGGGAGTGTGGAGGTCCTGGGTTTCGTAGATGGCCATGCCTCGGTAGACTGGATATTGGAGGCTGGTGGCCGGCAGTTGAATCTGCTCTGCAAGGGCTCGCGGCGGCATTGTGAAGAACAATTAAAGAAAACTCCCGAACAGCACATAGCCGACATACAGACAGTCCTTTCCTATGCCCGTGAACGTGGGGTTGGGGTGAACCTCTACTTGGAAGACTGGAGCAACGGCATGAAGTCCTCCCCAGAGTATGTCTTTACCTTGGTGGATGCTCTGCGAGACTCAGGTATTCAGCGGTTTATGTTACCTGATACGCTCGGTATCCTGAACCCCTTAGACTTGATAAGTTACATGCGCCGCATGGTGAAGCGTTACCCCTCGCTGCATTTCGATTTCCATGCCCATAACGACTATGACTTGGCCATCTCGAATGTCCTGGCTGCTGTTTTGGCTGGTTGTCGTGGCATCCATACCAGTGTCAATGGGCTGGGCGAGCGTGCAGGCAACGCCCCCTTGGCCAGTGTGCAGGCTATACTGAAAGATCACATGCAGGCCCAAACCAACATAGACGAGAGCCGACTCAACGAAGTGAGTCGGTTGGTGGAGAGCTATTCCGGCATCGCCATTCCGCAGAACCAGCCCATCACGGGCGGCAACGTCTTCACTCAGGTGGCGGGTGTTCATGCCGATGGCGACAATAAGGGACGGCTCTATCAGAACGACCTTATTCCTGAGCGCTTTGGGCGCAAGCGTGAGTATGCTCTGGGCAAAAATTCAGGCAAGGCCAACATCCTCCGCAATCTGGAGGAACTGGGACTGGAACTCACCCCAGAGCAGACTCGGCGCGTGACGGAGCGTATCATCGAATTGGGCGACAAGAAGGAACTCGTCACCCAGGAAGACCTTCCCTTCATCGTCAATGATGTACTAAAACATGCCACTATAGACGAGCGTGTGACACTGGAAAGCTATGTGGTGAACACCTCATACGGCCTGCGGCCCATAGCCAGTGTGAAACTGAACGTCAATGGCATAGTCTATGAAGAGACAGCCACGGGCGATGGACAGTACGATGCCTTTGTGCGTTGCATTCGCCATATCTACCGGGACAAACTGGGACGCAAATTCCCTTGGCTTTCGAACTATAATGTATCCATCCCCCCCGGTGGCCGAACTGATGCCTTGGTGCAGACCATCATAGAGTGGCAGTTCGAGGGCCATACCTACCGCACCCATGCCCTCGATGCCGACCAGACGGAGGCCGCCATCAAGGCTACGATAAAGTTATTGAACATAATAGAGGATAATTATTGAAATACGGAGTTAAAGGAATTAAAGGAATTAAAAGGGAGTTAAAGAAGTTAAATGACGGTACATATAGCCTATGAGTATTCGCAGCGTACAAAACATTCGTCCTTTAACTTCCCAGCGAAGCGATAACTCCTTTAACTTCCTTAACTACTAATTAAGAAGATTATGAAACTGAAGATTGCAGTATTGGCCGGTGACGGTATCGGCCCCGAGATTATGGAACAAGGTGTGGCCGTCATGTCGGTCGTAGCCGAGAAGTTCGGACACGAAGTGAGTTACAAGGAAGCCCTCTGTGGGGCCCATGCCATTGATGAGGTGGGCGACCCTTTCCCAGAGGAGACTTTCCAGACCTGTATGGAGGCCGATGCCGTGCTCTTTGCCAGCGTGGGCGACCCGAAGTTCGACAATGACCCCACGGCCCGGGTGCGCCCCGAGCAGGGGCTATTGGCCATGCGCAAGCGGCTGGGCCTCTTTGCCAACATACGCCCCGTAGAGACTTTCGACTGTCTGGTGCACAAGTCGCCCCTGAAGGACGAACTCGTGCGCGGTGCCGACTTCATCTGCATCCGTGAGCTCACGGGTGGCATGTATTTTGGCGAAAAGAAGGAAGGAACGGACGAGGCCTACGACACCAACTACTATTCGCGCCCCGAGGTGGAGCGCATCCTGCGCGTGGCCTATCAGTATGCCCGCCAGCGCAGGAAGCACCTGACCGTGGTCGATAAGGCCAACGTGCTGGCATCGAGCCGGCTGTGGCGAAAGGTGGCACAGGAGATGATGACAGAGTACCCCGATGTCACCACCGATTTCATGTATGTCGATAATGCGGCCATGCGCATGATACAGGAGCCCCGTTTCTTCGACGTAATGGTCACCGAGAACACCTTTGGCGACATCCTCACCGACGAGGGTTCGTGCATCACCGGCTCCATGGGCCTCCTGCCCAGTGCCTCTACGGGCGAGCACACGCCTGTCTTCGAGCCCATCCACGGTTCTTGGCCCCAGGGCAAGGGGCTGAACATCGCCAATCCGCTGGCACAAATCCTTTCCGTGGCCATGCTCTATGAGTACTTTGGCCTGAAGCAGGAGGGCCGGCTCATCCGTGAGGCCGTCAATGCCTCCCTAGACCAGAACGTCCGCACGCCGGAGATACAGGTGGAGGGCGCTCCGCGCTACGGCACCCGTGAGGTCGGCCAGTGGATTGTAGATTATATAAAAGGAAAATGAGAGAATGAGAAAATGGGAGAATGAGAAAATGAGAAAGAGGTTAAGTACATATATTGGGCGATATAAGATAAGTAAGAGACTATGGCTCGTGCTGTTTTCTCATTTTCTCATTTTCTCATTTTCTTGCTCTGCAGGCTTCGCATGCGGCAAGCCGATTACTCATTCTCAGACACAGGCTTCGTATTCCGAACTGGTGATGCAGGGCATCGATGCCATGACCAGCGACAGTCTGGTGCAGGCCGACAGCCTGTTCCGCATGGCCCTGAAACTGCAGCCTTCCCATCCCTCCAGCTATCTTCTGCTTCGCTATCTGGGGCAGGTCAAGGAGCAGCAGGGCGATAACTCCAAGGCCTTGGAATACTACACTGCGGGCCTGGCATTGAAGCCTAAAGATCTGGAATTAAAGCTCTGTCGGGCAGCTCTGCACTACCGCATGGGCAGTGATGGGAGGGCCTTGTTGGACTACTCCGACGTACTGGATATAGAACCAGAAAATCATGAAGCCCTGCTCATGCGGGCCCATATCTATGCCTCGATGCACGATGCGCGACAGGCGCGGCGCGACTATGAGACACTCCTCCGGCTCGACCCCTGGAACCGCAAAGCCCGTGTCGGGCTCATCTTGCTCAACGACCGTACAGGACGCCCTCGCGAGGCTATGGAGCAAATCAATGCCACCATACAGGTCTTTCCGGCCGATGCCATGCTCTATGCTATCCGTGGTGGCATGGAGCAGAAACGCAAACAATATGAAATGGCTCTGGCCGACCTGACACACGCCATCGAGCTGGAACCACAAAATGCCGACTACTATGTCAGCCGGGCTACACTCTATCTGGATATGGGTAAACGCAAGTTGGCTCGTCAGGATACGCAGATGGCTGTCCGCTTGGGGGCTGACGCCCGTGAGATGGCTGGTCTGCTCCAATAGTCTGCATTTATTTCTGTCCGAAGTGTTGGCGTATTCGAAAAAAATGTTTACATTTGTATGCCGATAAACAATTATTTCATGCCAAAGTACAACATTTCGGAGAAGAAAGATCGGGAGGCAGTCTACAGAATGAAATTGCGCCCTGAGTTAGTAGAGGAGCTGTATGAAAAAATCCAACGGAAATTGATACTGGAAAAGAAATACCGCGACCCTGATTTTTCGGCCCGTAGGTTAGCCGAAGAGTTGGGTACCAACACGCGCTATGTCAGTGCGGTGGTGAATCTGCGCTATCAGCAGAACTATTCTAGTCTGGTCAATGACCTCCGCATCCGTGAAGCACTGTACTTGCTTATTGACCCTCGGTACGCGGAAAAGTCCATTGAGGACATAGCTCGCATGGTAGGCTTTTCCAATCGGCAGTCGTTCTATGCTGCCTTCTTTCGTGTGAAAGGTCTAACTCCTCGCGAATATCGGCAACGGGGGATTGCACCAAAGGACGAAGGGCATAAAGCAATGAAGGAGGAAATGGATAAGGACTGATGGCTGAAGTCTTCAAATATAACGATGAGCGATTTGCCGATATCGAGATGCTTCGATATCGACTAAAAGAATTTGAGACGCTGTCTCTTAATCAAAAATTGTTAGTCTATTATCTAAGTGAAGCTGCACTGACCGGGCGTGATATCCTTTGGCATCAGAACTGTCGCTACAATCTGCCTATCCGTAGGATGCTGGAAGCGGTCTATGTAGGGCTGAAGAACCTGCGTGCAGCTGAGGATACATCGTCCTTAGCAATGTCCGACGATGAGGGATGGCAAGCATTTGAGGTTTATCTGAAACGTGTGTGGTTTTCCAATGGCATCCATCATCACTATGGTATGGACAAGTTTCTTCCTGCTTTCAGCGAGGGCTTTCTCCGTCGCGCTCTGCAGACTGTTGGTTACCCTGCCGATGAGGAACTGTTGCGTGTGATATTCGACCCTGATGTGCTTCCCAAACGAGTTAATCAGACGGAGGGTGAAGACCTGCTGCAAACCTCGGCCATGAATTACTATGCTCCAGATATCACTCAGCGCGAAGCTGAAGACTTTTATGTATCCATGAAACAGGCTGAGCCGGAGGAGAGGAGGGCTGTACCTGCAGAGACGGAAGGGCATGTTGAAAATATTGGACAAATGGGTCCTCCCATGTACGGTATGAACAGCCGTCTGGAGCGTGACGAGCAAGGTGCTCTGGTGGAACGGATGTGGTGCAGTGGTGGCATGTACGGTGTGACTATTGACCGCATCATCTACTGGCTGATTCAGGCCGAGAGTGTGGCTGAAAGTGAGGAACAGCGTCAGGTGATACAAACGCTGGCGGATTTCTATCGTACGGGTGACCTACGTATTTTTGACCGCTATTGTATCCAGTGGGTACAGCAAACCTGTGGCGACGTAGACTTTACGAACGGCTTCACGGAGGTCTATGGCGATCCTCTGGGACTGAAAGCTTCGTGGGAAGGTTATGTTAATTATAAAGACCGTAAGGCTACGGAACGTACCGAACGCTTGAGCCGCCATGCACAGTGGTTTGAAGACCATAGCCCTGTGGACAGCCGGTTCAAGAAATCAAAATGTCGAGGTGTTTCGGCCTGTGTGGTGACAGTGGCTATGTTGGGCGGTGATTTATATCCCAGTAGTGCCATCGGCATTAATTTGCCAAATAGCAACTGGATTCGCCAGATCTATGGGAGCAAGAGCGTGACGCTGGGCAATTTGACAGAGGCTTACAGCCAGGCCGGACAGGCAAGCGGATTCCGTGAGGAGTTTGTTATCGACACTCTTACACTGGACTTGATGAAACGATATGAGGATGATCTGGACAATTTGCACACCGACCTCCATGAATGTCTTGGTCATGGCAGCGGACAATTGCTGCCCGGCACTGATCCCGATGCACTGAAAGCCTATGGCAGCACGATAGAGGAGGCACGTGCCGACCTGTTTGCACTCTACTATATTGCCGACCCCAAGATGGTGGAACTGGGCCTAGTGCCAGATACAGAGGCCTACAAGAGTCAGTACTATAGCTATATGATGAATGGGCTATTGACCCAATTGGTTCGCATTGAGCCCGGCAAGCAGATAGAGGAAGCCCACATGCGCAACCGTGCCCTCATAGCCCGCTGGGTGATGGAACACAGCGAGGGAGCTATGGAATTGGTTTCTTTAAGTTCTCCAAACTTTTCGAATGCTCAGGATCTTCCGAGGACTTTCCTGAAAATTAACGATTATGCGGTCGTGCGGCATGCCGTAGGACAACTCTTAGCCGAGGTGCAACGCATCAAGAGCGAGGGAGACTATGAGGCTGCCCGCTATTTGGTGGAGGGCTATGGGGTGACGGTGGATGCCGCCCTCCACACTGAAATACTACAGCGCTATAATGCGCTCCATCTGGCACCCTACAAGGGCTTCATCAATCCACTCCTTCGTCTTGTCCGGAATGCAGAAGGTACAGTCGTAGACGTAGTGGTGGAGTATGGTGAGGCCTATGCTGACCAAATGTTGCGATACAGCAAGGATTACAGTTTTGAATGCTGAAGGAAAATGTGATGAGTACTGAAGATACCATACGAGAGATAAAGCAGGAGTTGCGGGCCAACATGAATGGGGTGGCATCGCAACGGATGCGTGAGGCTGGATTGGCGTACCACGTGAACTTTGGGATTGAGTTACCAAGGCTCCGGCAGATAGCCAGCGAGTTTGAGCCCTGTCATGAGGTGGCACAGCAACTGTGGCACGAGAATGTGCGCGAGAGCAAGATGCTGGCCGCCATGCTCATGCCCACGGAACGCTTTTATCCCGAACTGGCCGATATCTGGGTGGAACAGATGCCCAATGCCGAGATTGCCCAGATGACGGTGATGAACCTCTTTTCCCGTCTGCCCTACGCGGCGGAGAAGGCTTTCGAGTGGATGGCCAGCGAACAGGAGATGCAGCAACTGTGCGGCTTCCTGCTCATTGCCCGTCTGCTGATACAGGGCGGAGAACTGAACGAGCGCAGTCGGCAGGAACTCATTGACCAGGCACGGTCGGTGGAGGATTCGCCCAACCTGCACCTGCGCAAGGCGGCACAAAATGTTCTTCAAAGGCTTGAGTGACAGGATGCAGTTAGTTGAAAGACGGTACGCAGTTAGTTAAAAAGTGCTTTGCAATTAGTTGAAATAAATAACAAAACATACATACGATTATGGCAAAAGGTAAAGTAGATGCCCTGCTGGGTATTGTTTTTGGAGATGAGGGTAAGGGAAAGGTCGTGGACGTCTTTACTCCCAAGTACGACATTGTGGCTCGTTTCGCTGGTGGCCCTAATGCTGGTCACACCATCATCTTCGAGGGCAAGAAGTTTGTCCTGCGCTCCATACCTTCAGGCATTTTTGCCGAGGACAAGCTGAACATCATCGGCAATGGCTGCGTGGTGGCACCAGACCTCTTCATGGCTGAAGCGTGCGAACTGGAGGCTGCAGGCTACGATTTGCGCAGCCGACTGCACATCAGCAAGCGGGCCCACCTCATCCTGCCTACCCATCGGGTGCTCGACCGTGCATACGAGGCTGCAAAAGGAAAGAACAAGGTGGGGACTACAGGTAAGGGCATTGGTCCGACGTACAGCGAGAAGGCTGCCCGTACGGGACTGCGTGTCGGTGACATGCTGGAAGACTTCGAGGAAAAGTACCGTACGCTGAAAGCCCGTCACGAGGAAACACTGCGTCAGTTGGGCTATACCGATTACGACATTACCGAGGAGGAACGCCTATGGATGAAGGGCGTGGAGTACATGCGTTCCTTCCCCCTGACCGATACCGAAATAGAAATTAACCAGGCCCTGCGCGAGGGCAAGAGCGTCCTGGCCGAAGGGGCTCAGGGGACGATGCTCGACATAGATCATGGCACCTATCCCTTCGTGTCTTCATCGAACACCGTGTGCGGCGGTGTCTGCACGGGACTGGGCGTTGCCCCTAACCGCATCGGTGAGGTGTTTGGCATCTTCAAGGCATATTCCACCCGCGTCGGTTCAGGCCCCTTCCCTGTGGAGCTCTTTGACGAGACTGGCGACAAGATTCGGGAAATCGGACACGAATATGGGGCCGTGACGGGGCGTAACCGCCGGTGCGGATGGGTCGATTTGGTGGCTCTGCGCTATGCCATCATGGTCAATGGCGTAACCCAGCTTATCATGATGAAGAGTGATGTCCTGGATGCCTTCCCGACCATCAAGGCCTGTGTGGCATATGAGAAGGACGGCGTGCGCACCACCGACATGCCCTTTGATACCGAAGGATGGCAGGCTGTCTATGAGGAACTGCCCGGATGGCAGACCGACCTGACGGGACTGACTGTCGAGAGCCAGTTCCCCCCGGCTTTCAAAGACTATATCGCCTATTTGGAGCAGAGACTGGAGACACCAATCACCATTCTCTCCGTAGGGCCCGACCGGGCACAGACGATTGTACGAAGTTGAAAATTGAAAGTTGAGAGTTGAGAGTTAAGCCTTCGGCAAGATTGATTTCGCAACAAAGGCATTGCCTAATGTTTCAACTTTCACCTCTCAACTCTCAACTTTCAACCCTTTAACTTTTCAACCTTTCATACATTTCTTCTTCTTCAGCCTTCAGACGGGCGATGCAGGCCTTGTGTGTGGAAAGGGCTATATGCTGCTCAGCTAGTTGCATGAGCACTTCTTGGCGTTGTTTTTCCTGTTGCTTCTGCTGAGAGACGATGGAGGCTATGGCTTCGTCTATGTTTTCACTGTTGGGACGTGTCCCGTTGGCCTGTAGGGCCACGATGGCACTGCGCAGATGATCCACACGGGCCTGTTCGAGCATGGCCTCAATGCGTATGTCTCGTATCCGCTTACGCAGGTCGTTCCAGTCATAATCAGTGGTGAAGGCTCGTTCCAGTTCTACATACTGGACGGGTGGGTGGTTGGCATTGAACTGGCGCATCCAGATGTCCAATTTGGAACGTTCGGCCACACTCTTCTCGTCCAGTTTGCGCCCCATGTTTTCCAATTCGTGTTGTCTGCCTTCCATTTCGGAAAGTTGTTCTCGGGTCTTTCTCACGGTGTCGCGTTGCTCCTCTTCTTCCTTTATGGCTTGCTCTAGCAGTTGATAGTGGATGTGGAAGAATTCCTTGGGATTGTGTTTTTCTACGATGCGTTCCAGTGTTCGTGCATCTTCCTTCTGCATGTTGTTACGCAGGTCTCTGTTTTCTCTGATCCGCAGAATTTGAGCGTCCAAGTGAGCCATGGCGTTGCGCTTTTCTTCCAGTCCCACTTGTATTATTCCCTTTCTCTGTTCCATGCGTGCAATCTCCTGGTAGGCATTGTTCCAGTTCTCCATCATTTGCGAAATTCGCATACATAAGCTCTCATGGCTGTTTTGCCATTCGCGATACCAGTCGGGCAGGGTTATCATCCGGTCTAGTTTCTCGTACAAATGCGTGTAGTTGGCCTGCAGTATGGCTTGCTGTTGGCGATTTTGTTCTACTTGATGTGCCAGCACTTGGCACCCCGTGTTCACCTCGGTCAGGCGTGTGGTGAGGTCATTCTTCTTTTGTTCTTTCTGAGTCAGGCTCTCAGATATTTCGTTGATGCGTGTCTGGTGGAAGTTGAATTCTTCCAAGTCCTGTGCTGCAGTATCAGCATCCTTCCCTGTATTTTCTATCAACTGACGTAACATAGAGGTGCGTGCCTCGGCATTGGTGCTTGGCGAGCAGTCCTTGAAAGAACGGTCGAGTGGGGCGAAGAGTTCCCATTCCTTTACGTCCTCCATCTGTCGCAGTTTCAATTGTCGGAGTGATTCCTCCTCAACCTCATAGCGTGCCGTTTCGGCCATCAATTCGTCTTGGCATTCTCGCAGGAGGTTTTCCTTGTTCGTAAGTTCTGCTTTCAGGAGTTCGTATTCGGTGCGTAATTCTTGTATCAGTTTGCTTTGTTCCAGCATGGTGTCGCTATGGTAGGGGTGATGCGAAGCTCCGCAGACGATGCAACTCACGCCCTCCTTAAGATCGCTTCGCAACTGTATCACGTTTTGGCTTTTGCTCAGTGCCAGTGTGTGTGATTTTTCGCTGCACAGTTGCCGCATGGGCTCCACTTTGTTTTCCAAATCTTCGATGTCGTGGCGCAGTTTATCGATGTTCAGTCGCAGGCGGTTGATTATACCCGCTTTTTCCTCAATCATCTGATAGCCGTACTGAATGCGGTTCCATAGCGATTGTGCGCTGAGCAGCATCTGTCTGCGGCTGCGCAATTGCATGGCCCGCTCTTGCAGTGAATAACTGTTGCGCCCTAGGTTTTGTTGGCGGTGGAGGTAGAGCTCCTCATTCAGTGTCTTGATGTCGCTTTCTACGTCCTGATAAGCCGCGAAAACACGATTCAGCATGTCGTTCTCTTCCTGTTGCCGTTGCAGATGTTCCTGTTGTAGGCGTTTGAGTGAGCCGATGTCGTGGCGGATGTCGTTGAGCCACTCCAGCAGGGCCAGTACGCGCAACCCATTCTCCATCAGCCACTGGTGGGGTTCCATACTCTGTCGGCGAGTACTTTGCAAAGCTATGTCCTCTTGCAACTTCTGTAATTCGTTTTCTAGTTCCTCCGTCTCCTTGGTGAGCATGGTCTTCTGCTCGGTAAGGGTTTCTGTAGCCTGCCGGAACATAGTCTCGTCCAAATCCAGCACGACGCGTGCCCCCAAAAGACGGTGGATGTCTTCCATCTGTTCGCACACTTTCAGCATCTGACGCCGTGCGTCGTCCAGATTGTCGGTCAGTCCTTTCAATCGCTTTTGCTCGTCAGTGTGTGCTTGGCGTGCCTCCTCCATATCCCGGGACAACAGGCCTTGCTGCTGTTTGTTCTCATGGCGCAACAGCTCAGCCATGGTCATGCGCTGGAATGTACCCTGTATCGTCTCGAAAGTCTCGAAGCGTGTCAGTTTCTTTTCCTCTTCAGACATGGTGGCCAACTGTTTGTTGGCGGCATAGAGACGGTTGCGGTGCTCGGTCAGTTCGTGGCTCTTTTCGTTGAACTGGCGCACCCAATCCTGCTGATCGTGTAATCGCTGCAGGGAGTTCTCGATGTTGCGGAGTTTGGTCTCGGCCAGTCGTTGGGCATCCTCGATACGCTGAATCTGTTGTGGTGAGAGCATTTGTTGGGCGATATTTTGCCGGCGTGCTTCGGTGCGCACCAAATGTTTCATCCAACGGATCATCTCCTCCGGCATCGGTTCACCATAATGCGAGTGCCACCAGTCGCGTGCTGCCTCTTCTGCGCTTATTCCCTTTGTACTTGTTGCTGAATCTTCAACATTCACAGATGTGTTCCCCATCTCGTCCTCTGGCTTGCTCAGAGGTTCGGTAGTCACAGTTGTATGTGTCTTTTTTTGGAAAAAGTTCATAGCATTTTGCTTTCTTTTCTGCAAAATTAAGTAAAATAATTGATATATGGCTTCAGTGCAGGGAATATTATTTTGTGTATATTCTCCCATCTTAAAATTTGCCAGTGCAAAGAGTTTTCACTATCTTTGCCCAAACAATGTGTATTATATGATGTACAAAATGCTTCGAAACATCGTGTGGTTGGCATTTCTGATACAAGTTTTTCCAGTAAATGCCAAAGTCCAACATCTATTGCCCACGCCAAAAGTTGTGGAGATGGTAGGGACGGGGGAGACCCTCACTCTGAGTGGGACATTATCATGTACCGAATTGCCCTCTGCTCGTGTGCAAGCCCTGCTGAAGGAACTGATTGGGCAGGACGTACAGTTGGGCGGGATGGGGCCTCGGCTGAACATCGTCCTTGGCCCGGCAGTCAGTGGAGCCTACGACTACCAGTTGGCAGGCTATGAAAACGAGGCTTACCAACTGACGGTGGGCGACGGGGAAATCCGCATCGAGGCACCGACGGAGACTGGCATTCTGCGAGCCATCCAGACGTTGGCCCAGATGGCCGAAGGGTGGGACGGAGAGCCACAACTGGAGGCTTGTACTGTGCGCGACTGGCCTGCCTTCAAGTTGCGTGGATGGATGCACGATGTGGGGCGCAGTTTCATCTCTGTGAATGAACTGAAACGGCAAATCCGTTTGCTGGCACGTTTCAAGGTGAATACCTTCCACTGGCATCTGACCGAGAATCAGGCCTGGCGCTTCGAAGTGAAGCAATATCCGCAACTGACGGCCGCCTCCTCGATGACGCGTTTTGCTGGGAAATATTATTCGCAGGAGGATTGTCGGGAAGTTGTGCAGTTGGCCGCCCAATACGGCATTGCGGTCATTCCGGAGATTGACATGCCTGGTCACAGTGCCGCATTCGAGCGGGCTATGGGCCACTCGATGCAGACGGATGAGGGCATGGCGGAACTGAAAAATATCCTGGACGAGGTCGTGGAGGTCTTTTCTGATGCACCCTATATCCACATTGGGGCAGACGAACGGAGCATCACCTATCCTAATTTCCTGAAGACAATCACTGGCCATCTGCATGACCGAGGGCAGCGTGTAGTCGTGTGGAACCCCATCAGTGGTGTGACCATCACCAGCTCAACGGGAGCCGACATGACCCAGATGTGGAGCACGGCAGGAAAAGCCATCAGCGGACTGCCTAACATCGATTGTCGTTACAACTATGTGAACCATTTCGACGTCTTTGCAGACCTCGTGGGCATTTACAAGAGCAATGTCTATTATGCCCAGCAAGGCTCGGCCAACGTGGCGGGTGAAATCACCGCCATCTGGAACGACCGATATGTTACGACGGAAGAGGGTATCATCCGACAAAACAACCTCTATGCCAATGTGCTGGCAGCCTCGGAACGAGCATGGAAAGGCGGAGGAAAACAATACATCGAATCGGGCGGAACCAAACTCCCCAACAGTGGTGAAGAGTACGACGAGTTTGCCGATTGGGAGGAGCGTTTCCTCTTTCATAAGTCCCATACGCTGAGTGGTGCTTCTATTCCCTATGTGCGCCAGGCCAATGTCCGTTGGCAAATCACTGAAGCCTTCCCCAACGGAGGCAGTTCGTCGAAAGTCTTTCCTCCGGAAACCGAGGGTACAAAAGACCGTTACGAATATGATGGCAAAATCTATGGTACGGGGCGTGCTACGGGAGCGGGAATCTATTTGCGCCATACATGGGGGACAACGGTACCATCCTATTATCCAACTCCCCAAAGCAATGCCACGGCATACGCTTGGACATACGTCTATTCGCCTGTGGCACAGAAGGCAGGAGCACTTATTGAGTTCCAAAACTATGGACGTTCGGAGAATGACAAGGCCCCGAACAATGGACAATGGGATCGCAAGGGCTCACGCATCTGGTTGAACGACGTGGAGATAAAGGCTCCGACCTGGACTAATGCAGGCAAGAGCATCAATAGTGAGGTGGCACTGGGAAATGAGAACTTCACAGCTCGCAAGCCCGTGGAGGTGCAACTGGAGCAGGGCTGGAACAAGGTCTTCCTGAAACTACCCTACGTCAGTGCCGATGGTGTGCGGCTGAACAAGTGGATGTTCACCTTTGTCCTGACCGATACAGAAGGACAGAATGCACTGGACGGACTGGTGTATTCGCCCCATCAGTTGTTTGACGAAGACTACAGCGAAGATGATTCTTCCCAGTTGCCGCAAGTGAGCGACGACCGATACTCCTATTGGTACACATTGTCCACACCCCTCAGAGACGGGCGCTATGTGCAGAGCAATGGGGTGGGGGCCGGACTGACGGGTGGCACCGACGGGAATGTCCTGAAGGCTATGTGGAAATTTTCCGAGCGCGAGGACGGCAGTTGGGACATCATCAACCGCAACGATGCTTCCTATATCTCGCCCACTGCAGCCAACAATACGCAAGTGAAGACATCCAAGGCACAGCCGGCAAGCGGATGGGCGCTGAAGGCAGCCAATACGTTAGGCTATTTCATTATTACGTCAGGCACTGCCCAGCTGAATCAGACCAATCCCGGACTGAACTATAAGATATATAATTGGGGGGATGGAACCAATACCACGGACACGGGATGCCAGTTCCTTATCCACGAGGCCGACATCACGGACGACATTCGCCAGGCGACTTACAATGGTAGTACGACGAGCCCAGCCTATGATTTGCAGGGACGACACATACGTACTCCCCAACATACGGGCCTATATATTACCGAAGGAAAGAAATATCTGAAAAAATAATAAGCATAATGAAGACAAAACACGCAGCCTTGCTGCTTTTAGCCTTGCTCAGTGTGCAGTGCACACAGCAGAAGACACAGGAAGAGGAAGTGAACGACATGACTACGCCGCTCCATCTCTTAACACCCGATTACAAGACTCCCTATGGAGAAGTGAATAAGGAAGACATACGTGCTGCGCTCGACCGTATCTTCCAGTACGTTGATGTTCAGACACCCCATGCCCTGAAGGATGACGGAACGCTGGAGCGCGGAGCTTTCCGCATTGGCTCCTACGAGTGGGGCATCACTTATCAGGCCCTGTTGACAGCTGCTGAAGTGACTGGTGAACAGAAGTATAGCGACTACGTGAAGACCCGCTTCCAGTTCATTGCCGAAGTGGCACCGAAATTTCGTGAACAGGAGACATGCGAGGATGCACAGATGGAACAAATTCTCCATCCTCGTGCCCTGGATGACTGCGGCACAATGTGCACGGCCATGATGAAGTTTAAAGTTGGAAGTTCGGCCTCCGAAGAGACTCAAGCAAATGATGAAGCGAAGCAACTCTCAACTTTCAACGCTCAACTTTCAATTCTCATAGAGAACTATTTCGACTTTGTGGAGAATCAGCAGTACCGTTTGCCAGACCGGACCTTTGCCCGTCATCGCCCTCAGCGTAACACCATTTGGCTCGACGACATGTATATGGGCATACCCACTATCGCATACCGCGGAATCTACACAGGCGATACGAAGTACTTCGACGAAGCCGCCACGATGTACAAAAATTTTGTACGCCGTATGTGGGTTCCCGAAAAAGGAATCTATCGTCATGGTTATGTGGAAGGTCTGGAAGAAGAACCCACCTATCACTGGGCACGCGCCAACGGATGGGCTGTGCTGACCACCGTTGAGCTGCTGGATATACTGCCAGAGAACCATCCCGACCGCCCCTTCATCATGGAACAACTTAAGAAACATGTTGCCGGGCTGGCCTCCTATCAGTCCAGCGAGGGCTTCTGGCATCAGTTGCTTGACCGCTCGGATTCTTACCTAGAGACTAGTGCCACCGCCATCTACACCTATTGCATAGCCCGTGCCATCAACCAGGGTTGGCTCGACGGCATCACATACGGGCCAGTGGCTCAGCTCGGTTGGCATGCTTTGGCCACACAGATTACGGAAGAAGGACTGGTGAAGGGAACCTGTGTCGGTACGGGCATGGCCTTCGACCCAGCTTTCTACTACTATCGTCCTGTTTCCGCTGCTGCTGCCCATGGCTATGGACCTGCCATCTGGGCTGCTGCTGAGATGCTGCGTCTGCTGGATAACTGGTACCCACGCACCAACGACTCTGGTCTCCATTATTACGACCAGGAGCAGACCAACGAAAGTCCTCTCTTCTACCTGACAGAGGACGGCAAGGGCGAAGCGGTGAAGTAAAGACCCACTCCAGCCCTTCCTGTCAGGGAGAGGGCAAATGAATTTACGGCAATGAAAAGAATACTGGTATTCGCTTTATGTGTATTGTTCCTTCCCTCGCAGGGAAGGTTAGGATGGGTCTCAGCTCAGGTCGCTGCCCACATGAAGTTGTGGGACAGGAAGTACAGGTATCCCCGGGTGAATCAAGTGGAATTCCAGGGCGATGTCCCTCAACTGGCCATGTACGATGCCATCTATGGTCACGGAGCTATGTGGGAAAATGAGTGGATAGGCTTCCGTGTGTATATGGACCATCGCCAGAGCATCGACCTTTATGGTAAGAAAAAAATGCAGTTGGAACTGGATTCCACAAATTTCTATACCACCCCTGCACAGTGGCAATCAGGATATGGCGAGGACATTCTTTTCGTTGGGGCTAGTATCGGTGCTGGGTCGTTCCGGGCCTACGATGAGCAAGGCGGACTTGCCTTTGTTTCACCAGTAAAGGCTCGTGGGCAACGGGTGCTTAGCGAAGGACCGGATACAGCAGTGGTGGAAATATATGCCACCGACTGGCAGCATCAGGGACGGACGCTTCAGTTCCGCCAGTGCTTCACAGCCCTGCGTGGTCATCGTGAAGTGCAAGTGGACGTCTGGCTGGAAGACACCCCCTCACCCCTCACCTCTCACCTCTCACTTCTCCCCCCCCTTGACAGTCTCACCTTTGCCACTGGGGTACAGAAGTTTGAGTTCAACACATCAGGCTTCATGCGTAGCGACGGGCTAGTGGCCTCATGGGGCTCCAATGTTCCCGATAAGGAGGGACATCCCGACCGTGTACATACGCTAGGTATGGCAGTTCGTGTGGATGAAGCCAATCTTGTGGATGTCAAGGAGGATGACCTTAATTACCTTTGTTTGATACATCCCGTTGCTGGGCACATGCGCTATTGGCTGTCCGCAGCCTCCGACATGCAGCAGGAGGGCATAGCCTTCCATTCGGCTGAAGAGTGGTTCCGTTGGGTAAAGTACGATTCCTTCAAGTAGGCTTTTTTACTGAAATAATAACAAATGCGGGCGGTGTATATCTTTGTGTATGCACCGCCCGCATTTGTTATTTGACTTTTTAGAATAGAAATCCATCTCTTCCTAAGAGATGGACATGGTACTGCAAAGGTACGTAAAATATTGAAAATAGCCATTCTTTTGAACGTCTTTTTTTACTGATACCTGTTTTTCGTATCATTCTTATGAGACAAAGCTCTATACCATTCGTTTGTAAACACTTTGCTCATAGTACTTCAGGTACCATGTCCATCTCTTAGGAAGAGACGGACATGGGGCCGCTTCATAGAAGCTGCTGGAAATCAGCGCGAATACATGGAACGAGCAACAGCGTTTACCTCCATCCCTGTCCACTGCACCCCGTTGTGCGGTGTCCCCCTCCATTGGTTTCCGATGCGTGTCACCTACA
>JAFUAH010000015.1 GCA_017464345.1 Bacteroidaceae bacterium
ATAAAATGTGTACCTTTGTTCATGTTATTGATGTTTTGTGGTAAAAACAAAGGTAACAAAAAAGGTCGAGTTCCAAGCGAGGGACTCGACCTAAATTTATATAGGGTTCAAAAAGTTTTAGCGGACACCACTAATAAAAAAAAGCGCCGCCCCTGAATGTTTGGGGGCGGCGCTTTTTTAATGTATGGCCTTACTTGACTGGCATCTTGTCGATGCGCTTCTGGTGGCGACCGCCTTCGAAGTCGGTGGCAAAGAACTCGTCCATTATCTTGCGGGCCATGTCCGTGTCGATGAAGCGACCGGGCATGACGAGCACGTTAGCGTTGTTATGCTGGCGAATGAGGTGGGCAATTTCGGGAATCCAGCACAGGCCGGCACGGATGTCCTGATGCTTGTTCAACGTCATGGCGATGCCCTCTCCGGAGCCGCAGATGGCGATGCCGGGATACACCGCGCCCTGCTCAATGCCACGGGCCAAAAGGTGACCGAAATCGCTGTAGTCACATGATTCTTCGCTATAAGTCCCGTAGTCCTTGTACGGCAGTCCCTTCTCTTCGAGGTACTGCTTCACGAATTGCTTTAAGGCATAGCCAGCGTGATCGCTGGCTATGCCTATTTTTTTTGTATCCATGCGTTACAGCATACTTTTTACTTGTTTGTAGACGTTCTCGGCCGTGTAGCCCAGTTTCTCGTCGAGTACCTTGTAGGGAGCGGAGAAACCGAAACTCTCGAGGCCCCAAATCTTGCTCTTAGGAGCGGCACCGATGAGGAAGCCCTGGAGGTTGACGGGCAGACCGGCGGTCATGCCGAACACCTTGGCACCCTGGGGCACTACGCTCTGCTGATACTCACAGGGCTGGCAACGGAAGACTCCTTCGGAGGGAACACTGACGATGCGAACCTTCACGCCATCCTTGCGCAGCAGTTCGGCACCTGCGACAAGCGTGCTGACCTCGGAGCCTGTAGCAACCAGTACAACGTCGGGATTCTCGTCACTCCCGGCCACGGTGTAGCCGCCCTTGCGAGCGCCTTCGTAGTCGTTGGCCTCGGGCAGGTTCTGGATGTTCTGACGGCTGAGGATGAGAGCCGTCGGGGTCTTCGTGTTCTCCATAGCCATTGCCCAGGCAACAGTCGTTTCCTTGGCATCGGCAGGACGAAGCACAAGCATCGAGTTCTGGCCGTGGTGATTCTTCAGCTTCTCCATCAGGCGAATCTGTGCCTCCTGCTCCACAGGCTCGTGGGTAGGACCGTCCTCACCTACGCGGAAGGCATCGTGCGTCCAGATGAACTTCACGGGCAGTTCCATGAGGGCAGCCATGCGGACGGCGGGCTTCATGTAGTCGCTGAATACGAAGAACGTGCCGCAAGCGGGGATGACGCCGCCGTGCAGAGCCATACCGATACAGCAGCAAGCCATCGTCAGTTCGGCCACGCCAGCCTGGAAGAAGGCACCTGAGAAGTCGCCAGCCTGCAAGGCGTGGGTCTTCTTCAGGAATCCGTCGGTCTTGTCCGAGTTCGACAGGTCGGCGGAGGCGCAAATCATGTTGGGCACTTGCTCGGCCAGTACGCTCAGGGCAGCAGCCGAGGCGTTGCGCGTGGCGTCGTTGTCCTTCTGCACGCATGCCGTCCAGTCAATTTTCGGAGCCTTGCCGCTGAACCACTCTTCCTGTTGTGCGGCCTTGTCGGGATGCTCGGCTGCCCATGCCTTTTCCTCGGCATGACGCTCGGCAGCAATCTTGCGCAGTTCCTCAGCACGACGGGCGTAGAGTTCCTGCACGTCGGGGAATATCTGGAAGGGATTCTCGGGGTCGCCACCCAATGCCTTCACGGTGTTCACGTATGCGTCACCACCGAGCGGTGCGCCGTGCGTCTTGCAGTTACGCTCGTAACTCGTGCCGTCAGCCTTCAGAGCACCCTTGCCCATGATGCACTTACCGATGATGAGGGCGGGTTTGCCCTTTACGGCCTTTGCCTTTTCGATGGCGGTGCGAATCTGCTGGGCATCGTTACCGTTGATTTCCTGCACGTCCCAACCCAGGGCACGATACTTGGCAGCGGTGTCCTCGTTCATCACCTCGCGGGTCTCGGTAGAGAGTTGGATGTCGTTGGAGTCGTAGAACATGACCAAGTTGTCCAGGCCCAGCGTGCCGGCGATACGTGCGGCACCCTGCGAGATTTCCTCCTGTACGCCGCCGTCCGAGATGTAGGCGTAGATGGTCTCCCGTTCGAAGGTAGGATTGCCCGTGTGGGCGGCCAGGAACTTGGCAGCGATGGCGGCACCTACGGCGAATGCATGACCTTGGCCGAGGGGGCCACTGGTGTTCTCCACGCCGCGCGTCGGGTCGAACTCGGGATGGCCAGTCGTAGGCGAGCCCCACTGGCGCAGGTTGGCCAGTTCCTCGAGGCTATACTTACCGATGAGGCATAGTTGGCTGTAAAGCATGGGAGCCATGTGACCGGGGTCGAGATAGAAGCGGTCGCGACCGGCCCATGTCGGGCATTCGGGGTCGTAGTTCAGGTACTCGCAGTAGAGCACGTTGATGAAGTCGGCACCACCCATAGCACCACCTGGGTGACCGCTCTTAGCCTTTTCCACGGCACTTGCAGCCAAAATGCGGATGTTGTCGGCTGCATGATTCAAAACCTTGATGTCATTCATAGTTTTAGTTTAAATTATGTGTGATTACTGATATTCAACCGACAAATATAGCGATTATTCTCCGCATGTGCAAGTGGAAGGGCAAAAAAGTGTGGCAGTATGGACGAAAAATCATTACATTGTTGTTCCCTCGAAAAGAGGGTTATGCAACCCCTGTATAGGGGGTATTCTGACTAGGAATAAAAATCTTTACGTTCCCTCCCTCTCCCCCCTTCATTCAGTGCGTGGACACACGGATTCTGCCCGTGGACCCATACCCTAAAAAGGGGATAGGGGAGGGATGGCGAAAAGAAAAGGGGGCAAGGACTTGGTGGAACAAAGGATTTTTGCTATCTTTGTCCCGAATACATGCACGTGCGCGTGCGTACGATAATAATAAATGATGGTAAGGTATAGATAACGGAAACTAAAAGAATATAGATATGAGCAAAAGACTACTCCGAATGATGGGGCTCCTGGTAGCCTTGCTTTGTACGTTATCGGCTCAGGCTGATAACGAAATCTACTATGGTGTCTATCAAGGCACAGGTTCACTCTTGAACTACGGGACGGGCAAGGCCGAGACCTACGATGTGGCCATCCACCTGACCGACCCTTCGCTCGTGGGCCTGGAAATCCGTGGTATACGCATACCCGTAAATGCCAGCGCCAAGAACACGACGGGCTACAAGGGCTGGCTGACACGGGAACTGACGTTGGCGAGCGGAAAGACGGTGCCCGACATCGTGAACATCGAGGCTACACCCTCCGGTTCCTGGGCAGAGGTGCGTCTGGCCGAGCCCTACGTCATAGAGGAGGGCGGCGTGTATGTCGGCTATTCGTTCACGGTGTCCAGCGTGGATGCCAACAATGCGAGCGATGCCAACAAGACTCCGCTCTTGACAACTGCCACGGAGAATCCCGAGGGACTGCTCATCCACACCTCGCGCACCTACCGCAAGTGGGTGGGGCTGGCCGAACAGGGTTCGCCTGCCTTGGCAGCGCTTATCGGCGGTGAGCGTATTAAGGAGCATGCAGCCATACTGCTGGCTCCCGGTAATCTTTATACTACGATGGGCTCTGCCATATCGACGACACTGACCTTGGTCAATCATGGCGTGGGGGCTATCTCGAGCATCGAATACCAGATAGAGGCCAACGGCGTGATGACTACGCGCACCCTTTCGCGTTCGCTGGCGGGCCAGTACTACGGTCGCAGCACCACCTTCTCGGCCACCATTCCGGCCGTAGAAACGAAGGGTACCTATCCCACCACATTCCGCATCACGAAAGTCAATGGCGAGGAGAACCAGGATGCCGTAGGCGCAACCACGGTGCCCGTGACCTATCTGGATGAAATACCCGTCCACCGCCCCCTGGTGGAGGAATACACGGGCACGTGGTGCCAGTGGTGTCCTCGCGGTTTGGCTTGTTTCGAGCGGATGACCGATGCCTACGGCGACAAGTTCGTGGGTGTGGCCTACCACATGAGCGATGTCATGGACTTCGCCGTTTACTATTATCCCGTGGGCACTACGGAGATAGGCCTGCCTGCCGCCTTCATCGACCGTGCTGCCTCGTACGACCTGTCCGACGGGCGCCAGGCTTGGCAGCAGCGCAGCAACGGCATTGCCCCGGCCAGCATCGATGTCACGGCTGAGTGGGCCGACGAGGGAAAGACCCGCATCAAGGCCACATCCACGACCACCTTTGTGCGTGACTTCAACGACAACCGTTGCCTCGTGGGCTACGTGCTCTTGGCCAACGACCTGCACAAGGACGGCGACAGCGACTGGTATCAGTCGAATGCCTTCTCGGGCAATCAGGGCTACTCCACTGGTGACAAGTTCTTGCAGAAGTACATCGACTCGCCAAACCCGATGAAGAACTTCCACTTCGACCATGTGGCCATTGCCCAGTCGGCCAACTACGGCGCAGGCCTTGAGGGCAGTCTGCCTGCAAGCGTCAAGGAGTATGAGCCCAACCACCATTCCTACACGTTCGACATCTCTGGCATCGCTCTGCCTTTGGATAAGGAGAAGTTGGAGGTCGTGGCCGTGTTGGTGGACAGCAAAACCGGCGAAGTGGTGAACTGCAACAAGGCGCACGTCACCGACGCCACGGGCATCAGTGAAGTTGAAAGTTCAACGTTGAAAGTGGAAAGTTCAACGTACGATTTAGCGGGCCGTCGCATCGTGAAGCCCACAAAGGGCATCTACATAGAGAACGGAAAGAAGATAGTAAAATAACTTAAACTCGAAAAGACTATGAAACGTATTGCATTGCTTCTTTTTATTCATCACTCTTCACTCTTCACTCTTCACTCTTTCGCCCAACTTCCCGGCATCACGCTGAAGACCATGGACGGCCAGACGGTGAAGACCGACACCCTGAACAATCAGGGCAAGCCGTTCATCATCTCCTTCTTCGCCACCTGGTGCAAGCCCTGCAACCGCGAACTGAGCGCCATCCAGGAGGTCTATGAAGACTGGCAGGAAGAGACGGGCGTGAAACTCATTGCCATCAGCATTGACCAGGCGCAGAACATCAACAAAGTGAAACCCCTCGTGGATGAACACGGATGGGAGTACGACGTTCTGCTCGACCCCAACAGCGACTTCCGCCGTGCGCTGGGCATACAGATGATACCCTTCACACTCATCGTCGATGGCAAGGGCAAGATTGTGCACAAGCACAACGGCTACACCGACGGTGCAGAGACGGAACTCATAGAGAAAGTACGCGAACTCACAAAGTGAGGATTAGAGATTAGGGATTATGAAGCGCATAGCACTTTTAATTTTTAATTTTTCATATTTAATTGCCACGCAGAGTGTGGCGCAGGTGACCGTGAGCGGTAGTCTGCAGACCGACATGCTCGTCCCCAACAAGGACGCGGAGACGGGATTTGTGAAGGGCAGTGCCAGTGGTGGGTATGAAGACGACTTCATGACCAACACCTATGCCGACGTGGCCCTGCAGAGCAAGTACGTGGATGCAGGGCTGCGCTTTGAGTTCTTGGACTATCCCATGCCAGGCTTCAACGATGCAGCCAATCATTTCAAGGGCAGTGGTATCCCAAACGTCTATGTCAAGGGAAAACTGAAGAATCTGGAACTGACGGGCGGCTCATTCTACGAGCAGTTCGGTTCGGGCTTCATCCTGCGTACCTACGAGGAGCGGACGCTAGGCATCGATAACTCCCTCCTGGGCGGTCGCGTCGTCTATACTCCCTACCGGGGCATCACCCTGAAGGCTCTGGCGGGCGTGCAGCGCACTTATTGGGAGTGGAAGAAGAACACCGTCAGCGGTGGCGACCTGGAACTAAACCTCGACGAATGGATAAAGCCCATGCAGCGGGGAGGCACCCGATTGATGCTGGGAGGCTCGTGGGTGAACAAGCACGAGGGCGACGAGTTCGTCCTGGCCGACCCCACACACCGCTATAACTTCCCCAAGTTCGTCAATGCCTTTGACGTGCGAGCCAACCTCCAGACCCACGGCTTTGGTCTGCTGGCCGAATACGCCTTCAAAACACAGGACCCCACACGAATCAACGGTTACGACTACGACTGCGGTCAGGTGGGTATGCTCTCAGCCTCTTATTCCAAGAAGGGTATGAGTTTCCTGGCCCAGGCACGGCGGTCGGAACTGATGGACTTCCGTAGCCAGCGCAATGTCGATCGCCTCTCCCGTGCGGCCTACATCAACCATCTGCCCGCCTTCACAATGGACCACACCTATGCCCTGGCTGCTCTCTATCCCTACGCTACGCAGCCCGACGGCGAGTGGGCCGTACAGGGCTCGGCTGCCTATACCTTCAAGAAAAAGACCAAATTGGGAGGCAAGTACGGCATGACGGCCAAGGTGAACCTGTCGCACGTCCGCAACGACGGCCACACCTATTATCAGGACATCAACGTGCAGCTGGAACGTAAGTTCTCGAAGCAGTTCAAGCTGAACCTGATGTACATGAACCAGCGCTACAACAAGACCGTCATCGAGGGCGAGGGCGGCATGATACACAGCAACATCGGCGTGGCCGAGGGACGCTATCAGTTCAACAAGAAGCTGACTCTGCGCATGGAGGTACAGTATCTGCATACGCCCGCCGACGACGGCGATTGGATATACGGTCTGGGCGAACTCTCCATCGTTCCGCACTGGATGATAAGCCTCTCCGACATGTACAACCTGGGCAAGACCGATACGCACTACTATCAGGGTAGCGTGACGTACAACATCAAGTCCCACCGCATCCAGTTGGGCTACGTGCGCAACCGTGCCGGCTTCAACTGCTCGGGCGGCGTCTGTCGCCGTGTACCGGCCAGCCGGGGCGTGACCCTGTCGTATAACTATAACTTTTAGAAGGAGAGAGAATGAGAGAATGAGAAAATGAGAAAGGCAATGATAAAGAACATACTGAAACGGCGTTGGGTGTGCGACAGTTTAGCTGTCGTAATGCTCCTCCTCGCCTCCTGCTCCCACATCGACGAGAGCGAACAGCTCATCTACGTGAAGCCGGCATCCGTCGGTCGCTCCGTACTTATCGAGGACTTTACGGGGCAGCGCTGCATCAACTGTCCCCGTGCCACGCAGACCATAGCTGAACTGCAAGAAGCATATGGTGAGGAAAAGGTGGTGGCCGTGGCTTTCCATTCGGGTCCCTTCGGCAGCACCGTCCGTGGCGTGCGCTATCCCATGACCACCGACATCGGAGAGGCGTATTTCGCCCATTGGGGACTGAGCTCGCAGCCCGTGGGCATCGTCAGCCGTCATGGGCCGTCGGACTATTCCGACTGGGGCACGCAGGTCTATACACTCTTGCAACAGACGGCTCGGGTGAAGATGGATTTGGCCGTTGCCTACGATGCCGATACCCGCAAGACCGACTTCACCGTGACGCTGATGGGTACGGAGGGCGACCTGGACGGCAAGTTACAACTGTGGCTCACTGAGGACAGCATCACCGCCTTTCAGTACCTGCCCGACGGCTCGACCGACCAGCAGTACACCCACAACCACATCTTCCGCGATGCCGTCAATGACCTATGGGGCTCCGACCTCAGTCTCGCCGAGGGCGAGACGACGGAAGAGACCTTCTCCTATACCATCCCCGTGGACAAGGACTGGAAGCCCGAGCACATGCATGTTGTGGCCTTCGTCTATACCGACCAGGGCGTGGAGCAGGTCGTGGCAGAGCCTTTGCAACCGTAGGGGCGTATCCCTGTGTACGTCCGCCTCATGGCCCCGGTGTGAATTATACATTAAGATTATAAATTAAAAATAATGGCTTATGAAGAAACATTTACTCTTAATCCTTGCTTGCCTACTGGCAACCGTGACCTATGCACAGCAGTTGCGCGTGCCCAAGCTCACACCCCTGAAAGCACCCACCAAGGCCGACCTTGTGACGGAGCAGCCCGCCGGTGAGTTGCGTGTCTATAAGCGTACGGGCGGTGCTACCATGGCTTCCCTCTTCTTCGAGAACGACCGCCGGCAGGACGGTATGGTCGCCCAGGTGGTCTATGCCGCAGACGGCAAGACCGTCTGGTTCAAGAATATTATCTCCCACGCCGCCACGGGCACGTGGGTAAAGGGAACCATTGAGGGCGACGAGATACACGTGCCCTACGGTCAGTTGGTCTATTGGTTCGACAACCCCGTGGATGAGGACAACAAACCCATTCAGGCCTATGGAATGCAGTTGGCTGAGGTCACTGTCAACGGTGCCATCACCAACTACACCTCTGACAACAAGGGCTATGCCACCTTCGCCATTCAGGGCGACAGCCTCGTCCTGCAGGGCACCAGCGCCGACATCGGCGAGAACCAGTTCAAGGGCCTTGGCCTGACCTACACCAACCAGTTCGATGGCGAATGGAGCTACTATCTCGACTTCGAGACCGTCTATGAGCAGGTGGATGCCAACGGCGTGACGCCCCCTGCCGACCTCAAGGTGGAGCAGTACGCCATGACCAACGGTATCTATGGCCACTTCGTGAAGGTAGGTTTCGACGGCCAGGATGTCTATATGCAGGGCATCTCTGAGAGTTACTTGCCCGACAGTTGGATGAAGGGCACCTTCGTCAGCGACACGAAGGTCTATTTCCCCCTGCAGGTGGCTGGTTTTTATTCCACCTATCTGCTCTACTACTGCGGCACCGACCTGGAGTTCGTGAATCCCAACTACGGTGGTACGTACCGTTACCGCTGGAATGCTGAGGAGACGGGCATCACCTTCGACTATGACCCCGAGACGCGCAGCTTTACCACCGACCGCGGTCTGGTCTGCAACAACTCCCTCGACTCTCTTGACCGCTACGAGCGCTTTGCCAAGCCCATCCTGCGCCCCTGGGTGGAGAAGGCCGCCAAGCCTGCCGACCCTGCCATTCTGGAGTGCAACGACCGCTTCTTTGACGCTTATGGCATCACGACGGTTTCCGTCAGCATCCCCTGTCAGGACGAGGACGGCAACTACCTGAATCCCCAGAAACTCTTCTATCGCATCTATCTCGACGATGACGAGGACTTCCTGTTCTACCAGGACGAGTACGTCAATCTGCCCATCGACGGTGTAGATGAGATGCCCTACCTCTACAGCAACGGGCGCAGCATCTTCCCCAACAGCTACGGCTTCTACCTCTATCAGGGCGGCTTCGAGCGCATTGGTATCCAGAGTGTTTACTACGGTGGTGATGACCGCCAGGAGACCGACATCTTCTACACCGTCCCGGTTTCGGTAGGCGTGGAGTCAGTTCAAAGTTCACAGTCCACAGTTCAAAGTGAGGTGTATGACCTTTCGGGCCGTCGCGTGGCCAAGCCTACGAAGGGCCTTTATATTCAGAACGGAAAGAAATACTTAATCAAATAAAGACTATGAAAAAGACAATACTGACGTTCGCCCTGTTCATGGGCGTAGCCAATTTCCAATTTTCAACTTTCAACTTCCAGCTGGGTACAGCCCAGGCTCAGGACTTTCTATTCGAGTTTGCCGACGAACATGGAACCGTCATTCCCGACGGCACTGTACTGACCATCACCAAGGCCGAGGTGGCAGCCGACGGCTCTGGCGATGTGGTGATGGACGCCGGTGTCTATGCCAAGAACGTGGATGGCGATGCCGACCAGTTGCTGCGTATCAACTACGAGGTGCTGAACAAGGACAACGGCGACCTGGAAATCTGTTTCCCCAAGGAGTGCATCATGGTACGTCAGGATAAGGGGACGACCATCCCCGGCACACTCAATGGCACGCTCCACTCCATTGCCACTGAGTGGTTCCCGTTGGACTATGGCACCTGTACGGTGAAGATTCGTCTGGAGTCCGTAGTGAAGACCATCGGCGACAACTATACCGTCACGGACGATGGTCCCTGCATCACGCTGAAGTTCGTCTATGCCGACCCCTCCCATGTCGATGCCACAGGTGCAGCTCTGCCCACGCCCGTGGAGTACTATTCGCTCAGCGGCCAGCGCCTGCCCTCCACCTATCGTGGCATTGCCGTTGTCCGTCTCTCTGACGGCCGCGTGGAGAAGCGTATCTTGCGCTAACGCCTTGCCTGGCATAAAAGACAAGACTGATGAAAAGAAAATATCTATACCTGTTCCTGCTTCTCCTGTTTGCGGCCCCACTTGCCGCGCAGGAGGAGCAGGCAACTGTATCGGAGGAACTGGTCTGCCACAAGGATGCCAAGAACGCCTTTTACACCTTCAACTATCCCAGCGTGGATGCCGAGGGTAACCCCATCGTCCTCTCATCGGCCCTGATAGCCTGGAAAAAGCAGCCCAGCGAGACTGACCGCATCGAGACCCTGCTCATAGCCTGCCATGTGACCATCACCGCCAACTACGAGTGCCCCTCTGAGTACCCCAAGGATGGCAGTGTTGGTTCGGACGTGGGCATCATGCAGACTATCCCAGTGATGGGGCTGGCCTACGAGCGTCTGCGCCATAGCATCATCATCATGCCCGACTATGAGGGCTATGGCGTGACCAAGCACCGCGCCCATCCCTATCTGGCTCAGGCCCTCACGGCACGTCAAGTGGCAGATGCTGCAATATGGGGCATGTACCTCTACCAGAAGTTGGTGGATGCTGGAACCAATCCGGCACTGGCCGACAACTGGAAGTCCTTCTGCATCGGTTACTCTCAGGGAGGGGCTACGGCTTTGGCTACACAGCGCTATATCGAGGAGGGCGGGCTGGCGGAACCTCTCCACTTTGCAGGATCTATCTGTGCTGCAGGCCCCTATGACCTGATGGCCACCATGCGCTACTACATCCAGGACGATGGCACCTCGCATGGAGCCTCTACAGCCCACCGCCAAAACCAGTTGTCGATGCCCGTGGTTATGCCACTCATAGTGAAAGGAATGTGCGACGCCAACCCTTCCATGAAGGGACGTCAGCTGTCCGACTACTTCACCAAGAAATTTCTGGATACAGGCATCGTAGGCTGGATAGAGGACAAGGCAGGGGAGAAGGCAGAGCAAAAGAAGACCGACGACATCACACGCCTGCTTTACGACCTGTGTGAGAAAGGACTTACGGCAGCCGACGGAACGACGTATACGGCCAAGGAGATGCAGCAACTCTTCCCCACCTACAAGCGCACACTGGGTATTTCGGGCTTCACCTACACCGTCTATGCCGACCTGCGTGAGGTGTTACGACCAGAGTGTTATGACTACTTTATTCGGCTGGATGACTTGTATAGTCTTCCGGAAGATGTCCGGGAGGACGATGTTGCCGTCCGTGACCTCCATCGTGCGATGCTCAGCAACACACTGGCCGACGGGTGGGTACCGCAGCATCGTGTCGTCTTCCTCCATTCCAAGCACGATACCATAGTGCCTTATGACAACTACGAGTCCTTTGCCACGCATCATCCCGACTTGGAGAACACCCGGATAGAGATTATCAGCAAGGACGACCACTTGGGCACGGGCACTTCTTTCTTTGCCAGTATGCTCACCACGGGTTTGAAGGATTACTTCGAGTGGATAGTGGAGGGGTTGGACACCTCCACCGGCATTGAGGCGGCCGGCACTCGTCTGCATCCCATGCAGGGGCGCTTCGACCTCACTGGGCGCTGCTTAGATAGGGTCGTTCCCCCTCATAAGGGACTATATATTATAAACGGAAAGAAGGTCGCCAATTGGTGACCTTCTTTCCGTTAAAATCATTGCCTTTTGCAATCATTGCCTTTGATGAGATATAGGAATGCCTTTCAATTCTCAACTTTCAACTCAGAACGTGTAGATGGCACCAATATGGTTGTAGAGGAACAGACGCTCCACACTGCCATTACCGAAGTGATACTCACCCATAGGCTCCAGGACGATGCCCCAGTTGCTCTTGATGCTCATGCGGGCCTGTATGGCCAAAGCCCAGCCGAAATTGCTATGCTTGCGCTTTGGCAGACTACTGAGTGTGGGATTGTCCCCACCTGCCATCTCACCTTTGGACAATCGGTTGCCACCGCGCACCTTCCAAGTGTACGCCGGACCCGTGAGCAGGTTCAGCCGTAGTCGCTGTGCTCTCTCGTGACGGTGATAGCCCAGCAGACTATTTATGGGCAGGCCATACATGGCCCGCAGGGTGATGAGGTGGTAGTTGATGTCCCACAGACCCTGATAGCTCTTAGGCGTGCTGCCGATGTTTACTCGGTAGCTCTGGATTGAGCTGGTGCAGTACAGCGAATAGTCGAACTGTAGTGCCGCAGTAGCCCACGCATTGAAGTCGCGCCCGGCTGAAGCCTGTATGCTGTTGTTCAGTTTGTAACTGCCCGAGATGGTGGTGTAGCGCTGGATGATACGCATACCACCCCAACTGAGTCGGGCAAAGTTGCGTGCCGTGTCGCCATGGTAATAATCTTCCTCGGCATACTTGGGAACAGGCATGTCCCTGCTGATGCGCACACCGGCCGAGAGCAGGAACAGGCGTTCCTTCTTTCGCAGCTCATTGTCCGTGTTGGCATAGGGTATCTTATAGAACATCCACGAGTAGCGCGGTTCCAGGAAAATCATGGCATTGGGGGCCTTCGGCACCTTGTACAGCACCTGGGCCGCAACCGTGGCTGCCCAGTAGCGTGTCACCAGACTCTCGCCAGATTTGGCAAAGCGTCCATACTCCGGCCCTATGGAGAAGTCTACGTCGAAGAAACGGTTCTCACGCCATTTCTGGCTGAAGTTGAAAGGATCCAGCATCACCTCCACGCGTCCTCCACCTATTCCGGCATAGTTGCGTGTGGTGTAGGTACCGTGCACCTGTTGCATGGCTATGAGCACCTTCTCGGTCTTCTGCTTATTCCAGACATAGTCTATGCCGATGATGGAGGCCTTCACACCCAGGATGCGGTTGGGCCAGTAGCCGATGGACAGTGCGTAGGCATTGCCTAGTCCCGTGGATGCCTGTCCCGTGCGAGGGAAAGTGGCACCGAGCGAGGTCTCTACGTAGATGGCCGAGGAGTCCAGACGGTGGGTCTGGAAGCGACGGCGCTGAAAGTCGAACTGCACGTTGGCATTGAAGCCGTACATAAATTGGTAGAACGAGGATGAACTTTCCTTGTGCAGAAAGTATTCGTCGCGGATGGCGCCCACGTAGGGTTGCAGCGATAGACCGACATTGTTACCCAGACTCAGGTCCACCTGTCCACCCAGAAGCAGGAAGGGCGACTTGGTCCGTTCGTTGTCGTGTGCCGTCAGTCGTCCACCTAGTCCGCCGTAGAGCGAGAAGGTGAGCAGGCGGGTGGGGGAGTAGCCCCTGACATAATTGGTAAGGTTCACCAAATAGTGCAGTTCCATGGATGCGCTCTTCACGTCGTAGGCATGGCGGCGATGCAGTTTGGCGTATGAGAGGCGTCCGCGCAGGGCATGTATGGGGGTGAAGTTGTAAGTCAGCGAGGCCGTGACGGGTATGGCAAAGGTCTTGAACTTCTTGTTGTATTGCCCCAGATAGCCAGCTCCGGCAGCCAGAGCAAAGCGATTGTAGTAGTGAGTCGAGTCCAGGAAGTCCGTATCGCCTGCCGGAATGTATCGCGGCTGCAACTGGCCTTCCTCACCCGTCACTTTGGCGGCCCATTCGCTTGTGTCGATGGTGTCTTTCTTTGTCCGTATCGTATCTGCTGCCACCTGTTCCATGTCGTTCATGGGCAGCGTTTCCGCAGCCGTGGTCATAGTGCCCAGGCAGGCATATAGTGCTATCAGTATTCTTCTCAGTTGTTTCATATCATTTCTTAGGTGCGAAATATTTCTTCGCCAGTTGGTCATACTCTTTTGCGATTTCGCCCATGGGGACACCGTCTTTCATTCGTTCCCAGAAAAAGAAGACCATGGCACGATAGGCATCGTTGAAGAAACCGTCCTCCTTCAGGAAGTCTGCCCAGCTAGGGTCAAGCTTGAGGGCCTCAAGCATGGGGGCGGCCCAGTTGTTCAGACTTTTCGGATCCGTATCATATATATTCAGACTATTATAGTAATACGTGTCGTATTCTCTGTCTGGGCATTCCACATTGTAACGGCATATGGCAAGCAAATAATAGTATAAGGCTTGTTGCTCCTTCTTACGGAGGAATCTGCCCTTTTCATTCGTCAGTTTCTCTAAGGCTCGTTTGAATCCTTTTTCTCCGTCAATCAGATTGGCCACCACAAAATTAACATCGCTGCTGGCCTCTATTTCTTTTCTCATGTCCTCCTTCTCATCAGCAGAATAGTCACAGGACAGGAACTTGATAAATGTACGGAAGCGATGAAACCTTGAATCGTCTGCAGGCAAGTGGTACTGGGACAGGATATGGGCTTCTCTGTAGTCTCCCAACAGGCAATACATCATAATCTGAGTGATGGCTATGGCCTCTTCATTCCAGTGCTTTCGCCCCTCTTTTTCGATGTACAGCCCCTGATTGGCCACCCGATCCAGATAGTTGAGCAGTATCGTGGTGTCTGCTACACCTTTCTCTAGTTTGCACTTTGCATAATAGTAGGCAGCCAAAGGATAGGCACGTATTACAGGTATGGACTTGACCTTATATCGGGTTGTATCTTCGGGATTGAGTGTACTCTTAACCCTTTCGTTTGTCAGGCTGTCACGGGTCGTTATTTCATTTAAGTCATGATTGGGGTTTGTCTTTGGATAGTTGTATACAGCTTCTGAGACCGCATAGAGTTCATCCCATTTTCCGTTCTTATATAAATAATTCAGAAGGTTGTAGTACTGATAAGGATGAATACCATTCCCACTAAAGTACATTGCGTTGTCCCTTTTGTATCGTTCATAGATTTCAGGGGTGGTCAGTTTCTTTTGTTCAATCACTCCCGTAACGATACGTACACGACGCATAAGTGGGAGTACATTTTCCTTAACGGAAGGAAACCAACTCTTTTTACTGATAATATTGTTTTGTGCATCAAGACTATTCTTCTGGTTACAGATTTCGCGCAATTCATTAGCCACACCCTCGTATTCCGATTTGTTGAGGGCATCAATGGTGTCTGCTACCTCTTCCCAACTGAATATACCAGGTGATTCTATGGACAATGGCAATCGATTCCTGTCAGGGAACCTTTGGGCAAAAAGATTCCTTACCGTTTCTCCACGACGGTGTGCCAGTGTACGATTGGTTGTCTCTCTACCTTCAGGGGATGCAAAACCTTGGATGGCAAATTGGGTAATACGAGCATCTGTGTTATTATAGTAAGATTCTATCAACTTGTACATTTTCTCCAAACCATCCACAGTAAGACTATCCGAGAAATCCAAATCAGCTTTACCCGATTTGAATAGTAGTTTAAGGTTATGGGAATCGGGAACGGGCTCGGTTAAGGCTCTTTTCTCATAGTGTCTTTCATCTATTTCTATTTTAGGAACGGAACCTCGCCACTCTAGGAATTTAGTAGGTTTCTGGGAAAAACCGGGATACAGGAGGACGGTGTTTTCGTAATAAACCGTATTATAGTCTTCAAACCAATAATGGCCGATGATTTTCCAGGGCTTGTTCTCATCATAGGGGCGAATCTTACATTTGAAGACCAACGTATCTTCGGCACGTGTGTACATTCCTTTTTTGAAATAAGTTGCAGAGGGCTCGTCGCCCATTACGGAAGCATTTTCCCAGTAGACATCGTTTTTGGGGTTAAATGCCATGTAGCGTACTTGTGAGGGAGTGTAGTCTATGCCGTCTACCACCTGAGGGGGCAGGTAGCCAATGGTATCCTTTGGATTGTTCCGGCTAATGACAATGGGGGATAATACGAAGCGGGCGTTGGAACGTGTGTAAGTACTATCTAAAAACACGTTGCGCTGTGCCATCAGGATACCTCCGCAACTGGAAGAACTGGCATTGACATCCTTCTTGCTTCCTTGTCTTGTTCCCTGAGCTTTTACTTCTTCCATTACACGATCCAAATCCAACTTGTATTCAATGACACTCTCTCCTAGTTCTGCTGCCGTTACTTGTTTGGGTGCTTCCACTTGGTCTTGGTCGATGGCATAGATTAAAATCCATCCATTAGTCGGAACTGCAACTTCCGCCATGCCATCATCTTCCGTAATGCCAAAACCTACATAGTCATCCTGTTGTTTATCTAATTCGTCGGTTTGGTGCCCCTTTAATTTTAGATAAGCGCTCTCAGCTTTGCTTTTTAAGTAAAAAGTATAAATATAGACATCTCTGACAGGAGGAGCCTTCGTCAATTGCTTATTGTCGCCCTCGTTACTGAAAGTTGATGAACTGACAATTTTTATGACCTTTGTCGCCTCCTGTCCCCACCCGTTGGCGGAACAGAGGAGGAGTAGGCAGATGAGAAAGCAATATTTGAGGAGCGTGCGCATGATGGTCGGGTGTGGATATATTTACTTGATGATATATGCGAAGCTGAGGCCTACCTTGTAGGGCAGCATTTTGAATCCGTGGCTGTTTTGGTGATGCGTATTGGGATTGTACGTGTCACCTTCATAATAATAGTGTTGGTAGTATCCGATGAGGGCTGTGCCCCCCGATATCTCCATGTTCCAGCGTTTGTTGAGTGGCTTGACGTAGCCAAACTCCAGGCCGCCGCCCACGACGTCGCCTTTGTGGATGCGACCTTTCCAGTTGATGTCGTATGTGACGGCCAGCAGGCCGACGCCTACGTAGAGATGCACCATGGGGCGACCGCCTATCCAGTAGCGGTACTCCGGCGCTACGCCCAGTGTGCGGAAACTCTGTCCCAGGACATTCACACTGCCGAAGCCCATAAGGCCCAGGGTGCTCCGGTTCTTCACTGAGACTTCCAGTTCCAGATTGGGAATCAGGCCTGCGTCCATGAGTGCATTGCTCTTCACGGCCACCATTTGTGCATGGGCGGCCGTACAGAGGAACCATAGTAGTGCAATGAGTGTGAAGCGTCTTTTCATCAGTGTTGTTTTGGGGTGGTGAATCTGTGAGGGAGAGACACAGGCTCTCCCTCACAGATGGTAAAATAGGGTTTAGAGTTCAAGTATGGGACCATCTACATCGTTCCAGGGAGTCAGGTTGCCCTTGACCTCGATGGCACGCGGACCGTGAACAATGACGCGAACGGTGTAGGAGTTGCCACGCAGAAAACCACCGGCAGTGCTGAGCATGAGGGGAATCTCACTCACGTGCTCTTCGCCGTTGGCATCTATCAGAGCCACTCTCACCACATACTGGTTGGCAGGGTAGAGCATGATGCTCTCGCCAATCTGCAGAGGATCTTCCGTGTGAGCAGGCACCTGGGTCAGTGCGAAGGGTTCACCCGTCTCATCACACAGAGACAGGGTGTCAGTGACTTCGTCGCGCAGTGTCAGGCGGCGTGCGTAGTCGGGGTTACTGTTCTCTGCATTGTCGAACTCGGCAATCAGTACGTCCAGATTGGTGTACACGTCACACAGCTTGATGGACTTCACCTGCATATTCTCGGCTTCCGTATAGTCGCCGGAGCCTACGTAGCTTTCGCCGGGCTCAGCAGTGAAGACCAGACGGGTGAGCAGGTGCTTCAGATCCAGCGTGGGGTCTACGGCTGATGTGCCATAGGTGCGATAGTACTTGGCGCTGTAAGCATAATCCTCGTCGCTGGTGGCACGTCCCCAGATGAGGTCGTTGGTTCCGTCGATAGTGTAGTGTGCGGTCACACTGTTATTCGTGCGGGTCAAGTCCTCGGTGTAGGGATAGTAGCCGTAGAAGTCGTAGGAATAGAACTGCGTGATAGGATAGAAATAGATGCCCTCCCAGGTGATGTCGCCGTTCTCCATACGAGCCAGTACATTGTCCATCAGGCAGTCACTCCAGTTGTGGGTGTTGTTCCACCACTGGATGTCGCCAGCCGACTCATTCACACCCTGCTTGTCACGGGCCAGGGAGAAGATGCCCATCCGGTCCAGAACGGCCCGGGGGTCGGTCTCGTTGCCCTCAACTGCAGCACGAGTGGTAGCCGATACTGCGGTGGAGCCATGCAGGCGCACGGGGTACTCGCTGTTGCCGGGCACGTACTCCGAAGTCTCGTTCAATGCTGTTGTCGTGACATCATCGGAAGCACAACTGGCCAGCAGCAGCATTCCCAGTGCTAAAGTGCTTAAACTTTTAATATTCATAGCGTGTATGCTTTAGTTTAGTTTTCAGTGTTCAGGGGCTCTACCTCATCGCCTTCACCCCAAGCCTCAAGGCTAGCCTTTAGCTCAACCTCGTGCAGACCATAGACGGTAATAGCTACGTGGTAAGACTTGGCACGCTGGAATTTGCCACCGTTGGTCAGCTTAACCTTCAGAGGTACCGAGTGAGTCATCGGAGTCAGAATGGGAGTTACACCATCAGCTTCTACACCAGTTTGTGCCAACTGTGAGAGGTGGAGCACGATGTCGTACTCGGTCTCATTGGGCTTTACATAGAAACCATCAGCATAGTCACCACCGGCCTGAGTAACAGTGCCGTTTGCACCTACTTGGAAAGGAACCATTGCAATCATAGCGGGCTTTCCACCAACCAACGTAGCGGCAGCAGCAGCAGGATCCTTCTGCATCAGCGTCATGTCTACAAGAGGTTCGTCCTTCCAAGTGATAAGTTGGTCAATGTCATAGCCGTCCTCATCCTGTACGGCAACGGTCAGTGTACCTGTGGCCTGGGCTGCGATGGTGATGGCATCTACCTGCAACTGAGTAGCAACATTCTGGTCGTCACCAGACTTCACCTCGAAGGTGAAACGGCTGAGCAGGTGCTTCATGTCGATTCTGGGTACAATGTTGTAGGGATCACGTGCAGAGGTGCCAGAGTAGCCACGCTTGTCATAGCCATTGTTAGTTGCACCGTCTGCATAGTTCGTAGCCTTGCCGGCCATGATGTCCTGAGAACCGTTGAGGGTGAAGTCCAGCGTAATGTCTGTTTCTCCAACTGTCAGGTTAGGATTGTTGTCTGCATCCAGACCTGTAGCAGCATCGTCGATGTAGTAACCGAAGAAGTCGCTCCGGGTGTCCAGCGGATAATACTTCAGGGCGTTGCCAGTGAACTGCTTATAGTTCAGAGCAAAGACACCAGCTTCGCCTGTAGCCTCGGGGCGGCAGAAGAAGGAGTTGTCGAACTGAGTACCCAGTGCACCACCGCAAGTACTGTAAGTCCAAGGATGAAGGTCACCACCTGTGACATCCATCATCAGAACGTAGATGTTCTCGTACTGGAAATCGTTAGTACCACCTTCGAGATCACCGACGATACCAGTACCACGAGTCTCAGTGACGCTGGCAGAGGCAGTGTTCAGACTCAGATTAACGGGTACAAGCCCCTGAGCCTGTGCCTCGGCGTCCAGTTGCTGAGCCAGAGTCAGCGTGTCGTCAGACGAGCAACTGCTCATTGCAGCAGCTACGATAGCTGCCAAAAACAAACTTTTTTTCATAGGTTTAATTGTTTAAGTGAAACATAAAAAAGTTATTAATCTCTTATTTTTTTTCTTTATTTACGGTATTATCTTCATCCTGTTGTAGGGAGATGTCCTCATCGTGTTTCTTCCATCCTTCGCCTGTGATGGCTTCAATGGATATTTGTTCGGGTCCCCATACTTTTATAAGTATTGTATATTTGCCTCCTGGTCTGAATGGTTCGCCACTGGCTAATTTTAAAGAAGTTGGATTTCGTCCGTTATTTAGAGAGTTTCGGCGTGTCTGTGGGATATTTAGTACCCATTTGCCTGTAGAATCTTGTTCGATGAACATATACTTATAACCAAAAGCAATGCTGATGGAGTCTACGGCAGGTAGTATAATGGAGTCGCACAGCGTGACTGGCATTTCCGTTCCTATCTGGTGGTGAGGTATGCTAAGGTCAATGATGAGTGAATCATAGAGTTCCTTCCAGAGTTCAGACCATTCCACGTGATAGCCCAAAGAATCCAAATGCTGCAGATAGGGTTCATCGCCCTTCAACTCCTGTTGTTTTATGTTGGGATAAAATTCGCGGAGGTTACTTTTGTCCCAGTGCATAACCTCATGATTAGCCACGGCTGCATTGTAAGTTTCCTTACTGTCCCAAGTATTTTTAGCCACGGTCATCGTCCCTTTATATGGAGCCTTGATAATCAGTGTATCTAGAATTACTTGAAGGAAAGAATAAGTTTTGTTCTCATTCGTACTGCGCAAACCTTGCACTTTCACGTCGAACATGGCCATCTGGTGAGTTAGGTGGAACTGCGGATGCACGCCCCGGTTGCCAGAGGTGGCACTGTAGAGGTAGTTGCGTCCGTTGTCGTTCTCGCTGTTGAAGAGCTTGGTATCGTCATTGTTTGGCATACGGGCGAAGAGGGTCTGCAGTTCCTCGTCGGTGTGATATGCAAAACCGTGCATGATGTCCTGATAGCCATTGATGGAATCGATGGTCAGAGTGACTTCATCCTTGGTGGCAGAGAGTTTACTGGGAATGTCGTGCGTGGCATCGTCCACATGGAAAGTGAAGAACTGATAGCGGCGGTTGCGGAAGTTTGTATAGTAACGGTGCACCTGTTGTGTGGGTGCATTGTTGTCATAGAAGCGGACGGTGCCCTGTGCATCCAGGATACGCATAAGTTGATTCCACAAGGCGTGATTACTCTGGTTTGAAAAGTCGTGGTCGTGGACGAACGAATTTTCGGTCAGCAGTCCGAAGGTGTAGAAGTTAGCCTGTTTCCAGTGCTCGGCATCGAGGCTCCACCGCTCGAAGGCTCCCGTGCTGCGAGTGCTGGATAGGCTGACGTTGAGGCTCTGTCTGCCCACGGCAGGCAAGAGCTCCACGGACACGGGGTCTATGTAGTCTGCGCCAGCCAGTTCCTCCTGGTCGCTGCAACTCACCATTTGGAGGCAAGCCACTGCCAGCATGGCAAGTATGAATGGGGTCTTATTCTTCATCAGTTGCATATCGTGTGTATAGGGAGTGCATCAGTCGTGAATGTCGAATGGATTGTCGGAGTTCTCGTCAGTCCACTGTTCCTCGTCCAGTCCGGCCACGGTTGCGGTTATTTCCTCGGGACCGTATATCTTGATGAGTACGGTGTACTGGCCGCCAGCCTTGAAGCGAACGGGCTGCCCGCTCGTGTCGCGCGGCATTAGGCGCGTGGAGTTCTGCCACTGATTTGTGGCGGCATTGGTAGATTTCGCATCCACAGTCCATGTCCGTGTGGCACCGTCCCAGTGGGCAAAAATGTAGCGGTAGTAGACGTGGATGGATACCCCTTCCTCGGCTGCCGGAAGCAGGGCGGCCTGACACAAAGGAGTGGGCAGCGTGTCACAGATTTGGTGGTAAACCATACCAGAGGTGATGATACCGAGATCCTGCAGCGAATCTTGCAGGATACTATAGTCCACACCGGGCAGGCAACCACCATCGGTTAGCGTGGTGTGTGGGATGAGTTCCAACTGATAGTCCGTGCTGTCGGTGCCCCAGGTGAGTATGTTCTGTGCCTCCACAGCCTGATTGTAGGTGATGCTGTCAGTCCACTGGTCATCGGCGATGGTCAGGGTGCCACGGGCGGGAGCTTTGATAACCACGCTGTCCACGAGTACCTGCAGAAAGCTGTACTTTTCATTGGCCCCCTTCATGCCCTGCACCTGGACGTCGAAGCGTGATAGTAAGTGATGGAGATGGAAGCGTGGGTGTATGCCACGGTTACCAGACATGCCACTATAGAGATATTCGCGTCCGCCACGGCTCTCGGGCGTGGTGGTGAAGTTGGTCTTGTTTTCGCCGTCAGGCATGTTGTCTATCAGTGCCTGCAGTTCGTTGTCGGTGTGATAGGCAAAACCATGCATGATATCCTGATGGCCGTTGATGGTGAGGCTGGCCGTAATCTTGTCGGTGGACGGATTGAGGGACAGCACTGCATCGTCTGCATGGTAAGTGAAGAACTTATAGCGTCGTGCACGCCAGTTGCTGTAGTAGCGGAAGACCTCTTGTGTGGGGGCGTCGTTGTCGTAGAAGCGGACATTACCCTGTGCATCTTGGATGCGCATGAGCTGATTCCACATGACGTCGCTTGTACGGAAGTTCAGTTCACCGGCCTCTACGCCGCCGATGGTGTTTCGGGTCTGCAGGGCAAAGGTGTAGAAGTCAGCGGCCTGCCAATGAGCCTGGTCGAGGCTCCAGCGCTCGAAGGGCCCCGTACTGCGGGTTTCGATGCTGACGTCGAAGTCCTGGCCTCCTGCCGAGGGCAGAATCCGGACGGGGGGGGTTTCGTAGACCTCCTGAGCCGGGACGGTAAGGTCTTCCGACTGGCTGCACGAGACGGCCAGTCCGACGGCCAGTGGCAGCATGAGGTATGTCTGTATCTTCTTCATCATAAACGTGTATGTTCTTTGCTATTGTGTTTCTGAGGGCGTTGGCGTCGTGGGGCACGGTCTTGGTCGTTACCGAACTGGAAGGGGTCGTCGGAGTTCTCGTCGGTCCACTGTTCGCTGTCAAGGTCGGCTACGTTGGCCGAAATACGTCCGTCGCCGTAGATGTAGATAGTGATCGTATACTTGTGTCCGGCCTCAAATGCCTTGGGGCGTCCCTGTTCGTCACGCAGGGAGAGAGTGGTTTTAGAGGCAATGGGGTAGTAGTACTGGCCTTCTATCTGCATCAGGTGCTTGCCGTCGGGGGTAATATTCAGACGTCGGCCGCTGAGTGAGACCTCATAGGTGGACTGTGGCGGCAGCAGCCAGGCCATGGAACAGAGGCTGTCTCGCACGTCGTTGCCGGCGCGGTAGAAGGAGTAAGTATCTGCTGGGAACTGTTCGGCCCACTCGCGTCCGATGGTGCTGTAGTCATACAGGGGAGCATGGGTGCGGCTGTAGTCGCTGTTGGCGATGTTGTTGTTGTAGCGGATGTCGGGCAGATAGGTACCGATGGCATTGCTGGTGAGCAGGGGCATGGGCAGGGCGAGGTCCTGCAAATAAGAGGCTTCGGTCCATGTGTCTTTGGCCACGGTCAGAGTAACATCCTTGGGAGCCTGGATAGAGAGTTGGTCGAAGAGAATGTTCAGGAAAGGGGCCTCCCACTGGCTCTCGGGCACATCCTCTTTGACCGTGGGCACGCCTTGGATATGGAACTCGAATTGGCAGAGCAGGTGGTGGAGGTGGAAGATGGGGTTGATGCCTCGGCTGGCGGAGAGTCCACTGTAGATGTAGCGCCGTTCACCGTTCGGATTGCCATAGCTGTCCAGGTTGCCTTCACGCAATTTCACGGAAGCCCCATCGGCATAGAGTGAGGTCAGCGTGCTCTTCAGTAGACTGTCAGTATGATAGGCATAACTATGGATGAGGTCGGTGGTACCGTCCAGGGTCAGGCGTGCCGTCAGGGTGTTCTGAGTACGATCATAGGTGGGTGTCAAGTCGTCGCAGAAGAAAGTATAGAAACTGTACTTGCTCTCATGATTGCTGCCTCCGAGATAGAAGCGCTCGACGTACGTCTCCAGTTGGCTGGGGGCCGGGCCTTCGCAGAACTTCACATTGCCCTGTCCGTCCACGAGTACAGTGGTCTGGTCGTTGAGCAGACACTGGGGCGTGGTCAGTCGGGTGTAGTCGGAACCGCTTCCCGAAAGGTAGGCAAAAGTGTGGAAGGGAGCGTGAGTCCAATGGTCGGCATCGTAGTACCAGTCGTGGAAGATGCCTGTACCGCGCGATACCACGCTATAGGAGGGGTCGGAGAAGGAGGGCAGAATGGGGATGTCCGAAGCCTCGCCTTCGCCGTTCTCTACGGCCTGGTCCAGGGGCACGTCTTCCAGGATGCGGGGATAGCGATCCTCAATACAGCTGTTCAGTGTAAGGATTACTATTATATAATATAATAAGGTATGTGCCTTCATTGTGTATAGTCTGCTTGTCTCGTCGTTCGTTTAGAAGTCAATTCCTATATCGGTGTTGTCCACCCACTTGTCCATGTTCACGTCATCCACAGCCTCTATCTTCTCATGAGTCAGTTGCATGACGTTCTCAATGACGAGGTTTATTTCGGACTTAGTCTGGCGGGCAAAACCGTCGGCATCATTCCACTTCAGCGAGGGAGTCTCGGTGAGGGTCTTATAGAGGTTGATGGCCCCCTCCAGAGTGCGGTAGTGCTTGCGTCCCTGGCTGTCACGGTAACTTATCGGGATGTTCACCTGCAGGATGCCTGGTCCCGTGCGCATCAGACTGTCTGGACTGCGTATGATGCCCGGTGCCAGTATGTCGCCCATCACCTCGTAGCGGCGCACGAGGGTGCTGTCTTTGCTGAAGGTGGGTTTGTAGAGCACTTTGTAGGTACGGTCGGTGAGCACTTCGCCATTGGCCATACGAATGGAACGACACACTCCGCTCATGCAACAGGTGATGTCCTCGACGGTGATGTCGTTCTCCTTGGGCTCGATGGTAAACTTGATGTTCACCTTCTGCGTCAAGGGCTTTGGGGTGAAAGTGCATGTATAGACCTGGTTGCCAGTGACCTGCAGGGGAATGTCTACGTGTGACGACCCTGAATAGATGTGCATGCGGTCGGCCACCTTGATGTACCCGCTGTAGGGATTGCGGTCGCGCCAGGTGCGGAACTCCGGTTCCAGCTTGTCCAGTGAGTCATAGATGGAGTCGGAGATGAGGGCATTCATGATTTTGCTGGAATGAAGGTCGCCCCAGTTTGGCTTTCCTGTGGCATCGTCGGTAATGGAGAACTCGAAACCGTCTCCTGTGCTATTGAAGGCCAGCAAGTTATATTCTCCGCCACGCAGGTATAGCACGTCGCGCAGACTATCTATGGTAGTGAAATAGACAGAGTCGGCTGGCCCTACGGGGTAGAGCACCTTGCCCGTGTTGCCGGTGGGCAAGCTGGTGGTCTCGAAGACGTAGTGGGTCTCCTTCACCACGCGCACGGCCACGACGTTCATGTGTGGAGGGATGTCGGCATGGCTGGCTTCCCAGTTATAGTTGAACTGCACGCGAGCCTGATGGGGATGGTTGGCAGCGCAGTAGTCCACGTCTATCTGGCAGGCCGCAAGTGTGGCCAGTATGAAAAGGAAAAGTAGGGTCTTATGCTTCATGATTCACCTCCTTCCTGAGGAGTATCGGTTTCTGGGGGAGCCGGGATTTTCGAATTATCCGGGTTATCCGGATTTTCTGGGTTGTTTTCTGGGGCTTGTTCGGGAGTGTCCGGGCTGTCTGGAGTATCTGGAGCTTCCGGAGTTTCTGAGGTTCCCGGGCTATCTGGGGTGCTCTCAGGAGCCTGGTCTTCTTTATCGGTTTGCTCGGGATTCTCGGCTTGCTTGGCTTTTTTAGCCTTCTTGCCTTCTTTCTCAGGCTTCTCAGGTTTTTCGGTCTTCTTAACTTTCTTGGCCTCCTTTTCGGCCTGCTGGCGGGCGGCAATACGCTCGGGGAAGAATTTGGCTTCCAGTACAGAGTCGAGACCATGGAAGACGACGGTGCTGTCGATGAGGATGGCATTGGCCAGACGACGGCGGTGGTACTTGTCCCAGAAGGTGATGGAGTCGTTCATGACGGACATCTTGCTCTGGATGTCGGTCATGCGTGTCTGCATGTGTTCGATGGAGTCCTTCATCTCAGATATGCGCTTGTCGCGCCGTTCCTCAAACCTCTGTACCTTGGCCATATAGTCGTCCACGATGGAGAGGTCTACCTTGTGGCTGATGGAGCGGAAACGATAGACGAGGGCAATGTGTATGTCCTCGCAAACAGGGTATTTCACAAAGCGGAACTTGGCACCGCCTTGATTGGTGGGCACAAAGCAGCGAAATTCTTCGTCAAAGCGGTACTTGTCGTTACGGGCTATCTTCAGTCCCAGGCTCACACCCAAGTCGAGATCCAGTCCGCCTTCGTGGGGGTAGCGATTAGGCAGAATGGGGATGCTCCAACCTGCCACGGCACCGATGCCAAGGCCGGAGCCCTGATTGCCCTTGCCCTGGATGCACAGGGAGTGCTTACTCATCATACCGTAGAAGCCCAGATAGTAGGCCCGCCAGTTACGGGGCTGTGTGACGGTGCGTGTGGACAGGCGGCGGCGCACCTTGTGGTAGTGGTTGTACCACCACCCTCGGTTGGGGTCGCCGTTGTAGAAGTGGCCGTTAGCTGCCACACTGTCCTCGTGGGTGACGTAGAAAGAGTCGATGCGTTCTGCCTTCACGCCTGGGAACTCCACGACGCGCATCTTCTCTTGTTCCTTACTCAGTTTCTTGCCGGGATTATTTGAGGTGCTGTATCCGGATTCGGGCAGTTCTATTCTCGTTTCCGGGAACTCCATGGCACGCCTGTTGCTGGGCTTATGTAGGTAGATACGTTTGTATTCGGAGTAGGTGCGCTTGGCACCGATATTGCCCGTTCGCCAGTATTTGCGGAACTCTCCGCGCACCTGCATATAGTTGAATATCATCTTGGAGCCGACGGACTGCTTGCCGTTGCCGTTGAACTTGCCGAAGAGCAGCAGTGAGCGCCGGTTGCGGTTGCCCTTCTCCAGATCCAGTTCCAGACCGAGGTTGGGCAGCGTGAGAACCCAGTCCACCAGATTGGTGTGGATGGAGATGCGTTTCCAGAAGTTGTCTTTCACTTGCAGTTCCTTTCGCAAGTATGTGGAGTCGATGACGGGCTTATGTGCTCGGAAGATGGAGTCGGCGCGACTGCTGATAGTCGTTGTAGTTGGTCGGGTCATCCCCGTGCTGTCGGCCTCCACCTGACCGTAGGCCCGCATCGCAGGGAATGACAGCAGTATTATTATAATATATGTATATAGTCGGTATTTCATCCTTATTTCTTTCCTGCCCAGAAATCTTCTTCGGCTTTTTGCTTGGCTTTGTATGCATTGTAGGCATCCATTTGTGCTTGTCTGTTCTTGGCATTAGCCAGGTTCTTGTTGCGGGCTTCTACTTCTTTTTTCATCGCATCGTTGTTCTTATCCACATTGATGCGGGAATTATTAACGTTTTGCATATTGATGGCAGGATACGCAATGGGGGCTTCTTCCAAGGCATCGTAGGCCAGCGTCATGGCACTTTCCTCTCTGGTGCGTGAATAAGCTAATGCCATACTTAGGTAAAGTGAGGCCCAGTCTTGCGCAGGCATACCAGCCTGCTTGGCGTAGTCTATGGCTTCCTGGAGTTTGTTGGCGGCAATCTTCTGGCGTCCGCGCCAGGCATAGATGGCTTCGTTCTTCTGCTGCGGAGTGTATGAGGCATATTCCAGAGTCTTTTGAGGTTCCTGTTCGTCCATCATGGCCGTTCCAATCAGGCTGCTCGTCAGGTAACGTTCTTTGGGGGCGGAGGCATATTCGTCGGCCTCCTTGAAGTATTTGAGTGCTTCGTCCTTGTCTTGAAATTCCTCCTTCGCCTCCAAGGCCAGCCCGATGCAGTTGAGGTAGTCGGGCTGAAGGTTGTAGGCCAGGTGGCACGCTTTGTAGAACACGAAACTCTTCAGCATATCCTGGCAACCTAACATCAGCTTGAGTGCATTGGCCAGTGCGTTGTAGTCCCCCTTGATGGAATCCAGCCGTGGCTTATAGTAGGCCTCAAGGCTTTCCACGTTGTTGGCTCCGGCCTGGATGAAGTAGTATTGGATGTCGTTGTATGCACCTGCGTACCTTTTCCAGTTGTCGGGGTCCACCCCATTGGCGTAGGCGGCCATCATTTTGCTGGAGGATTCGAGACAGGCGGTGTAGTCTGTAAGAAATTGCTCGAAATACCTCTCCTTGTCCGTTTCAAACAGGTCACGACAGGCCAAGATATATTCCACGAGGTAGCCGGCGGACATCTCGTCGTTGCCTGCATTTGCGGCCTCGCGTATGGCGGCAAAGGCTTTCGTGAACTTCTCATACGCAATCAGGGGTGTATAGCCCGAACCCTTCACCTTGGGGGCGGTGTCGCGAAATACGCTGGCTGCTTTCACCATGACGGCCGGGCGCGAACGCTTGTATTTCTCTTCTTTCACCATGGAGTTGAGGCTGTCCAAGCGGCGTATGCGGTCGTCATAGACTTGCATCAGATCCTGAAAGTACAAAAGGCGCTCGGCCTCGGACTTCTGTGTGGCATGGAGTGCCATAGAGTCCAGCATCGTGGCCCCTTGGATGTATATATTCTCGTGGACAAAGGGGGCGGCAGTGTAGATACGGCGCCAGCACTCGTACATCGAGTCACAGGGCCACGTATCGGCAGGCTCTTTGTCGAACTTCCCAATACGGTCTGTGCTGAAACGGTCGCGGAACTTGTTGAAACTGTTATAGTATTTCAGGTTCTCGCTGTATTTCTCTTTGCCGCCGAGGAGTTCTTCGTCAGTGGCATTCTCGAACTGTGCTTGTACCCCTGTTGTGCAGAACAGGAGCAGCAGGGCTGGAATGATGTGACAGATGCGGCTGCTCATTGGGTGTGCTGGCTATTCGTATAATAAGTTGTTACGTTGCATGGTTGCAAATTCGTCGCAAAGGTACGGATAAATCTTTGATTGGCAAAAGAAAAAAGATGTTCTTTTAGTGTGCAAAACGAAAAAATAAGAATCAAAGCGTAAAAGGGCAAAAATGTCGCAAGAGGACTTTTTTACCCCCCCCCCCCGATTTTGGGTCAATTGCTTGATATATAGTATGTTGTCAAGGGAGGACGTGCTTCCGTCCCCCCTTGATGTAAAGACCCTTGACGGGTTTTGTCACGCGACGGCCCGCGAGGTCATAAAACTCATTTTTCATCCTTTGTCCGGCATTGCCGCTTGACTTCTCCAAGACATCATTGTCCTCTATGGCCCTGATGCCGTCGGTGCCGAGAATGGTCTGGGTGGCATTGAGCACCTGGTTCTCGCGGATGTTTTCCTTATCTACCTTGTGGATGAAGGCCACGAGGCGACGGCGGGTGCCGCCGAAGCCCTGCTTCGTGACGGCAGGGTAGGAGATGCTGTAAGCGCCGTTGTCGCCAACCGAGAGCTGGTCGCCCAGGGCCTCCGTGGTATAGTAGTGGAGAATGATGCCGTTGTGACGGAACACGTCGGCCAAGTCGGCAGGTGCATCGGCATCGTCCATGCCCTTCTGGTAATACTTATCCACACTGATGCCGTCCTCCACCAGGTAGCAGGAGAGATAGAGCGGCTGGCCTACGAGGTCGCGGGCCACACGGCCATAGACGCGCACCTGGTCGCCCTCTTCTTCGACGTTTACCTCTGCCATGGCAGGCATGGCAGAGGCCAGTGCCAGTGCGGTGAGGTAGGGCGCGGGCGACATGTCGCGCACACCTTGTATGACGTTGCTTTCGCCCTCCAGTATGGCGCGGTTGTACATGATGGCCGGGTTGTACTCATTGGCGTAGCCACCGAAGAAGTAGAGCACTTCGCGGTCGGGCTGTGTGGTGAATACGTCCTCGGCAAAGCCCGTGTGGTGGGAGACATAGACGTAGTTAGGGCCATACTCTTCCAGTGCCTTGTCCAGGAAATAGGCCATCTGCGGACAGTTCACGCAGCGTTGGCTGGTGAACTCCTCGATGAGCGGCGTGCGCTGGAAGTCGTCGTAGGTGACGTAGAGCCGTGTCGTGCCCGGACGTGCGGTCTGGGCCTCCTCGCCGTTGATGCGGGTGACGTTGGCCGTCCATGCGACGCTGGTGCCCTCGGTCAGTCCGGCCCGCAGGCGTGCGGTCACTACCGTGCTGCCCAGTGGGGGCAGGGGAGAGGGGAGTTGCAGGGTCAGGTAGGTGGGGGCCGTGGCACCCTCTCCCTGCATGGCTATCTCTACGTCGCGGATGGTCTCCTGTGAGCAGTTGTGGATGTAGAGGCCGCCTGTGAAGTCGCGGTCGGGGGCCACCGTCTGCGGGTGGGTGGTGTTCTGGGCGTAGGCCGCACGGCTGAACTGCGGAGCCTGGCTCTCATCGACGAGGGCCGAGACGAGCAGTGTGCCGCGGTCGGTGTATTCCTCCCACTTGCTCTTGGACAGATTGACCAAGCACGACTGAGGTACCGTGGCAGCAGCGAAGGTCACGAGCGGGTAGGGCGTGCCCACGGTCTCATAGACCTGCAGGCCCAGGAAGATGGGCTCGTCGCCGATGACAAGGGGTTCGTCGAAGAGCACGTCGTTCCAACCCTCGGTGAAGTCGGCGTAGGTCGTGCGCACGATGTTGGACACGGAGCCCGTGCTGGCCAGGATGGCCGAGCGCTTCTGCTTGGCCTGTTTGTAGTCGGCCCGCAGGTAGCAGCGCACGCCCCGGATCTGCTGTCCCTTCATGCGGCCCAGCACGGCATCGGTCTGTGGGTCGAAGAGCGCCATGCCCTGCACGAAGCCGCTCTTGTTGCCGATGCCCAGGGCCGACAGTTCTTCGTTGGCAGCTCCCTCAGGTGCATAGCCATAGGGCACTTGCGCTTGAGCACGGGTGCCAATTGATAATTGACAATTGACAATTGACAATTGGGCTACGCCAAGTAGGAGGGCGAGGGTGAGGATGAGGCGCTTCATAGTTACGAATTACGGGTTATGAATTACGGGTAATGAGTTGCGGGTTATGAGTTGCGAATGACGATTTTCTTTCCATTCATAATGTAGAGGCCCTTCTTGAGCCCATTGGCATTGGCCTTTACCCCATCGCTGACGCGACGGCCTGCAAGGTCGTGGACCTCATTCTTCATTCTTATTTCTTCATTCTTAACTTCTTCTATGCCGTCAGCATCGAAGTCAATCTTTCCCTCGGCAGTGTTGAAGACATGCATAGCCCGGCCACCCTGGCTGCCGTCGCGGTGCACGAAGGCCACGAGGTAGAGGTCGCCTTTCTTCCATTCGGGGTCCAGTTCGGTCTTATAGACTCCCGAGCGGAAGTACTTGCCCTCTGCTATGAGTTCGTCGCCCTCGGGTGCCGACAGCACTTCTCGGATGACGTTGGCGTGGACGTATTCTCCCTGGTATTCTTCCTTCTCCTTTTCTGTCCAGAATATCTGGCTGTCGGTGTGTACGTTGCGCTCCATCAGATAGACGGTCAGACGGGGACGTTCGCCCTCGGGCATCACGCCTTCGGCCATCTCGCCGGTGACTTCCACTTCGAGAGAGGACGATGCCTCGTCGGCGTTCCAGGTTTCCGTGCCCTTCACTTCCAGTTCCAGGAAAGTTGGGCGGTTCATGGCTCCGGTCATAGCCTCCCGGAAGAGCGAAAGGCCGTCGGTGGTATATACGGGGAACATGGGGTTCTTCGTCGCGTTCTGTTGGATGAGGTAGTTCTCAGTGCCCATGGCGCGGTCGATGGACATGGCGGGGATGCTGACTTGCGAGGAGTCGTTATCGCAGAGTCGCAGGGCGAGCGTAGTGGCATCGTCGTCGCCCGTCATGAACTGGTCGTCGAGGTGCTGGCATACGAGGGTGATATCCTCTGTGTAGCCCCGGAGGCAGGGGACCACGTAGTCGTCGTAGTAACGGGCAGACATGTAGTTGTTCTCCGACTCGTAGTATTCCACGAGCGGACGGCGCATGTAGGTCTCGTCCACCTCACGCGGCACGCCGATGACGTTCAGCCGATACACCTCGGGATGGGGGACGGGATTGCCATTGACGCGAGTGATGCTCATCTCCACGTCGCCTGAGTGGAAGCACCATGCGGGGAGGAGGAAGGACTTGCTGGTGCGGCCTATGAGGAGGCTGACGGGGACGTTGCTGCTGGTCCACTCCTGTTCGCCCTGGCGCCAGGTGACGGCCAGTGAGGTGATGCTCTGCGAACCGTTGTTCTTGAGGCGCACCAAGCAGTCGCCGGCCTCCTCGGTGGCCATCACGCCGTTGTGGGTGAGCATGGTGACGGTGGGGATGTAGTTGAAGGTGCCCTGGGTGTCCTTGATGCCCAGGATGATGGGCAGTATGCCGTGGCCTGTGCCGTACTGGTCCGCCACGTTGTGCATGTCGCGCCAGACGGGGGCGCCCTGTTCGTCGTTGTCTCCCTCTACCCACAGGTAGCAACTGTTCTCCACGCCCTTGGGATAGAGCATGGGGATGGCGCAGACGTCCTTCTTCAGCGTCGTGGTGAAGCCTACCACCAGCTGCTCCACGTCCTCTGGAATCTGGTAGTCCGTCATCGTGATGTTGTTCCAGCCCGGATAGGTGCTGCTATAGCTATAGGAGACGGTGCCGGAGCCTGTGGACAGGTCTTCGCCGTTGAACGTCGAGCGTACGAATCCGTCGTACTTGCCCGTCTGTGTGCTGGTGTCCCAGCCAGCCCGCAGCGACACGATGGTGCCCCCGATGTAGGGCTCCAGCATCTCGCGGGTGAGCAGGACGGCACAGCCCACCCGGGCCGTGTGGTCGAGCGAGAGTCCGTCGTACTCCCAGATCTGGTCGTCGAAATTAGCATAGCCAACGAAGGCGCGGCCCGATGTGTTCTGGGCATTCAGCCCGGCGGGTATGGTTGTTAGGCATACCATGAGGATGAGTTGATAGAGGTGTTTCATAGTTTGCAAGATATGGTTTTGTGTTGTTCGAGTGTCGTTTGGTGGCTATTTTTCCCATCCGTCGAAGACGTGGTAGTCATACTGGTTGTCCTCGTCGGCATCGTGCAGAGGTGCCCACAGCTGGGCAAAGAACGGGTTGCGACGGGCCTCGGCGTCCCATTGCCACGGACGGCTGTCCCGGCCCGGATAGGGATGGGGGAAACACTCGGGGCACCAGTGGCCTCCGAGCAGAACGAGGCGGGGCGATGCCATGAATGTGTGGCCCTGGGCACACTGCCACTGGAGCGGCGTGTCCCAGTCGCCCTGCTGCATCTCCTCGCTCAGGCAGCGCCCGCCACGGAAGCGAGCCGCCTCCTGCATGTCGGCGAGTGTAAACTCCGACATCGGCTTCTTCTCGTCGTAGCCGTGACTGAGCAGGACAGCCTCCTCTGACGGGTGCGACAGGTCGGTGTGCTTCCAGTCGGGGATGGCGTGGTACTTCTCCAGCGAACCGTAGTAGGCCGCGATGCGTAGCGGATTGCGCTTGCGTATCCACGTCTGTGTGCCGTGGACGGGCATGTAGGCCATGGCAGCCATGGCCATGCGCACGATGTGGGGGATGAGGCGGGCCACACGGGTATGCTTGGCTATCTTGATGCCGAAGGGCAGTTCCGGGCTGCGGCTCAGTTGCTCGAAGTACTGGCGCACGGGGACGTTGGCCCGGAAGTGGAGATACTGCTCCAGTACGTCGCCGTCGAGATACCACATGCCGTGGAAGTTACGCGTGGTGAACCACCGTGCGCGGAATATCTGTTCGGGCCGCGGACAGCCGATGACCTCCAGCAGTAGGCACTCGAACTCGTAGTTGCTGATGCGATATTCGGGCCCTGAGCCGATGTTGTAGTAACGGTTCCAGAACTCGTCGGGCACCTCGTCACGGCAGACGCGCTCCAGCAGGCGGCCACTGTCCTCCACCGTCGTCCACTCCAGCACGCCACGGATGGGGACATGGAACATGATGGGGTCGTAGTTGTTCAGGATGGCGGGATAGAGGATGCCCGACTGGCGTAGACTGACCCAACGGCGGATGCCGGAGTCGGTGAGGATGCGCTCGGCCATCGTCTTTGTGATTCCATAGTGATCGTAGGCGGAGACACAGATGGGGTCGCCCGTCCGGCCCCAGTGCAGAGGCTCGCGGCGGTCGCCCATCTGGGCCACACTGCCGATGTAGACGACCCGTGGCTGACGGTCGCCCTGTGCCAGGACGGCATCGCGGATGTTACGGGCTGCCCCGACGTTGGTCTCGTAGGTGGTCCGGGGCTTGTAGTCGGCCTTGGGCGATACCATGCCGCCCACGTGCAGCACGATGTCGGCTCCACTCACACCGCGCAGCACGTCGTCGTATCGGCGCAGGTCGCCCCACACTATCTCTATCCGTCCCTCGTAGGGAGCCAGTTTCTTGCGGTCGCGACGGGTGGGCAAGGCCAAGACGCGCACGTTGTACTTGTCCCCCCGTGCCAGCAGTTCCTTCAGTCCTGCGCTACCCATGATACCCGTGGCACCGGTCAGGAATACGGTTGTTTTCTTCATCGCTGTTGCTTGCTGATATTTCGTTTTTGTCCAAGGTTTATTTATGAGGTGCAAATTACGTAATAATTATTGAACAAAACAAATAAAAGCCCGTCTTTTTGGTATATAAGAAGTTAAATAGCCGTGGAAGGGGAACTATCCGTCTTCGTCCCCCACAGGCTTGGTGTAAAGATTTTTCGTCGGATTTACGTTGTTTTATTGGAGAAGATTTGGAAAAAGACTTGGAAATGAGTAATGCCTATCAGCACATCAACCAGGTCTATATGAAGAACTATAGCAGTGCAGAGTCCGAACGCCTGATAAGCAAGTACATCGCCGAACGCTTCGAAGAAGACATGATGTACAAACTCATGCTTCCCGTGGTGAAGGAGCGTGTGTCCGAGGACGACCTGCGCACACTTGCGGCCCTCTTCTCCACACCCGAGGGGAAAGAATTCATAGCACTGGACAATAAAATGGGTGAACTGGGCGAGTCGCCTGAGTTCCTGCAGACAATGAGCCAGGCCGGCATGGCCATCGGTCACGGCCAGAAACCCCAGGCCGTGAAGCTCAACAGCAATGTCTCTGCCAGCTATGCCACACTGTGCGGAGCATACTTCGATGCCTCCGGAGCAGATGGCCTAGTAGAACAGATGTGTGCTGGAATGGCCCAGATGGCCTCCTCGGAAGAGGAAAAGGAGATGTATGGCCAGATAAGCGCCTACATGCGTGACAACTTCAAGAACATTTTCATCAACTACGCCCACGGCATCATGAACGAGAAACAACTGAACTATGGCATCAAGGTCTGTTCCATGCCAGCCCAGAAGAAAATGATGGAAGCCTTGGGAAACTACATGACCAATATGCAGTCTCTGGGCATGAACCTCCTTGATTATTATGTGGAGTGGCTCGAAGCACAGGGCGTGGAACTCAAGGAGATGTAACATCGCTGAAGTACAATGGCCGGCGCTATCTGTTCTGTGAGACCATTTTATCTGCTCGTTGGCGTAAGGTATTATAGTTGGCTATATGCTGCCGTCCTCTTCTGCTGCTAAAGAGGGAATGGTTCCTATGGGCTTTGCTTGTGGGTCAATTGTCCGTCAAGCGAAACCCGTACGGGACGAAGCCCAGACTCGGGCGAGTCGGCCTTGACGGACAATTGACCCACAAGAGCATCCCCTATGGGTTCTCTGATTATCCTCTTGACGAGAGCTGCAAATCTGTCAGACTTTTCGCCCCACTCTTCGTAACTCTGCCGATAAATCGACGAAATTAAAGGCGTTTGTGTGCCATAAGGCATTATAGTTGGCTATATGCTGGCATTTCTTCCGCGGCGCAAAGTACATTCTCCTCACTGGGCATTGTGTACTAGGAGCCAATGGCCGTACCGTACTCATATAGGGTGTCGCTGGGTAGGTCTATCTGGTCGTTCCAATAGATGCAAGTGCGGCTTCCGTCGAGTTGCGCTTGGTGGAACAGACCATGCACAGCCAGCAGGTCTTGAAAAGCAGGTATCGTACGAATGTCATCCATCACGTCATATCGCACAGCGTAACCGTCGTCGAAGGTCACCAGTAACTGATAATCGTCGGTGGTCGTGAATGACTTTATACGTGGAATCATGGCAGCAGGACGTTATAGTGGAGGTAGTTTTACGATACGTTGTGTCTGCCACATGTTGAGCAACTCGTCTTGGTGTTCTGAAAGCCACTCCCGTACCAATGACTGTGCTCGAAGTGGCATGTCGCCCTCTGTCATTTCATAGGTATGAATATCGAACACACCTACAGACTCATTGTATAGGGCATGGATGTGGGCGGGGTCATGCTCTTTTGGCTTAAAGAACATCTTGATTATAATTCCGTAGAAACGAGCGATTTCTGGCATGATTGGCAGATAAATTCTTGGTTCTTGTGGCAAATTTACGAAATAATGCTGATGTGGCAAAGCATTTTACGATGATAAATGTATATGGCACACAGATAAAGGCGTTTGTGCCAATAGTGTACGTAAAGAGAAAGTGAACCCCGAAAGTTATTCGTTTAACTTTCGGGGTTCACTGCATCTTGAGGCGTCCTCGTGAGGAGGGGGTGGCAGGTTGTTACTTCTTGCACTCCGTGGCGGCCTTCTCGATGGGCAGGCCTGCCTTGTAGGTCTCGATGTAGCGGTTGAAGCCGGCCACGTCCTCGGGGGTGGGCTTAACCTCTACGCCCGTGTTGCCAGCGAAGACAACCTGGTCAAGGTAGTCGGCCAGCGAGAGTTTGTCGTGGTTGTTCACGGCGTAGGCTGCCAGCAGGGCGATGCCCCATGCACCTCCTTCGCCTGCCGTCTCCATGACGGAGATGGGGGAGTTGAGGGCTGCGGCCAACATGCGCTGACCGACCTGAGGCGTGGTGAAGTAACCACCGTGCCCCATGATGCGGTCCACACGGATGCGCTCCTCGTTGAATAAAATGTCGTTACCCAGTTTCAGCACACCGATGGCGCCGTAGAGGTGGGCACGCATGAAGTTGGCAAGGTTAAACTTGTCGGTAGCCGAGCGCACGAAGAGGGGACGGCCGTCCATCAACCCGGCAACGGGCTCGCCGGAGAAGTAGTTGTACGACATGATGCCGCCGCAGTCGGGGTCGCCCTGTGCGGCAATGTTGAACAGCGTGCCATAGAGGTCGCTCGTGGCTTGCTTGATGCCGAGCAACTGCTGGTACTCCTTGAAGATATTGACCCAGGCGTTAATGTCCGAGGTACAGTTGTTGCAGTGTACCATGGCCACGAGCGAGCCGTCGGGCGTGGTCACGAGGTCGATGGGCTCGTAGGGCTTCGACAGCGGGCGCTCCAGCACAATCATCGAGAAGGAGGAGGTGCCGGCCGAGACGTTACCCGTGCGCTGACGGACGGCGTTCGTGGCAACCATGCCCGTGCCTGCGTCGCCCTCGGGAGGACAAACGGGGATGCCGGGCTTCAGGTGACCGCTGACGTCCAGTTTCATGGCACCCTCGGGAGTCAGGAAACCGGCGTTCTCGCCTGCATTCAGCGACTTGGGCAGGATGTCGAGCAACTTCCATGAGAAACCACGTGGGGCGATGAGTTCGTCGAACTTGCGCACCATTTCGGCGTCGTAGGTCTTCGTGGCGGGGTCAACGGGAATCATACCCGAAGCGTCGCCCACGCCCAGCACGAACTGACCCGTCACCTGCAAGTGAACGTAGCCGGCCAAGGTGGTCAGGTACTTGATGTCGGGCACGTGCTCCTCGTTGTCGAGGATGGCCTCGTAGAGGTGGCTGATGCTCCAGCGCAGGGGGATGTTATAGACGAAGAGTTCGGAGAGTTCAGCGGCGGCCTTGCCCGTGTTGGTGTTGCGCCAGGTGCGGAAGGGCACGAGTATTTCCTGCCGTTCGTTGAAGGCCATGTAACCGTGCATCATGGCCGAGAAGCCGATGGCGGCCAGGGTCTCAATCTCGCAGTCGTATTCCTTCTGCACGTTCTTTCTGAGGTCGGCGTAGCAGTCCTGCAGACCGTACCAGATGGCCTCGGTCGAGTAGGTCCAAAGGCCGTCCACCAGTTGGTTTTCCCACGTGTGGCTACCCTGTGCGATGGGCTTATTCTCGGGGTCGATGAGGACCGCCTTGATGCGGGTCGAGCCGAACTCAATACCGAGTATGGCCTTACCCGACTCAATAACTTGTTTTGCTGTCATAGTAATAAGATTATAGTTACAGTTAATGATAATGTCCCTAAAAATTTAGACAAATATATTCATTTTCCCCGATACCCACAAAGTTTTCGGCCTCAAATTGATAAAATCCCGTCCATCTTTCCTCGTTTCTCGGGATTTGTTTGTATATTTGCCTGCAGAAAACAATAGAAGTGTAAGTTTATGGCAACAGTTTCGGCATCAATGCCTCGCCCCGTGACACTCAATGTCAGTCTTGAAGATACTTCAATGTTGCGAGATGTAAAGAAGGCCATCTCCATGTTACGCGGTGTAACTAAGGTAAGCGTACCGCGTACTAAGAAGTATGACATCACCAAAACCGCAGGTTTTCGTGAGGCCATGGAAGACGTAAAGTGTGGACGCGTGACACACTACGACTCTCTTCAGGACTTTTACAAAGAGATGGGGCTGTAAGATGGAATATCATGTAATCATTTCCTCACGCTTCAAGAAAGACTTCAAGCGTTGCATGAAGCGGGGGCTTGACATGCGTCTCATCACAACAGCAATGGACATGCTCAAGGCTACAGGTACGTTGCCGGCACAATACCATCCCCATAAACTTGTTGGAGAAAAGCGTGGTATCTGGGAATGTCACATCCAGCCCGACTGGCTGATGACGTGGGAACAGAATAATCAAGAACTCACCCTCCTGTTCCTACAGACAGGTACGCACGCAGACCTTTTTTAATTACTTAACCCTTACGCCCATGAACAGATAAACAAACGTAAAAACATATAGGAAGAAGCGTCCGCTTTGATTCTTGTTTACCGTAATTTAGCCAAAATTATTAAACTATCAAGATTGAAGAATGGATGCTCACGCCGATGGCGTGGGCTTTTACTCGTTGATGATAGTTGGGTGTTTGGCGACACCTCGGTAAACGTAGACGAAAGTAATTGTCCACGTTTCTTTTTTGTGTACTTATTCGTAAGACATCTTATTATTAACTTTTAAAAATAAACAAAAATGAAAAAACTTTTAGGAATGTTGCTGCTGACCTTAATAGCAGCAGTTAGTTTCACTCTCGTATCGTGTGGGGATGATGACGATGACAAGAACAAGGCTGGTGAAGTGACCGAAATGTACGGCCTTTGGGTGTGCATCACCAGCGAAGACAGTTGGTCGGGCTATATTGCTAAAGACCAGTTTGTGGGAGAGGAACTTACTATTAACTCTGATGGAACATACACATCTACAGCAGAATCGTTCGGCTATACGGGAAAATGGAGCGTTTCGGGCAATTCGTTCGTAGCAAAAACCAGTTATGGCAAAACTATTACTGCTACATTTTCTGTAAGTGGTAACTACATGACTCTATCAGGTAAGACGAACGAGGGAGTTACCTTCAATTATCATTTTAGGAGGAAGTAAGGGCTCGACAGAATACTATACGTCAAAGAACAAGGGCAGCCAGTCGGAGTAACTTGTTGCCCTTGAATCATGGCTTTTGTCGGTTGCAATGAGTTGGAAAATGTTAGGTTTTCGGCCTCAAATTGATAAAATCCCGTCCATCTTTCCTCGTTTCTCGGGATTTGTTTGTATATTTGTGGCACAAATATGTAATGCGATGCCTACGATATTCATCTTTTTCGGATTCCGTTTCATGTTCTACTCTAACGACCACGAGCCAGTGCATGTGCATATTTTCAAGGATGGGAACGAGGCTAAGTACAACGTCACGGGGATAGAACTGATATACAATCACGAATTCAAGAAACAGGAACTGGCACTTATCGAATCCATCATAGAAGAGAACAAGGAAATAATCATAGAACGCTGGAAGGCTCATTTTGACAAGAAGAAGTGATAACGCAGGCAATGATAACCAAGGTGTGGGTAGATGAGACCCATGTGTATGCCGAAACGAAAGACGGCAGACAGGCTCGTTATGCATTTGCGGAATGGCCGCGTTTGGCTAATGCCACAGACGCGCAACGGCGTGACTTCTATCTCTCATACGGTGGCATTCATTGGCCGCAAATCGACGAAGACCTAAGTTTCGAGGGCATGTTCGAAGACAGCGGCGTGCTCTATGCTGCCGAGCCGGAAGCCCCTGAGTATAATGTAAAACAGTAAAACCTTACGCCAATGGACAGATAAACAAACGTAAAGACATATAGGAAGAAGCGTCCGCTTTGATTCTTGTCTTCTGAAAATCTGCAAAATTTAAGAAGTACACGAGAGTAAAAGGCTCAGACGCTCACGCCGATGGCGTGGGCTTTTACTCGTAGATGTGTACATAGGTTTTTGCAGATACCTCAGAAGACGTAGACGAAAGTAATTGTCCACGTTTTCTTTTTGTGTAAATATGACACAACCACTATTAATTAATAATCTTTTAAATATAATTAACTATGAAAAAAGCGACTTTAATGGGACTTGTAGGCAGCATTATTATACTGCTGATACAAGTGTATTATTTTATTGGGAGTTTCAGTGTCATCCAGTATGGCGGTGGCATTGTACACGTAGTTACTAATTTGCTGGGAATCGCAGCATGGTGTTGTATTGCCTATTTCTTTTTTACCCTTTATAAAAAGCAGAAGTAATTATGGAAGAAAGTAATGTATTTGAGGAGTTAGGAATCGAAACCGTAAAAGAGCAGAAGTCGCAAACTGACGAAAAGATTGAAGTCGGCACTAATAATAGTGCAGAAAACATGCTGGAGTCAATTTCTTACTTTATACTGATTGGGGGAATTATCGTGACGGTTATTCTGCTATTTAGTATCTGCTTTATTCAGAATCCTGCTTACCACTATTACAAGGAGTATATGTTTAACCCGACCGGATTCGGAATAACATGTGGGACACTACTTTCAACGCTGGCCTCATGGGCTGCCTTGAAAGTTTTTGCCAACATCTCTAAGACTCTGAAGGAGATTAAAAACCGGATGCCCAAAGCATAATACATGTTTTCCGATGAGAAGCCATATAGTACATACTTCCTTTATTAGCCCACCGTCGTGCACGCTATTAGGGAGAGGGGTGTGCTCATTAGTAGTGCGCAAGATTCCTCGCTATTAGCGAACAAACTTGCTGGCTATTAGTGAGCATACCCTGTTGGCTATTAGCGAGACGAATTGTTCGCTAATAGCGAGGAAAGAGGCGGGCTAATAGTGAGTAGCATGGTGCGTTAGTGGTTGGATAAACAAGTGCGGCAAGCCAATCGGCTTTCCGCACTTGAATCTACATCCTCGTGGGGGGAATTAAATATCGTCCAAAGAAAGTGCTCTCAGCGATAATGTATATGCGCCAAAGGTGTTCGATGTCAATGATGTGAGTTTTTCCTTTAGTCGGTTTAGGTCGATTTTGTGCGGATTCCGCTTTATCTCAGCACAGATACCCGTATGGTTGAACTCGTTCAGGGCAATCATGTCAATTTCATTCTCCCCCTTTCTATCCCACCAATTTCCCACGAGGGTATATAGCCCCGACTCCATCGCCCTTGTCTGGAAATATTGCTCCAACGTGCGACCAGAGAACTGTTCGTAGTGTTGTCCCATGTGCTGGCGTAGGAGTGCGAGTTGGCGACGTTCAATGAGTGACTGATATGGCCAGATGAAGCGGAACCAGAAGCGTAGGAACTGGTCGGAGATTTCGTAGGCCGTGGTTTTGCTGTTCGGCTTTGCAAGCAATGGCTTCAGGCGCGTGACCATGTGGTAGTTCTTTTCCAGATTCTGCAGGTAGACCCCCATGTCCTTCTGCATGGCACCGTCGATGTCGGAACGCTTGGTCATGCCACCGGCTATCAGTTGGAGGATGGAGAAGTAGGTGGCACTCTCATCACTGAATTCCTGATTCACAAGGTCTCGGCCTTCTGTCAGGAAATAGGAATCCTGTCGGCAAACGTAGTTGAGCATTTTCTCTTTTGTATAGCATTGGGCATCCATCAGCAACTCCACATACTTCGCTACACCACCAGTTATCATATATAGGCACAGCAGGTCATCATGCTTATAGTCGGGGGCGTGGTCGAGGAAAATCTGTTTAATGACAGCGGTACTGAACGGTAGCAAGGTCAGTTTGGAGGTTGGGCGACCATAGAGTGGCTCGTGTTCGTCTTCGAAGATGCGCTTCATCAGTGACTGAATGCTGCCCGAGGCAATCAGGTAGAGGTGTGAGTCGCGATGATAGCGGTCCCACAGGTCTTGCATCTCGCTGAAAATGGCAGGATTGACCTTGTATAGTGTCTGAAACTCGTCGAAAATAATCGTAAAGTGGCGTTTAAGAGATTCTTTCATGATGACCTCGAACAAATCGCGGAATCGCGAGAGCACGCCGTACACATGGATTCCCAATTGTTCTTCTAACGTCTGTTGGAATTTTTGGCAAAGTACGGCTTCACTATCCTTGGAAACAAAGAGATAAGCATAGTCGCGCCCCTCCAATGTAGTTGTCAGGAGCGTGGTCTTTCCGACACGCCTGCGCCCCATCAATACGGTGAAGACCGCGCTTCGTTCCGCTTGTTTCTCATTCTCTCGAAGGATGGCAATCTCTTCTTGCCGGTCGTAGAATCTCATAATGTAAATCGCTATTTATATTAACGGCCATTTATATTTGGCGTTACAAATATATGGACTTTTTCTGAATCCTCAAAGAATATTCGAATAAAATACTATGAATGCTCATGTTTAGAAGAAAAACAAGGGCAGCAAACCAATCGGCTTGCCGCCCTTAATTATAGGAGTTAATTACTAAGGCTCCGTTACTTCAGTGCCTTGTTCAGCATGTAGTAAACCTCGTTGTTGCGGAGGGTCTGCTGCTTATTTCTTTTCGATAGATGAGAAAAATGTTTTGTTGTCAATATAGCCGTATTGTTTGCCTTGGTGACCAATGAAATTGATGGCATATTTCAACAACTTGCAATATTCTATAGAATCTTTGCTAAAGATACGCATCTCATAGTCGCGTTCAGACAATCTGGTCAAGGCCATAAGGTCTTGCCTGTTTGCCACTTTTGTCCCTCGAAGCCTTGATGTACCCAGACGGAAATCGTAGTTATTCTCGGCTTCAAATGTTACTCGTTCTTCTGATTGCAGCCCAAGGTTCTTGTAGTCGATATTGATGAGTGTCTGGAAGGTTTTCTTGCTTCCCCTTTTGTTGGGTATATTTAGTGCGGGGAAAAAGTCGTATGAGTCCTTCTATAGCCAGATGTATTGTGTACCCTTGGCTTGGTTGCTTCCAGGCAGGGCTTGGATTCGGGCGGTGTCAGAATGGCTAAGTGTGATAAGTAATGTGGAATATCCTTCACTGGATTCTTCTTCCTCGACTCTCCCTTTTTCCTCATTGAACAAAAGTTTCCAGAAAGGTGCATCGGCTTTCTGGCTTGCCTGATAGTACTCAAATTTCTGTGCCTTGATTCGTTGGAACATGTTTTCCCATTCGAAACCGCATACTTTTGTGTCTTCAAAACTTAAATGCAGTGACGCTTCTATATTCTGGGTCAGTCCTCTGCTCGTAAAATTACCTGATGATACTATCAGACTGCTGCCCTTGTCGCATTTGTAGCCGTAGCATTTGGCATGAAAGATGGCTTTGCGGTTGATTATGCCCACATCGCAACCTATGTCAAGCAACTTTTCTACAACTTGCCGACTTGACATGTTCTGCCTGCTACTACCTCCGAGGATAATCTGGCAGCGGCCACCTGCCTGAATATGTCGTTCGATATGGTTGTAGAAGCGCACACCGCCATTGAAATTGGAAAAGCCGGAGAGTATGAACATAGAACCTTGGCCCATAAGTCCATTTTCTTGCAAATCGTTAATCCACACCTGTTCTAATAAAGTAAGAAGATTTGGGGGCATACTCCTGGCTGTGGAGTAGATGTTGGGCTGAAGTGTGAAATCCATAGATTATGCAGTTCTTAAAATGATTAATGCTTCACTCGTGATGGCTTGTTGCGCATGGAGACCATAGCGTTGATAGGTTTCCAATGGGATTATTTCTTGCAGCAGAAAACCTTTTGCCTTTGCCTCTTCCGCTAATAGTCTTGGAGTGTCAATTATTTTGTATCCGCCGATGGTGGTCTTGTTATATCCTACGACCAAGCAGTAATAGCCTCCCTCCCTTAGCAAGCGATATACATTCTCAAACATCTGGGCCATTTCTGCAAAATATTTGTAAAGCAACAGGGGGGTGTATTGTTTTCTGAAGCCATCGGCTGGGGTCAAGGCCATTTGCAGTTCCTTGCAAAGACTGATTGTAGTGGAGGAAAGATTGTCGGTATTGTGGCTCATGCATGAGAAGAGTTTGTCCCTTTCTCCTTTTGACATAAGTTCTCGGCTTCCAATTAGCGAACATTCCAAGCCTCTTATGTTTCCAGGGATATCCAATCCCAGCCAGACAATGCTTAGCCTCTGTGTGTCAATGTAGGGCAATGCAGTGGCGTATGGTGGGCTTGTAACGGCCAAGTCGAATTTGGGCAGCATGTCGGCCTGTATGTCTTTTATGTTCCGATTGATGATTTGAGGCTCATGTAGTGATTCTGCATCAACCTTCGCAAGGAACTGGTTAATACAACTTTGTGATTTCAAGAAACTATTCTGGGCAGCCTCTTCCATAGGTATTGTAGGATAGGGGGTGTTTCGTCTCCTTATTCTCAGGTCAGAAGGTTCCTGTTCAGAGTACTCACGCAATATATTACTGAGGGCTAGCAGCAACAGCCCTCGTAATGTCTTGTCTTCCTGATTCTCTGCTTCTCTTTTCCATGCTTCGATATATGGCAGATAATCCTGTCGAAACCATTTTCGCAAGTAATTTGTTCTTGCGTCATCGGATAATACAATGTTTTCAGCAGAATGTTTGACCTCGTCTGCAAACTTGTCAATATCGAATTGGATTATTTTTTCGCGGCTGAATATTGCATGGGTCTTGATGTTTGCAATGAAGGTAGCCATAGGATTAACATCTACTCCGTATGCTCTTATGCCTTGAAGTTCGGCCTCCAGAAGCGAAGTTCCGCTACCACAAAACGGGTCTATAATTTGGACTCCTCTATTGCATTGGCAAATGTTCATAATAGCCCTAACAATTTGTGGATTGAACTTGCCTTTATATTCATGAATTCCGTGGGAAAAATAGCGGGTGTTTTGTTTTTTGGAGGTTGTGCCTTCACGTTCATACTGACGCGTATATGCCGTCACACCGTCAATAGCGTATGCTGAAAAGTATACTAAATCCTCTGCCAATTCTGGCCGCCTACATCCCTTTGCTGTCAGACTTCCTCTATCTTCCACTATCTCAATAGGTTGGAGTAGAGCCTCAACTTCTCGTCTGCCCAACACCTTCTCATAAGGGAATAGCCGATAAGATTGCCAAAACAATGTTACGTCCTTCATTTCTGTAGAATCACGATATATTCGTCTTTGATTCGCGCATGGGACAGGTTGAATGATTTCCGCTTACAATTGATTTCACGCTGGAGCGTTGTTATATGTCTGAAACCGGCATTCATGCCAATCTCAGCAATAATCTTGTCATTGCAGTATATCTCTCCATGTATTTTTGAGCGGCCGATGACGAAACACAGATATGCATCATCCGAACAGTAAGGATAAAGCATCGATAGCAATTCGCTCATTTGAATAGCAAAGTCATAGCCCTCATATTTGCTCTTTTTGAAATACTGAGCCCTTGCGCCTATTTCCTCATTTTTTACCTGTATCGGGTTGAATCCCAGCCAATACATGCGATATTTATGGTATAGCCAATATTCGTATGCGTTAGGATAGGGGGGGGAGGTTACAACTAAGCCTATCTTGCCAGGCAAGTCTTCACTTGTCAGTTTCAGCGAATTCTTATTTAATACCCTTGCCTCTGCATGCGGATTTCCCATCATCGCCTTTGTCAATTTTCTGGCAGACAATAAGAAGTATGAATATACGTCACTGGCAGTTTTACCTTTGTCTCTAAAAGCATATCTTGTGTCGCTATCCTGATTTGACACCTTGACTATGATGCTCGAAAAACAATACAGGAGTGCATCGTATACCTCTGTACCTTTATAATTGTCGATAGAGTGTTTCAATTTAGCCAAAGCCTCTTGAATGTCAGCCTTAAACCAATGGTCAATGTTGGGCAATGCAGGTACTTCGATTATCGTGTCTAAGGTTTGGCAATCTTTGACAATTGCTTCGCAAATGTTAAGAAAGGCTTCTGGGAGTTGATTGGTACGAACCCGAGAAATCAAACAGGCTATGGGGTTAAGGTCGATGCCTACAGATGAAATTCCTCTCCTCTGTGCCTCTTCCAAGGTTACTCCACTTCCACAGAAAGGGTCTAAGACAAAGTCACCCTGCCCATGCCACAAGTTTTTAATCAAGGTGGCGGGAATTTCATTAATAAATTTTGCCGGATAGGGGTGGATGGAACTAAATGGAGATGCTTTCGCTTCAGTGAAATTCCACTCTATACTCTTCAAAATATCCACATTCTTTGTACTGAAATTGCACGCTATTTGTGATTGTTCCCTTTTGTAGAAGGAATTTGAGCATCCCAAATGTGGGGGATATGAATGTGGGGATGTTTCGTATGAGTAGGTATGCGATTTCATCTCTATTCTTTCGTTTTCGTCCACAAAGATACGAATTAGCGAGCGAAATCGCAAGTTTTTATGTGCAGAATTCACGTGCAATCATGCGCCTCAGTGTAATGGTTCCTTCTTATTGACTATGTGACATGTTTAAGGAGATTGATATTTTTTGCTTAGGTAAACGTCTTTGTGAGTTGTCTTGGGAGTTTACAATGCACAATTCACAGTTGGAAGTTGAAAAAACAAGGGCAGCAGGTCGGAGTGACTTGCTGCCCTTGAATCATGAATTGCTTAATTGTTTTAATCTTTCAATTCTTCAATTTTACCTGAGCGCTTTGTTCAGCATGTAGTAAACCTCGTTGTTGCGGAGGGTCTGCTTGAACTCGCTGGTCTTCGTCTCCTTGTTAATCTTGACATATTCGATGCCGCAGATTTCGGCGAAGTCTTCCCAGTACTCCTCGGTGATGTCGTAGGAGAAGGCGCTGTGGTGCGTACCACCGGCTAGAATCCATGCGCCGGCACCGATCTCGAACGTCGGCTGGGGTACCCACAGGGCAGAGGCCACGGGCAGTTTGGGCATGGGCTTGGGCTCGATGCACTCAACCTCCTGCGAGATGAGGCGGAAGCGGTTGCCGAGGTCTACGACGGTGGCCTTCAGGCCACGGCCGGTCTTCGAGGTGAAGACGAGGCGAGCGGTCTGCTGCTTGCGGATGCCGATGCCGAGGAAGTGGACTTCCAGTTTGGGCTTGTCCTCAACGGCGATGAGCGGACATACCTCGAGCATGTGGCTCTGGAGGCAAGAGGAGCGGTCGCCGGCGAAGTTGAGCGTGTAGTCCTCCAGGAACGAGCAACCGGTGGGGAGGCCCTGCTGCATCACCCAGAGGGTGCGATAGAGGCAGGCGGTCTTCCAGTCGCCTTCGGCACCGAAGCCGTAACCCTCGGCCATCAGGCGCTGAGAGGCGAGGCCTGGTATCTGGTCGAAACCGAAAAAGTTGGGGTCGTCGATGTTGGCATCGCCCAGGTCGTCGAAGTTGGTGGTGAAGGCGGTGGCACCCTCGTCCTTCAGTACGCGGCGCAGGGCGATTTCGGCCTTGGCGGCGTTCTTCACCTTCTCCCAGTAAACCTCTTCGCCCGACTCGTCAATCTTGATGGTGTACAGGCGCTTGTACTCCTCCACGAGGGCGTCGGCCTCTGCGTCGGTCACCTGCTTCAGGTACTCCATCAAAGAAGAAACGGGATAGTAGTCAACGTGGTAACCCAGACGCTGCTCGAACTCTACGCGGTCGCCGTCGGTCACGGCTACGTTGTTCATGTTCATGCCGAACATCAGGCAGCGCACGTTCTTGGCATCAGCCACACCGGCGGCCACGCGTGCCCAGACGGCAATCTTCTTCTGAGCCTCTTGGTCCTTCCAGTAACCGCAAACGACCTTGCGGGGAACGCGCATGCGGGTGCAGATGTGTCCGAATTCGATGTCGCCGTGAGCCGACTGGTTGAGGTTCATGAAGTCCATGTCGATTTCGCCCCAGGGAATCTCGGCGTTGTACTGCGTGTGGAAGTGGAGGAGAGGCTTCTGCAACTGCTGGAGGCCCTTAATCCACATCTTTGCGGGCGAGAAGGTGTGCATCCATGTGATGATGCCGACGCACTTCTCGTCGTTGTTGGCGGCGAGCATGACCTGTTCAACCTCCTTGCTGCTGTTGGCCGTGCCCTTGTAGACAACCTTCACGGGGATGTTGCCGCCTTTGTTCAGGCCTTCCACCATTTCCTTGGAGTGAGCGTCGACTGCGATGACTGCGTCACCTCCGTAGAGTAACTGTGCACCAGTTACCCACCAAATCTCATAATTTTCAAACATGGTTTTAAAATTTTTAATTCACAATTCACAATTAACAATTCACAATTGTTTGTTGTGCATCGTGAAAAGGTTAATAATTAGTTGTATTGTTTTCTTTAGTTTTCTTTATGATAGATATCAGTAGTTTGTTCAATTCAGCACAATCACAATTAAGACTATTATATTGGTCGGTATCGATATATTCTGTTTTGTGAAGTATCTCTAACCAATATTCCGTTTCATTTGCCTCTTTTAATGCGATTTTCAACTTGTGAATAAAATCTTCTGTGCTTTCTGCATGTTCGGCTTCGCGTATATTCGCTCCAATACTAGTGCCAGACTTCAGTATCTGTGTGCAAATAGGATGTTCTGCATATGGTATTCTGCGAATAAGGTATTTTACCATCTTTACAATCCTGACAGCGAAATCAATACTTTTTGTCTTTACAATATTGTCTTGCTTCATGGCGCGCAGCCTAATTGTGAATTGTCAATTGTCAATTGTGAATTAAACTACTTCTTTTTCTGTCCGTAGTACGCATTAGGGCCGTGTTTCCTCATATAGTGCTTTTCCACCAAGAGGGGATTCATCGTGAGGTCGGGATTCACCGAGAGGGCGACGAAGGCCATCTTGGCACACTGCTCCATGACCTTGGCGTTATAGACGGCATTGTCGGGAGAGGTGCCCCACGAGAAGGGCCCGTGATTCTTGACGAGCACGGCAGGCGTGTGGTCGGGGTTAATCTTGCGGATGTTCAGGATTTCGTCCACGATGACGTTGCCCGTCTCCAGTTCGTACTGCCCCTTGACCTCCGCTTCGGTCATGTCGCGCGTGCAGGGGATATCCTTGTAGAAGTAGTCGGCGTGCGTGGTGCCGATGTTGGGGATGTCGCGCCCTGCCTGAGCGAACGCCGTGGCGTAGGTGGAGTGGGTGTGTACGACACCCTGGATGTTGGGGAATGCCTTGTAGAGCACGAGGTGCGTGGGCGTGTCGCTCGATGGGTTGAGGTCGCCCTCTACCACCTTGCCTGTCTGCAGGTCAACGACCACCATGTCCTCGACCTTCATCTCGTCGTAACTCACGCCCGAGGGCTTGATGACAACCAATCCCTTTTCGCGGTCGATGCCCGAGACGTTGCCCCAGGTGAATATCACAAGGCCTTGCTTCACCAAGTCAAGGTTGGCCTTAAATACTTTCTCTTTTAACTGTTCAAGCATATCTTTCGATGTTTAAGAGGAGATAGAAGAAGATAGAGGGAGATAAAAGAAGATAGAGGACGTGTGTTTCGAGCCTTGAGAAGATGTCATTCATCAGAACTATCGTCCTTTATCTCCATCTATCTCCTTTTATCTCCCTCCCATTCCTATATTATTGTTTACCAGAAATACCAATAGAAGCAAGCGCAGAGGCCGATGACGATGAGCGAGCCGATGATGTCGAACAGGCCCCAACTCTCGCGGATGCTCTTCTTGAAGTCAGCGGTGAAGGTGATGGCCTCTACCTGTGCCTTCCAGGGTGCCGGCGTGAAGAAACTTACACATACCATGAGGCAGATGATGAACACCAAAAGCCAGCACTCGAAAATGAGCCAGTTCGTCTGCCAGAACCATGTGGTGTTCTCCCAGAAAGCGCCGTGCATAATCTGACCCTCAAAATTTGGAATAAGAGCAGCCTGAGCATCAGAAAGCGCCTTGCCGGAGTCGGTGAGCACGTTGGTGAGCAGGCGAATCATGCCGATGACGAAGCCGCCAATCAAGCCCCACTCACCAGCCTTCGGGGTAATCTTCTTGGAGAAGATACCGAGCGTGAAGACGGCTACCATGGCGGGAGCAATCAGCGACTGGATGTCCTGCAGGTAGGAGTAGAGGTTGCCCATGTTCATCATGATAGGCATCCAGGCGAGGCCCAGCAGCACGACAACCACCGTGGCGATGCGGCCAACGAGTACGTAGTGCTCCTCGGTCATGCCCTTCTTCATGGGCTTGTAGAAGTCCTCGGTGAACAGCGTTGCGCACGAGTTGAAGAAGGCAGCCAGCGAAGCCACCAGGGCGCATACGAAGCCGATGGTGACGATGCCCTTAATGCCGACGGGCAGGATGTTCTTCACCATCATGGCGAAGGCACCGTCCGTGGATTCGTGGTTTGTGATGTCCATCTCGATGCCGCTTCCGGCCTTCAGCGACAGGGCGTAAGCCACCATGCCGGGGATGAGGAACATGAAGCAGGGGAGAATCTTGAAGAAACCGGCGGCGATGGTACCGCGACGAGCACGCTGAATCACCTTGGCATTGTCCTCACCGGGCACCTGACCCAAGACACGCTGTACGATGTGCTGGTCGGTGCACCAGTACCAGAAACCGATAATCGAAGCGCCGAGGAACACCACATAGCCGGGGAACTGCGGGTACATGGGGTCGGCGGGGTCGGTGTGGAACATGTGGGTCGTACCGGAACCGTCGTGAGCGGCATCGCACACCGACTTCATCGTCTGCCAACCGGCTACGATGCTACCGTCGCCCAGAGAGGCAAGACCCAGGAACAGTACGAGGAACGAGCCGATGATGAGGATGGGTGTCTGGATGGTGGAGAGCGTCATCACGCCCTTCATGCCGCCAAACACGGTGAAGACAGCCGTTACGGCAATCAGGCCGATGGCACCTACCCAGAAGTTCAGGCCCAGCAGGTACTTGAAGAAGATACCGCCCGTGAAGGCCGTCACCGAGACTTTCGTCAGCACGTAGGCAATCAGGGTGATAATAGACAACCAGGAACCCGTGCGCTGGGTGTAGCGCATCTTCAGGAAGTCGGGCATCGTGATAATCTTGCCCATCTTGTTAATCATCAACTGATAGAAGGGGACGAACAGCCAGCCGAGGATGAGAATCATCCAGCCCTGCATCTCCCAGTGTGCCATGCCCACACCGTCCTTGGCACCTGTACCTGCGAGGCCCACGAGGTGTTCCGAGCCGATGTTGGCCGCAAAGATGGCCATACCGATTACGTACCAAGGCTCGCCCTTGCCGAACAGATAGTCCTGCGAGTCGGCACCCTTCATTTTCTCTTTGTCTTTCTTGATGGCGCGATAAACCGCCCACACTACACCTACGATGCCCACTGCAAGGACAATCCAGTCAAGTGTAGCAAATCCACCTGTGTTCATAATGTTTTTTAGTTGAAAGTTGAAAGTTGAAAGTTTTGGCTTCGCGTTTCAGCATTCAACTTTGGGTTAATAATTAATGTTTATTGTTATTTGTTTTTGTTGTTTTAATGATGCTTGTCAGCATTGCGGTAAGTTCTTTGTTGTCCGTAATCATGGAGTCAAACTCATCATCTCCGAGGTAACTTGTTTCGTGGAGTATTTCCAACCAGTATTCGGTTTCGTCTGATTCCTTGAGTGCTATTTCAAGTTTACTAATGAAATCGGCCGTGCTTTGTGCGTTCTTGCTTTCGCGGACATTGGCTCCTATGCTTGTTCCGCTTCTCAGCACTTGTCTCGAAAGCACGTATTCATGTCTCTCTTCTTGCAAATGGCGAGACATCCTCACAATTCGTATGGCAAATGCCTTACTCTTTGTCCGGATGGTACTTTCCTGCGACATGGGCGTAGCCAAACTTTCAACTTTCAACTTTCAATTTTCAACTTAGCGGATGCTGAACTTGTATGCGCAATGGCTGAAATACTTCTCGCCGGGCTTCAGGTTTGCCGAGGGCCAGCCTTCGCCAGCCTTGTTGGGAGAGTCGGGATACTTCTGGCTCTCGAGGCAGACACTGACGTGCTTCGGGTACTTGATGCCATGCTTGCGCAGGATGTCGGCATCGCGGCCAACGCCCTGGAAGTTGCCCGTATAGACCTGAATGCCAGGCTCGTTGGTGAAGACCTCCAGCAGGATGCCCGTCTCGGGCGAGTAGAGGGAGGCGGCCACCTGCGTGTCGTCGCCCTTGCCGGTCGAGTGGTCGTAAGTGTTCAGGCAGAAGTTGTGGTCGACGCCCGTGGCGTTCTTAATCTGCTCGAAGGTGGTGTCGTTCACAACCTCGGCAAGAGCCTTGGGCTGACGGAAGTCGAAAGGCGTGCCATCGACGGCTTGCAGTTCGCCCGTGGGGATGTAGTAGATGTCGGAGGGCGTGAAGCAGTCGGCATTCACATACAGTTCCATGTTCGTGCCCACGCGACTGGGGTCGCCGTTGAGGTTGAAGTAGCAGTGGTTTGTCTGGTTGATGACGGTCTCCTTCGTGGTTGTAGCCTCCCACGTGATGTCGAGCACGTTGTCGTCGGTCAGGCGGTAGGTCGTGATGGCCGTAACCTCGCCGGGGAAACCATTGTCGCCGTCGGGGCTTACGATGGTCAGGCGGATTGTCTGGTCGTCCACCTGCTCGGCATCATACACCTGATACTGCCAACCCGTGGGGCCGCCGTGCAGACAGTTGTCGCCGTCGTTGGCCACCAGTTCGTAGGTTTCTTCGCCTATCGTGAACGAGTGCTTGCTGATGCGGTTGGCATAGCGGCCGATGCTTGCTCCGTAGTCGCTGGGCGAGTTCTCGGAGTCGGCATACTGAGCCACGTTGTCGTAACCCAGCACGACATCCTTCAGGTTGCCGTCGCGGTCGGGCACCATAATACTGACAACGCGACCGCCAAAGTTGGTGATGTCCACCTCCATGCCGTTCGCGTTGCGCAGTGTGTACAGGGCCGTCTGCTTGCCGTCAATCGTACTCTCGAAGTCTGCGGGATTCAATCCCGAGGCCAGTTCGGCCTTCGCGTCCTTCTTGCAGCAACAGGATGCCAGAAGGGCAGCCGTGGCCACGCCGAGGAGCGCTGTTTTCATGATACTTTTCATGGTTGTTTATAGTTGTTAGTGAATGATAATGGCACGCAATATGCAGTTAAACCTCACAAATATAACGAAAAAAAACGAAAGAATAATGCCTCCAAGGTACTTTTTTTGTGAAAGGGAGTAAAAAAATCTTGCATATAGGACATCCCTGATAAAAAGAAACCTTTCAGGGGTTATATAACCTCGGGCTCTTGATTGCATAACCCTTGGAGGCTAAGAGGACAATGTAAACTTTTTTGGTTTATGATTTGCAGGAATGGAATATTTGGCGTACCTTTGACTTAAATAAGGAAAGAAAGCAATGGAGCAAGATAGGATGGCAGAGACGGTGACCGACTTGGCGCGGCTGCGCAAGGCTGTGGAGCAGGAACTGGGGCAGCGGCTGCTGAACCCGAAGGACTTCGTCTATCTCTCAGAGTGCATCGGCGAGCGCACGCACCAGCACATCGGTGTGAACACGCTGAAACGTATCTGGGGACAGTTGGACGACCACGTCACGCCGCGCCTCAGTACGCTGAACCTGCTGGCACAGTTCGTCGGAGCCGACAGTTGGGAGGCTTTCCGCCAGCCGCTCCGCCCGGCGGACGAAACTCTGGCTCCTGCCCAGCCAGGGGATGCAGGAGTGGAGACGGCTCTCCCCAGGAGCACCGCCGCGGAGGCGTCCCTGTCCGTCCGAAGGCCTCGGTTCCTGCTGTGGGTGGTTCCCGTGCTGGCACTGCTGTCGCTCGCAGCCATCGGGGGTGTGCACTACTATCGGGTCCACACTGCCCACATCGCGCAACTGGAGGACTCGCTGCAGCGGGCCTCCGCTCGGCACTACCTCCTGCGGTGTGGCCAGCGCTTCGCTTCCTACGACGACTATCTGCAGCTGTTTGGCCTCGTGGATGTCCGCGAATTCCCCTATTTCCAGATTCATCCCCAGCATCCCCATCTGGTACTCTGGGGGCCGGAGTACCACCATCCCCACTGGCACAACGACGGCGATGCCTCGCAGATGATGCCCACCATCACGGAACGCTGGGAACCGGCCGACACCCTGCCCGAACTCGTGGCCTTGCAGAATAGCGAACTCTACTACAACGGCCGCCGCAACCGCGACATCCGCCTGACCTTTATGAAAGGGCTTGACGGCGACACCAGTTTCGTATTCCTCGGGGTCTATCGCTTCTCCCTCACCCAGAGCGACACCACGCACATCGTCTGGGAGCGTGTGGCCGACGAGGCCGACCTCCTGCATCTGGAAGCCCTGGAACGCTTCCGTGAATAGTTCAACTCCCGTTTGATATTCAGCCCGTTGCCCCGAATGGACGAAATGGACGGCATTTGGGGCGAAATGGACGAGGGTAACGACGCGCGAATGCGTATCTTTGCCCTCGTCATTTGTAGTTATGTCTTTGCCTTCATTGTCTATTTTTTGCAATTATTACTGTCCGCTAAACTTTCGACATTAGGCTAAAAATGGGGCTGATACCAGATTCGGTGTCAGCCCTTTTGGTTACCTTTGTAGTCGCCAAACAAAATCAAACGTAACCATGGGCAAAAGTACACATTTTTTCGGACAGCCGGTGTATGGTCAGTTAATAAAATCACTCGACCGGGATAAAATTGTTGAAATAAGCCGCAAAAACGGCGGTGAAAAGTATGTAAAGAGCTTTAACGGGTTCACTCATCTGCTCACGATGCTGTATGCCGTCATCATGCGCTTCGACTCTTTGCGCGAGATAGAGGCGGCGATGACGGCCGAGGTGCGCAAACTCCATCACATAGGCATTGATAGGGTGCCCAAGCGCAGCACTCTGTCCGATGCCAATGCCAGACGCTCGGAAAAGTTCTTCGAGGACGTTTACCGTGACCTTTACCTGTCGAACAAAGACAAACTTTCTTCGGACAGCCGACGTAACGGCACAGAGGAATGGGTGAAAAGGCTGAGGATTATTGATTCCACGACCATAACCCTGTTCTCCAACGTCATCTTCAAGGGCGTAGGCCGTCATCCTAAGACGGGAAAGAAGAAAGGTGGCATAAAAGTCCATTCTGTCATTCATGCCAATGAGGGCGTTCACTGTGACGTAAAGTTCACCTCCGCAGCCACCAACGACTCCTTCATGCTTGCACCGAGTCATTTCCAGCACGACGAGATCGTTGCACTCGACCGCGCTTACATCAACTACACGAAGTTTGAGGAACTGACGGAGAGAAACGTGGTGTACGTCACGAAGATGAAGAAAAACCTAAAATATGAAGTCCTGGTGGACTGCATGGACATGAACACTGACGGCAAGATGGAGTACCGTGAGCAGGTGGTTGTCTTCTGGAAGGACGATGTCAACCACATTGCACGTATCATCACATACGTGGACATCAAGAAGGGAAAGCCTGCCAAATTGGTCTCGCTGCTCACCAACGACTTTGACATGCCTATGGAAACCATCGTGGCCATATACCGAAGGCGGTGGCAGATAGAGTCGCTCTTCAAGCAGATAAAGCAGAACTTCCCACTCAGATACTTTTACGGTGAATCTGCCAACGCCATCAAAATCCAAATATGGGTTACACTGATCGCCAATCTGCTACTCTCACTGTTGCAAATCTCGTTGGAAAGACGCTGGAGCTTTTCCGGGCTTGCAACAATAGTGCGTATCGTGTTGATGGAATATCTCAACATGGCCACGTTCTTCAATATGCCGGACGCAGACATGAAATTAATGCTTGAAGAGGCGGCTGAATCACCTCCAAACACTACTGAAAATGAGTAAGGGGGCTTGTCATTAACAAAAAAGCATCCCAACTCCTGTATTACAATGAGTTGGGATGGGGTGTCCTATGTTTAGCGGACAGTAATATTTTGCAATACACATATTATCAACCCTAAAAAAGTATGGTTATGACAAAAATGAAAAGTTGCACCAGCGTGGTGCTGATGCTCTGCACCATGTTCTTCATGGGCAGTTGTGACTCAAACAAAGGAAAGTCCAAGGAACTGGCCGAACAGTTCATGGTGGCCCTGAACGACGGCGACAAAGCCGGCATCTACGACCTCTATCCTACGGCTAAGGCCTATGCCAACCTGGAGATGGTGACAGAAATGGCAACGGGCGACCTCAAGGTAGAAAAGGACAAGGAGACGGGGCTCTACACTGTGAGCATCGAGAACACTCGCCAGCAGAAATTGGTCTTCAAGGCCGACTCGCTCGGACAACTCAGCATCGTGGATTCGTACGGCGTGCTGCTGCTGACCTCGCAATGCAGTGAATTGGCCTTGCAGACAGGTGTGCCCATCAAGAAACTGAGCGACATGGAGCAGGCAAAGTTACTGGATGAGCAGTCGCTCTACATTACGTACCTGAAGGAGCAGAACCCAGCCGCTGTCTATGGCACCCTCTCTGAGTTGCCAGGCACCTATTCCTGGGGGCGCGATGCTTCGGGCTTCTACATGCGTGTGAACATTAACATCCAGAACAACGGTAACCAGACGGTGCAGGGAAGCGACTATTATCTGGCAGTAGATATTCAGCGCCGCTCAAAAGCCTTTGGCTATTCAAACATCAAGACCTGCGAGGGCGTGGACCTTGCTCCGGGCGAACGCCACGTATTCGTAATCAACGACCCCGCAATGTATAAATACGCTAACCAACGCGACGTGACTTGGACGTGCAGCATCAACTTCCGCAATGCCACGGCAGTGGACGCCCTGCTCAAATACTGCAAGTTTACGGGTGAAGAGTACGGCCAGTTCCTGGAGGTGAAGGAAGGCATGGAAATCCGCATGAACTCCCAACAGGCAATGGCCATTGCAGAGAAGGTCGGACACATAGACCTCTATGAGCAGCCCTCGGCTGACAGTCAGGTCATGGGTACCGCCTACCACCGCCAACCCATCTACGTCGTGGATGAGGACGAAACCGACGAATGGGCCAAGGCCTACGACCTCGTGGAAATGGACAAGTACAAGTTCCTGGGCAATGTGCGTCGCAGCGATTTCGAGTATTCCGACCGTAGCGAACTACTGCCTCTCTATCTTTCCGACGGCGTGGCTCAGGGTGAGGACGGCGGCGGTGTGCCTGTCTATAAGGAGGCCGATGCCGAGAGCAAAGTGGTGAAGACGCTGAAGTCGGGCACCAAGGTGCAGTACGAATACGACTTTGCCAGTCAGATGAACATCATCTACGAAGCCGACGGCAAGGGGGGCTACAAGGTGGCCGGCTACGTGCCTATGGAACTCATCCAGTTCGAAAGCACCGAGATGGAAACTCCCTAAATCCGCGTACAATAATTTTTATTAAACAATAAAACAAACGTATGAAAAGAGTATTTCGCTTGCAGACCATCGTTTGTCTGCTGACATTGGGCGGAGCCACTCAGACATTGGCCCAAGGCTTAGAGGGATACACCCTGAAGGAAACGAAGAAAATCGGCAACATCACAGAGAAGACTTATGTCCAGGAGGACGATTTCGGCAATGTAAAGCAGTCGTATTACATGTGGGAGAAAAAGAACGGCGACTACTATATCAGTAAGGATAGGTATGGCAAGGATGTGATTAAATACAAGCATACAGTACCTAAATACGAAAAAGATGGAAATGAAGGTATCACTCCCATCGGAACCGTCTATACTTACGAAAACGGAATTGGCACCATTACCTATCCCAATGGAAACAAACTCGTAAACGTGAATCGGAAAGAGGATCTTGTTAGTTACGAAGCCTTCCAAGAACGCGATAACGGTTGGGGAATAACAATAAAGGCAAAGGCATTCGGAAACCCTAATAACTTCGCGATAGACAAAAGTTATCAGACGGCAGAAAAACCACTGATGGCCATTCCTGCCAAGCAGACAGAGGGATACCGTGCGGTTTTCGACATCATGGTTGTGGGGCAACAAGAACCAAGGTCGGGTTTCTCAAAAGGCGACGATAGAATATATATGGTCACACTGAACGGAGAATTTGTACCCTACTTGCAAAAAATCCCCTACTGCCGGGACGACAATGGCACGGAATACTATTACTGGGCCTGTGCAACGGACGACATAGAGAAACTGACAAACAACCCTACGACGATACACTACAAGAACGGCGACCTAATTCAGTATCCCGGGCCGAATATGAAACTGCACAGGAACGGGGGGACGTACCTGCATAACAATACGAGCAGCGTCTTGAAATTCGCCGATGGCTCAAGGTTTGAGTTCGCCTCGCCTGCCTTTGACTGGTTTAAGATTGTAAAGCCGGAAATGGTGCTGACGGACGGATGGCTGATAAAAACCGACGGGACGAAAGAGCAGTACAAGAATGGCGTGAACCTGGCCAAGAAAGCAGCCGAAGAAGAGGCAAAGGAGAAAAAGAGATACAACGCTCTCTGCCAGAAGTACGGAAAGGCCCATGTAGATCGCCTGAAACGGGAAACTGTATGGATTGGGATGCCTGAGGGCCTGTTGAAGGAATCCTACAAATACACGGTGGAGCATCGCTCGACAACGAGCACGCAGTACTACCTCTATAATATAATGGATAAACCGTTCAAGTCCGTCTGGGTGTCCCGAGGCCGGGTGACGTCCATCACCAATTTCTGATTACTCCTTGCAGAATCGCTTTGGGGAACCTTCCCCATGACAGGCGTTTGACCAAAAGCATCCCGCCCTTCCGAGTTCGGAAGGGCGGGATTATATATGAGATGTCAAATTTACAGGAGACGGCGGGCACCAGGGCCGATGACTACGTCGATGACGATGGGCTTCTTGCCGTACTTCTCGAAGAAACGCTTCTGGACGACTTCCTTGAAGTGGTCGTACATCTCCTCGGCTACGAGGTTGATGGTGCAGCCACCGAAGCCGCCGCCCATGATGCGAGAGCCGGTTACGCCCTCTTCCTTGGCCACGTCGTTCAGGAAGTCGAGTTCCTCACACGATACCTCGTACTCCTTCGACAGGCCGTAGTGGGTCTCGTACATCTTCTGGCCGACGAGTTCGTAGTCGCCCTTCTCCAGTGCGTCGCAGACGGCCAGCACACGGTCGATTTCGCCGATGACGTAGCGGGCGCGCTTGTACTCAACCTCGCTAATTTCGCCCTTCACCTCGTCCAGCATCTCCATGTTGGCGTCGCGCAGGGTGTCCACCTCGGGGTGGTGCTTCTTGATAATCTCAGCCACGTGCTCGCACTGCAGACGGCGCTCGTTGTAGGGAGAACCTGCCAGTTCGTGCTTAACACAACTGTTCACGAGCATCAACTTGTAGCCCTTGGGCTCCCAGGGGAAGTAGGCGATTTCGCCCGAACGGCAATCCATGCGCATGAGGTGACCGGCCTTGCCGAGGCAGGAGATGGCCTGGTCCATGATGCCGCAGTTGCAGCCGATGTATTTGTGCTCGGTGCGCTGACCCACCTTGGCCAGTTCCATGCGGTCAATCTTATTGTCGCCGAACATGTCGTTCAGGGCGAAGGCAAAGGTGCTCTCCAGAGCAGCGCTGGAACTCATACCAGCACCAAGGGGTACGTCGCCAGCGAAGGCGGTGTTGAAGCCTTGTACGGGAACGCCCAGTGCCATCATCTCGCGGCAAACACCGTAGATGTAGCGAGCCCATGTTGCGTTAGGTCCCTTCTCGTCGTCGAGCGAGAACTCCACCTTGTCCTTTAGGTCGATGGAGTAGGCACGCACGTTGCGGGTGCCGTTGGCCTTGAGTTCGGCAATCATGCCCTGCTCAACGGCGCCGGGGAATACGTAACCGTTGTTGTAGTCGGTGTGCTCACCGATGAGGTTGATACGGCCAGGAGAAGCATACACATTTCCTGTGCTTCCGTCGAAGTGCTTGATAAAGCGACTCCGAACATCTTCGATTGTTAATTTCATAGTTTTTAAGTTGAAAGTTGAAAGTTGAAAGTTGAAAGTTTTTGGCTTCGCGTTTCAACATTCAATGGTTTATAATGTATTTAGTTCTTTCGTTCTTTGCTGAAACTGAAAGCCGAAAGATGACAGCATAGCCGTAGGCTAACTTTCAACTTTCAACTTTCAATTTTCAATTTTATTCTACTGGAATATCCGTATTCACGTTCTTCGAGCCCCAGAGAGCATAGTACAGGATGTAGGCGGCGCAGAGCAGGGGTACCCAGTAGGAGGTGAGGTACGAGCCTGTCCAGTCGGCCACGAGACCCTGGATGCCCACCATGATGGCGAAGCCGCAAACCATGGTCATGAAGGCACCGGAAGCGATGGCGGTGTACTTGCCGAGGCCCTCGGTGGCGAGGTTGAAGATGCCACCCCACATGACGCTGGCGCAGAGGCCTACGAGCAGGAAGCAGAAGATGCCCACGGGGATGTTGCCCCAGATGAGTTTCATGTTGGTGTAGTCGATACCGGGAACGCTGACTGCAACCGTCTGAGGCAGGTAGATGCCCAGCAGGAGCAGCACGATGGCCGAGGCACTGACGAAGGTCATCATGGCCTTGGTGCTGACTTTGCCGCCCACGCTGGCGCCGACGAAACGACCGATGAGCATGAACAGGAAGTAGATGCTGGCCAGTGTGCCCACATAGCCGGCGTCCATGGCAAGGCCGGGAGTGGCTGCATCTTCTGCGGCTGTCAGGTACTGGAGTATGTAGCCGGGAATGCCCATCTCAACACCGCCGTACAGGCCGATGGCCAGGATGCCGAGGTTGAAGTGGCGGAAGGAGAAGGCCGAGTGGGGGTCTTTCTCGCCCGACTTGACCTCAACGGCCTTTTGGGGCTCTTCGATTTTGGTGAAGAAGATGACGATGAAGGCCACAACGAAGATGGCCAGGGCAATCATCAGGGCCGGAGTGGCGTCGCTAATCTTTGCCTTGGCGGCATCGCCGATGAGGGCACCCATGATGATGTAGACGGCCACGGCGGCGGTGGAGTTGAACACGCCACCCGTCTGGATGAGCTGGTTACCCTTGTTGCCACCGCCTCCGAGGAGGTTCAGCATGGGGTTGACGACGGTGTTCAGGATGCACATGCAGCAACCCGAGATGAGTGCGCCGCACAGGTAGACGGCCATACCGCCCCAACCGGAGAGCCACTGGACGATAATACCGGTAATGCCAACCAAGAGGCCGATGAGGGCAGTGGTCTTGTAGCCCCACTTCTGAATCATCATGCCGGCAGGGAAGCCCATGACCAGATAGGCCATGAAGTTGCCATAGTTGCCAATCATGGCCATGAAGTTCGTGGTGCCGAACTGATTTTTTACAATGACGCCCATGGGCGAACAGAGGTTCGTCACGAAGGCAATCATGGCAAACAGGGCAATCATCACGATGATGGCCCCCCATTGAGTTTTTTCTTGCTTCATAATATACTATTTAATTACTTGATTATTAGTTTTGTTTTACTACGAATTACACGAATTGAACGAATTTATGTTTCCGTGCCACTAAATCAGTGAAACTGATAAATAATTCGTGAAATTCGTGTAATTCGTAGTTAAAAATATCACTTGTCTGTGCCGAACTTATAAACGGTCTTTTGTGTGTACACTTCGCCGGGCTTCAGAACGACCGAGGGGAAGTACGGGCGGTTGGGCGAGTCGGGGAAGTGCTGAGCCTCGAAGCAGAGGGCAGAGCGGCGGGGGGCCGTGCAACCGTGCTGGAGGGCGTAGCCCGTGGCCCAGTTGTCGCTGTAGAACTGCACGCCGGGCTCCGTTGTCCACACCTCCATGGTACGACCGCTGACGGGTTCCGTCATTTCGGCAGCCAGGGAGAGTTCGCCGGGCTCCTTCTTGTTCAGCACGAAGCAGTGGTCGTAGCCGGCGCCGTTGCGAATCTGCTCGTCGTCGGCGTCGATGTCCTGGCCGACGGGCTTCGGGGTGCGGAAGTCGAAGGGGGTGCCGTCCACGCGGAGGATTTCACCCGTGGGGATGGAGGTGTCGTCGATGGGCACGTAGAAGTCGGCATTGATGCGCAGGACTACGTTCGTGGCCTCGGGCGTGGGGTTCTGGATGCCGGAGAGCGAGAAGTAGCCGTGCGAGGTCATGTTCACGATGGTCTTCTTGTTCGTCACGCCGCGGTAGTCGATGACCAGTTCGTTGTCGTCGGTCAGCGAATAGCGCACCGTCATCTTCACTTCGCCGGGGAAGCCTTCCTCATAATAGGCAAAGGTATAGCGCAGGACGAGTTCGCGCTCGTTCACCTGCTCGGCGTCCCATACGCGTGCATGGGCACCCGTGGGGCCTCCGTGGAGCGAGTTGGGGCCGTTGTTGATGGCCAGGGTGTACTCCTTGCCGTTCATCGTGAAGCGGCCCTTGCAGATGCGGTTGCCGTAGCGGCCGATGAGGGTGGAAAGGAAGGGCTCCGGGCTCTCGATGACGTCCTTGATGTTGTCGTGTCCCTGGATGACGTTGCCGACGTTGCCGTCGCGGTCGGGCACCATTATAGACACGAGAGCACCACCGTAGTTGGTGATGTCCACTTCCATACCATTATTATTTACTAAGGTGAACAGGTCAGTCTCTTTGCCCTGTACCACAGCCTGAAAGTCTTCGCGCTTCAGGCCCGAAAGATGTTGTGGTGTCATAGCTGTTTAGAGTTAAAGTTAATACTTCTGCCTACAAATTTATAGAAAACTTTTCAACCTTGCAAGGCTTTATAGGGAAAATGTGGTGAAGTTTTTCTAATCAAAGGGGGAATGGCCCCTACAGGCTTTGCTTGTGGGTCAATTGTCCGTCAAGCGAAACCCGTACGGGACGAAGCCCAGACTCGGGCGAGTCGGCCTTGACGGACAATTGACCCACAAGAGCGTCCCCTACGGGTCCTCTGATTGTCCTCTTGGCGAGAGCCGCAAATCTGTCAGGCTTTTCGCCCGACTTTTCGTAACTCTGCCGATAAATGGACGAAGTTAAATAGGCGAAGTTACCCACTTCGGCATAAGAAATAGATGAATTTATTTCGTTCTGCTCTCGATTTTTCGTAACTTTGCGCGATGAATCTGCTCGAACGCATACAATACCCTGCCGATTTACGGCAGTTGGACATAACTCAGTTGCCAGAAGTCTGCAAGGAACTGCGCAACTGCATCATCCACGAACTAGCCGACAACCCCGGCCACTTTGCCTCCAGCCTAGGCGTGGTGGAACTGACGGTGGCTCTGCACTACGTATTCGACACTCCCGACGACCGCATCGTCTGGGACGTGGGGCACCAAGCCTACGGTCACAAGATACTGACCGGACGCCGTGAGCAGTTTGCCACGAACCGTAAGCTCCACGGTCTGCGCCCCTTCCCTTCGCCCGAAGAAAGTCCCTACGATACTTGTACCTGCGGTCATGCCTCGAACAGCATCTCCGTGGCACTAGGCATGGCCGTGGCGGCCCGCAGGCAAGGCCTACGGCGCAAGGTGGTGGCCGTCATCGGTGACGGCAGCATGACGGGGGGGCTGGCCTTTGAGGGCGTGAACAATGTCTCCTGCATCCCCAACGATATGCTCATCATCCTGAACGACAACGATATGAGCATCGACCGCAGCGTCGGTGGCATGGGCCATTATTTGCATAAACTGCATACTAGTTCCACCTATAATAAAGTGCGCTACAAAGTGGCCAAGATGCTCTATCGCTGGGGATGGCTGAACGACGATTGCAAAGGGCGCGTCCTGCGCTTCAACAATGCAGTGAAGTCGTTGCTCACCAACCAGCACAACCTCTTCGAGGGACTGGACATCCGATACTTCGGTCCCGAGGACGGGCACAATGTCATCGGACTGGTGCAGACGTTGCAGCGCATCAAGGACATGGAGGGGCCGAAGATGCTGCACATACATACGGTGAAAGGGAAAGGCTTCGAACCGGCAGAGCGTGATGCCACTGTATGGCATGCGCCAGGGAAGTTTGACCCCGAGACGGGAGAGATACTGGAGACCAAGGCTGAGGGGGACGTGCCGCCTAAGTTCCAAGACGTCTTCGGCCTGACCATGCTGGAACTGGCCCGGCAGAATCCGCGTATCGTGGGTGTCACGCCGGCCATGCCCACTGGCTGCAGTCTGAATTTGATGATGCGTGAGATGCCAGACCGCGCCTTCGACGTTGGCATAGCCGAGGGGCATGCTGTCACTTTCTCCGCCGGCATGGCACGAGACGGACTTCAGCCCTTCTGCAATATTTATTCATCCTTTACCCAGCGGGCTTATGACAATATCATACACGACGTAGCCATCAGCGGTCTGCCCGTCGTGCTCTGTCTCGACCGCGCCGGCCTGGTGGGAGAGGACGGCCCCACACATCACGGGGCTTTCGATCTTGCCTTTCTCCGCCCCATACCGGGCCTGACCATAGCCTCTCCGCTGAACGAACGCGAACTGCGTCGGCTAATGTTCACGGCCCAACAGCCTGGCCAGGGGGCTTTCGTCATTCGCTATCCGCGTGGGCGTGGCGTCTGTGCTGACTGGCGTTGCCCATTGGAGGCCATACCTGTCGGGCAAGGACAGAAACTGAGGGATGGCGACGGCTGTGTGGCAGTCCTCACGCTGGGGCCCATCGGCAATGTGGCCACCCAGGCCATATTAGATGCCGAGAAGGCGACGGGCCTGCGCATAGCCCACTACGACATGCGCTTCTTGAAGCCGATAGACTGGGATATCCTGGCCGAAGTGGCTCACTGTCGGCACATTATTACAGTGGAGGATGGTGTAGTCTCTGGTGGGCTGGGTTCTGCCGTACTGGAGTACATGGCCGACCACGATTGCCATCCCAATGTCGTGCGTTTGGGGTTGCCTGACAGATTTGTGGAACATGGCACACCAAGGGAACTGTATAAGATTGTGGGAATAGACCGTGACGGCATACGCCAGGCCATCGTGGAGTGTACGTCGGGCCACCGTCCACTGTCCGAAGGGGAGGATTAGTAATATATAAGGAACTAAGAAACTGACACATGAAAATCATCATCGCAGGTGCGGGAGCCGTAGGCGTACATTTGGCACAACTGCTGTCGCGTGACGAACACGACATAGTGGTCATCGACGAAAGTCAGGAAAAGACCGAAGGACTCAACGATTCGGGTAACTATGACTTGATGACCATCAATGCATCAGCCAGTAGCATCAATAGCATGAGAGAGGCCGGCGTGCAACACGCCGACCTCTTCATTGCCGTCACCCCCGATGAGGCACGTAACATTACCTGCTGTATGTTAGCCCACACGCTTGGAGCCCGCAAAACTGTGGCCCGGGTGGACAATGCTGAGTATGTGCAACCGCAGTATCAGGAGATGTTCAAGCGGATGGGCATCGACTCACTCATCTATCCCGAAGTGCTGGCTGCCAACGAGATTTTGGAGGGACTTAAGCACTCCTGGGTACGTCAGTACTGGGAGATACACGGCGGAGCGCTCATCATGATGGGCATCAAATTGCGTGAGTCGGCCCATGTCATTCTTGGCCAGCCCCTGCGCGTGCTCTGTCCCCCAGATTCGCCCTATCACATTGTTGTCATCAAGCGTGGTGAGCAGACCATCATTCCCGGGGGTAACGCAGAACTGCAGCTGGGTGACATTGCCTATTTCGTTACGACGCTGAAGCATACGGCGCTCATCCGCGATTTGGTGGGCAAAATGGACTATCCCGATGTCAAGCGCGTCATGGTCATGGGCGGAGGACGCATTTCCGTGCAACTGGCCCACAAGAAGCCAGACTGGTTGTCCATGCGCATTGTGGAGCAAAGTGAGGAACGATGCCTGCAATTGAATGAATTGTTGGAGAACGACGATATCGTGGTCATCCACGGGGATGGACGTGACACCGGGACACTGGTGGACGAGGGTATACGCAAGTGCGAGGCTTTTGCTGCCCTGACACCAGGAACCGAGACCAACATCCTGGCCTGTCTGGCAGCCAAGCGTCTGGGCGTGCGCAAGACGGTGGCTCTGGTCGAAAATATGGACTATGTGGACATGGCAGAGAAACTGGACATCGGTACTATCATCAACAAAAAGGCCATTGCGGCCAGTCACATCTATCAGATGATGCTAGATGCCGACGTGACCACGGTCAAGAGTCTGACCATCGCCAATGCCGATGTGGCCGAGTTCGTGGCTCTGGAGGGGTCGCTCATCACGCAGCAGCCCATTCGCAATCTGCATATTCCGGAAGGCGTCTCGTTGGGTGGCTTGATTCGTGACAAGGTCGGTATTCCCATCAATGGTAGTACCGTCATTCAGCCTGGTGACAGTGTCGTCGTTTTTGCGATTGATGGGCTAATAAAGAAGATGGATAAATTCTTTCGGAAGCCAGAGGGTAATATCTTGTCACAAATTATAGAAAGCCTGAAGTGACGTTCGCACTTCAGGCTTTTTCTTGTAAACTCTTCAGCAGATCGGCCACAATGAAGGACGAACCGCCCACGAAAATGAAGTCTTGGGGACGTGCATCAGCAAGTGCTGCATGGTAAGCTTCCCCCACGGTGGAGTAGGTGATGGGGTTGCCCTCAAGGTCGGCACGGCATGGTAGTCCCAGTTCCTGTCCCAAAGAGGCAATCTCCTGAGCTGGCATGGCACGTTTCACAGAGGCTTGTGTAAAATAGTATGTGCCTTGGCGTGGGAACAAGGAAAGCGAACCGCGTACGTCCTTGTCTGCCACCATACCGATAACCATTCTAAGAGCCCCCTTATGTCCCGCCGTGAGGGAGGATTCACCCATGATGATGGATTTTCTCTCCTTTATGGTGGAGTCGGAGGGGGTTAATTGCTTTGCAATATATTGTAGTCCTCCGACGTTGTGTCCCGTGTCGCAAATGACGGTCGGATTGCTTCTCAACTTTTGCCAGCGTCCCATGAGCCCAGTCAATTCGCAGACTCGTGCAAAGCCCTCATGGATCGCTGCGGGCTTAATTGTCAATTGCTGCACTGCCGCTAATATTGTTGCAGTATTCCTCTTTTGGCAGAGTCCGCCGAGTTCGGCTTCGAAACAACCGAAGTGGCGCGTTTCGTAATACCATCTGTCGTTTTCTAACCGTGCATTTGTGATTTCATCCCCTTCGTCGGCAAATATAATCTCAGCATCCATTGCTTGGGCTTTGTTTAGGAATACCTGATGGATAGTGCTGTTACCGTTTGTCTCACCTATGATTACGGGTACATTCGGTTTGATTATGCCTGCCTTTTCATTCGCAATTTTATCTAAAGTGTCGCCTAAGAACTGTGTGTGGTCGAAACTGATGTTGGTGATGATGGAAACGAGCGGCGTGATGATGTTTGTGCAGTCGAGTCGTCCGCCCAGACCTACCTCAATTACGGCAATGTCCACTTCTTGTTCCATAAAATACTGAAAAGCCAAGGCTGTAGTGAGTTCGAAGAAGGAGGGATGGAGAGGCTCAAAGAACGAACGTTCGTCAGTCACAAAATCGATGACACGTTGCTCAGGTATCATTTTCCCATTGACACGGATGCGTTCGCGGAAGTCCACTAGATGTGGACTAGTGTACAAGCCCACGCGGAATCCTGCCGCTTGGAGTATGGCTGCCAATGTATGGCTGACGCTACCTTTTCCATTCGTACCCGCTACGTGGATGGTCTTGTATGCTTTGTGAGGATGGCCAAAATGCTCGTCAAGCAGACGTGTATTTTCTAAACCCTCTTTATATGCACCCGCCCCGATGTTCTGAAACAACGGGGCGACATTAAAGAGGTAATCTATAGTTTCCTGGTAATTCATAACGAATGGAAGTTAAGTCCCTTTAACTTTTTGGCCGCAGGCCATTAACTTCCTTTTAACTCCCCTTTAACTCCTTGTATCAATTGAACATTGCCTTGAACTTCTCGAAAATCTTTGAGCGGCACGAATCCGAGGGCCGGAAGTTGTCGCTCTGTGCGAAGCGTTCCATCGCCTGCTTCTCGTCGCGCGAGAGCGTCTCGGGGATGTAGACGCTGATGTGTACGATGAGGTCGCCCACTCCGTAGCCGTAGCCTTGCACAGCAGGCAGGCCCTTTCCGCGCAGGCGAACCACCTTGCCGGGTTGCGTGCCGGGTTCAATCTTGATGCGTGCCTTGCCGTCGAGCGTGGGAATCTCCACCGTGCCGCCCAGCGTGGCCGTGGGCACGTCGAGCAGTAGGTTGTAGACGAGGTTCTGCTCCTCGCGTACGAATTCTTTGTGGGACTGCACTTCGATGAAGACTTGGATGTCGCCGGACACCCCGTTATGCTTGCCTGCATTCCCCTTGCTTGGGACTGTCACCACCATTCCGTCGGCCACGCCGGCAGGTATTTTCACTTCTACCACTTCTTCTCCAGTTACGACACCCTCACCGTGGCACTTCGTGCATTTATTCTTTATGGTATGCCCCTCACCACCACAGGTGGGGCAGGCTTGTTGCGTCTGCATCCGGCCAAACATTGAATTTACAGTGCGCACCGTGTAGCCCTTGCCGCCACATGTGGGACACGTCTGCGTTTGCCCGTCTTCAGAACCAGAACCATGGCAGTGATTGCAGGTGATGTTCTTGCGTACTTTGAATTTCTTTGTTACGCCTGTAGCCACTTCGTTCAGTGTCAGACTCACTTTTAGTCGCAAGTCGCTACCCCGGTATACCTGTTGTCCGGCACTGCCACCGCCAAATCCACTGAAACCACTGAAGCCGAATCCTCCCCCCATGCGTCCGCCAAAGATGTCGCCGAACATCGAGAATATATCGTCCATGTTCATGCTTCCGCCCGAGAAACCGCCGCCCATGCCGTTCAGTCCTTCGTGACCGAACTGGTCGTAGCGGGCACGCTTCTGCTCGTCGTGCAGCACGTCGTAGGCCTCGGCAGCCTCCTTGAACTTCTCCTCGGCCTCCTTGTTGCCGGGATTGCGGTCAGGGTGGTACTTGATGGCCATTTTCTTGTAGGCGGCCTTTATCTCCTGTGGTGTCGCGTTCTTCTGAACGCCAAGCACCTCGTAGTAATCTCGCTTTGCCATAATTCTATTAGTTGAAAGTTGAAAATTGAAAATTGAAAGTTTTGGCTACGCCATTATCGTTATACAGGAAAATTGTTGTTTAGTCTCTCCGTCTCGCCGAAGGCTAACTTTCCGCTCGACCTTTGGTCGCTCGCCGTGCGAGAACTTTCAATTTTCAATTTTCAATTTATGTTTAGATTCCCACAACAACCTTTGCGTACCTCAATACGGTGTCGTTGAGCATGTATCCCTTCTCTGTGCAGTCGATGACCTTGCCCTTCAGTTCGTCCGTGGGGGCAGGGAACTGCGTGACGGCCTCGTGGAAGTCGGTGTTGAAGTCGGCATCCTTTGTGTCCATCTGTGTCACGCCCTGTGCCTCCATCACCTTCAGGAACTTCTTGTAGATGAGGTCGACACCCTCGCGCACAGCCTCCACGTCCTCGGCCTTCTCCATGTGTTGCAGGGCGCGCTCCAGGTCGTCGATGACGGGTAGCATGGCCTCCAGCACCTTCCGGCCGCCGTTCAGGATGAGGTCGGCCTTCTCCTTGATGATGCGCTTGCGATAGTTGTCGAACTCCGCCTGCTTGTACAGCCGTTCCTTCTCCAGTTCCGCAATGCGCGCCTCGGCTAGTGTCAGCTTATCCTCGAGGGTTTCCTCCTTTGGCGCGTCTTCCGTGTTTTCGGTAGCACCAGTGTTCTCATTGGCCTTCGTGGCTTTGTCGTCTGCATGCTCCGTGCATTCAGTATTTACCGTACTTTCTGTGTTGTCGGTGTTTACAATCTTTTCTTCTTTATCCATAGTTTCATGTTATTTTCACTGAATGACGAGCTACAAAAAACTTGCCAAATAGGGTGCTCCGTACAATGTTTTCCTGTTTGTCGCCAATCTGACGGGCTTAGCAGTTCTATAGATATTTTGGATTACAGGAGATGATTCATAGAATATGTTTACGCTCGGCATACTTTATGAAAGTATGACTTTGCGCTGTTTAACCATATGTTTCTATCAAATATTTCACGAATTGCGGGTCGTTGAAGTTGATGGTGCCCGTGTCGTGCTGGTTGAGGGTAGTGATTTGTGCCATCTCGTCGGCGTTCAGCGTGAAGTCGAAGATGTCGAAATTCTGCGCCATGCGCTCCTTGTGGCTCGACTTGGGGATAGCCACGATGCCGCGCTGAGTGAGCCAACGGAGGGCAATCTGTGCAGCGCTTTTGCCGTAACGCGTACCAATGTTGCCGAGCACTTCACTCTTCACAATGCCATCGACACCTTGTCCGCCGAGCGGCCCCCAGGCCATCATTCGGGTGTCGGTCTCTGCCAGCAGGGGGGGGATGCCTGTCTGCTGAATCAGGACGTTGCACTGCAACTGATTCACCATAGGCTTTACATCGACATAGTGGGCAAAGTCGAAGAAGCGGGCGGCCTGGAAGTTCGAGACACCGATGGCACGCACCTTGCCGTCGCGATAGGCTTTCTCCATGGCCCGCCATGTGCCGAACACGTCGCCGTAGGCCTGATGGATGAGCATCAGGTCGATGTAGTCGGTCTGCAACTTGCGCAGGCTCTCGTCTATGCTCTTGGCAGCCTTCTCTTCACCATTGTTCGATACCCATATTTTGGTTACGAGGAAGATGTCTTCGCGCCGAATGCCGCTCTTGGTGATAGCCTGCCCAACGCCTTCTTCGTTGTAGTAGGCCTGTGCCGTGTCAATGAGCCGATAGCCTACCGAGAGTGCATCGCTGACACACCGTTCTGCCTCCTGTGGCGGCACCTGGAATACGCCGTAGCCCAGCAGGGGCATATCCAAACCGTTGCTTAATTTGATGTTTTCCATATTACCTGTTATTTAGTAATTCGTTAGTTTGTCGTACGCCTCGTCGCTCACGGGTTCCAACCAGTCGTTACTTGCACCTTCCTTCACATCGGCGTGGTAGGTGAGGTGCTGCATCCACGAGTCGCGCTGAGCACCGTGCCAGTGTTTCACGCCCTCGGGCACAGCGATGGTCATGCCGGGGCGCAGTTCCACGGGCTCCTTGCCCCACTCCTGATACCAGCCACGGCCAGAGACGCAGATGAGTACCTGTACGGCTCCGTGGTGGATGTGCCAGTTGTTGCGGCAACCGGGCTCGAAGGTGACGTTGCAGAGTCCGCTCTTGTCGAGCACGGCGAGGTAACTATTGCCCGTGAAGTACTGGGCGAAAGCAGTGTTGGGCTCGCCTTTGGGCCATGTCACTCCACCGACCTCGAGGGCCAGCCGCAGAGCCTTCTCCACCACCTCGCCGCTGTTGCCCATGTTGCGGGCACCGCGCAGGTGAGCCTGCAACTGCGCTTCGCAACCGGGCAGGGCGGAGATGATGCCCACCGTCACCAATTCGCGGTCGGCGTGGGAGAGGTTGTTGCGGGCAAAGATGTCGCCGAAGAGGTGCGCTTTCAGGTAATAGTCGGTCTGCGGAGCAAAGGCATAGGTGAAAGGCACGCCCGTCACCTGCGTTTGCACTTCCGTACCCTGTTGCAGGGCATCGTAGTCCTCGGGCAACGGGTCGGCTTCCTTGCCGGGCTCCACACGCCTGCCGTCGGCTTCGCGTTCCTTAATGACCTGTTGTAAGGCACCCAACGCATTCAGACTGCGGGGGAAACCAGCGTAGGCATACACCTGCGACAGGGCCTCCTTCAATTCGCTTACCGTCATGCCGCCGTCCATTCCGTCGTGCAGAGCCGTCTTCAGTTTGTCAATGTCTCCCTTGCCTGCCAGTGCACCAATGGTCACCAGCGTTCTTTGCCTGTCATTCATAGACTGTTCTCCTTTCGTTTGTCCCGCCAGCAGCAGGGCTGCCAGCAGGGCGGTTAGATACTTTTTCATTATTCAGCATAGAAAGTGTTCCCTTACAGACTGGCCACAAGGATTTCCTTGATATTTTGCTCCATTAGGGGCGCGTAGGCGTGCTCCAGTCCTTCGTTTTCGGCGATGTGACGGGCCATCTCGTCCAATCGGCTGTCATCAATGCCCACCTCACGCAGATGCATGGGGATGCCAATGCTCTCGAAGAAGCGGTAGGTCTCGTCGATGGAGCGTTCGGCTATCTCCTGCTTGGGCAGCGAACTGTCGATGCCGAAGACGTTGATGCCATACTTCACGAAGCGGTCAATGGTCTTTTCGCTCAGGATATGCTTCATCCAGCGCGGCGTGATGATGGCCAGGCCCTCGCCGTGGGTTATGTCGTAGTAGGCCGAGAGGGCGTGTTCGATGCCGTGGCAGGGCCAACCAGAGGGGCTGTTGCCGAGCGACAGGATGCGGTTGCAGCCGTAGGTGCAGCAGAGCATCATCTCGGCACGGGCGGTGTAGTCCTCGGGGTTCTCCAGGCACTTGCGACCGTTCACCATCAGCGAGCGCAGCATCGACTCGCAGAAACCGTCGTTCAACAGCGTCGTGTCCTCAGCGAAGTATTGCTCGATGGTGTGGTTCATGGCATCGGCAATGCCGGCAGCGGTTTGTTTCTTCGATACCGTGAACGTATAGACGGGGTCTAGGATGGAGCATACGGGATAGAGCAGCGGGTCGACGTAGCCCACCTTGTCGTTGGTCTCGGTGCGCGAGATGACACCTCCCGGGTCGAACTCAGAGCCCGTGGCAGCAAGGGTGATGATATCCACGATGGGCAGGGCCTTCTGTGCCTTCACCTTATACGTGATGAGGTCCCAAGGCTCGCCGTCGTAGCAAGCACCGGCAGCGATGGCCTTCGAGCAGTCGAGCACCGAGCCGCCGCCTACGGCCAGAATCACGTCAATATTGTTCTCCTTGCACAGGCGTACGCCGTCCAGCACGCTAGGGTCATACTTCGGGTTGGGCTGGATGCCGGGGAGTTCCGTAATCTCGAAGTCCTTCAGGAGTTCCTTCACGCGGCCATAGAGACTCAATTTGACCTTCGGTCGAGCCTCCTTACGCTCGGCAGAGTTGATGCAAGCATCACTCTGCTCTCGCTCAACCGGAGCCTTCTTGATGCTGCCGCCACCGTAGGTCAGCAACACACGCTTGCCGAGGGGGCGCATCACCTCGGGCAATTTCACAATCGACTCACGTCCGAAGATGAGTCGGGTCGGGGTTCTGTAATCAAAGTTCTGCATAATACCTTTATGTTAATTCTGTATCTTTCTGTATCTTGAATCTGGTGCAAAGATACGAAACAATCCGCAAACCGCTATTACACGATTTGCGGATTCTTTTACCATTTTTGCGGAAAAGCGATGATACTCTTCACATCTGCATGGTCGTCGAAGCGTTCGGCTTTTGGGGAATCGACAGAACCGTCCCGATTTTATATCTTCTCCACCAGCCGCTTGCCCAGTGCGTAGGCGTTTTTCAAGTCTATGTCGTAGTGCTCATCGCGATATTTCCGCTTGTCCTCTTCTGAGAACAGGTTGAAGTCGTAGCGGGAGTAGTCGTTGAACTGGTAGGTGTTGCAGACATACAGCGTCTCCGAGTAACCGAAGATGTCCTCCATCACCTTGGCGTTCTCGTCGAGGATGGCAGGATAGCCAATCACTTTCATATAGTCCTCAGGGCAGTTCATCGTGAGAATCATGGCCGTGGGAATAACCTTGTCGCGGAGGGTGATGTGGCGACCTGCATGACCATCGCCCCCTTCTTCCCTTTCGTAAAGATACGTGCCGATGGGGAACATCAGACGCTCCATGAAGGCGCGCATGACACCCGTGGGATAACTGTAATAGACGGGTGAGCCGAGCACGATGACATCGGCCTGCCGGGCACGCTCCAGCACGGGGCGCAGGTCATCCTTGATGGCACACACGCCGTTGCACTTAGAGTTTTTCAGTTTGCAGGCAAAACAACTCTTGCACCCCTTGAAGTCGATGTCGTAGAGGTGGACGAGTTCGGTTTCAGCCCCTGCTGCCTCGGCTCCGCGCATGGCGCTCTGGAGCATGTCAGCGGTATTTTTGTTCTTTCGCGGACTGCCATTGAAGAACATGGCTTTGATTTTCTTTTCCATAAAAGTATTTGTTTTTATTTTGTGGGGACAAAGATACACATTATTTTTGAGATTTCTGCGCCCGAAGGTTAAAAATGCACTGGTGGCCGGGCGTGCGGTAGCAGGAGTCGTGACTCGGCATTTACATTGCGACAGCAAAGTTACAATGATTCCGCGAAGCCGTCAAACGACGGAATACTGATAATTTTCGCAGTATTCAGGGAGTAGTGGCGATAATCTGCGAAAATTTCACTACCTTTGCGCCTGATAAGCGAAACAGATTAATCGGTAACCGACATAAGTCGCTTGCCAAAAGCAAGAATTTCTGAATATGAATAGAATACTGACCATTCTTGCAACCATCGTGTTGGCACTTACGGCGATGGCTCAAAACAAAACGACAAGCAATATGATAACGTATCACAAAATCCAAGTCGAAGACTGCAACGTCTTCTACCGCGAGGCCGGCGCTAAGGACAAACCCGCCGTATTGCTGCTGCATGGTTTCCCCAGCAGCAGCCATATGTTCCGCGAACTGATGCCCGAACTGGCTGACGAGTATCATCTGATTGCCCCTGACTTCCCCTCGTTCGGACAGACGGAAAGCCCCGACCGCGAACACTTCACCTACTCCTTCGACCATCTGGCAAAGATAGGCGATAAGTTTACCGAGGCCGTCGGACTGACGAAGTTCGCCATGTACGTGTTCGACTATGGCGCTCCCATCGGCTACCGCTTGGCCATGTGGCACCCAGAGCGCATCACGGCCATCGTGTCGCAGAATGGCAATATGTACGAGGAAGGCTTGGGCAAGAAGTGGGAGGCTCGCAAGGCTTATTGGACGAACCCCACGCCCGAACTTCGCCAGCAGTTCTCGTCGGCCTTTGCCCTTGAGACCATCATCGGCCAGTACACCTTCGGCACGCCCGAAGGCTCGGTCGGCCCCGACGGCTATTCGCTCGACTTCTACTACGTCAACCTGCCCGGCCGCGCCGAGATGCAGAACGACCTCATTCTCGACTACCGCTCAAATGTGGCCCTCTATCCAGAGTTCCAGAAGTACCTGCGCGACAATCAACCCCCGTTGCTCGCCGTCTGGGGCGAGAACGACCCGTCGTTCATCCCCGCCGGAGCCGAGGCCTTCAAGCGTGACCTGCCCAATGCCGAGATTCACTTCGTACCCAGCGGCCACTTCGCGCTGGAAAGCCACCACACGGAGATTGCCCGACTGATGCGCGAGTTTCTGAAGAGCGCGCTGGGATAACGACTTCCGTCCGAGGATGGAGGAGATTCTGAAGGAAAAAATCCGTAAAACAGGGACACTCAAAGGGTAAAAGGATTGTAAAAACAAAGCGTCCGTGTCATTCTTTTGTGACACGGACGCTTTGTTTAATACGTTGAGGCCTGCGCTTCAGTGAAGAGCCACTGGCCGTTGCGACGGACGAGGCGGAAGCGGAGTTGCAAGGACCACGTGTGCCGACCACCGCCAAAGACGGCGGCCTCTACACGGCTGCAGCCTACGAGGGTGGCGTGGTCGCCGTCGATGTGGATGTCCAACTGTTCGTGCGCGGCAGAATAGTAGTTGAGCGTGCCGTTTAGGATGGACTGGATATAGACCGACTTCGGCTGGTGCATCCCCGTCATGTGGACGAGCACGAACTCCGAGGCATGGACGGCATCGAGCGTCGCACTGTCCTTTTCCACCATGGCGCGGTACATGCAGTGGTACTGCTCGGCTATCTGCTCACGGTCGGTCACGACGCTATCGGATAAAATTGGTGTACAGCGTCTCGGGCTCCTGCTCGGGCAGTCCGCTGCGCTCGCGCTCGTTGGCGATGGCGCGGACAAGGAAAGCCATATTGCGACCCAGCACACGCATAACCTGCATACCTTCTTCATCCTGTAGAACGTCTTCGGCGGTGGCTCCGTGTACCTCGTTCCAGTAGCGGCTCGACACGACGGGCATTTCGCAGATGGTGAAATACTTGTTTAGGCGGTCGAGCGTGGCAATGGTGCCGGCACGACGGGCGGAGGCCACGGCAGCACCCACCTTCATGCGCTTGGAGAAGGGTGTAGAGAAGAACAGACGGTCGAGAAAGGCCGTCACCGTGGCGGCTGGGCCGGCGTAGTAGACGGGGGCACCGACGACCAGTCCGTCTGCCTCCTCAAACTTCCGTGCCGTCTCGTTCACGAGGTCCTTGTCGAAGACGCAGCGGCCCAGTTCCTTGCACTTGTAGCAGCCGATACAGCCGTGAATGTCCTTGTGGCCGACATGCAGAATCTCGGTCTCCACGCCGTTCCGTTCCAACTCTCCTGCCACCACCTCCAGCGCTGTCTGCGTGCAGCCGTGGGCGTGTGGACTTCCGTTAATCAATAGTACTTTCATAGTATAGAGGATTTAGTGAAATTGTGAATTAGTGTGTTGCCTTGAGATATTGCAAATCGCCGTACCAGTACGAGGCGGTGCATCCGCCGTCGATGAGCAGGTCGGCACCCGAGATGAAGCGGCCACGGGAAGACATGAGGAACTCAGCCAGGTCGCCCACCTCGTCAGGTGTTCCGGCACGACGGGCGGGCATGCCCTCAATCATCTTCAGATAGCCGTCCTTGCGCGGGCCGTGCAGTTCGTCGTTGGCCAGCGGAGTGATGATGATGCCGGGAGAAATGCTGTTGATGGTGGCACCGCGACGGCCCCAACGGGTAGCCTCGTACATCACGCGGAGCACATTGCAGCGCTTCGAATACTGATAGGCTTTTAAGGTGTCGTCAATCTTGCGGATGAAGGGCAGTGACAGCAACTCTTCGACGGGTGCGGTGGCCAGCGCGTCGTTCTGCTCCTGCGGCAGTTCAGGCAGACGGTGGCCGCTCTGCGACGAGATGATGATGCCACTGCCACCCTCGGCGATGACCTTTCCGAACTCCTCCAGCAAGACGCTCGTGCCGTAAAGATCCACTTGCAGGATGTGCTCAACGGGAGCCTGCGACGGCGACACGCCTGCAGCATTTACCATATACTTGATTTCGCCTTTACCAGAAGCAAAGGTCACCAGACGCAGAATGTCCTCTTTTGAACCGAGGTCACACTTAATCGTTGAACACTCGAACCCCGCATCCTCCAACGTCTTGGCAGCCCGCTCGGCGTTCTCCACGCTATAGTCTGCCAATACCACATGTTTACCTGCCGACACGCGGCGAATGATGGCCTGTCCGATGCTTCCTGCACCAATCAGAACTGATACGTCTTTTGCCATATTGTCAATCCTTTAATGTCTTTAGCCATTTCTCGACTTTATTCCTCCCCGTGCGCACGTCGTGGCCATAGATGTCGAAGCCGGCGAGGACGGTAGCCTTGGGGTAGGCCTTCTTCACATCGCGGACGCAGCGGCCCAAGCCCGAACCCTCGTGGGTAGTGAAAGGTACGATGGTCTTGCCCGAGAGGTCGTGGTCGCGGAAGAAGGTGAACATCACTTGCGGATAGGTTCCCCACCAGACGGGGCCGCCGATGTAGATGGTGGAGTAGGGGGTGAGGTCGATATCGCCCTCGTAGGGAGGCAGTTCGCCCTGCTGTTGTTCCTGTTTGGCCAGTTCGGTCAGGGGGCCATAGGCCATGCCGTCGTACTTGTGCGTAACGATTTCAAATTGGTCAGCACCTGTCAGTTCTGTAATATAGTCAGCTACAATCTTCGTGTTGCCCACCTTGATGTCGCCTACGCTGTAGTTCTCACCAGCATGGGAGAAGAATACGACGATGCTCTTACCTTCAGCTTTGGCCTCGGTCTTTTCGTTCTCTTGCTGTTTGCTTCCGCTGCACGCCACGCTGATCAGCAGTGCGAGTGCCATGAATAGATATTTCTTCATAATTCGTGGAATTAACTTCGTTGAATTTACTCTCACTCGGCATACTGAAAGTAAACTTTCGTCTGCACTTGTTAATTCGTGAAATTCGTGGTTAAAAATAGATACTAGTTCACTTTGCCAGTCCTGCGATGTGCCGAGCCTCTGCATCTGCACCTGCGGCTTCGGCACCGTGGATGGGTGTGCCGGGCAGCACGTCTGCTGTGGGACAGAGGCGCTTGATGAAGCGCTCCGAGGCCCCCATGCCCGAGCCCTCGTTGGTGCAGAAGGGGATGATGCGTTTGCCTGTGAAGTCATACGACTCGAGGAACGTGTAGCACACCATGGGCATCGTACCCCACCAGTTGGGGTAGCCCAGGATGATGGTGCCGTACTCGTCGATGCTGGCCAGAGGGCCCTTCACCTCGGGACGGGCCTGGTCGTGCAGTTCCTGCTTGGCTTCCTCAATGCAGGTCATGTACGACTTGGAGTACTCGTAAGTCGTGTCAATCCGGAACATGTCAGCCTCGGGCAGCAGCGCCTGGATTTTGGCGGCCACGACTTCGGTGTTACCGAGTTTCAACTCACGGATGCTTCCGTTTACATAGTTCTCCCCGCGACGGGAGTAGTACGCGATAAGTGTCTTTGCCATGTCTGTTTTTCGTTTGATGTGATTCTTATTCCGATTTCCATGGGCAAAGGTACGGCCTTTAGCCGAATCTCCGGTGACACAAAACGCGGTTCTTTTTATCAAAAACGAAGAATGTGATGCCGCAGCCCTACTATTTTTACGTATCGGCAAACGCGCGATGACTGTACTGCTTACGCATCGGCAAACACGCGTCCGTCGTCGAGAGTTACCTGTAATTTTGTATATTCCGAGTGGAAATCGTGTTCCAGTCGGTCGAGGTAGCGACGGCTTTCCCACAGGCACATGGGCAGGTCGTGGAGCAGGTAGTTTCCGCAGGTCTCGGGCTGGGTGGCAGGAACCTCTGTCTGCGTGAGTATCCACCGTAGGCAGCGGATAGTCAGCTGGCGCATGTCCTCCACGGTGTAGCCTCTTGATTCCCGGCCTTCGGATTCCCGATGTTCCATCGCCGACCCGTAGCCTTTCATGATGATGTACATGCCCGTGAGGCAGCCCATGGGGCCGACATAGACCACGTCGTCCCGGACTTCCGAGTTGCGGAACCAGGTTGCCATCAGGTGTTCCAGACTGTGCATGGCGGCCGGTGCCATGGCCGGTTCCTGGTTCGGTTCCGTGATGCGCAGGTCGAAGGTTGTGAAGCCGCGGTCTTCGCGCGATGCGTAGATGCCTGGTTTCAGTCGGTTGTGGTCGATAGTAAAGCTTTGTATGACTTCCATAGGGTGGGCTTTTTAGTGATTTGCGGACAAAGATACAAAATAAATGTAAACTATTCCAATCCTTGTCGCCAAAATGTATCATTCGTGCTAAAAAGTGGCCAGGGTTACATCCCCCTTTCTTTATTCCCGGAAGTCGCTGGGCTTGACTCCGAGGTTGTTCTGGACGTAGCGGCTGAAGTGGGAGAGGGAGGAGAAACCGAACATGTCGCTGATGTCGGTGAAGGAGAGCGAACGGTCGCGTAGCAGGCGACTGATGTCGAGCGCGGTGTAGCGCGTAATCCAGTAGTTGGCAGGCAGGCCGCTGACCTTCTTAGAGACTTCGGACAGGTATTTGGGCGTGACGCAAAGGCGGTCGGCGTAGTAGCTGATTTCGCGGTTCCGGCGGAAGTCACCCTGTTCCAGCATCTCCACGAACTGCTCCATCAGTTGCTGGCTCTGTGAAGAGATGCGGTCGGTACCGTGGAGTTGGGCGTGGAAGTCGAAGAAGTCCAGTATCATGCACTCGATGGCATTCTTCATGGCATCGCGGTGGAAGTGGTGGGTGGTCTGGGCCAGGCGGTGCTTGATGTAGTCGAAGTTCAGGGCACAAATCCGTTGCTGCTCGGGTGTGAGACGCATGATGGGGTTTTCGAAGAGTGAGAAGTGGCCGCGTATGCCGTAGTTCGTGGCAGGGGTGGAAATCTCGATGAACTCCTGTGTCACATAGACGACATCGACCCGGAAGTCGGGGCTCTCCACGAGGTGGCTCACCAGGTCGCCCCTGCGGGGAATAATCATGCAGTCGCCCGCTTGGAAGCGAAGCTCCCTTCCACGATGGCTGAAGGTGCAGAAACCCGCGTGGCAGTAGGCGTGGCAGAGGTAGCCGGAGAAGTCCTCCTTGCCGATGTTGCGGAGCGTGTCGTCGATGATGATGTGCTGTATGGTACCCAAGTGCGTTTGAAATTTAGGAGTTAAGATAACATAGGACAATACCTGGCGCCCAACACGTCCGATGTGAGGCGTTGTACAGACTGTCGGATATTTTGTCGGGCAACAGTGGCGCGCATGGCCACGGAGAGCGGGATGTCGGGTGGATTAATACACTCCACATGGGCAAAGCCTGCATTGAGTAAGGCTTCGCGGTCGCTGACCCTACCGGCGAAGAGACAGACGGGTGTGTTGGAGGCATGATGCAGGATGCCCATAGGAAGTTTTCCCATCAGTGTTTGGCGGTCAGCACTGCCTTCGCCCGTGATGATGAGGTCGGCCATGTGTGCTAGTTCTGTGAATCCTGTGGCATCGAGCAGAAGGTCGATACCTGAGCGATTATCTGCATGGAGGTATTGTAGCATGGCATAACCCACCCCCCCTGCAGCACCAGCCCCCTCGTCAGCAGAGTGGTCATAACCTAAAAAACGTGCCGAACGTTCGGCAAACAGGCGAGCACGCTCGTCCAGTAGACGAATCATTTCAGGAGTAGCTCCCTTCTGAGATCCAAAGACATGAGCGGCTCCACAGGGCCCATAGAGGGGGATACGTACGTCGGAAGCCATGGTGAAGTGGACATGGCGAAGCTGCAATGTGATGTCCTTATAAGGAAACGATGGAGTACACGGATTCGACAGGTGGTATTCATGCAAGTAGTCTGTGAGCGCCAGCAGCATACCCATGCCAGCATCGTTGGTGGCACTTCCACCCAATCCAATGATGATATGGCAGGCTCCGCGCTGTATCGCATCGACTATCAATTGGCCCGTGCCGTAGGTAGTGGCCAGCATTGGGTTACGCTCTTCGGGGCTGAGCAGGGAGAGACCGCTGGCCTCTGCCATTTCGAGAACGGCTAAGTTGCCATTCAAAAGATAGTGAGCCTTGACGGGGCGCATCAGAGGGTCGCAGACTTCGGTTTCTACCCATATCCCCCCCACAGCCTTGTGGTAGGCTTTAACGAAACCCTCACCACCATCGCTTACGGTCACTTCTCGTACTTCTGCTTTCGGTAAGACGCTTCGCACTCCGTCTGCTGCAGCATGGTTGGCTTCCTCACTGCTGAGGCAGCCTTTAAAAGAGTCTATGGCAATGACAATCTTCACCCTTCCCCGTACATCTTGGCCTTGAGCTCTTTGATAGCATCGCTGGTGATGTAGTCGTCGTATTCCATGAGTTTGTCGATGGTGCCCGAGGGCGTGAGTTCGATGATGCGGTTGGCCACCGTCTGGATGAACTCGTGGTCATGCGAGGCGAAGAGGATGTTGCCCCGGAAGAGTTTCAGGTTATTGTTGAAGGCTTGGATGCTCTCGAGGTCGAGGTGGTTGGTGGGCGTGTCGAGTACGAGGCAGTTGGCGTTGCGCAGTTGCATACGGGCAATCATGCAGCGCATCTTCTCACCACCGCTGAGGACGTTTACCTTCTTCAGCACCTCCTCGCCGGAGAAGAGCATGCGACCGAGATAACCCTTCATGAAGACCTCATTGCCCTCACCATACTGCATGAGCCAGTCGACCAGATTTTTGTCCGACTGGAAGAACTCGGTGTTGTCCAGCGGCAGGTAAGCCTGCGTGATGGTGATGCCCCAGTTGTAAGTACCGCCCTGTGCCTCGCGATTGCCCATGATTATCTCGAAGAGGGCGGTCATGGCGCGTGGGTCGTGACTGAGGAAGACCACCTTCTGGCCCTTCTCGATGTTGAACGAGACGTTCTGGAAGAGCAGTGTGCCGTCCTCGGCAACAGCCTTCAGGTCTTGCACTTCGAGTATCTGATTGCCCGGCTCGCGCTCCATCTGGAAGATGATGCCCGGGTACTTGCGTGTCGAGGGACGGATTTCCTCTACGTTCAGTTTCTCCAGCATCTTCTTGCGCGAGGTCGTCTGCTTCGACTTGGCCACATTGGCCGAGAAACGACGGATGAACTCCTCCAGTTCCTTGCGCTTCTCCTCGGCCTTTGCCTTCTGGTTCTGTGCCTGGCGGAGGGCCAACTGACTGGATTCGTACCAGAACGAATAGTTGCCGGCGAACATGGTCACCTTGCCGAAGTCGATGTCGACGGTGTGGGTGCAGACGGAGTCGAGGAAGTGGCGGTCGTGGCTGACCACGAGCACCGTCTGTTCGAACTCCGAGAGATACTGCTCCAGCCACTGCACGGTGTCCAGGTCGAGGTCGTTGGTGGGCTCGTCAAGCAGCAGGTTGTCGGGGTTACCGAAGAGTGCCTTTGCCAGCATGACGCGCACCTTCTCCTTACCCGAGAGTTCGCCCATCAGTTGGTAGTGCTTGGCCTCCTTGATGCCGAGGCCCGAGAGCAGGGTAGCGGCATCGCTTTCGGCCGTGTAGCCACCCATTTCGGCAAACTTCTCCTCCAGTTCTGCCACGCGGATGCCATCCTCGTCCGAGAAGTCGGCCTTCGAGTAGAGGGCTTCGCGTTCGCGCATCACCTCCCACATGGTGGTGTGCCCCATCAGGACGGTGTTCAGCACCGTCTCCTGGTCGTACTGAAAGTGGTCCTGTGAGAGCACTGAGAGGCGTTCGCCAGGGCCCAGTTCTATGGTGCCCTTATTGGGCTCCAGTTCGCCGCTGATGGCCTTCAACAGGGTGGATTTTCCGGCGCCGTTGGCACCGATGACTCCGTAGATGTTGCCCGGAGTGAACTTAATATTAACGTCTTTGTAAAGTACGCGTTTGCCAAACTGAATGGCAAGGTTGGAAACTGTTATCATTTCTTTAGGGATTCGCTAATAAATTGAAAGGGTAGTAGGTCCTTCACCGTTTCTACGACATGCGTTCCACTCATTCCATAGAGCAGGACGCGAATGGGGTGCTTGTATCGGTCCTCGACTTCCAGCATCACTTGCCGGCAGGCTCCACATGGTGAAATGGGTTCCGGATAGAAATGTCCGTTAGCCCAGGCCGCAATGGCAATGGCTTGGATGGGTTGCTCGGGGTGCATGTGCTGGGCATGGAAAATGGCCGTGCGCTCCGCACATAGCCCTAGCGGATAGGAGGCATTCTCCTGATTACTACCAGTAGCTATGGTGCCATCTGCCAGACGCAGGGCCGCGCCCACACGGAACTTGGAGTACGGCGAATAACTCTGTTGGGTGGCCTGTTTGGCGGCTTCCACCAGTTCACGGTCTTCCTGCGAAAGCTCGTCGTCCTGATAGACGCAAACCTCACTCTTTATTTCGTATTTTTTCATGCAAATAGCCTTATATCGAGTGCAAAAATACAAAAATAAGTTGAAAGTTGAAAATTGGTAGTTGAAAATTACTATCTTTGTAGCGACAAATCCTAAAATCGATGAAACGAATACTCCTGCTCTTCCTGCTTTTCAACTTTCAACTTTCAACTATCAACTATCTCTTTGCTCAGCGCACAAATTCGGTCTACTGGGATTATATTCAAACCTATAATTCAATGGCCCAAGATCAGATGCAACGCCATCGTATCCCAGCCAGCATTACATTGGCGCAGGCTCTGCTGGAGAGTGCTGCGGGCAAGAGCGATTTGGCTGTGCGAGCCAACAACCACTTTGGCATAAAGGTCGGGATGAACTGGACGGGGCCCTACGTGGTGAAGAGTGACGACCATCCCAATGACAAGTTTCGCAAGTACAAAAGCGTGGCAGAGAGTTACGAAGACCACTCACAATTTCTCATGCAACCTCGCTATAAAAGCCTATTCCAACTTTCAATAAGCGATTATAAGGGATGGGCACGGGGCCTGAAACAGTGTGGTTATGCCACCAGTCCCACCTATGCCCAACAGTTGATAACCATCATTGAAAACTATGGTCTGCACCAGTATGATGCGACGAACAAAAAATTCGTCCATACCATGCAACAACCCGTCCAGGCCTCCGGGGCTACAGCTACACCCACAGCTCGCGAATTAGCCGAACAGGTATTCTACGCCACACATCCTGTCTATGCCTGCAACCGGAACTATTACATCGTGGTCCAGCCGGGTGACAATCTGCCCACTCTGTCCATGATGACCAATGTATCGAAGCGCAGGCTCCGCCAGTATAATGAACGGGCCAAAGGCTACGTGCCACAGCCTGGCGACATCTTGTATCTGCAGAAAAAACGCACTCGTGCCGATAAGTCCTTCAAGGGAGTACCCCACATCGTACAAGCTGGCGAGTCGATGTATGACATTGCTCAGCATTATGGTATTCGCCTAAAGAGTCTTTATAAATTGAACGAACTTACGCCCGAATACGTACCTCAGGCGGGCCACATGCTCCGGATTTATTGATAATTTGCATTATGAAAGAATATTTTTTTACTTTCATCTTTTATCTTTCAACTTTTATTGCTACCTTTGCACCGCTTTTCGGAGTAAAAATCGGGGTGTAGCGCAGTTGGTAGCGTTCCTGGTTTGGGACCAGGCGGTCGCCCGTTCGAGTCGGGTCGCCCCGACACATTAAACTAAGAGTGAAGAGTGAAGAGTGAAGAATTTAAGTTACTAGGGAATACTAAATATTCTCGGAAATGTAACTCCCATTCTTCACTCTTCACTCTTCACTTTTCACTTTTCAGTTCGCAGATATTGAAACTTGCCCTGCCATCTGTTATTACGAATATCACCGTCCCCTTGCTGGGACTGATAGATGCCACTATAGTGGGGCACATGGGTACGACCTTCTACATTGGTGCCGTGGCCATTGGCTCCACCATATTCAATATGACGTACTGGCTGTTCGGTTTCCTGCGCATGGGCACCACGGGCATTGTCTCTCAGGCCCATGGGGCGGGGGATGATCAAGGTATGTATGATGCACTGTTTCGCAGCCTGTCATGGGCAATGCTCATATCTCTGATTTTACTATTGTTGCAGACGCCTCTTTTGCACTTGGCCCTGTGGATGATGGCTCCCGAAGGCGAGGTAGCCCGGTATGCTACCCAATATTTTCGTGTCTGTATCTGGGGGGCTCCGGCCATGCTGGCTACGTACAGCCTGACAGGTTGGTTTATCGGGATGCAGGACACACGCACACCCATGTGGATGGCTATTTTGCAAAACCTCTTGAATATCTTTGCCACACTCCTTTTTGTCTTTGTCTTTGGTATGGGTGTCCGTGGAGTCGCGCTCGGCACCGTTGTGGGCCTGTATGGGGGAGTGGCTTACGCTCTCATTGAAGGACGAAGAGTGAAGAGTGAAGAATTCAAATTACTTTGGAACAATATATTTTCTTGGAAATGTAACTCTAATTCTTCACTTTTCACTCTTCACTTTTCACTCTTCCTCCGCACTCTCTGCCTGGTGGCAGTCACGGTCTATTTTACTTCGGCAGGCAGTCGGTTGGGCACACTCTATCTGGATGCCAATGCCCTGCTGATGCAGTTTTTTATCATCTATTCCTATTTCACAGATGGCTTAGCCAATGCCGCAGAGGCTCTGAGTGGTGAACATACGGGTGCTCGTAACTGGGAGGCCCTTCGTTCCACTATTCGCAGCCTTTTTTGTTGGGGCCTGAGTCTTGCACTAGTGTTCACACTTCTGTATGCCTTGGCTGGCCCATGGTTCCTCTCTCTGCTTACCAATCAGGAAACAGTACTCCAAACAGCCCGTCCCTATCTGCCTTGGCTTGTGGCCGTGCCCTTCGTGGCCCTGCCTGCTTTCATTTGGGACGGCGTATATATAGGAATGACCGCCACGCGCAGGATGTTTCTTTCCATGCTCGTGGCGGCCATTGTCTTTTTTTCGCTGTGGTTTCTTCTTGGTCCGTCGAACCACATGCTCTGGCTCGCCTTCCTTGCCTACCTGTTCACACGCAGTCTCATGCAGACACTGCTTTTCCGTGTCTAACTGTTTTCATACTCCCCGCGCCGCTTCGGGTTCATGGGGAACCAGCCTTTGCGGACGCGTTGGTGCTGCTGGTGTACCTCCAGAATGCTCCAGAAGCAGGAGAAGGCGACGACACCCAGGATGATGCTCAGGTATTCGTTAGCAATGAATAGAGAGACGATAAGGGCGGCAATGCCGGCCAGCAGAAACGCTGGCCAGCATTGCCGCCCGAAGTGGTATTCGGCCTTGATGACCAAGGGATGGAACATGCCGATGCAGAGGAAGGTGGCAAGGCCGATGAGGAGACCGATGAAGTTCATAATTAGAGAGATTAGAGAGGGGAGTTAGATGAAGTTAAAAGGAGATATGTGGCTTCGCCACGAAGATAGAGGACGATACATTTTGATATTAGAATGCTGAACAAGCGTCCTCTATCTTCCTCTATCTTCCTCTATCTTCCTCTATCTTCTTCTATCTTCTTCTATCTTCTTTTAACTTCTTTTAACTTCTTAAACTTAAAATTTGAAACTCTCGCTCTTCACGTAGATGCGATAGTCCTTGATGCTCTCGGGGGCACCTTCCTCCATGCGCGGCAGGTACTGGAAGCCGGACATCGTCTTGTCCTGTCCCATGTCGATGATGACGGTGTGGGGGAACTGCACGCCGCGGTTCGTGCTCCAGTAGGTGCTCTCCTGGAGGTCGAAAATCTTGTCGGCGTTCTTGTTGCCTGAGGTCACGTCCTCGTCGTCGGCGTAGGCTATCTGCCAGGGCTCACGGCTGAGGCGCTGACCGCTCTCGTCGAGCATGTACCACTCGGCGATGCAGCAGTATTCGCGGTTCCAGTGGCTGTTCAGTGCCTCGATGCAGATGTAGCGACCCGTTACGGGCTTGTCGAAGCGCACTTCCTGCCAGCCGTTACCAGCCTTGAAGGTACCCACCTTGACGGGCTTCTCACCCGAGAGGTCGAGGTTCTGGCCTTCGGCGCGGTGCGTCTGCGGGCCTTCCAGATTCAGTTTGTCGATGATGGGCTTCTGCAGACCTTCAATGGTTTTCATTCCCGACGTTCCGTCGCCTACCCGTAGCCTTTCACCACGCGGGCCCATGACGTCGAGCACAATGACTTCGTTCTGTCCCTTCTTCAACCAGCATCCGGGTACATAGAGCGTCTGCTGCGGACCGATGTACCAGTGGCGACCCACGGCGTGTCCGTTCACATACACCTGCCCCTTGCCCCAATTCTCGAGATTGAGGAACGTGTCGCCGACTTTTTTCAAGTCAAAGTAGCCGCGATAGTAACCGATACCAGCGGGCTCAAATCCTCTCTCTGCGAGACGTGCATCAGTGGTGGTACCAAGGGCACGAACGGCCTTCTCATAGTCGTCGGGGATGCAAATCTTTGTCCACTGGCGGGGCTTCCACGTCGTCTCGTTGTTATCAACTTCTGCGGTGATGACCACGTCGCTGACAATGCCCTTGAAGTCCTTGATGGCCCGACCGAAGTTGATGCGGCCCATGCCCTCGACCAGTATCATCAGTTTGTCGCCCTTCTGCACGGCAGGCAGTTTCAGGGTCTGTTCGTGCTTTATGCGGTCAATCTTGCCGATGAACTTGCCGTTTACGAACACCTGCGCGTAGTCGTGTGCATCCAGTTTGAGGATGCTCTGCACGGGAATTTCGGGCAGCGTGGTTTCATACATCATCGAGCCCCAGCCCATGTCCATTTCCTCAAAGGTCATCAGGCCACCCATCTTGACAATGCTGTCGCAACCATAGATAAGGGGCTTGAACTCCTTCAGTTCAAACTTCGGCACGGCAATCGTGGGGTATTCCTTGGGTACGGCAGACAGCTTTGCAGAACCTTCCCATTTACCAGTCGTCGGGTTCCAGTTGCCGCTGTACTTCTCCATAGCCTTGCGCAGTATCCAGTATTTTTCGGTCGTCTGACCGGCCTCGTTGATGGGCGCGTCGTAGTCGTAGGAGGTTACGTCGGGCGCAAAACCTGGCGAGTTGGCGCCTGCCCAGTGGCCCCAATTGGTGCCTCCGTGGGTCATGTAGAGCGAGAAGGAGATGCCGCGGTCGAGCATCTGCGTGATGCCATCGACCATAGCCTCGGCGCCGCGCGTCTCGTGGCGGCCGCCCCACTTGTCGAACCATCCGCTCCAGAACTCGGAGCACATCTTCGGCGAGTTGGGACGCAGTTCGCCCAGACGGCGGAACTCGTGGTCGATGTTGGCACCCGTACCGAAGTTCATAGTCCACGTCAGGTCGTCCAGACCGTTCTTCGTGAAGTTGCTGGACCAGTCGCACTGGAACAACTCCACCTTGTCGAATCCGCTCTTCCTTATTATATCGCGCACGGCAGCGATGTAGGGCTTGTCCTCACCGTAGGAGCCGTACTCGTTCTCCACCTGTACCATGATGATGGGGCCGCCCTTCTCGATGGTCAGGTCGCCGAGTTGTTCGCCCACCTTCCGCTCGAAGATTTCCAGTCGCTCCATGAAGAACGGGTCTTGCTCGCGAAGTTTGATGTCCTTCTTCTTCAAGAGCCACCAAGGCAGACCGCCCATCTCCCATTCGGCGCAAACGTAGGGCCCGGGGCGTACGATGACGTACATGCCGTTCCGTTGCGCCAGCTTCACAAAGGCACGGATATCGTTGTTGCCCGTGAAGTCGAACTGGTCCTGCTGAGGCTCGTGCGAGTTCCAGAAGATGTAGATGCATAGCGTGTTCATGCCCAGCGCCTTGCACATCCGGATGCGCTGTTCCCAATAGGGTCGGGGGATGCGCGGATAGTGCACCTCGGCTGCCTTCACCACGAAGGGCTTGCCGTTGAGCAGGAACGTCTTGTCGCCAATGGAGAAACTCTCAGTCTTCGTTGCTGCGCTGGCCGGGAGGCAGAGCATGAGCAACATGGCCGTCAGTAGGCCGCATGTCAGTTTTTTCATGTGTAATTACGATTTATTTGCACAAAGATACAAAATAATTCATAATGCACAATTCATAATTCACAATTATTTCTTACTTTTGTAATAGTAAATGTACAATTCACGATGCACAATTAAATGGTAAGTAACTAATCAAAATTAACTGGTATGATTTTCAACACAGAGCTTTTACTTTTTGGGGAGTTTGGCAAGAGGCATCAAAGATGCTGCACAGAGAGGCTACGCCCTTATGCCTCGCCGTAGGCCTCTGTGCAAGACCTTGGTCTCTCTTGCGTACTCTCATGTAATGATAAAACTCTGTGTTTAATATAAACTAATTGTGTGCACTTACTTAAATGATTAAATCGTAAATGAGATTATGACCATGATAAAATGCCCCGAGTGCCGCCACCACATCTCGTCGATGGCAAAGGCCTGTCCCGAGTGCGGCGCTCCGATAGACCCCGAGTGGGCCGCCCAGGAAGCGGAGAAAGAACTGAAGAAACTGGAGGAAGTGCCTTTTACGGTGGAGGAAAACTTTCCTCCTGAAAACCTCCCCTTTACCCCCTCCACGGAAGATGAGGAAATAAACCACATTCCAACGGAGGGCGAGGGGGCTCATGCGGCCTCTCCCAGAGGGGGGAGGGTAAGGTTTGTACTGCTTTTTCTCCTAATTCTGTTGGGAGTCTGTGTCGGCGGCCTCTATTATTACGATTATACCCAGCGTCAGGCGCGTGAGGAGCGAGCCTATGCCCTGTTGCAGGACTGCTCGAATCCGGCTTTCTATGAGGACTTCATCGTCCGCTTCCCCCATAGCCCCCACATCGACGAGGTGCGCGAGCGGCTGAAAGAGGTCATGGCCCAGCAGAACGAATGGGAGAAACTGATAGCCAGTGGCAACCGTCAGGAACTGCAGAAGTTCGTGACGGAGCACCCTACCAGCCCCTATGTGAAAATGGCTCAGACACGCATCGACTCACTCGACTGGGCCGAGGCCGACCAGCGGCGCACACTGGAGGCTGTCACCTTCTACATGGCCACGCACCCCGACGGCCTCTACATCAATCAGGCTGATGCCTTGCGTCAGACCTTGGAGCAGCAGCGTGCCGCTGCACAGGCTCGGGCCGATTCTCTACAGAACGCTCTGGGGGACACGCTTCAGAATGTTTAGTCAAACTCGTTCTTAAATATAAGGTACGTGCGCGTGGGCGCACACGTAGTATAGGTTGGAGCTCCGTCCCGTATAGGATGGAGCTCCAACTTGTACGGGACGGAGGCGAAACCTGCCCGGGACGAACCTTCATCCTGTACGGGATGAGGCTATGCCCTTTCATTTTGACACACCCTCGGCCGGAAATAGTCCCAGACCAATCGTGAAGATACTCCCTCCAAGTATAAAATATGTTAAATGGAGACTGAATGGGGGGGCTACAATATTTTTTTACTAACTTTGCTTCCGTGATGACGCGGACGGAGATGATAACTCTCAATAATATTAAAATTTATGCGTATGAAGAAGCTTTTTCTCCTTAGTGTAGCGTGCATGTTGTCTCTGGCCGTGTCGGCCCAGAAGACCGTGAAGTTTGAAAACAACCAGGCACGGGCCTTCGACGTAGTGCCCAACTCCTACGTGAAGCCTCTGACCGTGGAGCTGAAGATCGACGAGCAAAAGGGGCGCATCACCGACGTGTGGGAAATCCGTCCCGACGAACTGATAGCCCTGGTCAATGAGAAGGACGCGGGCGACGTGCAGATGCAGAACTTGCGCAACTATGCCATCTTCAAGTCCTCGCAGAAGCACAATTGTGACGTCATCGTGGCTCCCATATTTAACATTCGCAGTGAGGATGTTTCGCGCGGAGTGACTGTCACGCTCATAGGCTTTTGTGCCAACTTTGTGAACTGGAAGACGATGGACGACAAGGATGTGCTGTGGATGAATGTCGAGCGAGCCGACCCGCGCAAGGTGGGCCAGTCCTACACTCCGTACGTCCGTCAATAGTAAGAGAATGAGAAATTGAGAATTATGAAGCAGAAAGCATTATTCCTTCTGTTGGCCATGTTCCTGGTGGGGACAGTGGCCAACGCCCAAATCGTGACCTCCAAGAGCCGTCTGGTCACCAAAGTAAAGAAAACGCCCTTCGAGAAGACCCTTTACCTGGCCGTGGGCGGCCAGATGGTGGGTGTGACCAACCAGTACTATAAGTTCAGGCCGGGCGGAGAGGCAGCCTTAGGCTATCAGATGGGCTTTAAGCGCGGTAAGAAGTTTGGCTCGCAGTGGGGCATAGAAGCCGGCCTCACCACCCGTGGTTATAAGTACGAACAGCCCTACTATGCAACCGTCGATCAGTTGAACCCCACGATATTCTTCTCTCCGTTCAACTATGTCTATCGCATCGGTGTGGGCGAGGGCAAGAAGACTTGGATAGAGCCACATGTCGGTGTCTTTGTCGGTTTCGACCCGGCGAATGACGTTGATCACGACGGTCTCATGCGTTTGGGAGGCGGCTCTGGCTCTACTTGGTTCCAGTCGTTACACTACGAAACCGGAAACCACGAAATTGACGGGGGCGTGAATCTGGGCATTCGCTTCTGGTTTGCTAAGCGCGTCAGTGTCGATCTCTCCTATCGGCAGTTTATTGGCCCAGAATTTGGCAGGGAGGGATTCCGGGTAACCCCCAGAGAGTACGTTGCCGGCCAATGGCAATCCGCTCCCACCATCGAGGAATGTCACAAAGGCCGGGCCGCAAACATCTGTCTGCGCATCGGTGTAAAATTCAATAAGTAACCTCAGTAAAATGTACAAAGATATGAAAAACATAAAATATACGTTGCTGGCCTTCGGGCTCCTGCTCGCTGCGTCGTGTGGCAAGGAATATGATATCGAGGCAGTTTTGCCTGAGCCCGCCCTGACTATAGAACTGAATGATGTGAAGACTGGAATCATTAAGGACGCAAGTCCCGACGACGAATTTCGCGTGGGGCGCAAGGCTACGCTGAAGGCTTCGTGGAATTCCAACACGCGGGACAACAACACGGTTGTGCAGTGGGCGACCTCGAACGACAACATTACGATTGCCCGTCCGGATTCTTACGCCAGCGCAACCACCTACACGAACCATGAAATGGAGGTTACGGCTAACTCCGTGGGCACTACTACGGTTACGGTTCAGGTGGGCGACAACACATGTTCCTATGATGTGGAGGTGTTGCACCTGGCCGACTTCCGCCCTGAACAGGATGGCTATAGGATGAAGTTTTTCCCCCTGTATAATCATTACGAGTACTATCGTGCCGAATGGGATTTTGGCGACGGGAATACCTATACGTGGTATGCGAGTTTGAATGACACAAAATACACGAATTACAATAAATACTATGCGGCAAAGGGTACATATAACGTCGCACTCTCCCTCTACGACCGTAACGGCAACCTGATAGACCGTAACACGAAGGCCGTGACCCTGAATTGACATAGTATTAAACCACGAATTACACGATTTTTCACGAATTAAAGGCTACGCCCTTGTCGGCAATGCCAATTCGTATAATTTTCGCACTGCGAACGGCAAGCCAATTCGTAAAATTCGTGTAATTCGTAGTTGAAAAAATCAAGAGGCTATGCCGTTCGTGTCGATCGGCATAGCCCCTTTTCTGTAATCTGCTGTCGCGGAATCAGTAGGCGTACAGCGGATATTTCTCCATCATGGCATTTACTTCTGCGCGTACGGCGGCGATATTCTCCGGATTCTCGGGGGCGTTTAGCACGCGCTCGATGAGTTCGGCTATCTTCACCATCAGGTCTTCCTTGGCACCGCGTGTGGTGATGGCCGGTGTGCCCAGGCGGATGCCCGAGGTCTGGAAGGCAGAGCGGGTGTCGAAGGGCACCATGTTCTTGTTCACCGTGATGTCAGCATCCACCAGTGCACGTTCGGCCACCTTACCCGTCAGGTCGGGGTACTTGGTGCGCAGGTCTACCAGCATAGAGTGGTTGTCGGTGCCGCCGCTGACGATGTGGAAACCGCGCTTGATGAGTTCGTCGGCCAGCACGCGGGCGTTCTTCTGCACCTGCTTGGCCCATTCCTTGAACTCCGGCTGCAAGGCCTCGCCAAAGGCAACTGCCTTGGCGGCGATGACGTGCTCCAGCGGGCCGCCCTGGATGCCGGGGAATACGGCGCTGTTCAGCAGGGCAGACATCATCTTCACCTCACCCTTCGGTGTGGTCTTGCCCCAGGGGTTGGGGAAGTCCTTGCCCATGAGGATGATACCACCGCGCGGGCCGCGCAGGGTTTTGTGTGTGGTGGAGGTGACGATGTGGGCGTACTTCAAGGGGTTGTCGAGCAAGCCGGCAGCGATGAGGCCTGCGGGGTGGGCCATGTCTATCATCAGCAGGGCACCCACCTTGTCGGCAATCTCGCGCATCCGCTTGTAGTCCCACTCGCGGCTGTAGGCCGAACCGCCGCCCACGATGAGTTTGGGCCGGTGTTCCAGGGCCAGACGCTCCATTTCGTCGTAATCGACACGTCCCGTTTCCTTATTCAGGTCATAGCCCACGGGGCGGTAGAGGATGCCGCTCGTATTGACGTGTGACCCATGGCTGAGGTGGCCTCCGTGGTCGAGATTCAGGCCCATGAAGGTGTCGCCGGGATTCAAGCAGGCCAGAAAGACGGCAGCGTTGGCCTGCGCGCCAGAGTGAGGCTGCACGTTGGCATACTCTGCTCCGAACAGTTTGCACACACGGTCTATGGCCAGTTGTTCCACCTGGTCCACCACCTGGCAGCCGCCATAGTAGCGCTTGCCGGGATAGCCCTCGGCGTATTTGTTGGTGAGTATGGAGCCCATGGCCTCCATCACCTCGTCGCTGACATAGTTCTCGGAGGCAATCAGTTCTATGCCGCGTGTCTGGCGCAGGCGCTCTGCCTCAATCAATTTGAATACGGTCTCGTCGTTTCGCATAATATTTTTGTGTTAGTAACTAATCAATTTTATTTTAACACAGCGTCTTTTCATCGTTTAATATAAATCTCTGTGTTGAAAATCAGTTTTCATTTCCTTTCTCCACCAGTTTCACATCCTCCAGTGGAATGACAGTGTTGCAGTAATGGCACTTCAAGTGCTGCTGGGCGTCCACGTGGAAGTGGGTGTGCATCGGTTCGTTGTTGGTGATGCACTTGGGGTTGGTGCAGCGTACGATGCTGTACAGTTCGTCGGGCAGGCAGACGGTGCGCTTCTCCACAATTTCGTAATCTCGGATGATGCACAGGGTCAGGTTGGGGCAGATGACGGCCAGTTGGTTCAGTTCCTCATCAGTGAAAAACTTGTCGGCCATTTTGATGATGCTCTTTGTGCCCATACCCTCGCTTGGCAGGTTGTAACCAATGGTGACGGCTGTCTTCATGCGATCCAGATGCAGCAAGTTCACCACGGCAAAGAGCTTTTCGGCTGGGATATGGTCAATTACGGTGCCGTTCTCGATGGCGGCCACCATCAGTTGCTTCTTCATAATGTATCGTCCTTTATCTCCATTAACTTCTTTAACTCCCCCTTATTCATTCGATTATCGTCTTGTCGTTCTTCACTTGTTCCAGTGTGATGCCCAGAACGTCGCAAAGTAGGGCCTGACGGGCATAGAGCCCGTTGCGGGCTTGCTCGAAGTAGTAAGCGTGTGGATTCTCGTCGATGCTGTATTCTATTTCGTTCACGCGAGGCAGAGGGTGCAAAATCTTCATGTTCGGGCGTGCCTTGGCCAGCATGGGCAACTTCAGCAGATAGCGGTCCTTGACGCGTTCGTATTCCATCAAGTCAGTGAAACGCTCGCGCTGCACTCGGGTCATGTACAAGATGTCGGCCCCGCTGATGACGTCGGCATCGAAATCCGTATGCTCGACGTAGCGGATGCCATGTTCGTGGCAGAAGGTCTTGTACGTCTCCGGCATGGCCAGTTCTTCGGGTGCAATAAAGTGGAACGTGGGATGGAAATGGTACATGGCATTGAGCATGGAATGCACGGTGCGGCCGTATTTCAGGTCGCCCACGAGGAAGATATCCAGATTGTCCAGTCGGCCTTGCGTCTTGTAGATGGAGTAGAGGTCGAGCATTGTCTGCGAGGGGTGCTGGTTGGCACCGTCGCCGGCATTGACAATGGGCACGGGAGCTATTTCCGAGGCGTAGCGAGCAGCTCCTTCGAGGTAGTGCCGCATGACGATGATATCGGCATAGTTGGAGACCATCATGATGGTGTCCTTCAGTGTCTCGCCCTTGGTGCCACTGGTCACCTTCGGATCGGCAAAGCCTATAACGCGAGCGCCCAGCCGGTTCGCTGCAGTCTCGAAAGACAATCGCGTTCGCGTGCTGGGCTCAAAAAACAGGGTGGCTACAACTCTACCCTCCAGAATACGGCGGTTGGGGTGCCGTTCAAACTCTTCAGCCATCTGAATGAGGTACTCAATCTTCTCGCGGCTGTGGTCGGCAATCGTCACTAAACTTTTCTTTTCCATAATGGATACAGAGTGATGTGGATTTTGCATCCCAAAGGTACTTCTTTTTGTTCGGATAGGCAATACTTACGTGCATATACTTATAATAAAGATTAATTTTTCAACTCTCAACTTTCAACTTTCAACTTTATTTCGTAACTTTGTACACTTCAAAGTCTTTGGTGAAATGCGCAAAAAGTTAATGATAGCCCTTTGGGTGTTGTTTTTCGGGGTAGTGGGCTCAGTGGCAACCGTTTTTGTCCTGATAGAGAACGGGACAATCGGATATATGCCCGATTTGCAGCAATTGGAGAATCCCGTGGACAAGTATGCCAGTCAGGTGTTCTCAGATGACGGTGTGCTGCTCGGAACCTGGAGTTACAGCCGTGCAAACCGCATCTTTGTCAGTTATGACGAACTGCCGCCCAATCTGGTGAAAGCCCTTATTGCCACAGAAGACGAACGTTTCTATGAGCACAGTGGGGTGGACTTCCGGGCAGTGCTGCGTGCCATGGTCAAGCGCGTCATCCTGCGCCAGAAGCAAGCCGGTGGTGGCAGCACCATTACCCAGCAGCTGGCAAAGCAACTCTATAGTGCACGAGCCGACAACATCTGGCAGCGGGCCATGCAGAAGCCCATCGAGTGGGTCATAGCCGTCAAGCTGGAGCGATATTACACCAAGGAGGAAATCATCACTATGTATCTCAACTATTTCGACTTCCTCCACAATGCCGTCGGTATCAAGACTGCTGCACGTACCTATTTCAACAAAGAACCGATGGAACTGGGTATCAACGAGTGTGCCGTACTCGTGGGAATGTGCAAAAATCCTTCGCTGTTCAACCCGGTCCGCCGTCCGGAGAACGCACGGGGGCGGCGAGATGTCGTGCTTGAGCAAATGCAGAAAGCAGGTTGGCTGAATCAGGTAGAAGTGGACTCTTGTAAAGCAGAACCACTGACTCTGAACTTTCATCGTCAGGACCACAAAGACGGACATGCCACTTATCTTCGCGAGTTCTTGCGCACGGTGCTAACTGCTAAGAAACCCAAGCGCGACAATTATGCCTCCTGGCAGGAACAGAAGTTTTATGAGGACTCTCTGGCCTGGGAAAATGATCCCCTCTATGGCTGGTGTAACAAGAACATAAACAAAAAGACAGGTTTGCCCTATGACCTCTATCAGGATGGGCTGAAAATCTATACGGCCATTGACAGCCGTATGCAGGATTATGCCGAGGATGCAATGCGCTCACACGTCATCGGTACCCTGCAACCAGCCTTCGACAAGGAACGAAAGGGGTCGTCCAAGGCTCCATATGGGGCTAGTGTCACAGAAAAGGAGGTGGAGCACCTGTTGCAGCGTGGCAAGCGCCAGAGTGGCCGTTACATCCAGATGAAGGCTGAGGGCTACAGCGATGCTGAAATCGACAAGGCATTTGCCACGCCCATAGAGATGACGGTCTATTCGCCACATGGTGACATTGATACCACCATGACTCCCATGGACTCCATCAAGTACTACAAGAGTTTCCTGCGGTCGGGCTTCCTCTGTATCGATAATTCGCGTGGCTTCGTCAAGGCATACGTGGGGGGGCTCGACTATGCACATTTCCAGTACGATATGGTCAGCCAAGGTCGCCGGCAGGTGGGGTCTACCATCAAACCCTATCTCTATGCCATGGCCATGGAGAATGGCTGGACTCCCTGTGACGTGGCTCCCAACGAACAGCGAACCTATGGCAACTGGACCCCTCGAAACGGCAGTCGCTCGCACTACGGCGAAATGGTGACCCTGAAATGGGGACTGGCACAGAGTAACAACTGGATTTCGGCCTATCTGCTCAATTCGCTCAACCCTGTGCTCTTCGTCAAGTATCTCCATAAGTTCGGCATTAAGAACCGTAACATCCAGCCGTCGCTGGCCCTCTCTCTGGGGCCTTGCGAGGTGAGCGTACTGGAGATGGTGACGGCCTACACGACCTTCCCGAAGGGCGGAACACGTGTGCAGCCCGTCTTTGTGACGAAAATTACGGACTCTGACGGCAATGTGCTGGCCGAGGTCAGTTCCTTGCAAGTACGGAAGAACGAACGCGACGAGAACGATACCCGCGAAGTGCTGAGTGAGGATGCTGCCTTCAAGATGGTGGATCTGATGCAAGGTGTGATGAACGGTGGTACCGGTAGCCGTATGCGCAATCGCTATGGCATCCGTGCCGAGATGGGAGGCAAGACGGGAACCACCAACGGCAATTCCGACGGTTGGTTCGTGGGCTACACGCCGTCGCTGACCTTCGGTGCATGGGTGGGTGGCGAGGAACGCGACATTCACTTCAACAGCATGGCTTACGGACAGGGTGCTGCCGCTGCATTGCCCATCTGTGCCTTATTCCTGCAAAAAGTATTTGCTGATGATAAACTGCCTTACAATCCGAATGAGAAATTTGTCTTCCCACAGGGATTCAGCCTATGTAGCAGCGGATTTGGGGACGACGGAGAGGATGGAGAGGACATCATTGAATACGTAGGTGAGGAGAATGGACAGCCTTCCGTGATGAATGACCTGATGAACTATTAAGAAATTAAAAGTTAAGAGTTAAGAATTAGGAATTGGTGAAGTTTATAGCAATCATACCAGCGCGATACGCTTCGACGCGTTTCCCCGCAAAGCCGTTGGCAGTGCTGGGTGGCAAGCCTGTCATCCAACGTGTATATGAACAAGTGCGTTCGGTCATGGACGATGTTTTTGTGGCAACGGACGACGAACGCATCCGTGCCGCAGTAGAGGCCTTCGGGGGGAGGGCCATTATGACGCGCGAAGACCACAAAAGCGGTACGGACCGTTGTTTCGAAGCTTATCAGAAGGCAAGCATCCAATGCGATGTGGTCATCAACATTCAGGGCGACGAACCTTTCATCCAGCCCAGCCAGATTCGGGCTTTGCAAGCTTGTTTCGAGGATGAGCAGACGCAGATTGCCACCTTGGTGAAACCCTTTACGGAGGCAGACGGACTGGCAGCCTTGCAGAATCCCAATTCGCCAAAGGTCGTTGTCAGTGACGACCAACGAGCTCTCTATTTCAGTCGCAGCGTCATCCCTTATCTCCGTGGCGTGGCCCCCGAGGAATGGTTGGCACATCATACCTTTTACAAGCACATCGGACTTTATGCTTACCGCACCGAGACCTTGCAGGAGATTACACAACTTCCGCAGAGTACACTGGAGAAGGCCGAGAGCCTGGAACAACTACGCTGGCTCGACCATGGCTACGTCATCAAGGTCGGACAGACTGACGTGGAGACCATCGGTATAGACACACCGCAGGACTTGGCTCGGGCGGAAGAGTTTTTGAAATTGAAAGTTGAGAATTGAAAGTTATAAGGACGGAATCTATGATAGTGAAAACGTATATAAGAGACTGGCAGATTAAATTTATTATCTTGTTGGGAGTACTGCAACTTTCAACATTCAACTGTCAACTTTCAACTCTGAAAGCGCACAGCATTACCGTTGGCACTTCCACGTTTCCGGACGGGGCCGTTTCTCAGGGTGAAATATTCCGAGGCAAACCATACGGTCAGGGCACGACGACCTTCCG
>JAFUAH010000016.1 GCA_017464345.1 Bacteroidaceae bacterium
GCACGCTGGCTGCCGTCGGCATTGCCGAGTCCCGCCACACGGTCATGACGGGTGTTGAACATAAGATTCTTGAACTGGTGACTTTCGTCCACGAAGATGTGATCGATGCCCATCTGCCGGAAGTCCACGAAGTCATCCGTGCGTGACCTGATCTGATGCTCTATCTTCTCCAGCTTGGCTTCGAGGTTCTTCTTCCTCACCTCCAGCCCCGTCAGCATACGGCGGCTGACCTCCTTGCCCTGCATCTTCAAGGCGTTCAGGTTCTCGTCCACCGCATCCAGTTCCTGTGTAAGAATCTCCTGCTGCATCTCCGGCGACTGCGGTAACTTGCCGAACTGGTCGTGCGACATGATGACACAGTCGTAGTCGTTATTCTTGATGTTGTGGAAGAAACGAACACGGTTGGCCGTGGAGAAGTCCGTCTCCGAGGCGTAGAGAATGCGGGCATTGGGATAGGCCGCCTGATAGGTGGCGGCAATCTCCGACACGTTCGCCTTCAGTCCGATAATCATAGGCTTGTGCGCCAGTCCCAAACGCTTCATTTCATGCGCCGCGATACACATAATCAGCGTCTTGCCCGTTCCGACCTCATGGTCGCAGATGCCGCCGCCGTTCTGTTTGAGCATCCACACGCAATCCTTCTGCGAGGGATAGACAGAGGTGATGCCGTACTTACTGCCGAGGCTTTTCAGGTCGAGGTCTGGAAATGTCTGGTGAGAGCCGTCGTACTTCGGGCGCACAAAGCAGTTGAACTTGCGGTTATACATATCTGCGAGGTTATCCTTGAACTCCTGCGACTGCTCCATGAGCCAGTCGGTGAAACCGTTGCGGATGTCGTCAATCTTGGCATTGGCAAGCTGGATGGCCTCGGCATCGCGCACACGGATGTCGTTGCCGTGTTCATCGTGTCCGATGCACTTCATCATGTTTGGCACAGTGTTGTGCAGGGCATGACGCAACAGGGCAATGCCGTCGCACGACTTGTAATAGCCCTTCACGAAGTACTCATCCGTCACCTTCGCGTTCTTCTTTCCCTCAAACTCAATGTTGAACTCGTCGAGGCTTTCCGTATAGGAAATGGTGATGGGCATGTCGTAGAGCCAGCTCATATACTTGGAATACATGCCGGTAGGTATCCACCGCTCGCCGAAATTGAAGTCCAGGTCGTTGAACTCAATCGGGTTGGGTATCGACTCCTTCAGTGCCTCATACGACTCACGCGCCTTTGCCGCCATCGGATGGTCGGCGTTGTCCTGCAGCCAGAAATCCACACGCTCCATCTTGGCAATCACGTTTCCGGCAATGAACTTGTCACGGATCTGGTATTCCCGTTCATAGGGGTTATAGTAGATATGCCCCTTCAACTGCTCTATCAGTTCATCCTCGGTGCTGTCGGTGAGTGCCGTCATATAGCCGAGATTCACCCCGCCATACTTGTTGAGCGATGCCGAGAGTGCATCGACGGGTGTATCGACGTGCGTAATCTCGTTGAGGGAAAAGGCGACGGGATGGTCGAAGATGTCGGCCTTGATGAACTGCCCTTCCTCAGCCCGCTCCAGTCCCAGCACGTCCCGCCCGCTGGCATCCGTGAGAATCAGTTTAACGTTCCGTTTCTCGTTCAGACAGCCATAGGCGGCTACAAACTTGTCATAGACCTCGTTGAGCCGTTCACGCAGGGGCTTGTGTTCCTCATGGTTGTCCGCCTCGTAGGCATAGAGTTTCTGGTAGGTGTCGCGCAGTTCCACGTATTGGCGCAGTTTCCCGGCATCCCTGTCCGAAACGTCCAGCGGATGGAAGGTCGCACTGTATGGCGTGACACCCCGCAGGAAGCCCAACTGTCCGTTCTTGTCAATGACGACAGAGTTGTCACGGTAGAAAGGCTTGTGCTCTCCTTCAAAGTCCCGTGGTTCCAGAGAGCCATATTTCCTCATCGCCTCCCTGCTGGGGACAAACTTCGGGTCGAGCGTATCCTTCTGGCCTGACTGCCGCAACTGCTCCTGCCTGTGTTCCTCCGCCTTTACCCGCAGGGCTATTCGCTTTTCGGGCGTGAGGTCCATCATCGTCTCATAAAAGCCGTTGATGGGCGGATTGTCCTCCCAATTGATGACCGAATACGGGTCGTCGGGATTGGCAAGCACGGCCTGTTCGGGCAGTATCGCAGCATCGTCCTTGCCCGTGAACATGCTGACGGTCTTTACTGCTTTCTCTTTTGGCTTGGGCTTCTTCTCCGTCTTTTTCCTCTGCTTGGGCTCCACGTGTTCCTTACGCTCCGCCTCCGTCATGTTCCAGAGGTCGAAGAGGGACAACTGCCCGCTTTCGTCAGCCTGCAAGGGCTTTACTTTCTTTTCGGGTTCCTCCGTTATCTCCTCTGCCTCCGCCTCCTGTATGTCGGGAGCAGTGGCAGGGATGGCGGGCATGGCGACCTGCTCACCGGCTCCCTGATAGAGTGACAAGTCCAGTCGTTGCAGGATGTCCTCGTTGAGCATACGGCGCAGGTCGGCGGCAATACCCTCCACACCGCCGTCGTGCAGGTATTCCATGGCGGGTTGTCCATAGGGATTGGTTCCCACCTTGGCGGTAGTGTGTACAATCCTGTCGGGATGGTCTAACATGTAGGCATTCTGCAGAATGTCCGCATCACTGCGCAGCACAGACGACACCAGCAGTCTTTCCTCTCTGGTGTTCTCCACCTTGCGGCTGTCTTTCTGCAACACGATGAGGTCACTGCTCACCTCGGTATTGGCATCCTCCTTGAAGAGATTGTTGGGCAGGCGGATGGCCGAAACCAGACGGGCATGTTTCATCATCTCGTCGCGAATGGCGAGACGGGCACCGTCCAACACGCCTTGCGACGTGATGAAGGCCACGATGCCGCCGTCACGCACACAGTCCAGCGATTTCAGGAAGAAATAGTTATGGATGCTCTTCGCCGCCGCCTTCCTGCCGTAGTCATGGCTCAGCGTAAAGGACGGGTCGAATACCGCCACGTCGCCAAACGGAATGTTGGAGACGGCCAGGTCAAAATGGTTGTTGAAGGGCTGCTCAATCTTCTCAAAGCCCTGCACACGCACCTTCTTGTCCGGGTACAGTTGGCTGAGTATCGTACCCGTCAGCAGGTCTTTCTCAAATGCCATCACGTCGATGCCGCCGTCGTTCCGCCCGAAGGCATCCATGAAGGCACCGCGTCCGGCCGACGGCTCCAGCATCGTGTCAGGTCGTACCTTGTTCTCATGCAGCACGTCGGCAATGGCCTGTGTAATCGGCTGTGGCGTGTAGAAGGCTGTCAGCACCGATGCCTTCAGGCTGTCCACATACTGCTTGTACTCACGTTCACTGCCCGACAGGTCTTTCAGCATCCGGTGGAGTTGGAGGGTCGGGGCAAACAGGTCACGCTCCGATTTCGGCCACTCTGCGGCATCCGCCAGTTCCCTTGCAGGATAGAGGATGCATTTCAGACCGCCGAAACCGCAATACTTCTCCATCACGGCACGCTCTTCTGCCGTGGCAGTCCGTCCCTCGCGCCGCAGGGTCAGGGCTGTCCGTATCGCTTCGATATTACCGGCGAGCCGCGCCTTACGGTTAAACGCCATACGCCTCGATGTAAAGGGCGACGGCACCCGTCAGTTCGTTATACAGGTCATCGTACTCCTTCGACTGGCTGAAACCGCCGTCCGTCAGGTCGTAGATGGCAAACACCTCGTCCATCTCCGGCAGCACTCTCTCCATGAACGCCTCACGGTCAGCGTCGCCTACCTCATGGCTGAACTCATTGGCAACGACTTCCTCCATCACGTTCCAGCGTGAGAGGCCCAGCCCCTCAGTCAGGACAGCCATGGCCATCTCCTGTGCGCCGTCGGCAGGATAGCCGTCGCGACGGGCCTGCTCGTAGGTGTCGGCAGCACGGTCGGCACGGGCATTGATGAAGGCTGCATCGTCAGCCTGCGGGAAACGGTTTACTTTCAGATACCTCAGCAGATACAGGCTGTAATAGCCGAGGTCTGTGCTCACATTGCTTTTCTTGCTCATTTTATGCGAATTTAATGGTGATATAAAACTAAAGGCACTCCGGGTATCCCTCCCGAAGTGCCACCACTAAATCCACAATCAAAATGCGTATTCCAATAAAGAAAAACGGTCTATGACTGTGAACCAGTGGCAAAATTACAAATTATTTACGAGACTTCGGACGTTTTGAGCCGTTTTTCGCTTCGGGGAACACAAAAACGGTGTTGAAGTCGCTGTCGAACACCACATTGGCGTCGAAACTCTTGCCCTGCTTGCTCTTGAAACCGCGCAATACGCCCGTGGCTCCTGTCTGGATGAGCTTCGTCACTTCGGCATCGGTGAGCAGGCGCCCGGCCTTCTGCCGGAAGAGGGGCAGCCCGCAGTCGGGATTGTCACAGCGGACGACCTTGCCCAGAAACTGCATGTGACCTGTCCCGCACTTGGGACAAAGACAGTCAGAGGACTTGTGGGCAAAGAGTTTGTCTGAGGACAGCAGTTCGGAGGTGATGCAGACGGTGTACTGTTCAATGCCGTGGTTGAACTCGTCAACAGCCATCTCACCATGCTCGATCTGTGCCAGGGACTTCTCCCATTCGCCCGTCATCGTCACGTCGGCAATGCTCATGTCCTTCACGACGGAGTAGAGGGCAAGCCCCTTCTCCGTAGGGACGAGTGACTTTTTCACACGCTCCACGTAGCCACGGGCAAAGAGCGTTTCAATAATGGAGGCACGGGTGGCAGGTGTGCCTATGCCACAGTCCTTGATGGCTTGTCTGAGCGTTTCATCCTCTATTTCCTTGCCGCAGGTCTCCATAGCCGCCAGCAGGGTTGCCTCGGTATGAAGGGGCTGTGGCTTGGTCTTTCCCTCGGTGATGGAGGCTCCAGAGATTTTCAGGCTTTCGCCCTCTTTCCAGTCCGGCAATACAGTGTCGGCATCATCGCCATAGACAAAGCGCCAGCCTTTTTGCTTCATGACGGAGCCGCGGACGGAGAAGTCCATATCCCCGGCAGTGGCAATCACGCTGGTGACTTCCTTGACACACTTTTCGGCAAACGCCTCAATCATGCGACCTACTATCATGTCATAGACAGTCATCTCGTCCTTTGAAAGCAGGGCAGGCTTCTCACCCGTGATGAGCAGGGCGTGATGGTCGGTTACCTTCGAATCGTCCACACTGTGACGTGAGAGTGTGGAAAGCATCATCGCCTTTGTTCCCCATTTCTCGCTGCCTTGAAGGGTAAGCAGCAACGAGGGGATTTCCGCGAACACGTCTTCGGGAATATAGCTGCTGCCTGTTCTCGGATAGGTGATGATTTTCGACTCATAGAGTTTCTGCGCTATCTGGAGGGTCTGGTCTGCCGTGAACCCATGCTTGGCATTGGCTTCCTTCTGGAGCGAAGTCAGATCATAGAGCAAGGGCGGTTCCTCGGTCTTTTCCTTGCGTTCCACTTTGTCAACCGTGGCAGTCCTGGCGGCCTTCAATCGAGTATAGGCGGTATCGGCTTCAGCCTTGTCCTTCCACTTCTCAACGGATGACAGCTTTACGGTTCCGCCGTCTGCCATACCAGTGGCAAAGTGCAACTGCCAGAAGGCTTCAGGCGTAAAGCGCTTGTTCTTCCAGTAACGGTCACAGACCATTGCCAGCGTAGGTGTCTGCACACGCCCGAGGCTGTAGGTGCCGCGCCCTGCGGCAATGGTGATGGCCTGTGTGGCATTGATGCCTACGAGCCAGTCGGCTTCACTGCGGGCCTTGGCGGCAAGGTAGAGGTTGTCGTACTTGCTGCCGTCTTCGAGGTTGCGCAAGCCCTCACGGATGGCCTTGTCGGTCAGTGAACTGATCCAGAGCCGCTTGAACGGTGTCGAGCATCCGATATAGTTATAGAGATAGCGGAAAATCAGTTCTCCCTCACGTCCCGCATCGGTGGCGACAATGATATACTCGCTATCGGCAAACAGTTTTCCAATACAGCGTATCTGCGCTTCCACACCGGGGTCGGCGGCATAGCCTTTGCCACCCTTCGACTGCCGGGCCGTCAGTTGGAACACATCGGGCAGGATGGGCAGACTCTCCTTCTGGAAGCCCTTGAATCCGTATGCTTCGGGCATGGCAAGCTGCACAAGGTGGCCAAAGGCCCATGTGACATAGTAGCCGTTACCTGTGATATAGCGCTCCTCACGCTGGGTTGCACCCACAATGCGGGCTATCTCACGTGCCACGCTGGGCTTTTCTGCAATGATTGTCTTCATTTTCTTGATTGGGTTTTGATTTCAATTCGGATAATTGGATTTAGTGGTGGTACTTCTTGCTATATCCCTCAAAGTTTCGGGCCTCCTTTCTTCTGCTTCTTGGCGGGTTTCGTGTCTTCACCATTAGCCTGCTCCTGCTGTGCCTTCTGCTTTTCGTCCTTAGGCTTCACCTGTCCTTTCTGCAAAGGCTCCTTCACGCCCTTGGTCTCTTCGTTGGTCTTGCCTTCGTTGTTCACGGCTACCTGCGTCTTGCTCTCATTTGAGGGACCGAGCACCTTGCCGGGCTCTGGCGGAGTGGTGGAACTGTACGGACGGCCTTTCTCCTTGTTGAACTGCACGTATAGGGTGCAGGGCTGTCCTTCCTTGTCGGTCATGTTCTCTAACTTGATGACCTTGCCGTCCAGATAGTCCTGCTTCTGCTGGTCGTCAAACTCGCGACTCTTCCATTTGGTGATTGGCTTGGGACTGCCGTCCTCCAGCGTCCAGTCGAGGCGTTTCTTCTTTTCTTCGCCGTCGGCTTTCTGCTGTCGGCTTTCCGATGCAGGGGCTTGTGTCTGTTCCTGTGTCTTTTCAAGGCTGCGGCTGGTGCCCGGGACGAACTCAATGCCTTTCTGGTCGGCATTGACCTGCAGGGTGACGGTGAACTTGCGGCCATTGGCAAGTTCAACTTCCTTGTTGGGAAGAGGCGCACCGGTCTTCAAGATGTCCTGCTCCTCCTTTGTTAAGGGCGTGGTGCCGATCTTGTCACGGAGATGCAGCTTGCTGGCCGGGTAGGTCAGAATCTCGTTGGTCTTTCGGTCAATGCTGATATATGAGGGCACCATCTCGCCCGTTTCCAGATTTGCCACTTCCGCAATATGTCCGAGGTTGCCTGTCGTACGCAGCGCCTTTTTGTCCTCATCCGTGAACGTGTAACCTCGGAACTCCACATTGAGGTTGGGCTCCATACGGATGAAGTGGGGTTTGATTGTGATGCTTCCGTCTTGCTGGGTCTTCAGGGAGAAGCGCATAGCCATGTCGTACTTCTCACCGTCGAAAGTCGGCTGTGCGGCAATGAGGTTGCTCTTGCCGTAGTTCAGCATCCTGTCAAGGTCGCCCGACTTCTGGAGTGCTTCGCGTGAGATACCCCACTTCTTTTCCATGTCCGGCCAGTTGATTTTGCTCTCGTCAAGCGGCTGATAGCCGTTGCGACGTCCTTCTGCCTGCGTCTGGGCAGGCTGTTCCTGTTTCTGTTCCATTTCTTTTTCCTGTTTTTGATTGTTAATGTTTTCGGGCTCCTGCCCGTTCTTTTCCTGTTGCACCTTCTTCTCGTACTCCGACGTGTCAATCTTGTGGGCGGCAAGGACCTCCTTGTTGGCTTCGGGATCTTTCAGAAGGTCTTTCATCACGTCGAGCAGCGCATCCACCTTGTCGGCTGCCAGACGGTAGAACCCGAAGCGTGACGGCTCCTTGTACTGGCGGAAGAAGTTGGTGAAGAAGTTGTCGAGTACGTCGCCGCCACGGTCAAAGTGGAGGAAGTCGGGCGAGTTCTCCAACTTGGCGGGCTTGGTTTTCGGTGTGCCGTCCCGTGAAAGGCTGGACACCACGCTGATTTCACCCGTCTGTTCATCGCGGACTATCAGCACGTCCTTTTCGTCTTTTTTCTTGTTCATGTTTTAATTATTTATTTGGTTTGACAATTCTGGCGAAATATTCGCCGATTTCATTCTCTGATATACCGGGTACCTGACGGCGGAGGAAACGGCTGATGTCTGACTCCTTGAAGTAGGCTTTCTTGCGCAGTTGGACGTAGGGGAGCACACCGAGCAGACGGTAGCGCTGGATAGTGCGCTTGCTGACATGGAGCATCAGGCAGAGGTCTTCGGTGTCGTAAAGCCGTTCACCGTCGAGCGTGGGGCCGATGCCGCTGCCTGCCGTTTCCCTGCCTTCGAGCAGACGGGCAATCAGTTCGTCCTGCGCATCGAGACGGCGGAACATCTGCTGCATGGCATTGATGAAGGTCTGACGGTCAAGTGTCTCATTCATGCTCGTATCCTCCATCTTATTCCGTTTTCCTGTTATTGCCCGTCCGCACACGGTAGGTATGACTGATCTGGTCGAGGGTGTGCTGTTCAGTCGGCACTTGGTTGGACTCAATGACACGGCGGATTTCCGCGAGTCTGTAGCGACAGGAATTTCCGACAAGCGAGTAGGCTATGTCATTGCGGGAGCGCATACGCTGGAGCGTGCGCTGGCTGACGCCAAGGATTTCGGCGGCCTCAGTACTTGACACCCACCTGTCGGTTTGTTCATGCGGATGCCGGACAGAACTCTGGCGGATAAATGCCTCAATGATGTCCAAACGCTCCATCAAGTTCTGGTATGCCTTGCTCTCAATGGTTATAACTTCCATATTTTTTGCTGCTTTATTCATTTACGGGTGCAAAGGTCGGAGGAAAAAACGACTTCGGTTCCCAACTCCCGCGGGACTCCCGTGAGATTTTTGTGGATAATGTCGCAAGTGTCGCGTTTTTGGGCGACAAATCGCGTCACGGCATGGTTTTTCAGTCGGTAACGGGCGTAAAGTGTGTACTTTCGCGGAAAAAACGAAAGTGACATGGAAATCGTGATACTGGAACGTGAGGCGTTCGATGCCTTGATAAACGGAATACAGGTGCTGACGGCAAAGGTCGGTTGCCTGTCGGAGATGTGCCAGGACAAGGGACTCGGCAAGTGGATTGACAATGAGACGGTTTGCAGGATGCTGAGGATAAGCCCCCGTACCTTGCAATATATGCGCGACACGAGGAGCATCCCGTTCACGCAGATAAACCGAAAGTTCTACTACAGGCCGGAGGACATACGCCCCCTGCTGAATGAAGAGGGAAAGGAGGCGTGAGGGATGGCAGAGAAGATTTACACGATGAACGACGCGGTGATAGCCGATGCGCTGTCGTCGATGAGGAAAGCGATGCGCAGGGCTTCGGCAATGATGCAGGAGTGCCGCCCCGTGATGGACGGGGAACGGTATGTGACGGACAAGGAACTGTCGGAGGTGCTGAAGGTGACGCGACGCACGTTGCAGCAGTATCGCAACGACGGCATCATTCCGTACATCACGATGGGCGGCAAGGTGCTCTACAGGGAGTCGGATGTGAAGGCATTGCTTGAAAGAAACTACGTGCCAGCGATGTGAAACGGGAAAGGCGGAGGTCAGGACATTGTGCCTGACTTCCGCCTTTTGTCCTACGATGAGCAGAAGGAACTCCTGCCGAGCGTCAGAATGTAGGAGATGCCGCCGCCCGCAGGCTTGTCGGTGAGCCTCGTCAGCAGCCACTTGCGGAACAGGTCCGTATAGCAGGTGTCTATCCTGAAACTCACGGCGACAATCATTTCGAGGCTGTACACGTCGATGCTGACGACGGGACTCACGCGGTCGGTGCGCACGGCATCGCGCTCTTTCAGCAGTCCCGAGCGCAGCACACCCTTGATGGCGGTGTTGACGGCGGTGGCCGTGGTGTTGAAGATTTCGGCTATCTCGCCAGCCGTCATCCATACATTGTTTCCTGTCACGGAGAACGTCTTGCCCTCCACTTTGATGATGTTTCTCGTTGTCATAGTCGTTACTGTTTTCGTTACCTTATTATTATATACTGCTGCAGATGGCACTCTGCATCGTCCCCAGCTTCTCGGACAGGCGCTCCACGTCGCGGCTGATCTTCTCGCCCGTAATCTTGGCGTAAATCTGCGTCGTGCGGATGCTCTTGTGACCCAGCATCTTCGATACGGTCTCGATGGGCACGTCGTTGGAGAGGCAGATGGTCGTGGCGTAGGTGTGGCGGCTCATGTGCCAGGTCACGTTCTTGTCGATGCCGCTCAGCGCAGCCACCCGCTTCAATGCCGCGCGGCAGGTGTTGTAGTCGGCCACGGGCAGTATGCGTCCGTCCTTGCCCAGCCCCTTGTACTTCTCAATGATGTGCAGGGGTACGTCCAGCAGGCGGATGTCGCTCTCCACGCCGGTCTTCTGTCGCTTGGTCTTTATCCACAGGTGACCGTCGAAGGCAGTCTGTAGGTGCTGCTCCGTGAGGTTGCGCATGTCAATCCATGTCAGCCCCGTGAAGCAGCAGAACACGAACAGGTCGCGGATGACCTCGTAGCTTTTCCTCTTGAACGTCGTCGCAATCATCTTCTCAATGTCCTCGCGGGTGAGGAAGCCACGCTCCGTGTCCTCCTTCGTGATGCTGTAGGCATAGAACGGGTCGCGCTGCAGCCAGCCGTTGTTGATGGCCGTGTAGATGATGGCCTTGAAGGGCATCATGTACGTCCAGATGGTGTTGGTGCAGAGGCCCTTCTCCGTGCGCAGGAAAATTTCGAAATCGGTGATGAAGGCGGGAGCCAGTTCCTTCAGCGCGATGTCGCTGACCTTGTAGCGCTGGCGGATGAACTCTTCCAGATGCTTATACACGATGCCGTATTTCAGATAGCTCCGCTCGCTCTTCATCTTGCCCACCTGTTTCAGATAGTCCTCGTTGTGCTGACGGAACACGGCCAGCAGTGTCTTGTGCGTCATGCCCATGCCGAGATATACGTTGCGCACCTTCTCGGCAGTCACATAACTGTCGTTGTCCACGACCTCCTGATAAGCCTTGTTGATGCCCACGCGGATTTTGTCGAGCGCACGGTTACCCTCCACGGCGGCCTGACTGCGCCCGGCAAGTCTGCCCAATTCCACGCTCCACATTTTTTCCTCCACGTCCAGCTTGCAACTGAACTGGCACACCTTCCCGTTCACCGTAATACGGCACATCACTGGAATCAGTCCGTTCTTTTTCGGCGCATTGCGCTTGAGGTAGAACAGCACCTTGAAAGTTGATCTCATACTCTACATTTTTTTAGTTTGCAAAATTATTCCTTGTAGAGTTGAAAGCCAAAAACGAAATATAGAAGAACGGTGAAAACAAATCACGGTCGTTACTTTTTACAGTCCGTCACCCTGATTGTTATAGTCCCAGCCACTCAAAAGCCCTGTAGAATCAGCCTTTTTCCTACTCCGGGCACCTTCCTTTCCGTTATGCTTTTGGTAACGCAATAGTAACGAAACTCTGTCCTAACCTGTCTTTTTTGTGGCTTCACCTGTCCATCTTCGCATCAGGCCCAAATCATAAAAATCCCTTTATTTTTAGTGATTTAACCCCATTTTTCACCATATCTCGAATTTTTGTTGTATCTTTGCAAGGAATAGTAATTAAACTCTTTTTATTATGCTAAGCGTTAGTGAATTGAACGACCGCCTGATAGACCTCGCTTTTGCCGAGGATATTGGCGACGGAGACCATACCACATTGTGCTGCATTCCTGCTGACCAGATGGGGGAGAGCAAGTTGTTAATCAAGGAAGAGGGCATTTTTGCCGGCGTGGAGATTGCCAAGCAGGTGTTCCACCGCTTCGACCCCACGATGGAGGTGGAAGTTTATATCAAGGACGGTGTACACGTGAAGCCGGGCGATATCGTGATGTCGGTAAAGGGCAAGGAGCAAAGCCTCCTGCAGACAGAGCGCCTGATGCTGAATATCCTGCAACGCATGTCGGGCATTGCCACGATGACCCACAAGTACCAGCAGGCGCTCATCGATGCCGGCACGAAGACCCGCGTGCTGGACACCCGCAAGACGACGCCCGGAATGCGCATGTTGGAGAAGGAAGCCGTGAAGATTGGCGGCGGCATGAACCACCGCATCGGACTCTTTGACATGATACTGCTGAAGGACAACCACATCGACTTCTGTGGCGGCGTGCACAACGCCATCTCCCGAGCCAAGCAGTACTGCAAAGCCCAGGGCAAGGACCTGAAGATAGAGTGCGAGGTGCGCGACTTCAAGGAATTGGAGCAGGCGCTGGCCGAAGGTTGCGACCGCATCATGTTCGACAACTTCACGCCCGAGGACACTCGGAAGGCCGTGGAGATGGTGGCTGGCCGAGCCGAGACGGAAAGCAGCGGCGGCATCACCTACGACACCATGATACCCTACGCCAAGGCTGGAGTCGATTTCATCTCCTTCGGTGCCCTGACCCACTCGGTGAAGGGCCTCGACATGAGTTTCAAGGCCGCGGGGAGCGATAAATTGAAGATTAAAAATTAAGAATGAAGCAGAAGAACAGATACGGACAATATTTCACGGAGCCGGTGATGGCAGACTTTATGGTCTCGCTGATAAGGCATCCGCATGATGCCCGTATTTTGGAACCGTCCTGTGGAAAAGGTGTCTTTCTGGATAAACTGGCAGACTACGGTTTCGGTGATGTCTCTGCTTATGAAATAGATAAAAGCCTCTCATGCGCTCAGCCTTTTGTCCGATATGAGAGTTTCGTATCCTCCCCTCTGTCTGAGAAATACGATGTGGTTATAGGGAATCCGCCCTATATACGCTGGAAGAATCTGGAGAAAGAACTGAAAGACGAACTTTTGACAAATAGTCTTTGGAATAGATTCTTCAATAGCCTCTGTGATTATCTGTTTATATTTATTCTCAAGAGCATAGAGCAATTGAACGATGGGGGAGAACTCGTCTTTATTTGCTCAGACTATTGGATGAATACCACACATTCACAGACACTGCGAAACTATATGTGTCAAAATGGATATTTCGAACGCATATACCATTTCAAGGAGGCACCACTATTTGAGAAAGTATGTGCCTCGTTCGTCATATTCCGCTATATAAAGTCTGCTGAACGGAAACCGGCCATAGAACTTTTCTCTTATAATCAGAGAGGAAAACCGACAAAAGAGGAACTTACAAGCGGAACCTGTTTCACACGCCAAGAAATACCTCAGTTTGCAGCCAACCGGCGATGGCTCTTTGCCACGGAAGAGGTGCAGCGAGACTTGGATGCTTTTGAGAATGCCTGTATTAAAGAAGACAATCTGTTTGCATCCGAATTGTCGCGCTTGGGGGATGTGTGTGACATTGGTAACGGAATGGTATCGGGAATGGATGCTGCTTTTAAAGTGCGCAGGGACGAAGAGATACAGTTTAATGAAAATGAGCGCAAATGCCTGATAAACGTGCTGAAGGCAAAGAACCTGAATAGTTACACCTATCTGTCATCAGATAAGTATATCTATGTTCCATCGGATATATCAGAAGAGACGTTTAATAAGGAATATCCCCACTTTGCCAGTCATTTTGAGCCACATCGCGACGGCCTGAGTAAACGGTACAGTTATGGGCGCGATTTGCCATACTGGGAGTTTGCCTTCCCCCGTAGCAAGAGCCTGTTTGAACGTAAATGTCCAAAGATATTTATTCCATGTAAGGAACGTATTTCCCATAAATCATACTTCCGTTTTTGTTATTCCCCGGAAGGATTCTATCCGCTGCAGGACGTTACGGGCATTGTCCCCAAGAAAGAGTGCAGGGAAACGGTGGAGTACGTACTTGCCTATTTAAACCTTCCGTGCGTGTTTGTCTGGCTTAAATACAATGGCATCGTCAAGGGGGAAATCGTTGAATTCTCGGAATCTCCGATAGCCAGCATTCCCTACATGCGGATAGACTGGAAAAATGAGCGAGAGACATCTTTGCACGACAATATAACCTGGGAGACAAAGCAATATCTTCAGGATAAGGACGAGAGACATCGGGAGGTTATAAACAATCTATTTAACCAGTTGTTCTATGAGAAGAGTAAACTTTGATTCTTTGTTGGTTGCTATGCGGGGTAGGGAAGTGGAGCGCCCTAACCGTGCATCGGGCGGAACTCTGTCCGGCCATGCAACTGGTGAACCGTTCGAGAAAAGCGTTTACCACATACTAAAGCAAAGTTATCCTTCGGCTATATTCAAGCAATACGAGTTTCTGAACGACTTATATACAAAGAATCCGAAAGTCATTTCTGTACGTGACAGATATGCCTTGTTGGACTCACCGACCGTGCTATTCCTCATTAGCAGAGGTGATAAGGCAACAAAAGAATGGTCCTTGGATCATTTGTTTGAAGAGAAGCAAAACGATACGGCGGATATCCTTTTTCGCAAGGATGGGTATTATGACCTTATAGATGTAAAAACACGCAACATCGTGAAAGATGCCCAAGCCCCTAACATCATATCGGCATATAAGTTGGCAAGAACATGTGCGTTGATGATAGACAATGAGGAATATGACACGTTTGGGATGAAGTATATAGGGATTGACTGGGAAGAAAATGGCGATAATCTGAGGTGTACCGATGCACATTTTGGCGATTTATTCCTAGCCAATCCAGACACCCTATACATTAATTGGTCTGCTGGCCTACAAGTCCAATTCCACGTCTGTGACTTGGATCAGTCCTGGCAAGGAAGTCGGGAAGAATGGGCGCGAGTATATCTGAGCATGTTTGTGAGAAGTGCAGAGCATCGGTGCCAGTATATGAGAGATAGGTTTATAATGCCTTTTGTCAAATATTTGTAAATAAAATAAATACAGAATATATGAAGAAAAGACTTTTTATTTTATTCTTGGGAGTATTAACTTTCAACTTTCAACTTTCAACTCTGCTCTTGCCTGCACGAACCTGATAGTCGGCAAGAAAGCATCGGCCGATGGCAGCGTGATTGTAACCTATTCGAGCGACGACTACGGGGCTTACGGTTTCCTCTTCTACCAGAAGGGCGGCAAGCACCAGCCGGGCGAGATGCGCAAACTCTATCACTACGAGTCGAACAACTATCTGGGTGAAATCCCCGAAGCCGATTCCACCTTTGCCGTTATCGGCCTGACCAACGAACACCAGGTGACCATCCACGAAACCACGTGGGGCGGTCGCGAGGAACTGGCCGACTCGACCGGCCTCTTCGACTATGGAAGCCTGATGCAGGTGACCCTCCAGCGTGCACGCACGGCTCGCGAGGCCCTGAAGATAATGACCGACCTCGTGGCTCAGTACGGCTACCAGAGCGAGGGCGAGTCGTTCACCATTGCCGACCCCAACGAGGTGTGGGTGATGGACATGATAGGCAAGGGCCCCGGCGGCGGCGCTCCCGTTTGGGCGGCCGTGCGCATCCCCGACGACTGCATCTCTGGCCATGCCAACCAAAGCCGCATCCACCAGTTCCCCCTCAAGGACAAGGAGAACTGCATCTACTCGAAGGATGTCATCACGTTTGCCAAGAAGAAGGGTTACTTCTCGGGCAAGGATAAGGACTTCTCCTTTGCCGATGCCTACAATCCCCTGGACTTCGGCGGCGCGCGCTATTGCGAGGCTCGCGTGTGGAGTTTCTTCAACAAGTGGGGCAGTGAGGACATGTCGAAGTACCTCAAGTATGCCATGGGCGAAGACCTCAATGCCGAACCGTTCCCCCTCTACATGAAGCCCAAGAAACTGCTCTCGGTGCAGGACGTGAAGGACATGATGCGCGACCACTACGAAGGCACGCCGATGGAGATTCAGAGCGACCTTGGCATGGGCCCGTGGGAGATGCCTTACCGCCCCACGCCGCTGACGTGGGAGGTCGACGGCAAGAAGTATTTCAACGAACGCCCCATCTCCACCCAGCAGGCCAGTTGCATCTACGTGGCGCAGATGCGTTCGTGGTTGCCCGACTACGTGGGCGGTGTGCTGTGGTTCGGCAACGACGATGCCAACATGGTGGCCATGGTGCCCATCTACTGCTGCACTGTGGATGCCCCCGAGTGCTTCAACGAGCGGACGGGCGACACGTTCACCTTCTCCTTCAAGAGTGCCTACTGGATGCAAAACTGGGTGGCCAACATGGTCTATCTGCGCTATTCGTTGCTCTTCCCCGAACTGGCGAAGGTGCGCGACGGCTTGGAGAGCGAATTTAATCGTCTGCAGCCGGAAGTGGAGAAGAATGCCCTCTCGATGACTGAGGCTGAGGCTCGCAAGTACCTCTCGAACTACAGTTATATGCAGAGCGCGAAGATGATGGACGCGTGGATGAATCTCGCCCAGCACATTGTCGTTCGCTACAACGATATGGCCCAGAAGAAGATGGACGAGAACGGCCAGTGGCTGAAGACCCCCGGCGGCAATCAGGTTCCCGTCAGTCGTCCGGGCTATCCCGAACGCTACAGAAAGGCGATTGTGAAAGAAACAGGAGATAAATACCTTATTAAATAATAGAATGGAAGGGAAGTTAAAAGGGAGTTAAAGGGAAGTTCTTGGACGAGCCAAGCGGCAAAACCGAGCGAAAAGGACGAATGTATTAGACTGATTGAAAGCATTATCATTGAAAAATTATCGATTATCAATCGTAAATAGTGTCGTCCCTTTAACTTCCCTTTAACTTCCCTTCCATTCCCTTTAACTTCAAAATTTGTATTATGGATAACGAGTTAATCAAGAAATGCGAAGCCGAGGCCCAGAAGTGGCTCGCTTCCAATGTGTACGATGCCGACACGAAGGCCGAAATCAAGGCCATGCTCGACAACGAGGACAAGTCGCAGTTGGTGGATGCCTTCTACCAGACGCTGGAGTTCGGTACGGGCGGACTGCGCGGCATCATGGGTGCCGGCACCAACCGCATGAACAAGTACATCGTGGCCATGGCCACACAGGGCTTTGCCAACTACATCAACAAGGCCTTCCCCGAGGGTGGCAAGAGTGTGGTTGTAGGTCACGACTGCCGCAACAACGGCCGCATGTTTGCCGAGACCGTGGCCAACATCTTCTCGGCCAACGGCCTGAAGGTTTATCTCTTCGAAGGCCTGCGCCCCACGCCTGAGATTTCCTTCGCCATCCGTCACCTCGGTGCCGTGGCCGGTGTGAACGTCACCGCCTCGCACAACCCCAAAGAGTACAACGGCTACAAGGCCTATTGGGAGGATGGCGCACAGGTGCTGGCTCCCCACGACAAGGGCATCATCGACGAGGTGAACAAGGTGGCCATCGAGGACGTGAAGTTCGAGGGCAATCCCGACCTCATCAAGATTGTGGGCGGCGAGATTGACTACGACTACATGACGGCCGTCAAGGAAGCCATGGTCGACCAAGACGTCATCCTGCGCCAGAAGGATCTGAACATCGTCTACAGTCCCATGCACGGCACGGGCCGCGTCATCATCCCCCTGTGCCTGCGCTCTTGGGGCTTCCAGAACATCAACGTCGTGCCCGAGCAGATGGTCATCGACGGCAACTTCCCGACGGTGGTCAGCCCCAATCCCGAGAACGCCGAGGCCATGACCCTGGGCATGAAACTCGGCACGAAACTCAATGCCGACCTCGTCATCGCCTCTGACCCCGATGCCGACCGTCTGGCCATCGTCTGCCGCGACCCGAAGGGCGAGTGGATCATCATCAACGGCAACCAGACCTGCATGATGTTCTGCTACTACATCATCAAGAACAAGATAGCCCTCGGCCAGTTGAAGCCCAGCGACTTCCTTGTGAAGACCATCGTCACCACCGAGGTCATCGCCGAGATGGCCAAGAAGAACAACGTCGAACTGCGCGACTGCTACACCGGCTTCAAGTGGATTGCCCGCGAGATAGCCATCAGCGAAGGCAAGCAGAAGGCTGCGGGTGAGCGAGAGGAGAGTCAAATGAGTTTGAACTCTTCCGAGCATGAGCAGGCTCGGCCAAAGGCCAGGTATATCGGCGGCGGTGAGGAGAGTTTCGGCTTCCTGCCCTACGACAAGGTGCGCGACAAGGATGCCCCAGCCAGCATCTGCCTCATCTGCGAGATAGCCGCATGGGCCAAGGACCAGGGCAAGACGCTCTACGACCTCTTGATAGACATCTATAAGGAATATGGCTTCTCTTACGAGCACACCATCAACGTCGTTCGCCCCGGTAAGTCGGGTGCCGACGAAATCAAGCAGATGATGGTGGATTTCCGCGGTGCCAAGGCTCCCAAGGACATCGCCGGCAGCAAGATTGTCTGCACCAAGGACTTCCAGGCTCTGACGGCCACCGATGCCGAGGGCAACGTCACGAAACTCGACATGCCCGCCACCTCGAACGTCCTCCAGTGGTTCTGCGAGGACGGCACGAAGGTTTCCGTCCGTCCCAGCGGCACCGAGCCCAAGATTAAGTTCTACGTCGAGGTGAAGGGCCAGATAGGTTGTGCCGACTGCTATCCCGGAGCCGTGGCCGAGGCCCAGAAGAAGGTAGAGGCCATCAAGGCAAGCCTGGGGCTGGAGTAAGTCCAGAGCCATACATACTCTTTTGGATATTGTTTACCAAACCTTGGAACGTGCGTTCCAAGGTTTGGTTTTTGTATTCCAAGGTTTGGAACGCACATTCCAAGGTTTGCACTTGTTTATGCATCGTGTACCTATACATTATGCACTCCAATCCTTCCGCTGATGCATCCTAAAGTTATTGCCTTTGTTTCGGGGCGCTTGTCGCTTTACATTGCGCCGTGGAGGCATTGGCTCCACAGCGTAACATTGGCGGCTTCCTAAGGCAATGTTGCGTGCTTCGCGAAATAAATCGCCCTGTCCCCTTGCTACCAAGCCTTGGGACGCGCGTTCCAGGGCTTGTTTTCCTAATACATCATGCCGAAGAGCCATAGGGGGATTTTGTTGCCTAGGACATATTCCTCGTTGTCGGCAGCAATGTAGCCGTCAGGAAGTCCTGCTATCTGTTTGCCTCCCTTCGAGCGGCCGCCTACCTCGATGGTGTACTGGCCGTCAATGGTGAAGTCGGCCGAGGACTTGCTGTATTCCACCCGGTGTGCATAGGACAACTGATTGACAAAAAACGCTTCACGCGCCGTGCCCTCATTGAGCACCCCGAACGACAGGGCGTGCAGGAGGTTGGTGTTTTCCAGATAAATCTTGTCAGGCTTTTGCATGCGCTTGACGTTGGCAAGGTCGGAGTAGAGCAAGTTGATAATCTGGGCATCGTTGAGATGCTGGAGATACTGGAGTAGGGTGGTGCGTGAGAGTTCGGCCATGCTCGCCAACTTCACCGTATCGACGGCAAACGGCACATTGGAGGCCAGGACAGCCAGCAGGGCTTTCAGTTTGCGGATGTTGCCCACGTCGAGTTTGCGCATCTGTGGCAGTTCGCTTTCCAGTGTCATATTAACGACGTTCTCGATGCGCAGATGGTAATTCTCCAAGCCTTCCACAAAGAAGGGGTAATAGCCCTCCCGGAGGTATTGGGCAAAAAGGGAAAGCGGACGGATACGGGAATTCACCTCTGCGCAGATGCTGTTCCCGTTGGTGAGGATGTCCTGCAATGACAGGGTGGGGAAGATCTGGCGGTGGGCGAGTTCCAGGTATTCCCGGAACGAAAGTCCCTGCATCTTGTACGAGATGCAGCGACGCGAAAGGTCTGCCTCGCCCGCCATGATGTTTATCAGTGAAGAACCGCTCAGCGTGAAGTGCATGTCCGGGAACTCGTCGTAGGCATTCTTGATTTCCCTGCTCCATCCTTCGTACTTGTGTACTTCGTCCAGGAACAGGTGTTTGCCGCCTTGCGCGTGAAATTGTTCGATGAAGTCGAGCAACTGGTGGTTGCTGAAGTAGATGTTGTCCAGGCTGATGTAGAGCACCTCGGTCGTGTTTGTCGGGCCAAACTCCGAGAGGATGCGCTGCAGCATCAGGGTGGTCTTGCCCACGCCGCGCTGCCCCTTAATCATAATCAGGCGTTCGTGCCAGTCGATGAGTGTCATTGTGCTGCGCACAAAGTTGAGATCGACCGTGCGCATTCTGTTGAGGTGTCTTTTAATCAGTGATTCCATATCGAAGCATCGTATTTGTGCCGTAAAGGTACGTAAAAAGTTTTACATGCAAAACATTTTTATGTGGAATGTGTTCAATACACAAAACATTTTTTCGATATTTGTTGCTTTATTACCCTATTTGTTCAGCGTGTAATACAGATTTTGCATAAATATGTTAAGTATGCTGAACACGTGTGTGGCAATAAAGTGTATGGTCTCGCGAAAAAAGTCGCCCAATCCCCTTACGCTTTCACTTTTATTTTGTACTTTTGTATCGTGTTCTTTGGGACATAGACATTTTATTTGCTCAATTCTCCGACGAACTGCAACCTCAAAAGAGATTTTCGGGCAATATCAATGTACATTGGAGTTGCGCTTATAGGCGTAGACTTCAACCATAGTACATTGAGGCTGTTGCAGGCCTGTCGGAGATATGGAAGGTCTGCGCTTTTCTTGTGCCTGTAAGGTTAGTGCTGACTGGGCGAGAGATGAAAGATCGTATTAACCTAAATAGCAAACAAAATGAAAAAAAGTATTCTTATCCTCTTTCTGCTTGTTCTGTATACTCCGATATTAGTCGTATTCGCAGAGTCGCATGAATTGATTACTAAGCATTTGTCGCGCTCTGCTGATGGAAAGTGGACCGTGTTCATAGCCAATCTACGTTATCCCATGCAGAGTCCGAATCTGGAGAAAGAATGCTGTCTTTGGCTCTTTCAGGACAGCACAAGCAATACCTTGCGTGAGGCAGTAGGAAAGTTAGAGTCTGCCTATGTGGAATCAAGACCCATTCCCAAGAGGATAAGAATATGGGAAACCGATGATTCCTTATCAATGTTAAATGACGATGAAATAGGATTATCTGCGTACGAACTCAGCATGGGCTTGCAAGCTGGTCAATGTCAGAGTTATTATATGAAGCGAGAAGAGAAAGTGGACGGAAAAATCTATTACTGGTCGCAATCATTCATCTATGACTCCAGACTGGAGAAGATTTTGACCGTTGATGATATCTTTGTCCCCTCAGTGGCTGATTCGCTGAAGGCCCGGGCAAATCTCAACGCCATATCTATGCACATTTCCCGCAGCCGCTTTGCTGAATCTTTACCTCAGGATGAAATAAAAATCCAAATCGACGACGACCCCATTATTACCATCAGTAAGGATATTCTTCAATGTTCCGACGAGTTTACCGAGGATTTCAAAATCTCGACTCAAATTCAAGAACGTTTCGAGGCTGCCGTTAAAAGTATGCGAGAGGCCGCAATAAATGAAGATAGAAAACGTTTTGAAGGTGTGATAAAAGACTGGGAGGAAGCACAAACAATGCCTCCAAAAGAGAAAGAGAAAATAAAAAAACTCGTTGTCAAGATGACTCCTAAAATAGAGAAAAAGTTGAGAGATTTGATTGCAAAAGATTACGAAGAAGAGATTGGCGAGGGGCTAAAATATGCAAATGTGGATGAATTTGTGGACAACCGACAATGGTTGCCAAACTATGCAGAGAAATTGCTTGAGATGACTGTGCCGAGAGACTATCATACTCATTTTCCTAAATTGTTGATAAGCACAGACGACGAAGGGAATATTTCAGATGTTACCACCACATTACCATGGCATGTAAAGAACATTGCCATCATGAAAAGTCTCCCCCATTGGTATACATGTAAAGCCTATCGCAAAGGCAAAACTTCCCGGTGGGTATGGAAACTTATTATAGATGACTGGGATAGATATTATTACCTTAATGAATGGAATAGAAGGTATTATTACCTTAATGAGAGTTTTGAGGATTACTATCCACAAATGGATGAACTGATAACCGACAAAATGATGGCATACAAAGAACCGACTTTCGCCGACGACATACTTCTGCCAAAGTCCACTAAAGGGGAAGGCAAGGAGAAAGTGGCAGCACTGAGAGATTCGGTTAACGGCAATCCGATAGTAGTCATTCCTGAAGAAAACGCAGAATTTCCTGGAGATGTAAATGCATGGTTGAATAATAATTTGAAATATCCTCGCTATTGTTCGCAAATGAATATTCAGGGGCGTGTTTCTGTTCAATTTACAATAGCAGAGGACGGGCAATTATAAACATAAAGACATTACGTAGCCCCGACCCACATTTGGCTGCCGAGGCTGAGCGCCTTATAAAATCCATGCCTCGATGGAAACCAGCGCAGAGGGACGGAAAACCTGTACGTCAGCGCTTCGTATTTCCGGTAATGTTCCGACTCAATTGACCGACCAGCAAACAGCATTTTCGCTCATTTAATTGTGTCTTTGAATTGCATTCTAAGATACTACCATTCGGAAAATTGCAAGTAAACTTGCATTTTCACTCATTTAATCGTATCTTTACGACTCAAAATTAATCTTACTATGATGAAAAGAGTATCGATACTGATAGTTTTCTTAGTAGCCCTGCTACCTGTGCTGGCGCAGACGGACGAGGCGGTATTGCAGTCCATAAAGGACGACATCCAGGCCGTGAAGGCACGGACGCGCGAGACGAAGAGCCTGCTGCGCGACCAGGAGCGCGAACTGCGGAAACTGACGGCGGAACTGGAGCGCACACGAGCCACCATACAGCAGAATAAGCAACGGGCTCGCGATGCCAAGAAGAGCGGAAAGTCGTTTACTCCGAAACCCGTGGAGCGCACCTACACCAGCGTGTATGCCCATCCGGAAACACCAGATGCCGGAGCAAAGCCTGCAACTGACGCAAAGTCTGCCGCACCAACTGCAAGACCTGCAAAGTCTGGCAAACCCGCAAAGTCTGACAGCAAGACTGCAAGCAAGAAGAAAGAGAAGACAATGCAACAAACTCCGAAGCAGGAAGAGAAGACAAAGGACACAGAGAGCGCAGAGAACACAGGGGGGGCAGAGAAGAAGACTGAAAAGGTGCCTGAGCAGAAAGCCGTTCCCGGGGCAACCGGCTCCAACCGCCGTATCAGCGACAAGGAGGCCCTGCGCCAACAGAAGCAGCGTAATAAGTATTACGAAGACCGCCTGAAGGAGAAGCAGAAGGCGGCCAAGGAAACCGAAAAACAAGCGGCCAAGGAGGCAGCCCAGGCCCAGAAGGAGAAGGAAAAGGCGGAGAAAGAGGCTGCCAAGGCTCGCAAGAAGATGGAGAAGGAAAAGAAAAAGTCCGAACCTCCAGTGGCCTCTGCCCGTCGCCAGCGTGATACCAAAAGCACAGAGGACGCAGAGAAGTCTGACCAGTCCGACAGGTCTGACAGGTCCGACAAGCCAAAGCCCACAGAGAAGAAAGGCAATGACTGATTTGTACTTTGCATATTGTCAGGGCGACGTGCTACTCACGAAAGGGGAGCAGGGCGTGACGATACCTTCGGGCGACAGGCCTCCCATAGAGTTCCAACCGTGGGAACAGGTGACAACAGTTCACAGTTCACAGTTTACAGTTCACAGTTATAGGTGTCACATCTATCGCCTCGACCGTCCCGTCACGGGCCGCGACGACTTGCAGATGATGGGACTCAGGAAGTCGTACGACGTACTGCCTGCCGACCTCTATCAGTTGGCCGGGAAGTGCGCCGAGTTGGTCTATTGGGACCAGAACTCTAAGTTCTGTGGTTGCTGCGGTGCCCCGATGCGGTGGGACACGGACATCTCGAAGCGATGCACCGAGTGCGGCAAGGAACTGTGGCCACAACTCCAGACGGCAATCATCGTTAGGGTGACGCGGGGCGAGGAAGTCCTCCTCGTCCATGCCCATAACTTCCGGGGCACGTTCTACGGACTGGTGGCGGGCTTCGTGGAGACGGGCGAGACGCTGGAGGAGTGTGTCTGCCGCGAAGTGTGGGAAGAAACGCACATCCGAATAAAGAACATCCGCTACTTCGCCTCCCAGCCGTGGCCCTATCCCGCAGGGTTGATGGTGGGCTTCACGGCCGAATACGAGAGTGGCGAACTGCAACTCCAACGTTCCGAACTGGCGGGTGGGGGGTGGTTCCGACGCGACAACCTGCCCGAGATACCAGGGCCTGTAAGCCTTGCCCGGCGGCTCCTGGACGACTGGTTGAGGACTTCGTCTGACAAGTCCGACTTGTCAGACCTGTCCGACTTGTCAGACGAAACAACAACTAAAACAAAAGAACTATGACACAGGCTCAGGGATTCCTGCCACTGCGGGGAGGCTACCGAAAACTCCGCGTCTACCGGGTGACGGAAATCGTCTATGATCTCACATACTATTTCGCCCATCGCTACCTTGTCAAGGGCGACCGCACGATAGACCAGATGGTGCAGGCGGCGCGGAGTGGCAAGCAGAATATAGCCGAAGGAAGCAAGGCCTCGATGACTTCGCGGGAGACGGAAATCAAACTGACAAATGTGGCAAAAGCCAGTCTGGAAGAACTACTGGTGGACTATGAGGACTATCTTCGAGTACATGGTTTGGCGCAATGGGGCGAAGATCATCCCCGATATTCGCGCATGAGAAAGTTTGCCCAAAGTAACGACCTACAGCGGAAGTATGACGAGTTGAAGGAGAAACTTAGCGACGAAGAATTGTCCAACCTGTGCATAACCTTGATAAACCAGGCCACCTACATGTTGCGGCGACTGATCGCCCGTCAGGAAGAGCAGTTCCTGCAAGAGGGCGGCATCCGCGAGCAGATGACCAAGGCTCGTCTGGAGTATCGTCGGATAGGTCCGACCAGTCCGACAGGTCTGACTAGTCAGACAAAACAATAACTACTATGAAAAGCCTACTTTTAGCAATGCTGTTAATGACAAGCCTGCCTCTTTCGGCCAAGCCGAAGGAGATGCATCTCAAGTGGATACATACGAGCGACGTACACGGGTCGCTGTTCGGCTACGACTACCTGCGCAAGCGTGAGGTGAGCGGTGGGCTTTCGGCCATTTATGCCTATACGCAGGAACAGCGACGGCAGTTTGGCGACCGCCTTATCCTGACCGACGGTGGCGACTGCCTGCAGGGGCAGCCCACGGCTTACTACTATAACTTTGTCGATACCCTCTCGCCGCACCTCGTGGCTGAGGCCATGAACATGATGGACTACGACTGCGGAGCCATGGGCAATCACGACATTGAGACGGGACATGCCGTCTACGACCGCTGGGTCAGACAGTGCCATTTTCCGGTGCTCGGAGCCAATGTCATAGACACCTGGACAGGTAAGCCCTATCTGCAACCCTACCATGTCATTGAGCGCTCAGACGTGAAGATTGTCGTCCTCGGAATGCTCACTCCCGGCATCCCCAATTGGCTGCCCGAACAGCTGTGGGCAGGCCTGCGCTTTGAGGAAATGGTCCGTTCCGCCCGCAAGTGGGTGAAAATCATTCAAGAGCGTGAGCAACCCGACCTGCTCGTCGGTCTCTTCCACAGTGGTTACGACGGTGGTATTGTGAACATCGGCGAGGACGGCGTGAGTGAGATTCACGAGAATGCAACCAAACTCGTGGCCGAACAGGTGGAGGGCTTCGACCTCATCTGCTATGGGCACGACCACCAGCCAGCCGTCAACCGTCTGAAGAATCCCCGTGGCGAGGAGGTCGTGGTGATGGGCCCCACCAGCCAGGGGCGTCGCATTGCCGAGGCTGACATCTATCTCACACTCGACAAGAAGGGCAGGGTAGCGGGTAAGCGCATTGAGGCGAGCACGCCATTTGTAAGTGGTGAGAAGAGAGAAGTGAGAAGTGAGAAGAGAAATGTATTAGATAATCAAGAAGCAGAACAAACCTCTTCTCACCTCTCACTTCTCACTTCTCACCAAGCCCCCCCCTCCACTCTCCACCAATTCGAAGAGAACTTTTCCTCCCAGCGCCAGACGCTGAAGGAATGGGTCGACCAGCCCATCGGCACGCTGACCAAGCCCCTCTACGAGCGTGATGCCTTCTTCGGCCCGTCGGAGTTTATCGACCTCATCCATCAGATGCAGCTCGACCTGACGGGAGCCGACGTTTCGTTTGCCGCTCCCTTGTCCTTCGACTCTCGACTGCAGGCCGGCACCATCCGCGTCAGCGACATGTTTGCCCTCTACAAATATGAGAACTTCCTCTACACCATGCGCATGACGGGTCGCGAAATCAAAGGCTTCCTGGAGATGTCCTACGGCCTGTGGACCAACCAGATGACGGGCCCCGACGACCACATCATGCTCCTCGACAGCATCCTCGATAATGGTCGTCGGCAGGGCCTCAAGAACCTGTCCTACAACATGGACTCGGCCGCAGGCATCCTCTATGTGGTAGATGTGTCCAAGCCCGAGGGCGAGCGCATTGTCATCGAGTCGATGGCCGACGGCACACCCTTCGACCTCGACCGCGAGTACAAGGTGGCCATCAACAGTTATCGGGGCAACGGCGGCGGGGAACTTATCACGCGTGGGGCCGGCATTCCGCACGAGGAACTGAAAAGCCGCATCCTTGCGAGCACCGAACAAGACCTGCGCTTCTATCTCATGCAGCGCATCATCCAGCAGAAGACCATCACCCCAAAGAAACTCAATCACTGGCACTTTGTGCCCGAAGAGTGGGCTCCGGCCGCCATTGAGCGAGACCGCAAGATACTCTTCCCAAACAGCCGTTGGCAGTAGAGCGGGAGAACTTCTTGAATTTCTAAAGCAGATATTATAATATAAGGAACGCGCACACGTACGTGCGTACGCGAACGTTGATAGGTCGGGCCGTCGTCCCGTACAGGTTTCCCCTCCAAGCTGGGCAGGTTGGGGCCTAAAGCTGTACAGGTCGGCGGCCCGACCTGTGCGGGTCTGTTTCCCCCCCCCGGCAGGGGAGCCGTGTTGGGGGGGGCCAAAAGGCCTTCAGCATCCTACTATTTCGTCTTTTTTTGTCAAATATGTCCTGAAAAGGATAAGTTTTGTAGGGTGTAGAGGTGATAATACGCGGATTTTGTGTAACTTTGTAGTCGATTTGTGAAAAAATAAATACGGAAAGATGAAAACAAAAAGACTGATATGGATAGTCGCCATGGCCGTGATGACGCTGGGCGCACAGGCTCAGGAAGAGCTGATGAAGTACGGCGACTTTGAGACCTGGGTGACACGCTCCATCAAGGAGAGTGCCATCATCGGCGGTAAGACGAAGACGTTGGTGGAGGTGGGCCCGAACATGAAATATACGCCCAAAGTGTATAAGAATCAGGGCGGTTCGCCCTGGGCCACGAGCAACATTTATGCCCACGTCAGCGGTATCTCGAAGACGAACACCAGCGTCTATCGCGATACGCACAACGGCGGTTCGTGTATCAAGTTGCGTACCCACGTGGAAGGCGTGAAGGTGCTGGGCGTGGTGAATATCCATGTGATTGCCGCTGGCTCTGTCTTCACGGGCGAGATGGTGGAACCCATCACCAGCAGCAGCAACCCCTTCCGCTACTTGAACCTGGGTATCCCCTTCACCCGTCGGCCCAAGGGCGTGAAGTTCGACTACAAGGTCTTCCTGTCCGACTCCACCTGCACGCGCATGACGGGCTTTAGCCGCAAGAAGGAGATGCCCTATAAGGACTATCCCGACGTGCAGTGCGTGCTGCAGAAGCGCTGGGAAGACGAGGAGGGCAACATCCATGCACTGCGCGTGGGAACGCTCATCCACCGCTTCACCTCTCCCACAAAGACATGGCAGGAGGGCCGTACCTTCGACATACACTATGGCGACATCACCGGACAGAGTTTCTATCGCAACTATATGGGACTCATCACGGGCGATGCCACCATGTACGCCACCAACAGCAAAGGCAAGCAGGTGAAGATCATGGAGGAAGGATGGGCCGATGCCAATGAGACACCCACCCACCTGATACTGAAGTTCAACAGCAGTTGCTGCGGTGCCTACATCGGCAGCCCCGGCAATACGCTGTGGCTGGACAATGTGAAACTGGTGTACTGATGGGGTGAATAATTAAGAATTAAGAGTTAAGAATTGGAAATAAAAACACCATATTATCTGGTAGAGGAGAGGTTGCTCAGACGCAACCTCTCGCTCATTCGCGATGTGGCGGAGAAGAGTGGGGCAGAGGTGATACTGGCCTTCAAGGCCTTTGCGCTGTGGCGGACGTTCCCCATCTTCCGCGAGTACATCAGCCACACCACGGCCAGCAGTCCCTACGAGGCGCGGCTGGCCATGGAAGAGTTTGGCAGTCCGGCGCATACCTACAGCCCGGCATACACGGAGGAGGACATGCCCACCATCCTGCGCTGTAGCAGCCATGTCACGTTCAATAGTCTCAGCCAGTTGCGCCGCTTCCGTCCGATGGTGGAGGACTACAATCGCGAACATCCCGAGAAACCCGTTTCCTGTGGGCTGCGCGTGAATCCCGAATACAGCGAGATAGAGACCGAACTCTACAACCCTTGTGCCCCTGGCTCGCGCTTCGGTGTCCTCGCCGGCGACATTAATTCTTCACTCTTCACTCCATTCCCGACCGATGGTCGCCTACCCATAGCCTTTCACTCTTCACTTCCCATTGAGGGCTTCCATTGTCACAACCATTGCGAGAGCTCGGCAGAGGCGCTCCAACGCAGTCTGCAGCATCTGGAGGAGAAGTTCGGCCAGTGGTTGCCCAGGCTGAAGTGGCTGAACCTGGGCGGTGGCCATCTGATGACGCGCCAGGACTATAATGTCCCCCTGCTGATACAACTTATCCAGGATCTGCGCCGCCGCTATCCCAATCTCCGCATCATACTGGAGCCCGGCTCCGCCTTTGCCTGGCAGACGGGCCCCCTCGTATCCTCCGTGGTAGATATTGTGGAGAACCACGGCATACGCACTGCCATCCTCGATGTCTCCTTCACCTGCCACATGCCCGACTGTCTGGAGATGCCCTATCAGCCCGTGGTACGCGGAGCGCAGATAGTAGAGGATTCGGAAAGTCACCTCTCACCTCTCACCTCTACAGGTTGGGTGGCAACAGCTGTCTCTCGGGGGACGTCATGGGCACGTGGGACTTCGACCACGACCTGCAGGTGGGGGAGAAGGTCATCTTCGAGGATATGATACACTACACCACGGTGAAGACCACCATGTTCAACGGTATCCACCATCCGAGCATCGTCCTTCGCCACTGCGACGGCAGCATCGAGCTCCTCCGACAGTTCCGTTACGAAGACTATCGCGACCGAATGTGCTAATTTTTGCACTTTAAACGAAAAAAAAGGTGTAAAGTTTTGCAGGTTCGGAAAAATGTTGTACCTTTGCACTCGCTGTTCGGAGGAACGGCTTGCAGAAATGCGGCAATAGCTCAGTTGGTAGAGCACGACCTTGCCAAGGTCGGGGTCGCGAGTTCGAGTCTCGTTTGCCGCTCTTGCAAAGATTGAAAAACTAAAGATGCCCAGGTGGCGGAATGGTAGACGCGCTCGTTTCAGGTGCGAGTGTTGAGAGACGTGCAGGTTCGAGTCCTGTTCTGGGCACCATTAATAAAAACCGATGGAGAGGTGGCGGAATGGTAGACGCGCTACTTTGAGGTGGTAGTGCCGCGAGGCGTGGGAGTTCGAGTCTCCTCCTCTTCACATCAGTTTCGACATTTCGTTTCACTATCAAATATTGGCATCCCCCGTAGAGGGGATTTTTTCGTATGGTGGAGTATAGCTTTCTTGCTCCTTTCTCCATAGTTGCCAACTATTCCAAACATTGTGCCAAATGCTGTAGAAACCGCCAGCCAAGCTGGTGACAGGGTTCATGAAGGTGTAGCCCATCCAGATGGCAAAGACGGTATTCTTCTGTCCGAAGGCTTGGGCCGCACTGATGGCATCATCATATTTGCATCCCAGCCATCGTCCGATTCCAAATTGCAGGAAACATGCCAGCAGCGAAGCCAGTGCGATGCCCATCTGATAGATCCAGGGCAGATGAGTGTGTACGATGCTCTTCGTGGTCACGGCGATGGCAAGCGAAAGGGATATGGCCCATAAATAAAAGGGAAGGTCTCGGCATTCCGCCAATCGTTCGGCGAGTCTAGAGGCATACCGCCGCGTGAGCATGGCCAAGAAAAACGGTCCCAAAAGCAGTGGAAAAACACGCCCGATGATGGAGAGAAACGAACGTACAAAGGAGTATTCGGGGTGGGGACGCATCAATGGGATACAGGCCGGGACCACTAGTGCCACAGCCAGGTTGATGAGAATTGTATAGGCCATTAGCGATCCCGTATTTCCTCCTAGTTTGCGTGTGACCACGGCCGCCGCCGTGGCTGTAGGGCATATCATGCACAGCATGGCCCCTTCCAGTACAACGTGCCAGTTTTGCAAGGGCAGAGTGTGTAGCCATAGGGCTCCTAGTACGAAACTGGCTATCTGCAATAGGAGCATCCAACCCTGCCAGGGTGATAGACGGAGGTCGCGGGGCCGCACCTTGCAGAAAGTGAGGAACAGCATCAGAAAGATAAGCGAGGGCTGGACGATGGCCAACATGTGGTTGGCTATCTGGTGGGTAGCGTCAAGTGCGGGTATGCTGACGTATAAAAAATAAGCCGCCACACCAGCCAGCATGGCAAGAGGGAGTGTCCAATTTTTTAGGAATACAATCATAGTGGATGCAAAGATAGTAATTTTTAATTTCTAATGTTCAATTTTTAATTTATTATTCGTATCTTTGCACTCACAAAAACGAATTAGAAACAACAGACAAATCCTATTGTATGAACTTATACCTCCGATTCTTTAATGATGAGGTGCTGGTGGAGACTGCCGAGCAGGCCATAAACTTCCTGTCACAAATTCCAGAGATAAAGATTGACGACACATTATGTCGTGAGTTGACAAGTTATGCCGAAAGTGGCAATCCATTTCCGAAACGCTTTAAAATCGGCCCCAAGGTATACTTTATTGTCATCAAGACCAATGCTGCCACGATGGAGGAGTTCAAAGCTTATGCTGGCAACGTTGCCAAGGAAGGTACACCAGAGTCACTGCCTCAGGAGAAGGCTGTGGCCCAGAGTGAATATTGTACTGAACAGCCTGGTTGGTATCAGGTGCTGATGAAGTTTAAGCGTGTACTCCCAGTGGAAGGTACAGGTAAATTCCGCTATGTAGATACGGATTTTGAGGTGAAGCTGAAGGCACATAGTGTGCAGGATTGCTATAATCGCGTGGTAGATCACCTACGTGCCCGTGCCGATGTAGACACGCGTAGTCAGTTTCCTTCCATTCGTGGACGTAATTTTCAGGCCGAGTATCTAGGACTTTGATGGGCTATTTCTTTTTTATGAGAATGTCACGTAGACTATAGTTGTCCACAAAACAACTGCGGTCTACGGCTCCTTTTATCCCCTTTACACGTCCGCTTGCACTATATTGCCACATAGCAAAACGGGGAGTACCATTCAATTCAGGCATTTCCTCGCTGTACTTCGCAATCATGAAGAGATAGTCCTCAAAATATCCGGCGAGATAGTCATTGTAGAAATTCTGTCCGGTATAAATAATGGGACGGATGCCATAGTAGTTCTCCACGCCTTTCAAAAATTGTTTAAGGCGACTGCGCAGTTCGGCTGCAGACGTTCTACGCCCTTTCACCTCAACGTCTATCATTGGCACCAAATCGTGCTTTTTCAGGTCGGGGACGGCCGAGGTCATGTTTTGTAATTGTGCTAGCGGTGCAGCCGTGGGGCTGAAGAAATGGTAGCAGCCGACAGGTATGCCCACACGGTGAGCCTCACGTAAGTTCACTTGGAACTTGCTGTCTACCAGTCCTGCATGTTCTGTAGCCTTGATGTAGACGTAGCTGACATCATGGTCTTCGGCTACGGCATCCCAGTTGATATGGTCCTGGTAGTGCGAAACGTCTATGCCACGTTTGCCTGTGGTATGGCGCCGGCGGATGGTGACCTCGTGCTGTCGTACCAGTGGTGGGGCGGAAGGCAAAGGGGACATCTGCGCATCAGGCTCATGCAGAGAGGGCTGAAAGATGATACCCACGGTTCGCTTCTTTTCGGCCTGAACAGACAGCGTAAGTACTGTGAGGCATATGAGTATTAGGCTGATTCGATGCATTGCTCTTCGGGGGTTGTACTTCGGGGCTTTTCTTCGGGGACTGTTCTGAAAAGATAGGGCCTCCCTGCCCTGAAGAAGGGTGGGGAGGCCGTTTAGTTGCACTTTACTTAATCTCGATTTCCTCTTTCATGTCGATTTCTTCTCCCTTCTTGTTGTAGAATTCGTACTGAAGGAAGGCCAGCTTCTGGCTGGGAATGACCCGTACGCCCAGTCCGTACTTCATTTGCCATTGGCGCTTGATAGACCAGAGTCCCTGGTTGATGTAGGCCATGACGAAGGGGTGGACGTGGAGGGTGAAGGAACGAATGTTCAGTTTGTTTACGAGCATGTCTATCTTGTTCTCCAGAACGTCGGTGAACATGAAACTGCTCTTGATGGTGCCCTTACCGTGGCAGGTGGGACAGGTCTCATCGACGTTCACCTCAGTGGCAGGACGGACGCGCTGTCGTGTAATCTGCATCAACCCGAATTTGCTTAGTGGCAGGATGTTGTGGCGTGCGCGATCCTGTTTCATGTTCTCGCACATGCGTTCGTAAAGTTTCTGCCGGTCTTCCGCCAGGTTCATGTCGATGAAATCGACGACGATGATGCCGCCCATGTCGCGCAGTCGCAGTTGGCGTGCCAGTTCGTCGGCGGCTCCCAGGTTCACGTCCAGGGCGTTGGCTTCCTGGCCGTCGCTGTTGCGGGTGCGGTTGCCGCTGTTCACGTCAACCACCCACAGGGCCTCCGTGTGTTCGATGATCATGTAGGCACCGCGCTTGTAGGAAACGGTCTTTCCGAATGAACCCTTGATTTGGCGTGTGATGTCGAAGTTGTCGAAAATGGGAAGGTTACCTTTATAGAGCTTCACGATACCGGCCCTTTCGGGGGCGATGAGGGTGACGTAGTCCTTCACTTCGTGGTAGATGTTCTCATTATCGACGTAGATGTTCTCATAAGAGGGGTTGAACAGGTCGCGTAGCATACCCACGGCCCGGCTGGTCTCTTCATAGACCATGGTCGGCAGGTCTTTGGCAGCAACTGCTCGTTTCAGGGCTTCTTCCCATCTGTTCACGAGGACGCGCATTTCGGTGTCCAGTTCGGCCACGCGCTTGCCTTCGGCTACGGTTCTGACGATAACGCCGAAGTTCTGCGGCTTGATGCTCTGTATCACCTGTTTCAGTCGGGCACGCTCGGCGCCGGACTTGATTTTCGACGATACGGATACCTTGTCCTGTAAGGGGATGAGCACGAGGTAGCGTCCGGGGAACGATATTTCGCAGGTCATGCGCGGGCCTTTGGTGGAGATGGGTTCCTTCACCACCTGCACCAGCACCTCCTGGCCTTGCTGAAGGATGTCTTGGATGCTGCCTTCCTTGCCCAGTTCCTTTTCCAGCCGGAACTTGGAGATGGGGAGTGGGGCCTTTTTACCGTTTCGTACCTGTTTGAGGTACTTTTCGTAGGAGAGGAATTGAGTACCGAGATCGAGATAGTGAAGAAACGCATCGCGCTCGTGGCCTGCGCTAACAAAGCAGGCGTTGAGCCCGGGCATCAGTTTGCGCACCTTCGCCAGGTAGATGTTACCGACGCTGAAGGCGGTGCTCTGGCCTTCCTCCTGGAACTCCATGAGTCGCTTGTCCTCGGTGAGGGCGATGGAGATTTTCTTGGGGGTGGCGCTGATGAATACTTCGCTTGTCATTTCTCAGTTACTGTAGTTAGTGTTGGTTCTTACACAAAGAACAAACTCTCGCGGGATGAATCGGTCGCGGTGAGTTTGTTCTTTATCATGGCTCACAAGCAAGGATGTGAGACGCAGACACTCACTTGTTACTTGCTCTTGTGTCTGTTCTTACGCAGTCTCTTCTTACGCTTGTGAGTGGACATCTTGTGTCTTTTCTTCTTCTTTCCGCTTGGCATAGCTTCAATGTTTTTATAAGTTAATAATCATTTTTACGCTTTTCGGCTGCAAAGATACAACATTTAATTAGAAATTAAAAATTAAAGGTTAAAAAAATCGCGAATTATGCGTATCTTTGCACCGATGAATACTGAACGTTCCCATTTCTCCGGCCTGCTGTTGGCATGGTACGCCCAGAACGGGCGCGACCTGCCGTGGCGCCAGACCCGCGACCCGTATCGGGTGTGGGTGAGTGAGATAATCCTGCAACAGACACGCGTGGCGCAGGGCTACGACTACTTCCTGCGCTTCGTGGAGCGCTTCCCTACAGTGGAGGCGCTGGCCGGGGCCACGGAGGACGAGGTGCTGCGCCTTTGGCAGGGGCTGGGCTACTACAGCCGGGCCCGCAATCTGCACAAGGCGGCTCGTCAGGTGGTGGAGATGGGCGGTTTCCCCACGGAGTACGAGGGGATAAGGTCATTGAAGGGCGTGGGCGACTATACGGCTGCAGCCATAGCCTCACTGGCTTTCGGACTGCCATACGCGGTGGTCGATGGTAATGTGTATCGGGTGCTGTCGCGCTACTTCGGCATAGACGTGCCCATCGACTCCACCGAGGGACGGAAACTCTTTGCCGCCATGGCCCGGGAACTGCTGGACGCACGTCGTCCTGCCGACTACAATCAGGCTATTATGGACTTCGGGGCACTGCAATGTACGCCCAAGTCGCCCGACTGCATGGCCTGCCCCTTGACAGATACCTGTCAGGCACGGGCCGAGGGCCGGGTGGAGCAATGGCCCGTAAAGCAACATGTCACGCGTGTGCGCGACCGCTATTTTACATATGTGTATGTGCGCTGTGAGGGCTATGCCCTGTTGCAGCGGCGTGGCAGCGGCGACATCTGGCAAGGGCTCTATCAGCCGCCTCTGTGGGAGACCGGGCGCCCCATGACGTTGCGCGAGTTGCAGGAGCAAGTGGGGACGTACGGCACGCTGCAACTGTTGCGCTCCCATGTCGTACACCAACTGACTCACCAGCGCCTGCACGCCCAGTTCTATCTGTTGGACTGCCTTCGCCGACTTCCGCTCGAAGGAGTGTGGGTGGCGGAACGAGAGGTCGGCAATGGGTATGCCGTACCCCGTCTGGTGGAGGAACTACTGGCGTGCCTGTAGGCCGGCATTGCCAGTTTATTCTCTCTGCTTTTCTTTCAGTTTTTCTTTCAGGAACTGTCCCGTATAGCTCTCGGCGCATGTGGCTATGGTCTCGGGCGTGCCCTGTGCCACAAGGTTGCCGCCGCGGTTGCCACCCTCGGGCCCCAGGTCGATGACGTGGTCTGCCATCTTGATGACGTCCAGGTTGTGCTCGATGATGACGATGGTGTGGCCTTTGGCAATCAGCGCATCGAAGGCGGCCAGCAGTTTCTTGATGTCGTGGAAGTGCAAGCCCGTGGTGGGCTCGTCGAAGATGAAGAGCGTCGGCTCGTGTTTCTCCTGCCCCAGGTAGTAGGCCAGTTTCACGCGCTGGTTCTCGCCGCCCGACAGGGTGGAGGAGGATTGGCCGAGCTTGATGTATCCCAGACCAACGTCCTGCAGGGGCTTCAGCCGACTGACGATGCGCTGTTGCTTGTGCTCGCCGAAGAACTCGATGGCCTGGTTCACCGTCATGTCCAGTATGTCGCAGACGTCCTTGTCGTGGAACTTCACTTCCAGCAGTTCCTTCTTGAAGCGCTTCCCGTGGCACGACTCGCACTCCAGCACCAGGTCGGCCATGAACTGCATCTCCACGGTCACGGTGCCCTCGCCCTTGCACTCCTCGCATCGGCCGCCCTCGGTGTTGAAACTGAAGTAGCCTGGCGTATAGCCCATCTGTTTGGCCAGTGGCTGTTCGGCGAAGAGGCGGCGTATCTCGTCCCAGCCCTTCACGTAGGTGACGGGATTGGAGCGCGTAGATTTGCCGATGGGGTTCTGATCGACGAAGTCGATGTGGCGCACCTGCTTCATGTCGCCCTCCAGCGCCAGGTGTTCGCCCGGTCGGTCGGCTGGCTCGTCGAAGTATCGCTTCATGGCCAGGTAGAGGATGTCGCGTACGAGGGTCGATTTGCCGCTTCCGCTGACACCCGTCACGCAGGTCATTACGTTCAGTGGGAACTTCACATCGATGCCCTTCAGGTTGTTGGCGCGAGCGCCCTTCACCTCTATGAAGTTGTTCCAAGGCCGGCGGCTCGACGGCACGGGCAGCGTGTCCTGGCCCGAGAGGAAGCGAAGGGTGTAACTTTGAGTTGAAAGTTGAAAGTTGAAAGT
>JAFUAH010000017.1 GCA_017464345.1 Bacteroidaceae bacterium
AAAAGTGAAAAGTGAAAAGTGAAAAATTATTTCTTTGTTTGTGTGTTTCGAATAGATTGCGTATCTTTGTGTGGAAAATTCTAAAACAATACATGATATGAAATTCGTTGTTTCCAGTTCGGCCCTCTACAGCCGTCTCGCCGCTGCCAGCAAAGTCATGACAGCAAAGAACAGTATGCCCATCCTCGACTGTTTCCTTTTCGACATCAAGAACGGGAAGGTGACCATTACTGCGAGCGATGGAGAGAAGTATTTCATCACCAGTGTGCCTCTTGTAGATTCTGATAACAATGCACAGTTCTGCATCACGGCCAAGACCATCATGGACAGCATGAAGGAACTGGCAGAGCAGCCCCTGACGTTCGAGTTCAACCCCGAATCGCACGAATTGCAGGGCCAGCACCAGACGGGAGTCTTCAGCGTGATGACGTTCGACGCTGCCACCTACCCCGCACAGCAGCCCATCGGCGAGCAGAGCACCACGCTGGAACTCGCAAGCGATATCCTCCTTACGGGCATCAACCGCTGTCTGTTTGCCACGGCTAATGACGAAATCCGCGTGGTCATGACGGGCATCTTCCTCGACGTACATCCCGAGGACATCACCTTTGCCGGAACGGACGGCCGCAAGCTGGTACGCTACATCAACCGCGAGGTGAAAACTGGCCTGGAGACCAGTTTCATCCTGCCCAAGAAGGTAGCCAGCATCCTGAAGAACGTCCTGCAAAAGGGCACCCAGATAACCATCACCTTCGACAACGAAAAGGGGCTGATTCATGCCGAAGACTTCGACATGTTCTTCCGTCTCGTAGAGGGTCGTTACCCTAATTACAACGGCGTCATCCCTACGAACAATCCCTACGTCGCCACCGTTGATCGCGGCAGCCTCATCAGTGCACTGAAGCGCATCAGCGTCTTCTGTAACCAGTCCAGCGGACTGATGAAACTGCACCTGGAGAACAATCAGATGCGCCTCACCGGAGAAGATAACGACTATTCGACCCGCGCCGAGGAGAACCTGCTGTGCGAGTACCATAGCGACCCCATCTCCATCGGCTTCTCCTGCATCTTCATGATAGAGATTGCCAACATCATGGAGGGCGAGGCACTGACCATCCAGTTGGCCGACCCCAGCCGTCCCGGTGTCATCGTACCTGCCGAGCAGCCCGAGAACGAGGAGACACTGATGCTCCTGATGCCCATGATGCTAAATGATTAATAGATAATTCAAAATTAGACAATTCAAAATTCAAAATTCAAAATTAAGGCTACGCCATTGTTGCGCATACACATTGGCCATTACTTCATTTTGAATTTTGAATTAAATGTTATGAAACTAAACCTCACCCGCCCCCTTGTCTTCTTCGACTTAGAGACCACGGGCCTCGACATCGTCAATGACCGCATCATTCAGTTGTCCTACATCAAGGTCTATCCCGACGGACACGAGGAGCGTGGCGACTACATGGTGAATCCCTGTCGCCCCATCCCTCCTGTCGTGGCCGAGCTGACGCACATCACCAACGACATGGTCAAGGACCAACCCACATTCGCCGACCTGAAAGACCAGATACAGGTTATCTTCATGGGCTGCGACATCGCCGGCTTCAACTCCAACCACTTCGACGTGCCTCTGCTGGCCGAGGAATTTGTGCGCGTGGGCATCGACTTCGACTTCACACAATGTCACCTCATCGACGTGCAGAACATCTACCACAAGAACGAACGCCGCAACCTGGCTGCCGCCTATAAGTTCTACTGCGGGCGCAACATGGACGACGACTTCCAGGCCCACCGTGCCGACCAGGACACCGAGGCCACCTATCGCGTGCTCATGGGCCAGTTGGACAAGTACGCTCCCGCAAACGAGCCCGACCCTGCCCGCCAACTGAAGAACGACGTGGAGAGTCTGGCCGAGTTCTCGAAGATGAACGACAACATCGACTTTGCCGGGCGCATCATCTGGAAAGAGGAGACGGGTGCCGACGGTCAGTCTGTCCGCACGGAGATATTCAACTTCGGCAAGTACCGGGGCATACCTGTCCGCGACGTACTGCTGCGCGACCCCGGCTACTACAGTTGGATGCTGGGCGGCGACTTCTCGCAGAACACCAAGAAGGTGCTGAAGAAACTTTGGCTCAAATATGCTAAGAGGTAAGAAAATCGTACTGGGCATAACGGGCAGCATTGCTGCCTACAAGGCGTGCCTGCTCATCCGCCTGCTTGTTCGGCGTGGTGCCGAGGTGCAGGTCGTCATCACCCCTGCTGGCAAGGAGTTCATCACCCCCATCACACTGAGCGCCTTGACTTCCAAACCCGTCATCAGTGACTTCTTCTCCCAGCGCGACGGCACGTGGCACAGTCATGTAGCCTTGGGCCGATGGGCCGATGCCATGGTCATCGCCCCTGCCACCGCCTCCACCATCGGAAAGATGGCCAACGGCGTGGCCGATAACATGCTCATCACTACCTACCTGTCCATGAAGGCCCCCGTCTTTGTGGCTCCAGCCATGGATCTCGACATGTTTGCCCACCCCACGACACAGCAGAACCTCCAGACCCTGCGCGGCTTCGGCAACCACATCATCGAGCCCACCAGTGGCGAACTGGCCAGCCACCTCGAAGGCAAGGGTCGCATGGAGGAACCAGAGCACATCATCCGCGTGCTGGAAGACTTCTTCCATGAGAAGGACCTCGCAGGCCAGCGCATCCTCATCACCTCCGGCCCCACCTACGAACGGATAGACCCTGTGCGCTTCATTGGCAACTACTCCAGTGGCAAGATGGGCATGGCACTGGCCGAGGAATGCGCCATGCGCGGTGCTGAGGTAGAACTCGTCACGGGCCCCACACAGTTGCTGGCCCAGCATCCACGCATCCACACAACCCACGTCGAGAGCGCCCGTCAGATGTACGAAGCCGCCACTCGGCTTTACCCCACCTGTCAGGCAGGCATCCTCTGTGCAGCCGTGGCCGACTTCACGCCCGAGTACACTGCCGACCAGAAGATAAAGCGCGAAGGCGACGAACTGGTGCTCCGCCTCCGCCCCACTCAGGACATCGCCAAGGCCCTCGGCCAGATGAAACGTCCCGACCAGCGCCTTGTGGGCTTTGCACTCGAGACCAACGACGAAAACCTGCACGCCCACGAGAAACTGGCTAAGAAGAATCTCGACTTCATCGTCCTCAACTCGCTCCGCGACAAGGGGGCTGGCTTCAGCCACGATACCAACAAAGTGACCATCATCAGCCCCCGTGGCGAAACGGTCTACGAACTGAAGTCGAAGCAGGAAGTAGCCCACGACATCGTCGATGCCCTCGTCAGTTCCCTCACAGAACGGTAAGCCAGCCTCCGTTACTGATTTTTCCGATAACTTATGACGGCCCAAGTGGCCATAAAAGAGGCGATGCCCAGCAGAGCAAGCACCTGATGGCGTATGGCCAGGAGCGCGCCACCACGGATGAAGACGGTGCGGATGGCATCGATGAAGTAGTGCATGGGATTGACATAGGTCGTTAGGTAGGCCCAGTGGGGCATGGAGCGCGTGGGCGTGAAGAGACCCGAGAGGAGCATCAGCGTGACGACGAAGAACCACATGACGAACATGGCCTGTTGCATCGTGTCGGAGTAGTTGGAGATAATGAGCCCGAACGACGAGAAGAACAGGGCGAGCAGAATAGCCAGGAGATAGACGAGGGCAAGGGGACCTTGGCACGTGATGCCATAGACGGCCCAGGCCAGAACGAGGCAGATGCTGAGCACAAAAAGGGCAATGAGCCAGTACGGGATGAGTTTGGCCAGAATGAACGTCCACTTGGGCACAGGCGTGACGTTTATCTGTTCTATGGTTCCGGCCTCCTTCTCGCCGACAATGTTCAGGGCAGGCAGGAAGCCGCAGAGCATCATGATGAGGATGGCCAGCAGGGCGGGTATCATGTAGAGTTTATAGTTCTGGGGCTTGTTGTAGAGAAGAAGACCCGCCCCCTGCCCCATTCCCGAACTGAGTTCACCTACCCGTAGCCTTTCCCTGTGAGGAAGGGGAGTTGCTACCGCCGAGCCTACGATTTGCGACAGATAGGCAGAGCCGATACTGCCCTTGGTGCCATTGACGGCATTGGCAGCGATAAGGAGTTGCGATGGACAGCCCAAAGAGAGGTTCTTGCCGTAGTCGGCTGGTATCTCGAGAATGATGTCGGCACGTCCCTTCTCTACGTCTTTCAGGGCGAGGTCGTAAGTGGGTTGCAGCCCCCGGAAGCGGAAGTAGTGCGATGCCTCTATCTGGTGGACGAGCCGAAGGGATGACTGAGAATGGTCGTTATCGACGACCTCCACGACGATGTTCTTCACCTCCATGTTCATGACCCACGGCATGACGCACATCACCATGATAGGAAAGATGAATATCAGGCGGGGCAGGAAGGCGTTGCGCCGAATCTGCAAGAACTCTTTTTGGATAAGGAAGCGTAGCATCTATGAGGATTTACGATGGGACAATATACAATGTTACGTAAGATTTAACTCTTTATTCTCTCATTCCAGACGATTTTTAAAGGTGACAAGACTGGCGGTCAGGAGCAGGAGAGTCATCGAGGCAAGGATGGTGACCTCACGAAGGACATCGCCGACGCCTACTCCCATAATCATCAGTTTGCGCATGGCCTGGATGTAATAGCGAGGCGGTATGACGGCAGAGACGTATTGCAAGATCTCGGGCATCGACTCGACGGGGAACAACATGCCCGAGAGCATGACGATGGGCAACAGGAGTACCATAGCCGAGAGCAGCATTGCCACGAGCTGGGTACGTGCGATATTGGAGATAAGCAATCCGAGCGAGAGCGCCAGCAGGATGTAGAGTGCCGAAACGAGCACTATCCAAAAGAGCGAGCCTTGGAGGGGCACATCAAGCACATAGTACGACATCGTGAGTATGCACGTCAGGATGACGAGGGCCAAGACCAGATATGGCACAGCCTTGGCTATGATAATCATGAGTGGACGAACGGGTGAGACGAGCAGCACCTCCATTGTACCCCGCTCCTTCTCGCGGACAATCGAGATGCTGGTCATCATGGCACAGATGAGCATGAGCAACATGCCCATGATGGCCGGCACGAAGTTGTAGGCCGAACGCATTTGGGGATTGTAGAGGAGGTGAGAAGTGACAGGCCCACCTCCCTGCCCCTCCCTGTGAGGGAGAGGAGTAGATACCATCGGGAGTAATGTCTGCTGCGCATAGGCCGTCCATTGCTGGGCCATGTTGGGGTCGGAACCATCGACGATGAACTGCACGGCTGAAGGTTTTGAGGTAAAGACAACGGCAAGGTCGGCCTGCTGGTGGCGGATAAGAAGTTCGGCCTCGCGAGGCGTGGGTACGGTGGTCGTGAGGGTAAAGTATTCCGATGCCGCGAGCCGCTCAACGGCCTGCTGGGTCTGGGGCGTCATCGTCGAGGTGACGACCACCGTCCTGACGTTGCGCACATCGGTCGTGATAGCGAAACCGAAGAGCAACATCAGCACGACGGGCATACCAAACAGGATGAGCATCGTGCGACGGTCGCGCAGGATGTGGCGTGCCTCCTTTATGACAAAACTTACAAACTGTCCCATGTCTCTTAATCTCCTCTCTTTGCCTGCCGCGCCAGCAGGGTAAACACGTGGTCTATGTCGGGCTGACGGAAGCGTTGCTTGAGTTCCTCGGGCGTGCCGATGGCACTTATCTTGCCATCGACCATGATGCTGATGCGGTCGCAATACTCGGCTTCGTCCATATAGTGCGTCGTCACAAAGACGGTGATGCCACGCGAAGCAGCGGCGTAGATGAGTTCCCAAAACTGGCGACGCGTAGCAGGATCAACACCCCCCGTCGGCTCGTCAAGGAAGACGATGCCGGGCTCGTGGAAGATACTGACGCTGAACGCCAGCTTCTGCTTCCAGCCTAAAGGCAAGGAACACACAAGGTCGTCGGCGTGGTCTTCGAACTTCAGTCGGCGAAGCAACTCGTCGGTCTTCTCTCGTATCTCTCGGTCCTTCATGCCATAGATGCCGGCGAATAGGCGGATGTTCTCGCGGACGGTCAGGTCTTCGTAGAGGGCAAAACGTTGCGACATGTAGCCGATGTGTCGTTTAATCTGTTCGTACTCCGTGCGGATGTCGAAGCCCACCACACGCCCCGTCCCACTGGTGGGCTGGTTGAGCCCCGTCAGCATGTGCATGGCCGTGGTCTTTCCTGCACCGTTAGCCCCGAGGAAACCGAAGATTTCGCCTTGCCCGACGGTGAAACTGATATCATCTACGGCACGGAACGAACCGAAGGCCTTCACCAGGTGTGATACTTCGATGACAGAAGCCCAACCCCTTCCCTCCCTGTGAGGGAGGGAGTTTTCCTGCCTGTCTATGGGCGGCGGACAGAAGACGTCGCGGAACTGGTCGAGGATAACGTCTGGGCGGTCGATACCACGCAAGTGGCCTTGGTCGAGGATGGCTACGCGTTCGCAACGCCGCACTTCATCGAGGTAAGGTGTGGAGGCAAGGATGGTGATGCCTCGCTCCTTCAGTCCGTCCAACATGTCCCAAAACTCCTTACGCGAGACAGGATCGACGCCCGTCGTGGGTTCGTCAAGGAAGAGCAGGCTGGGGTTATGCACCAGAGCACAGGATAGCGCGAGTTTCTGCTTCATGCCACCTGAGAGCGCACCAGCCTTCCGATGCTCGAAACGTTCTATCTGGGAGTAGATGGCGCGAATCGACTCGTAGCCCTCCTCTACGGTTGTGCCGAAGAGCGTCGCGAAGAACTCAAGGTTCTCGCGGACGGTCAGGTCTTGATAGAGCGAGAACCGGCCAGGCATGTACCCCACCCTACGACGTATCTCGCGCATCTGCCGTACGGCATCGAAGCCATCTACCAAGGCCGTACCCTCATCGGGCCGAAGCAGGGTGCAGAGGAGGCGAAAGAGCGACGTCTTGCCTGCTCCATCGGGACCGATAAGACCGAAGACTTCCCCCTTACCCACGGAGAAACTGATGTCGTCGAGCGCCTTCACCCGTCCGTACGACTTCGAGATATGACTGACCTCAATTGCCTGCATAGCCCAACTCTTCACCTTTAACCCTTCACCTTTAACCCCTTAAAACTTCACCTCCCCGTACATGCCAATCTTGGCAAAGCCGTCATTCTCGATGGCCACCTTCACGGCATAGACCAGGTCAGCCCGCTCGTCGTCGGTCAGAATGGTCTTGGGCGTGAACTCCGAACGGCTCGAAATCCAACTGATGCGCCCTTGGTATTCGTGCTTCTGTCCGTTGCCATAGTCGGCAAAGACACGCACCTCCTGCCCCACCTTGACCTGTTGCAACTGCCCCGATGTCAGGTAGGCACGAAGGTACATCCGGCGCATGTCGGCCACCTTGAACAGGGGCTTGCCTGTGGCTACCAGTTCGCCCCGTTCGACGTACTTCTCCAGCACCGTGCCAGAAACGGGCGACAGGATGTGACACTTGCGGAGCTGATCCTGCAACTGACTGACCTGCACGTCTATCGTTCCCGATTGCGAGTCGAGCGTCGCCAGTTGATTGCTGAGTGAGGACACCTGTGCGTCGAGTTGCTTTTGCAGGACCGCCACCTGACTCGTCACGTCGTCGAGCATCTTGCTCGGTGCAGCCCCGTCAGCCACCAGTTCGCGATAGCGCTGTTGCTCCTGCCGGGCCTTGGCCAGTTGCTCGCGGGTGGCGGCAATCTGCTTCTCCATGTCGGGTCTCTGACTCTGATAGACCCGCTTCGTCGCGCCCAGTTGCTGCACCTTCAGCCATAGTTGGGTGGTATCGATGAGGCCGACCTCCACGTCCGCGCTCACCTCGTTACCTTCCTCCACGTCGAAGGTCTGCAACACGCCGTTCTGCTCGGCAAATACGGTGACCTCCGTAGCCTCGAACGTACCCGTCGCGTCGTAGGCGCACTCCTTCTCCTTGCAGCCCGACAGCATAAGCATCAGTCCTGCCATTATCCATACGTGTTTCATATCTATTCGTTTATCGTTATCCGTTGATTGTAAACCTGATGCAGCATCTCCAGTTCGTGCATGGAGCGACTGACGCGCGCCGCGTTCTCGGCATTTATCTCCCGCACCAGGTCGTTGGTATCGATGATGCCGTGCTGGAGTTTCGACTCTGCGGCCTTGCGCACGTTCTGGCGCAAGGCAATAATCTCATCGTCGTCCGCCATCAGTTTTCGGTATCGCAGAATCTCCTCATCCTCTTGCACCTGCTCCAGCTTATTATTGAAGAGGAAGACGTCGCGATTGTTCACCGCCGTCTCGCGCTGCAACTGTAGGCGTGCGCGGTCATTCTTGCGCGTATAGAGTGCCCCGATATTCCATGAGAGCCGTACGCCCACCATGCCGTTCAGGCTCCAGCGGTGGCGCATCATGTCTTCGAACAGATTATAGCCTGGGTAGCCGTAATAGCCCTGAGCAAAGAGGCCGAGGCGCGGCATCAGTGCGGAGCGGAGTACCTTTTCCTGAGCGTCAGCCAGCCGGAGTTGGGAGTCGATAGCCTTCAATTCAGGGCGTAGAGGCCCACCCCAGCCCTCCCTGTGAGGAAGGGAGTTCGTCTCCCCTTTTAGGGGAGGTTGGAAGGGGTTCGTTGTCTCCCTGCCACAAAAAAGAGAAAGCAGGCGGACGAGTGTCTCGCGCTGGTTCTCTAGGTTCGTCTGCACCTGCATGGCGACGAGCCGTTCGGCACGGACGGAGAGGAAATCGCTCTCGGCGGCTGTGCCCCGACGGTACATTGCCTCCAGTTTGTCCTCATTGCCCTGAAGCAGGCGTTGTAGGTCACGGTTGAGCACGAGCTGTTCGTCGAGCATCAAGACCCCAAAGTACATCTCGCACACGCGCTGGCGGATGGCATGGAGCGACACCGCATTCTGTGCCTCCTCCACTTCGCCCATTCGGCGCACCACCTCCTGCCGGCTTTTCATTGCCACGCCGTCATAGAGCGTCTGCTGTATGTCCAGGGCCACGCGATACTGGTCGCGACGCAGTCCCTTGAAGTCGATGCCCATGCCCGCAAGCATTTGCTTCATCTGGTCGGGCCAGCTGGTCACGTCGCTCTGATACGTGACCTGGGCCGATGCCGTCACTTGCGGAAGCCATCCCTTCGCTATGTCCTTCACGTCAAGAGCATTGGTCTTTCCTATCAGGTCGTAGCGTTTGATGAGCGGATAGTTACGCTCGGCCGCCTCGTAGCATTCGTCCAGCGTCTGCGCCATCGGGGCATGAAGGCCGAGGCAAAGCAGGAACGCGAGTAAGGAGTATCGTTTCATACGTCATGGTGTTTCGATGTGGCAAAGTTACGACATTATGACCATACCTCCATTACCCTTACAACGAAATAAATGTCCCTTTTGTACAAAATACAGACAAAGTCGACCTACTAATGCAACTATTTATTATCTTTGCGACAGAAAAGCGAAATGCGAATGGCTACACTACGACACATGACCCTGGGCCACCTGAAGGCACTCCTTGAGGTCCACGACACCGAGTCCGCCCAAAACTACATCTCCACCCAGCTCGCCCTGACGCGCGACATCAGGGTATCCCTGCTCAAGGACCAGTTCCGCCAGGGCCCCATCGTTCTTAACGAGATGCGCTTTATGATTCTCAAGCAGGGATGGGTGGAGCCCACCCTAAACCTGGTGGAACATCACTTTGAGGCTGGTGACTTGATTTTCCTGGGTCAGAACGGCATCCTGGAGTACCTCACTTCCTCGCCCGACGTGAAGGCCATCGGTTTCTCCCTGAGTGACGACCTGCTGCACCTGGCCGTCGGCAACCAGCTCCCCAAGGCGTTCGACGGACACTTGCGCGACTTCCACTTCCATCTGGCCGACGACGAACTCCAGCGTCTCGACCAACTGCATTCCTTATTATATACGCACACGCGCGAGGACGGCGGAAGTCCGCAGGTGACCCTCCACCTCATCAGTGCCCTACTCTGGCAGGTCGATTTCCTGTGGAGCCGGCACGAGAGCGAGAAGCAACAGGCGCAGAACCGCGAACAACGGCTTCTGGCCGACTTCCTCCGGCTGGTCAATCTGCACGCCCCACAGGAGCACAACCTGCCGTTCTATGCCTCGCAGCTCTGTCTCTCGCCACGCTACATGAGCGCCATTGTGAAGAAGGTGAGCGGACGCGTGGCAAAGGAGTGGATAGACGATGCACTCGCGGCCCGCATCAAGGTGGAGCTGCGCCACACCGACAAGTCCGTGCGCCTAATCAGCGAAGAGATGAATTTCCCAAGCCCTTCGTTCTTCACCAAGTTCTTCCGCCGTATGACGGGCCTCACACCCAATGTCTATCGCTACGGTTCCGACTGAGCGCGGCCAGGCGAAAGCGACCGACCGGCACTCGCGTTAAGTAACATATTTGTCATAAATAATGTGAAACGAGGGGAAATGTAAAGAAATTTGGTTATCTTTGCAACGTATAACCAGCATGACGAAGACATGAAACGACGGATATTACTTATACTCTTTCTTTACGTGTCGCTATTTGCCCTCCGGGGTCATGCCCAGGAACTGCGGGCAAAGGTGGTGGTGAACACGGCGCAGCTTTCGAATACGAAGACTGAAGTCTTCGACGCGCTGAAGGAGAAGGCCCAAGCCTTCCTGAACGACCACAAGTGGACCAGTCTGCAATTCCACGAGGTAGAGAAGATTGAGTGCAACTTCAACATCACGGTCAGCAGTTGGGACGAATCTACGGGCTTGATACAGAGCACCCTGTTGATGACGTGCAGCCGGCCCGTCTTCAACAGTTCGTACAACACGACGCTCTACAGTGTCCGCGACGGCGACTTCCAGTTCAACTTCCAGGCCACCGACCAGCTGGAATGGAACCCCGAGTACATCGACAACAACCTCACGGCCATGCTGGCCTACTACGCCTACATGATTATCGGATACGACCTGGATGCCATGACACCGCTGGGCGGTACGTCGTGCCTGCAAACGGCGGAGGACATTGTTACGAACGCCCAGAACCTGGGATTCCCGGGCTGGGCCTCGTTCAACGACAACAAGAATCGCTTCGGCCTGCTCAACGACTATTTGGACGGCTCTATGGAGGACTATCGTATGCTTGTGTATAAGTACCACCGCGAGGGACTGGACCAGATGGCTGACAACCCAGAAGGCGGTCGGGCAGCCATCACCGAGGCGCTGAACCTGCTGGAAGCCAGCAAGGACGCCCGTACCATGAGCCAGCTGCCCGTGCTCTTCACGGAGTACAAGCGCGACGAACTGGTTAATATCTATAGTGGTCATGGTAACAATCAGGAGAAAGAGACCGTCTATACCATACTTTTCGGCATCAACACCTCCCTCAGCGAGTACTGGGACAAGCTCAAGAAGTGAGAGGTACTGTTTAATTTTGAATACAATCTGATTAATTTCTCGCCGCAGGCGACCCCATAACCTACACTGATATGCTTCGAACACTGCATATACAAAGCTACGCGCTTATCGAGTGCCTCGACATCGACTTCGAGGGCGGTTTCTCCGTCATCACGGGCGAGACGGGCGCAGGAAAGAGCATCCTTCTCGGTGCCATCGGTCTGCTGCTGGGCCAACGGGCCGACCTGAAGATGATAAAGGCCGGGGCGCAGCGCTGCGTCATCGAGGCCCGTTTCGACCTCTCGAACTATGACTTCGCCAACTACTTCACCGCCCACGACCTCGACTTCGACGGACGGGAGTGCATCATACGCCGCGAACTCACCGCCACTGGTAAGTCGCGGGCCTTCATCAACGACACCCCCACCCCACTGGCCGACCTAAAGGAACTTGGCGACAAACTCATCGACATCCACAGCCAGCACCAGAACCTGCTGCTCAACCAGGAGGGCTTCCAACTGCACCTCGTCGACGCACTGGCCAAGGACCAAGACCTGCTGACACAGTACCGAGCCACCTACAAAGACTACACCCAGGCCCACGCGGAGTTGGCAGAGGCACGCAGGCAGTACGAAGAGGGACGCAAGGAGGAGGACTACATTGCCTTCCAGCACCGTCAACTGGACGAGGCCCGTCTCTCCGAAGATGAGGAGACGGAACTGGAGCAAGAGCTCTCCACGTTGGAACACGCCGAAGAAATCAAGTCGGCCCTCTACCAGGGACTCTCGGCCCTCGATGGCGACGAGGGCGGAGCGGTGACACAACTCCGTGAGGCCCAACGACTACTGGAGGCCGTCGCCCGAGTCTATCCTCCGGCACAGGAACTAGCCGAACGGTTGGACAGTTGCTACATCGAGTTGCGCGACATTGCCGACGAGGTATCCACCGGCGCGGAACACGTCGATTACGACCCAGAGCGGCTGGCGTTCGTCAGCGAGCGCATCGCCACCCTGCACACCCTGAAGCAGAAGTTCCGCAAGGAGGACGTAGCCGGCCTCATCGCCCTGCGCGACGAACTGGCACGGCAACTGGCCCTTATCCAGCACAGCGACGAGCACATCCATGAACTGGAACAGCGCATCGCGCTACTGGAAACCGACCTCGACCGCCAGGCCCGCCGACTGACCCAGCACCGCCAGCAGGCCGCCACCGCCCTAGAGGCGGAGATGCGCCAGCGGCTCGTCCCCCTAGGGATGCCCAACGTCCAGTTCCAGGCCCAGATGCTCCCCGAAACGACCTTCGGGCCCCACGGACGCGACAAGGTGACGTTCCTCTTCTCGGCCAACAAGAACGTGCCCATGCAACCCATCGCACAAGTGGCCAGCGGCGGTGAAATCTCGCGTCTGATGCTAGCCCTGAAAGCCCTCATCAGCGGTGTGGAGAAGTTGCCCACTATCATTTTCGACGAGATTGACACGGGCGTGAGCGGTCACATTGCCGAGCAGATGGCCGCCATCATGAAGGAAATGGGCGACGGCCAGCATCGTCAGGTCATCAGCATCACCCACCTGCCGCAGATAGCAGCCATGGGCAGCCAGCACTACCGCGTCTATAAGACCGACGACAGCGATGCCACGACCAGCCACATCGTTCGCCTCACGCCCGAGGAGCGCATCGAGGAACTGGCCCGTATGCTCTCGGGCAGCACCCTCACCCAGGCAGCCATCGACAACGCCCGTGCCCTCCTTGGTCTGTAACATAGAGAAAACACAGATGTCATCGAACGTGGACGCAACTGAATACAAGGGGCTAAAGGGACTGGTGGCACTAAGTGGCGGAGCCGACTCTGTGGCATTGCTGTGCCTATTGCATGAGGGCGGGTGCAACATCGAGGCACTACACTGCAACTTTCACCTACGCGGCGAGGAAAGTGAGCGCGACGAACGATTCGTGCGCGACCTCTGTTGCCGTATGGGCATACCACTACATACAGAGCACTTCCAGACCCATACATACGCCACCCAAAAGGGCATCAGTACGGAAATGGCTGCACGCGAACTACGTTACCAGTGGTTTGAGGAAATGCGTCAGCAGCTGAAGGCACAATACATAGCTGTAGGGCACCACATCGAGGACCAGGCAGAGACGATACTGCTGAACCTCGTCCGAGGGACGGGACTGCGCGGACTGGCCGGCATGAGACGACGGAACGGCTACATCGTGCGTCCGCTGCTGGACATGACAAAGGCAGAGATTCTGGACTACCTGACCAGCAGGGGACAGGACTACGTCACTGACAGCACGAACCTGGAGCGCGATGCCCTGCGCAATCGCATCCGGCTGGACGTAATGCCCCTGCTGCAGTCGCTCAACCCACAGGCCGTGGCCCACATCGCCACGACGGCGGAGCGCGTGGCCGAGGCCATACCCTACTACTTGCGCGGCATCGACCAGTCGCCAGAACTCACGCCAGCCACCCTACACGAACGACTGCGCGGCTGCGGGTTCACGCCTGCCCAGGAACAGGACATGCTGGCTCACATCAGCGACACGTCGGGAGCCGTCTATGAGAGCCACACCCACCGCGTGCTCCGCGACCGCAGACGCATGGTACTGGAAACAAAGGATGCCATCGACACCCCTCCGACCCTCAATCTCGTCGTCATGGAGCCGAAGGATGCACTAACCTTTCTTCATACCCAACCACTTACGACCGAGTATGCCTACCTGGATGCCGACAAGGTGCAACTTCCCCTTTCCCTGCGCCACCCTCGGCGTGCCGACCGTTTCCAGCCCTACGGCATGAAGGGCGGCACACGGCTGGTGAGCGACTTCTTGACTGACCACAAACTGTCGCTCTTCGCTAAGCAGCGTCAGTGGCTTGCCTGTTCGGGTGAAGACATTGTCTGGGTCTGCAACCTCCGCCCCGACCACCGCTTCCGCGTGACGGCCCAGACGCGCCGCATCCTCATCCTCTCCCTATCGTAAAAAACGTCCACCCGGGTAATCTCCATCGTCCGTACGGGCAAGTGTTGTCGTCCGTACGGACGCGAATCGTTGCTCCGATGAGCACGGAACGTCGCTCCGAAGAACGGCAAAGCCCGTCCGCACGGGGGCAGGACTTCGCCCGCCCGGAAGCAGGCATCGTCAGGCCGATAAGTGAAGTCGCTGTAGCGTGCGCCGCAAGCGCCACCGCAGGCGTTGCGAAGCGAGGAAGAACAGATAGGGCCACGGGCGGCAGAAGGTGGCATAGACCTTGCGGAAGTCCTGCCGGAGGCGCGTGCGCTCGGCTGCGGAGAAGTGTGTACAGTTGTCCCAGAAGAGCCATAGCTGGCTGAGATAGTTGTGCCACCGATGGCGGTCGTAGAGGGCCATGACGGCTGGGGCCACGTGCTCCTGCTCCAGGGTTCGTCTCATGCTCAGGTTGGCCCACATGTAGAGAAAGCGCAGGGGCGAGACGGCCATAGTGGTGCTCTCGGCGTGCTTGCGGTAGTAGTAGATGCCCGCACAAGGGCGCACCTCGCGGCTATGGAGATAGTGGAGGCGCGTGGTATTGTCGTCACTGTAGAGCCGATAGCTGTCGTCGTAGGGATAGCGGAGATGAATCTCGCGGCGGATGAGGTAGAGACCGTGCAGCGTCCAGTCGAGGCTCAGGCGGAAAGCCTCCTCGCCCGTGAGGCTGGTGAACTGGGGCGTAGGATACGGACGTTCGGCTCCGGTGTCCTGCCAGTACTCCATGAGACGGAAGACGACGCTGTCCGTGAGCGGATATCGGCGGAACACCTCCACGCCACGTTCCAGGGCATCGGGCGAAAGCCAGTCGTCGGCATCCACCATGCAGACGAACTCGCCACGAGCATGGCGGAGGGCCACGTTGCGGGCTACGGCCTGCCCTTGGTTCTCGGACTGACGGAAGACGCGCAGCCGTGGGTCGGCCTGTGCCGTTCGCTCCAGAATGGCTAGGGAACCGTCCGTCGAAGCATCATCGACAGCCAGCACCTCCAAATCCATAAGTGTCTGGTTCAAGAGCGATTGCAGTGCATAGTTAAGGTATTGCCCTGCATTATAGACCGCCATCAGGACGGACACCTGGGGCTGGGCAGTCATAGGCCGAGTCGCTTTTTCAGCCGTTGCACAATGGGGAGCTCGGCAGAAAGGGAACGGAACGTGAGCCAGCAGGAAAGCAGCAGGCAGGGAATGCCCACGGCGAACTTCTGCCATCCGCCGAGCCAATAGCAGGCGGCCACGGCCACGGCCAGGAAGAGCCCGTGGAGGAGAATGAGGCGACACGTGCGCCAGCGTAGGCGAAAGTGGTAGTGCCAGGCATAGGCAGAACCTATCAGCAGAAGGTCGAACAGGGCTACCGCCGACAGGGCCAGCCCCGCGCCCGCCAGTCCCAGACGAGCATAGCCCAGGGACAACAACAGGACGAAGACCACGTCGTAGATGCACTCCATAATAAGGTAAATCCACGAATCGCCCTTGGCCAGCGAAGTGTAGGCTATGGGCGTGGTGACGGCGCGGAAGAACATGTAGAACGCCGAGCAGACGGCCATGGGCAGGGCCGGTAGGAAGGCACTGGAATAGAGCAGGCGGAGAAGCCACGGCATGGCCAGAATGAAGACAATCATCACGGGAGCGATGAGCTGTACGCAGACGTCAATCTGCTGGTTGATGGCATGGTTCATACGCGCCGTGTCGTGGTTCACGCTGGACAGGCGGGGGAAGAAATCGTTCTCCAACGCATTGAAGACCATGCCCGCATAGGTGACCATCAGTCCGTAGCCCGCACTGTAGAGGCCCACCATTGCATTATCGCCCAACGACTTGAACACCTCGCCCGTGGCCATGGCTCCGGCCACTCCGGCCAGCACGTAGGGTACGCCGATGCGGATGAGCGGCCATCCCTCGCGGATGGCACTGTAGGAGAAGAGGCGCACCTGATAGGGATAGACGCGCACGGAAAAGTAGAGATGGATGAGGGCTGCCGCCCAGCCACACAAGACCAGCGATACAGCAACGCCACGGATGCCGAGCAGGAAATAGACGGGAACAGTGAAGAGGAAAGTGGATAACGCGCCCAGCATCTCGATGAAGGCCACCGTGCGCAGACGGCGCAGCCCTTTCAGCAGGGCACACTCCACGGCCTCGACGGGCATGGAGCCCACGAAGAGCGAGAGAAGCATAATCTCCAGCGTGTGGTCTTGTCCGGCAGGAAAATAGTAGTCGTTGAGCCAAGAGGCGAAGAAGAAGCAGACGAACATCCCGAGCAGGGCCGACCAGATGCTCCAGGTGCGTATGACGCTGACAAAGCGGCTCATATCGTCTTCAGTGCCCTCCTCGTAGAGTTCCGAAATCCGACGCACGGCATAGAAAGAGATGCCAAAGTTGGTCCAGGCATTCAGCACCTCCGCGACGTTGATGAGACGCTTGTTAAGCCCCATACCTGCCTCTCCGAGCAGCTTGGCAGTCAGTTTATTGCGCACAAGGGCCACTATCATCTTCAGCCCTTGTACACCGCCGAACACGCCCGTGTATTTTAGCACGTGGCGATAGCTGTCGTCTTGTTCCTTTCTTGCTAACATATCCGAAATAGCGTGCAAAGATACAAAACAATTGATAATTAACAATTGATAATTGACAATTTTTTCGTACCTTTGGCGCGAAAGACTGTATATAGAAATCATTTAGCACCAAACATACATGAAAAAACTGCTCATCGCACTATGCCTCCTGTGCACACTGACACCCACACAGGCCGACACACTGAAGGCCGGTACGGAATACTACCTGTGGCTGAACATCTACGAGAAGCTCCTCGGCGACAACGAGGCCGGAACCGGGCCCGCCATATCAGCCTACGGCACGAAAGCGGACGGCGCCAGCTACGTCTTCACGGCCGAGGAGAGCGGCACCGCCGGATACGTTTTGCTCCGCCAAATGAGTAGTGGCAAGTACCTGGCAGCCAGTGCCTCCAACAGTTACTCGGTGGTTTTCGAAAGCAGCCGTTCCACCGAGGCCCGTTTCCTCTGGGCCGTAGAGGAGGGTACTTACAGTTACCTCGTGAACAAGAAGAGCGGCAACTGCCTGGGCGTAGATGGCGCCAACAAGGGCTCTACGTACGTCGCCATCTACTACGATAAGCCACGGGGCAGCCACGCACAGTGGTCGGCCATACCCGCCACGGGAAGCAACTGGAACGAGGCCCGGGCCAACTACGTCTCCGAGCCTTACACCAATGCGCAGGGCGTGAGGGAGATAGACTACGCGCTCATCAAGGGACAGCAGATTGACCGTTCGGATGCCATAGACATACACGTCACTGCCAACACGACACCCATCAGCGGCTCCACGACCATCAACCTAGGCAGCGACCAGACGTGGCTCATCATCGACAACATCACACCGAGCGAGGTCATCAGCTCGTACCTGAAGTATATCCGGATTAACGGTGCTGCGGCCAAGAACGGCACGAACTGCCGCGTAGCCATCTACCTGAACGGGGCCGCAGTCATCCCCCTACCAACGGCGGCCATGACGTGCCAGGGCACCGACGGCGAGTTCACACTCTCCGCTGGTACCCACAAGGACCTGGGCAACCGCAACAACACGATGACCAGTTTCGTGCTGCGCCGAGGATACATGGCCACACTGGCATCGGGGACAAGCGACGGCGGCTACAGCCGCGTCTATGTGGCCGACCACAGCGACGTGAGGGTGGAACTGCCCGCTGCACTCTACAAGCGCGTGAGTTCGGTATATATCAAGCCGTGGCAATACCTGAGCAAAAAGGGATGGGGCAACACTAGCGGAACTAGCGGTGCCGACCAACTGAGAGCCACCTGGTTCTGGTCGTGGAGTGCTGGATACAGCAGCACCAACAACATGGAGTACGTGCCCTGCCGACAACACCTCTACTGGCCCAGTGCATCGGACGTGAACAACAAGACGCAGTCGGCGGCCATCAGCATCAACGAGCCGGAGCACAGCGAACAGCACGAGAGCAGCGATTGTTCGTGCGGAGGAACCATCAGTGCCTGGAAGGCCTACACGCTAACGGACGACTTCAAGGCCAGTGGCGGACGCATAGGTTCGCCACAGCCCACCGACTTCAGTTATCTCACAGAGTTCTGCCAGTATGTCGATAACATGGCCAACCGCTGCGACTTCACCGTCACACACGCCTACTGGGACTTGTCCAGTTATAGCGAGAAGGACTATGCAAACTGGTTCTGTAACACACAGTGCAAGAACATCTGGAACAACACAGGACGACCCGTGTGGCTGACCGAGATGGAAATCAGCGCCTCGTGGAATAATAACAAAGTCACCAGTTACGAGCAGAACCGTAAGTATCTGCAAGTACTGCTACAGAAGATGGAGGAATGCCCTTGGATTGAACGCTACTGCATCTACGGTACTGACATGTGGCAGACCTACATGTTCTACGAGGCCAACCCCAGCAAGGGGCTGACACCCGCCGGACAGGTCTATCGCGACCATCGCTCCACCTTTGCCTACAACGTCGATTATACGAAGGTGCCCACCTTCTGGACACCGTCACTGAAGACTCCCAAGCTGACCACCCACATCAACGAGGCCGACATGTCGCTCGCCGTCACCATCGTCAATGCCAATGCCGACCTGACGGACATCATGACACTACAGCGCTACAACCGTCAGACCGAGCAGTGGGAGGACTACTATACAGAGACGCAGCGGCACCTCTTCGACAGTGACACGCTGCGTTATACCTTCCCGCTCAGCGACTTCAATATCGCGGACGAGCGGCTGCGCGTCTATGTGAAGCGCACCGTGGGCGACGAGGTGATCAGTCTCGACGCTTCCACCGGGTACATCGAAAATCCTGGCATCTATGCCACCACCAAGGAGGCCGTGGAGGGCTGGACACTCAGTCGCAGCGCCGCCAACGGATACACGAAGGACACCGGCGACACCTACCTGGAGGTCTGGAGCGCAACGGCACAGGGTATGCAGTTCGACTATTACCAGGACGTGACGGACCTGCCGACCGGCGTTTATGAACTCTCGGCGGTCGTATTCAACACGACGGACAACGTGGCCGGAGCCACCGTTAATGGCAGCGTCGTACTCTACGCGCAGGCCGATACGGTGCAGTACCTGGCTCCCGTCACCGTGGATAGCGAAATCGACTACACCCGACGGCTCACAATACCGGGCATCGTCGTACAGGGCGGCCGAATGCGCATCGGCATCAAGAACCTGGGCGAAATGAGTGCCCGCTGGGCCGGTGGCGACGACTTCAAACTCGTGCGTACGGGCGACCTCGAGGGAGACGTCCACCGTACTTATATGGAAATGCGCGCCCTAGCGGACGCGTACGCACGCGAACGCTTCTTCAAGCCCGTATATGGCAAGGAAGACGTGATGGACGCTTCGGCCTACGTCATCAACCCCAGTTGCCAGCGCACCGACAACTACGGATGGACGGTGACCAACGGCGGGACGAACACGGGCGAAGCCAGTGACGGCGTGGCCTCGAACGCCTACTGGAACCTCTGGAAGGGCAGCGCCTTCACGAGCACCATGGCACAGGACATCACCTACCTGCCCGAGGGACAATACAGCGTACGCGCCCTACTGCGTGGCAATGCCGACGCTGCCATCTCGCTGACGGCTTCCGTCATCGGGGCTGATAGCAAGGAGAAGAACAGCCAGAAGACCACCATCAGTCCGACGGGCAACACGGGCGGTCTGTTGCAATACGGCTGGATTCTGGCCGAGACGCCCTACGTCATCGTCCGCCCGGGCGAGGCCCTGCGCATCACCATGCAGGCCAAAATCACCGGCATCAGCGGTTGGTGGAGTGCCGACGACTACGGCCTCCAGTGGCAGTACGTGGAGCCCCTGCCCGACGGCATAGAGACCATCCATTACCCCGAAGGCCCCGTGACCGACGGCGAGGCCCCCATCTACGACCTTAGCGGACGGCACATCACGCACCCGACCAAAGGACTCTATATCCGCAACGGCAAGAAACAAGTGATTCGTTGAAATAAATTCCGGTTCGGTCTGAGTTGGCACGGCATTTGTATTATTCCTAATAATAGTAGATACTCCGTACAACTATGATGATAAGCAAAAGATTTTCCTCGGACGTGACCGCACTGCTCTCGCTGAGCAGGGAGGAGGCCCTCCGACTCTATAATGACAAAGTGACACCCGCCCACCTGATGCTGGCCATGATACGCCAGGAGCAGGGACACACGCGTGAAGTACTGGAACGACTGAACATCAACATCCTGCAACTGAAGCAACGCCTGGAGAACATCGTACGAAAGCAGAGCGGCGAAGTCCCCTTCTCTACCGACGAAATGACGCTGGACGAAGCGGCCAGCCGAATCATGCGACTGAGCGTGCTGGAGTCTATGGTCACCCGAAGCGAGGACATAGAGGTGGAGCACATTCTGCTGGCCATAGCACGGGAGCAGAACAACGAAGTCTCCCAGATGCTGAAGGGGCAGAACGTCACGTACCAAGACTTGATGCAGATGCTCTTCCCCGACCCGAACACAACGGGGGGAGAGGTGCAGGACGGCTACGAATACGAGGATGACGAAGAGGACGAGACGGAAGGCCATATCACGTCGCAGAGCACGGGCACAGCCCCTTCCGGCAACGAGAAGGAGGGCACGGAATCGCAGACTCCCGTTCTGGACAAGTTCGGCACCGACCTGACACGGGCGGCCGCAGAACATCTGCTGGATCCCGTGGTGGGACGCGAGCGAGAGATTGAGCGCGTGGCACAAATCCTGTCACGACGGAAGAAGAACAACCCCATCCTGATTGGCGAGCCCGGAGTGGGCAAGAGTGCCATCGTGGAGGGACTGGCCCAGCGCATCGTGGAGCACCATATATCGCGTATGCTGTGGGACAAGCGCGTCATCGTGCTCGACCTCGGTGCCGTGGTGGCCGGAACGAAGTATCGCGGACAGTTCGAGGAGCGTATGAGGGCTATCATGCTGGAATTGCAGAAGCATCCCGAGGTCATCGTCTTTATCGACGAGATACATACGATGATTGGTGCCGGCTCGGCCGCTGGCACAATGGATGCCGCCAATATGCTGAAGCCGGCCCTGTCGCGTGGCGAAGTGCAATGTATCGGAGCCACAACGGTCGATGAATACCGCAAGTCCATCGAAAAGGACGGAGCCCTGGAACGTCGCTTCCAGAAGGTGATGGTCAGCCCGACAACGCCCGAGGAGACGTTGCAGATACTGCAAAACCTGAAAGGACGTTACGAGGAGCACCACAACGTGCGCTACACCGACGAGGCACTGACGGCCTGTGTCAAGCTTACGGAACGCTACATCAGTGACCGCTCGTTCCCCGACAAGGCCATTGATGCCATGGACGAGGCGGGCAGCCGTAGCCACATCATGAACATCCCAGTCTCGCACGAAGTGGAGTTCATGGAGAAACAACTGGCTGAACTAGAGGAACTGAAGCAACGGGCCGTCAAGGCCGAGGAATTCCAGTTGGCCGGAGAATACCGCGACCAGCAGAAGACGCTGGAGCTGGCACTGGAGCTGAAGCGCAAGGAGTGGGAAGCCACCCTGAAGGACGACCCGCAGGTGGTGGACGAAGAGCAGATAGCCAGCGTCGTGGCCATGATGACGGGCATCCCCGTACAGCGCATCGGCGAAGAAGAGAATCAACGCCTGCGCAACCTTTCGGCCACGTTACAGACCAAGGTAGTGGGACAGGACGATGCCATACGCGCCATCACCCGTGCCATACAGCGCAGTCGCGTAGGACTCAAGGATCCACAGAAGCCCATCGGCACCTTCCTCTTCGTAGGCCCGACGGGAGTGGGCAAGACCTACCTGACCAAGAAACTGGCCGAGGAAATGTTCGGCACGGAGAAGTCGCTGATACGCATCGACATGTCGGAGTATGGCGAGAAACACACCGTCTCGCGCATGGTGGGTGCGCCTCCGGGCTACGTAGGCTATGAAGAGGGCGGACAACTGACCGAGAAGGTGCGCCGACAGCCCTACTCCATCGTGCTGCTGGACGAGATAGAGAAGGCACACCAGGACGTATTCAACATCCTGCTGCAAGTGATGGACGAAGGCCGACTGACCGACGGCAACGGCACGACCATCGACTTCCGCAATACCATCATCATCATGACATCGAACTGTGGCACACGCCAGTTGAAGGACTTCGGGCAGGGCATCGGTTTCTCAACCTCGAGCGACATTAGCCAGGACAAGGCCAAGTCGCGCGACGTCATCCACAAGAGCATCAACAAACTCTTCGCCCCGGAGTTCTTGAACCGTCTGGACGATATTGTCTTCTTCGACCAACTGTCGGAGGAGAGCATCAAGCAGATAGTCGATATCGAGGCGGCTCCCCTGATGGGCCGCATCCGCGAAATGGGCTATACACTGGAACTCACCGACACCGCCAAGGCCTTGTTGGCTCGAAAGAGCTACGACGTACAGTACGGTGCCCGTCCACTGAAGCGTGCCCTGCAGACGCTGCTCGAAGACCCGATATGTGAACTCTTGATGAGCGACGAGGCACCCGTGCCCGGCTCTGTCCTGACGGCAGAGGCCGAGGGTGAAGAATTAAGAGTGAAGAATTAAGAATTTATACATTATATATATTATGCAGAAAGGAAACATAGGGGTTACGACAGAGGACATCTTCCCCGTTATCAAAAAGTTTCTCTATTCAGATCACGAGATATTCATCCGCGAAATCGTGAGCAACGCCATCGACGCTACGCAGAAACTGAAGACGCTGGCAGGCAAGGGCGACTTCAAGGGCGAACTGGGCGACCTGAAGGTCACCGTCAGCATCGACAAGGAGGCCGGCACCATAACCGTAAGCGACCGAGGCATAGGCATGACCGCCGAGGAGATTGACAAGTACATCAACCAGATAGCCTTCTCGGGAGCCAACGACTTCCTGGACAAGTACAAGGAGGACGCCAACGCCATCATCGGCCACTTCGGCCTCGGCTTCTACTCTTCGTTCATGGTGTCGAAGCGCGTCGATATCATCACGCGGAGCTATCAGGAGGGTGCCGTGGCACAAAAATGGTCGTGCGACGGAAGCCCCGAGTTCACGCTGGAGGAATGCGAGAAGGCCGACCGCGGCACGGACATCGTGATGCACATCGACGACGACTGCAAGGACTTCCTGGAGAAGCAGAAGATGGAGGAACTGCTCCGCAAGTATTGCCACTTCCAGCCCATCCCCGTGGCATTCGGAAAGAAAACCGAGTGGAAGGACGGCAAGCAAGTAGACACCGAGGAGGACAACATCATAAACGACGTGGAGCCGCTGTGGACAAAGAAGCCCGCCGACCTGAAGGACGAGGACTACAAAGAGTTCTACAGGAAACTGTACCCCATGAGCGACGAGCCGCTGTTCTGGATTCACCTGAATGTCGATTACCCCTTCAACCTCACGGGCGTGCTGTACTTCCCGAAGATTAAGTCGAACCTCGACCTCCAGCGCAACAAGATTCAACTCTACTGCAACCAGGTCTTCGTGACGGACAATGTGGAGGGCATCGTGCCGGAGTTCCTGATGCTGCTGCACGGCGTCATCGACTCGCCCGACATCCCCCTGAACGTCAGTCGTTCGTACCTACAGAGCGACCAGAACGTAAAGAAGATTTCGTCGTACATCACGAAGAAGGTGAGCGACCGCCTCCAGAGCATCTTCAAGCAGGACCGCCCCGACTTCGAGAAGAAGTGGGACGACATCAAGATATTCATCCACTACGGTATGCTCTCGCAAGACGACTTCTACGACAAGGCCAAGGCCTACGCTCTGCTAAAGGACGTAGATGGCAAGTACTACACGCTGGAGGAGTACCAGACGCTCGTCAAGGAGAACCAGACGAACAAGGACGGCCAACTCGTCTATCTCTATGCCCAAGACCCTGAAAGCCAATACACCTACATCCAGGCAGCCAAGGACAAGGGTTACAACGTGCTCCTGATGGATGGCCAACTCGACACGCCGCTCGTGTCCATGCTGGAGCGCAAACTGGAGAAGACGACCTTCACCCGCGTGGATGCCGACGTAATAGACCGCCTCATACAGAAGGAGGACACGAAGCGCGAACTCCTGGAGGCCGAGCGCGGCGACAAGTTGTCGAGCATCTTCAACAGCCAGATGCCGCGGACGGACAAACTGGACTTCCACGTCGAGGCACAGGCGCTGGGCGAAGAGGCCCTGCCCGTGATGCTCACGCAGAGCGAGTACATGCGCCGCATGAAGGAGATGTCGCGCCTGCAACCCGGCATGTCGTTCTACGGCGAGATGCCCGACATGTACACCCTCGTCCTGAACACCGACGCACCGCTCATCAAGCAGGTGCTGGAGGACAGCGAGGCTGAGACCACCGACCGGCTGCGCCCCATCGAGGCAGAAATCAAGGGCCTTACCGCCCGTCAAGCCGTACTGCGCCAAGAGCAGGACAAGAAGAAGCCCGAAGAGGTGACCGACGCCGAGAAGGCCGACCTGAAGAAGTGCGGCGAGGACATACAGGCACAGCAGAAACTGAAGAGCGACATCCTCACCGAATATGGCAAAAAGAGCGACCGCGTGCACCAACTCATCGACCTCGCCCTCTTGCAGAACGGAATGCTCCGCGGCGAAGCCCTCACCCGCTTCGTACGCCGCAGCGTGGAGTTTATCAAGTAAAAAGACCGCCCCTTGCGGTTATACCCCACCAAACGCACCGCCCGGAAATGACTTCTTGCATTTCTGGGCGGTGTTGTATTCTTACAGGGACGTCATCCCATGAAAACTATCTACTACGGTTCAGCGGCTATCATAGGCTCTGGTTCATTGACTGGATAAGCACTTGAGTGAGAAACCTGCACAATCGGAGCACCAAGTGCCTCTTCGATAGATACCAATGTGTCTATCGTGAAGTTATGCGTGCCACGCATCCACTTACTAATTTCTGCCTCACTCTTACCCAATATTTGAGCCAGATTCTTCTGCTTCATTCCCTTTTGCTCCAGAATATCATGTATTCTGTCAACGATACGGAAAGACAGCGCTACGGAGTCGCGGACTTCTGGTTTCACCCGTTTGCGTCTTTCTTCCAAAACCTTACTCCTTTTCATAGTTCGTAAAGTTTAAGTTTCCAATAATTTCTTTATCCACAAGCACCATCGTGCCATCCTTAATTCTCGAAGAAAGCCTCCAATTCTGTCAATTCCTTTCCTTCCATCCTAATGCTGTAGAAGTAAACGTTTTCATACTCTTCCAGCAGTTCAATACTATATCTTGCTTCATTCAAATTCTTAACTTATAAGTTATCCAATGCAAGGGTACAACCTTTTCTTGAAGCATCCAAGAATTTAACTTAAAAAGTAAGTTCCCTTAGTAGGTTTCCTTCTTATAGCCATAGAGGGATTGATGAGACAAAGTAGTTCCGGACATTTGCAAGAGAGGTAGTTTTCATCTGTTAGCCTGTTTCGGTCATATCATAAAAGCAAGAATCATTAGGGAATTTGATGTTGGGAATCCATAATGTTTTGCCGTCCCAACCTTTATCCTTGCTTCCTATGATTCTATACATTGTCAGGACGACCTCTTTATTCAGAGCCTCTCCAATTGCTCTATCGTTTGGAGACAATAAAGTGCCTGTGCCTTTAGCAATATCACGGTCTATCCTTACAATTAGTTTGCATTTGATTTGTGGACGTTGAGATTTCAACCCTTGTAAACATGCAATATACTTTTCCGTGTTGAAATCATCAACACTTTCACTTTTTACCAGTCTCAGTATTTTTATTAACAACTCAGATTCTACGTCAACGTACTTTTCAGTTGCAAATGGTGCTATTAATCCGTTGATGGTTTCAACATTAACGCACAATGGAGCCGATGCAAACATATTCACACCTCCATAAAGAAGATTCAGGTACCTATTATCTATTACTCCCTTTCTTGTAGGCTTGATATCTAGAGGATAAATCAGTTGAACCTTCTCAACATCTTCTTGTATTTGCCTTATTAGCATTTCATTAGACGCATTCAAGTCTGAGAATAACCGATATAGACCTTGAGGAATAAACATACGAACCAACTGCCGTTCTCTATCGTAACCAAAAATTCGAGAATGTTGCCAAAATGTGTCTGCTTGAGGTGTTTTAGACGTCCTACAATAATACACCGTTTGAAGATTGGGAAAGGTTATACCCCTGCCTAAAGTGTTGCCACCAATAACTATATTGAATCCTTTATGTAAATCAAGTGCATCGGGATTATTCGGGTCGCGGCATACAAGACTCTTGGAGTTTAAGGGTATAACAAAAACTTCTGTATTATCCAAGATTTCTATGACTGTGTTTTTTATGTCCTCAAAGTCTTCAAGGTCTGGTTTCGTTTGTTGTAGGTCTTTCCATTCTTCCCGAAGGTTGTTTCTAAATGCCTTTTCGTTGGTCGAATGCTGAAGTAATGCCAGATGGTCTTGTACGGTTGATACAAATGCATTATGTATGTTTATCCTTGCACTTGGATGAATCATAAAATTGCAGTTTGTCGCGCCATTAAGTCTCTTATGTGCACAATTGACTAAGAATGACAGAATACTTCGCCTCAATCCCCATGGACAAACAATGTCCCCTCCATCCTTCACATCATCCAGTTCATTATCGGGTGTAAAAATTGTGTTGAGCGATTTCACTTTCGGATAGAAGTAATTTCCGCCAAGATAATCTTGCCCCGGTTCGAAATAGTAGACGAATTGAGGCTTCCACCCAGACAAACTTGTTTGCAAAAGAACAGCCTGAGGCGTCGCTGTCACTTCTATATATATTGTATTTGCAGCGGTTGCCTTTATCTCCGTGAGTTTTTTATTGATGCTGCTCACCCTATCCCTATTTATCAAAGTGTTGAGGCTGGAAGAATCAGCCTCATCGTCAAAAATGACAAGCAGTAAGCCTCGGCACAATCCGGTATTAGTTAAATGGTTCTTCCATCTTGAAAGAACTCTGGCATTCTTTTTCAGTACCACGACCGTTGGCTTGACTAATGATGACGCATTTAGGAGTAAGTCGTCTTTTTCGGTCAAGACATTAAATTCCGTAAGACTTTCCTTCACCCGATTATAGGTTTGTCGTTGTAGGTCAACATTGTCAGTTGTCAGCAATAGAAAGAATCTATATCCCTCATCCGCCATTGCAGACATGATGCCTAACATCTGGCCTGTTTTTCCACTTTGCACATTACCCAAGAGTAATGCATTTAGTTGCATCCTCATGTCGAGATGCTCGTTTAGCCTTTTCAAGAATCCATTCGACGTAGAAGTAATCGAGTGCACCAACTCCTTGTTATGGATTGATGCAAGATATTTCGAGAGATACATATCCTATCTTACTTATATGAGTGACAAAATGAACTTTCCAGACTCTGTTTTCGTGAAGCGTAATGAAGTTTTTCCGAATTTGTATAAAGTGTCATCGGTTACAGGTGTCCCCACTTCCAGTGCCCCACAGTTTTCCATCTGTCCTTTAATCCAACGGCCTAGTATTTTCAGGTCATAAGATGAGCGGAGATTCTTGTCATAATCGCCTTGACGGGAGCATTCAAATTCGTATCCGTCAGTCGTGACAACTGTAAAGTAGAGTGGAAGGAGGTCGCGTCGAGCCACATTTTTACTTACGATGAGTTCTACTTCATACCACCCTCTAGGACTATAGCGCCCTTTCACCTTTCCTTTTCCAAAGTATGTGTTAAGATTACTTTTTGCCTCAGTCTTGAGTGGTACATCTACATAAGTATTCGTTGCGGTTGATTGCAAATTCTGCAGTTCCTCCTTCGTCAGTTTCTTGACATAAGAATAGCCATCCAATAGTTCTATGTCATTCTCCTTAAAATCCTGCAATTCTGGGACGTCCTCGAATCTTTGACCGAGCGAGGCTGTGATTTTACTTATGAACTTGTTGATTTCCATTCCCTCTTTATCCTGAAAGAGAATGTCTGCTTCAATGTAGTTTTGGGATGTCCCCACAAAACTACCCAGATTTGAGGAACCGACGAATGATGCAAGACACAGTGCTCCCTTCATAAACGAGTACATCTTACCATGATATAATGCTTGAGGCGACAAATACACACTTCCTGTATGATTATTTGTCAAGAATTCATTCAAATCCTTCACGGCATAATATTGTGGTCTCGTAAATCCCTCCAGATAGTTCATCCCGATAAATAGTGACAGGTTGAGGGCACCATCCCTGAATTCAACAATCTGTTTTAGTGCGGCAACCGAGTCATTGGTAATGTACCCTGTTGCAATATTAAGGTCGGTAGAAGTTTCCACCAAGTTATTATACATTTGGGAGATACTCTTTGTGCGTATCTGGCTTTGTATGATTGGGTTGGCGGGTAATAATAGTTCCATGGTTTGTGACAGGGATTATTTTGTGATTAACTTCAGTCTTTCCTCTATGGGGAGTCTCAATGCCTCTTCTTGTATCTTAAAAAGATCTGTTCTCTCATATTTGCCATTGAATAGAGGCTTTAGTGCCTTTGCAACTTCATGCACGCCAATTGGCGGCACGGCATTACCTATTTGTCTTCTCACCTCTGTTGTGCTTCCATAAAAAATAAAGTCATCGGGGAACGATTGGATTCTTGCTCGCTCTCTATTCGTGAGAGGCCGGTTTTCCGGGTAGTGATATCCCCATGTCCCTCCTCCGCCTGCTGCGATAATCGTCTTTGATGGCTCTCCACGATGTATTCTACGATAAACGTGACTTATCATCCCTTTAACATAATATGGGCTGTCTTTAGGAATCTCCGTAAAATTACCTCCTTCTGGAATCAGGCTGATAATCCTCTGCGTACGCTCTTGAACCTTCAATTTCTCGTTATTGAAAGGTACGTTTTCTACCCCCTTGAAAGCGTCACCAACTGTGACATAGGGTAAAAGTCTGTCGTCATTGCCGTGTGTAGGACTGGGATGCTTAAATAGGAATCCTGTATCTATACGAATCCCGACAATAAGAACTCGCTCTCTAAACTCTGGAACTCCATAGTCGGCAAAATTATAAAGATGGGGCGTGACATAATATCCTGGAGCGATATTTTGGAAATCCTCTATAATCTGCCGAATTGCTTTCTTCTTATTTGCAGTCAAGAGTCCCTTCACGTTTTCAGCAACAAATGCCTTGGGTTTCTTTGCATCAACAAAGCGTAAGAAACTCTTATACAGATTCCCTCTCTCCCCGTTTAATCCTGGCTGTTTCCATATAATAGAAAAGTCCTGGCAGGGGAAACCGCCCAATACCAAGTCACACGCTGGTACAACGCCACTCGCATAAGGGTCTATCCTCTCAATATCGCCTTCTACAATGACATTACCAAAATGATTCCTAAAAGTTTCGCATGCTTCATGCTTGAAATCATTTGCCCACACAGTCCTATAATCTTCTACTTGCTCGAATCCCAAATCGAGACCTCCACAACCAGAGAATAAGGACACAATACTGATTTGTTTGTTATCCATAATGATATAGTCTGTTAAGCAATCAGACTATATCTTCAGGCTTGCTTACAGGTAACACCAAGAGACCTCAGGACACAAAAGAAGCGCGAGTCATGGCTCTTCTCTTGAATCTTGAGGTCCTCGGAATGTACCTGTAACGCTGAGAAATAAGTCATGCCCGCGCTATCGCACGGGCATCGGCTGACTTACTCAAGCGTTACATCATTGAAATTTCCGAGGTTTCAAGATTCTCTGAATAAATAGCTGATGCTATCGTTTACCACTAAGATTTCGGCAAGGCCCTCCACTGAGTACCATCAACGCCACGAGGGCGGCGAATTGTCCCTTGCCGACGACAAAATTAAGAATAATTTTTTATAAAAGAAAGAGATTGGGGACTTTTGTATGAAAGATCGTGGATGAAGGGAAACACCTAACCAGATACCTCAACAGGCGTGCATCCCCTTGTTTATGCGGGATGGAGGAATAGTTCATACAACTATACCCTACCTAAACGCACCGCCCGGAAATGCGCACAAGTCATTTCCGGGCGGTGTTGTATTCTTATAACAGGTGAATACAAATCCTAAAGTGGATCGGCAGAACCGCCTCCATTTTCTGCATCCATGCAGAACGCATTATAGAACTTCGTGTATAGTTCATGGTCATTCTTCAGTTTTTCCTCCGTTTCAGATGTATCCTCTTCTGCATAAATCAGCAGCACTTCTCCTTTTTTCCAATCCCCGATGTAAAATACTTCATAGTTCCACGGCGGGGAGTTTTCTTGTCATTGCGCTGAAGTCATTGGCAAACCAGATACCCGCCTTCGAAGGCGTTGGGGAACAGGAACTTCGATTCCCTGTCCTCGAAGCGTACGACGATGTATTTGCCATCCAGCGACATCACCTTCCCATGGCCAAAACTCTTGTGCAGGACGCTGTCGCCAGCCCGCAGGTTCTCCCAGGGTGCAAAGTTCTCCGCGATTGGTTCCGCCTGTGCTGTCATGTCTTCTGCTTCTTCCGTTTCCAGCTCTGGGGCATCAGCCGTATCGATTACCGTATCCCAACCGCCGATGACGGTACCGGTGTGCGTGTTGATACCCGTGTACTCCAGCGACGCATCCTCGTAGCGCTTGAACTTGTAGACGGCATCGTTCATCAGGTCGCGGTTAAACACACCCAAGCCCACCAACAGGTCGAAGTCCGCAAGCGTCAGCCCCGTAACCTTTCGGAACAATTCAGGTTCCAGTTGCCTGATGACGTCTATCAGGCTATACTCGCGGAAGTCCGTCAGGTACATAAAGACGGGGATGCGCGTCGCAAACTTGATGAGTTTCTCCTGTATCTCCTTGCGCTTGCTTTTGTATTCCTTCTCTTCCTCCGTCAGTTGTTTCTTTTCTTTCGGCGTCAGTCCCTCCCCCTTCTCTTTCTTGGTGTTCTTGACGTGCTCAGACTTGTTGATGATGGTCTCTATGTCGCTGTTCAGACTTCGGAAGCCCTCGATGTTCATCAGTGCCTTCATGGCCTCCGGGCTGTTCAGCAGGCGTTGTAGCGTGGCGTTGTCCACGTTCACCAGCACGGCACTCTCCCATCGGCGGGCCAGCAGGGTTGCCGTCGTCCCGCTCATGGCCATATCCAGCACGCCGGCGGCATCTATTTCCTTCATCGACGAACCATCATAGGCCAGGATGGGCAGGAACTTGATGAACTCCGCCACCTTCTTCTCCGGATTGCTCTCCTCCACATTCAGTTGGCAACTGTATTCCTCCACCTGCCGCAGGGCGCGGTTCGGGGCGAAGTCGAAGACGTAGCACAGGGGCTTCAGTATCACCTCCTCGCCCTCCGCATTCTTCGTTGTCCACGGCGACTGCACGCGGAAGGCCGCCTGGAAGTAGGTCTCCGGCGAGGTTGTATTTCGCAGCATCAGAATGCCCGTCCAGGGCTTTACGGTCACGCCCGTGGAGAGTTTACCGCAGGACAGCGTGATGGTCTTCGTCTGCTGGGGATTGCCCATCGCGTTGTAGACGGGTTCGACGGCTTTGGCCCCCATCCCAGCCTCGTTGCCTGCCGCCACAATGACCTCATAATCGTCGAAAAAGCGGTTCGCCCGCTTGCACAGCAGTTTGGCCATCGCCCGACAGGCCGCCACGCTGGGCAGGAACCAGTAGGTGTGCTGCAGGTAACTCAGCAATCGGCTATCCGAATATGGCATGGGCGGCTTCTCTTTTCCCTGCTTCAGTTCCGTGACGATGTTCTCCGCGTATGCGCCCCGAATCAAGTCCAACCATTTCTGCACATACTCTTCATGCAAGAAGTAATCGTCCTCGGCACGGAAGAACTCGTTAAGGTCGAACTCGTCGAACTCTCCCTGCGAAGCCACCTGGCTGATGCTCTCCGGCATCTGGTAGGTCAACATCACCATTTTGGGCAACTGAGCGTAGGGATTATTCTCTCCCTTCCAAGCCTCCTTAGCGGCCTGCTCGTCGGAATACGTCCAGTTGTATATCTGTTCCTCGATGAACTCGCCTGTGGAAATGGCTCGGAACGGTGTGCCAGAAAGATAAAGGTAGGCGCCCGTGCGCAAGGGCATCAGTCCCTCGTCATACAGTTCGCGGGCTTCCATCTCCCGACTTGAACCAGCATCCTCACTCATCATCTCGCCCATCTCTTCTGCCCGCTTCAGGGCCGGGTCGCGCTTGTCGTAGAAGTTCTTGGCGTTTTTGCCCCAGGCTCCGTAGTGGTACTCGTCCAGTACGATGCAGTCCCAATCCACCGTCTGTATCCATTCGTTCGTGGCCTTGATGCCACCCACGGCATTCCTGCCCAGCACGTCTTGGAAGGAGGCGAAACACACAAAGGGCCGGTGCTCATTCACGCGGTTAAACTCGCGGTCTTCCCGCTTCTGGCAGAACTGCCAACCTGCGAAGTCCTTGTGCGTCGCCAGGTCTTCCTCCCAAGCCGTCTTCACAGCGGGCTTGAAAGTCAGCACCAGCACCCGTGTCCAGCCCATCTTCAGGGCCAACTGATAAGTAGTAAAAGTCTTGCCGAAGCGCATCTTGCAGTTCCACAGGAAGTGGGGCGTGAGGCCGCGATTCGTGGGGTCTTTCCGGAAGGCCGTGAAGTAGGCCGCCGTCTTCTCCACCGCCTTCGCCTGCTCGGGCCGCATCCGGAAGTCGTAGATGCGCTCCGTCATGCTGTCGCGCCTTTCCCGGGCGGCATGGATGGCACGTTCCACCTCCCGTACCTCGCATCGGAACCATTCGCCGAAGGGATTGGGAACTCTGGCCTTGCGCAGATAGTAGTGCACGCCGCCCAGCCCCTTGTCCATGAAGTACGTGCCGTCCGGGCGCATTGAACTGCGCCGCAGCACTATCTCCTTGTCCAGGTACAGTTCGTGGCCCTGCTCCTCTACGCGGATAACTCCGGGCCGGGAGGTATAGCCCACCTTCAGCAGCCCCCGGTGCGAGGGCACGCCGGGTAGGGTGTAGGCGTAGATGGTGGGCGTTTCGTCCACCCGATTTCGCAGTAAGTCTTGTGTTGCCATAACTAAACTTCTTTGTTATGGCACTCTTCGCTTTTGTGTAGGATTGATTTCTTTCTAGCCAGGCTAGATCCTCTAGATTTTCTAGATTGGCTAGAAGGACTAGATTAACTAGAAGGGCTAGAAAGGCTGGATTGACTAGAAAAAACTAGACCGGCTAGATTACCCAGGCCTCTTCTCTCTGAGCATGGCCTCCAGTTCTGTTATCCGCCTGTTGGCTGCTTCCAGTTCTCGCTTCAGCCGTTCTATTTCTTCTCGCTGGTTAGTGCGATAGCCCAGTCGGGCTGCCGTCATTCGCTCTTTGATGCCACCCTCCTTCACAAAAGTTTCCTCTTGTTGTTTCTGATAGGTGGTCATCATCTTATCTACCATGTGGCAGAGCGTGAGGGCTATGTTTGCCATCTCTTCGTTTGTCCACTTTTCGAAATAGTTCTGGTAGTCCTCTATGCGGTTGTGCTTTCGGCAGAACTGTAGCATACCGTCGTATCGCTCGTGACCTGGCTTCCATCGCTGCAAATGGCGAGAGGTGATATAGTCCTCGTAGTCCTCTTTTAGTTCCTTGATGCTACTACGTGCCACGTTAAGGAGTTTCAGTTCCATCTCCATAGAAGTGACGCCGTCGGCAGAACCCTCCACTATGTTCTGTTTTCCAGAGCGGGCAGCCTGCACCATCTGGTCAATGGTGCGGTCACCTCTCGTCAGGAATCGTTTGGTGAAGACAAATGTCAACTGATAAAGAACGTTGCTCTTCTGATAGAAGTACAAATCCTCCCAATTGGCTTGTTTGCGAAGCACTGGTCTTATTTCGTTGTCCATCTGTCCTAATTTGAAATTAGGTACAAAGTTACACATTTATTGACAACAAGCAAAGAAAATCAATCCACAAAATATCAAAGAGCGCCTGATTATTTTCTTTATTCCATTGGTCTTATCATCGATTCGATAAATGCTATCTCTTCTTCCGTCAGCCCGTATTTCTCGTAAAGCATCTCGTCTGTCCAAGGATGAGAGAAGTCTTGGACAGGGACGAACTGATATGCTGTTTTAGTGATATGATGAGAGAACATTAATTGGGATACTAAAAATCTAAAGAATAAGGTTTTCATATAGCCAACCATGTTCTTCGCTTCTTTTTCTGTATTAAAACTATTAATTACAAGGTATGTTTCATTACATATTGTACCAGGAGGAAGAACATCAATTTTTGCAAATACCCGACGCTTGCCATCTTTTCCTGGATTCCCTGCATGGTCATAGCCAACATAAGAGGTTATCACTTTCCACTTGTCAATCATTTCTACGCCTACTACTATTTCGGAGCGATTATATGGCCCTTCACCATTTTGCCACCTTAAAAGGATGTCTCCTGTAGGTTGAGGACGGACAAAGGTTCTAAGACCAAATGGCTTACTGCTTGATACTATATCAGCCATTAATGCCTCTTTCCTAGACAATACCTTTCTAATAATATTCAAAGCCTCTTTACGCCTTATGAATGTCTCAAATTCGTTAAGTTTGCGCATTGTCTCAACTTTTTGCCCATTACAGATATTCACAACACGACAAATCCCCTTATTGTCCCTATCCCACAGGAAAAAGCATACACCACCCGCTATATCTACGCCAGGGAAACAATCATTCGCGTTCTCATAATCAACAATTACACGAAAACGATTATCATTCAATGTGTCTTTTCGAAAGTTATCAAGACCTTTGCCTCCACCGAACCAACGAGATGGAATAATCATTGAAATATATCTTGCTTTTATTCGTTTTGCTTGCTCAACAAACATCTGATATAATGGGGATGCACTTGCTTGTGCACCTCCATCGCTCAATTGATATGGAGGGTTACCTATTATAACATCAAATTTCATATTCGGAAAGAATTGTTTGGGATTATCTGTGTGAATAAATTGATAGGCATATTGCTCTGCTTCAGAACCGCGGTCGTAGACGGATTGGCTGGCACCGCAGTAACGGCATTTACCATTGACCCACGTGTGGCGGATATTCCTATATAATATGTTGCCCGCCGGGGTGTCGAACTTCGAGACGCTGTACGGGCTGTTGGCCGCCTTGCTGCAATAGACGGAACGGCGGGCCAGCAGCGAGGTCAGTTCCGTGCAGGCTATGCCAAAGACTTGATGGTGCAGGATGTGGTCGATGCGCTGCTGGCGGTCGGGAATCTGGTCCTGCAAGCCGCGGTCGAGCCGCTTCACTATCTCGCGCAGGAAGACGCCGCTCTTGGTGAAGGGGTCGAGGAAGGTGGTCTTGGGACTTCGGAACAATGCCTGCGGCAACAGGTCGAGCATTCGGTTGGCCAGTTCGGGCGGAGTGAACACCTCGTCGTTGCTCAAGTTCGCAATGCAGTTGAGCACATCGGGATTGTAGTCATTTACCATTTTACGATTTATCATTTAACAGGTCGATGAAACGTATTTCCGTTTTCTTTTCCCAGTCGAAGATGCGGCAGAAGCGGTTTTCTACAGGAGGAAGGAATAATGAGGGCTCTCTGTCCTCCAGTACCTCGTGGTCGGGCAGGCCGCCTGTCAGCCCATCCATTTGCCAGAGGTTCCAGGCGACAATGTCGGCAATCGCATGGATGCTTTTCGCAGGAGGCACGTCCGAGAACTTCGCTTCGTAGTATTCCATGAAACTGAACAGCAGGTTTTGCCTTGCCAGGAGCAGGTTGTCGCCCTGCCATTCATAGCCGCAGGTGCACTGGTAGGCCACTTCGGCCCATCGGAGCCATTCATCGCCCGTCTGCGTGTTCTCGCCGATAAGGCGAAGTTTGCGGTCGAGCAGGCCAATGCGTTCTTCCAGGGGGATGGGTTCGCCCGTAGTGGTGTCGTAGCGACTGACCAAGTAGGGCGCCTCGCCGCAGGTTATCTCCAAGACGGTGGTGCGGACATAGTCCTGCCAATCCGGCCCATCCTCTGTGTGCTCTGTCTTCTCTGTGTGCTCTGTGTCGCATGAAAGCATAGCGTCTTGTACCAGACCGTTCTGTGCATTACAAATCCACGAAGGCGTGAACACCTCCGCCATATCCTTCGAGCGGTCGGTCTGGTTCGCCTTCGATTTCAACACACGCGGTTGCACCACCATTCCCCGTTCGCCGTTGATCAGTTCCGGCTGTATCTCGGAATGGTAGCCATACGCGGGGCCGAGCGCCTCGTAATCGTGCGTCGCCCAGAAGATGTTTTTGCCTGTGGTATGGTCACGTAGCAGGGTGTCGAGCACCTGTGCCGACATGGCCAGCAGGTCGTCGTTGTTTGGCATACTTCGCGCTTATAACTTTATGCACAAGCACTTATTCGATGTCTGATATTACACAACCATAAAGACACGAAAAGCGCGGACGCTTATCCGTGCCAGTGGTTGTGAGAGATACCAGAACGAATGATAAGTGATGTCCACGCTATAAGCGCAGACACATTACACTTACTCATATTCGTTCGCGTTAAAAACTCTCACATTTCTGGCGCGCTGAATAACTGCATTGTGCTGTTATTAATTCCACTAAGATTTCGGCAGGGCCCTCCGCTGAGTACCATCGGCGCCACGAGGGCGACGAATTGTCCCTGCCGACGACAAAATTAAGAATAATTTTTTATAAAAGAAAGAGATTGGGGACTTTTGTACGAAAGTGACGTCCCCCTGCACATGCTTAATGTCATCGTTTGCCTATGCATCACGGCTTACTTGCCCATGCAAAGGTTATAGCGTCGGGATGCATAGTCCATTCATCAGTTTGGAACGCACATACCAAACTTATGAACGTGCGTACCAAACCTTGGAACGCACGTTCATAACCTTGGAAAGACTTATGCAATGTAGGGATATTCCGCCCGTCAGAAATCATGGGGCTACTGCTTTTGCTCGGCCTTTGCCTTTGGGGCTGCCTTTACAGGCACAGCCTTGTAGCCTATCTTTTGCAGACCTTTCATAAGTTGTTCGGGGGTAGTCTTCTCGGCATCGTAAGTGATTGTCACGTTTTTGGTCTTCAGGTCGGTGTCGATACGCTTCACGCCTTTCTCGAAGCGCAGGTTGCCCTTGATTTTCTGTTCGCAGTTCTCGCAGTGCATCTGGGGCTGAGTGGTTACGACGAGGGTCTTGATGTCCTTGGCTGAAATGCTCATGGCACTCAGCAAGGCAATGGATAAGATAATCTTTTTCATAATACTTAATTATTTAAGTAAGTAAGTACTCACAATTAGTTTATATTATTATATTATCTCAACACAGAGTTTATCATTTTATGAGAGGACGCAAGAGAGACCAAAGGTTTTTCACAGAGGCCTGCGGCGAGGCGATAGGGCATAGCCTCTCTGTGCGGCATCTTCGATGCCTCTTGCATAACTCTTTATAAAATGAAATCTCTGTGTTAAAAATCATATCAGTTAATTTTGATTAGTTACTTAAGTACTCACAATTAGTTTATATTATCTCATTACAGAGTTTTTATTTTTAACACAGAGAAATATTTTATTTGGGGAGTCATGCAAGAGGCATCAAAGATGCTGCACAGAGGCTGCGCCTCGCCGTAGGCCTCTGTGCAAGACCTTTGGTCTCTCTTGCGTTCTCTCATAAAATAATAAACTCTGTGTTAAAAATCATATCAGTCAATCTTGATTAGTCACTTAACAATGGACAATGGATATTTTCTTACTCACATTCGCTTTCCGAGGTTCACGCGCAGACCGACGTAGGCAGTTATGCCATGCACGGGTCCCCACACCATCGTCGGTTCGAAGTTCGCTCCCCAAGGGTCATCGGCCCCGAGTATGGGGTGCGGCTGACGATAGTTGGTAAGGTTCTCGCCGCCCAGATAGATGCTGACATGGCGGAACCAGCGCGTCACCTGGGCGCTCAACTGCGGATAGACGGGGAAGCGGTCGGCGGTGCCGGGTAGTCGTCCGCTGCCGTTCACCTGACAGGTGACATCGAACTGCCAGAGGCCGGGCGCTGGTTTGTAGGAGACGGTGGCCAGTCCCTTCCAGCGGCTCACCAGCGGACGCTCCAGGAAACGTCCGCCGGCGTAGGTCGAGCGTACGTCGCTGATGCGATAGGCCAGTGTCAGGTCCATGTCGCTGATGACGGGATAGGTCATGTCCACCTGAAAGGTATGACTGCGCGAACGTCCGTTCAGGTTGGCCAAGCGTATCTGCGACGGATTGCTGTCGTAATCCACAAGGGTCTGGTGGAAGAAGTGGGTGTAGTAATATTCGGCATTCAGTTTCAGCGTCCTGCCCCACAGGGGGATGTAGAAGGCCGTGCTCAGTCCTGTGTTCCAGGCCTCCTCCTGCTCGGGATTGTCCAGAATTAGTTGTCGTCCGCTGGCCAACAAGTAGTGATTCTCGGCCAAGGGATGCGGCGAGCGGTAGCCCTTGCCCGCAGAGACTCGCAGGGTGAACCAGCCCGAGGGGGCGTACTTCACGTGGGCACGCGGTGTGACAAAGGTGCCGTAGAGGCTGCTGTGGTCGAGGCGGAGGCCCGCCATCGCAGTAAGTTTCGAACTAAGATTTAGGGTGTATTGGGCGTAGATGCCGGGCGTGGTCTCCTTCCCGTCTATGCGGTCGTGGCTAAGGCTCAAACCAGCCGAGAGGTTATGCCGCTCGGTAAAGTTTGTCTCGAACATCAGTTGCAGGTAGGCGTTGCGCTCGTCGGCGTTATACGTCTTCATGCCGAACAGGGCATCCAACTGGTGGATGCTGCCCGAAGCCATCAGGGCGATGTTGGTGCCGTGCTCCGGATTCAGCACAATGGCATGTTTCATGTACGCCTCGTATCGGCGCGTGTCCAACTGAATGCGGTAGGGAGGATAACTTTGAACTTTCAATTTTGAACTTTCAACTTTCTGCCCTCCCTCGCGTTTCTCGTCTATCAGCCCCAGACCACCGTGGAAGATGTACTTCCGACCGAGATAGTCCCAACGGTTCTGCACGTTCACCTGACGCACCGAGGGCTGGTCGACGAAGCCATCGTGGTTCTCGTCCATCTGGGCAAAGTCGTCCTCATAGTGTGCCAGCACTTCAGTGTTCACCTTCCCTTTTATGTGGATGTTGGCATCGGCATTGGCCTCGATGCGGCTCTTCGTGTTGCCATAGACGTTCAGCGCGGCCCCCTCCTCCTGTTCGGGCTTCAGGTACTCGATGTTTATCTGTCCCGTCAGCGACTCGAAGCCGTTGCGGACCGACGATGCCCCCTTCGACACCTGTATGCTCTGCATCCACGGGCCCGGCACATAGCTCAGCGCATATGGCAAGGCCGAACCGCGGAAGTTGGGCAGTTGTTCGGTGAGCATCTGCACGTAGGTGCCGCTCAGTCCCAGGAGGCGAATCTGCCGAGCTCCTGTGGTGGCATCGGAATAGTTGACGTCGACGGAGGGGTTGGTCGTAAAACTCTCGCCCAGATTGCAGCAGGCGGCACGGAAGAGTTCCTCCTTGCCTATCTGGAAACCGTTCTCGGCTCCGCCCATACGCAGCGTACCGGGCCGCCGCGCTGCCACCACCACGTCGCCCAGGCTATCCACGAGCACGGTGTCTGGGTTCAACGTAACAGGCCCCTGTCCCCTAACTGACAGACCGAAAAACGGAAGTATCAAAAAGATGATTCCAAAGGTACGTTTCATTCCACCTCACTCTTTGGGAGTGCAAAATTACGAATATCTTCCACTATTGCGAAATTCTCCTATCCCATATTATCTATCCCATTCCCATTTTACCATATTTATAGTATCCCCCTATCACACATTTGACAACTAAGATTTGACATTTAACAAATATCTCGCATCTTTAAGTGATGCTTTTAGGTACTCACATTCGGAAAACTGCAAATATATTTGCGTTTTCGCTCGCTTAATCGTACCTTTGAATTGCCTTCTTAGGTACTTCCGTTCGGAAAACTGCAAATATATTTGCGTTTTCGCTCGCTTAATCGTACCTTTGTGCCCGATTAAGGTCAAAAACACATGCGCATCGACATCATCACCGTACTGCCAGAACTCTTGGAGGGTTTCCTCAACGAGAGCATTCTGGGACGCGCACAGCGGAAGGGACTGGTGGAGATTCACCTCCACAACCTGCGCGACTACTCCACCAACAAGTGGCGGCGCGTGGACGACTATCCCTTCGGCGGCTTCGCGGGCATGGTGATGCAGTGCGAGCCCATCGACCGCTGTATCTCGCAACTGACCTCCGAGCGCCACTACGACGAAGTCATCTTTACCTCGCCCGACGGCGAACAGTTCTCGCAACCCATGGCCAACACGCTGAGCCTCTGCGAAAACCTCATCATCCTCTGCGGCCACTACAAGGGCATCGACTACCGCATCCGCGAGCACCTCATCACGAAGGAGGTCAGCATCGGCGACTACGTCCTGACGGGCGGCGAACTGGCGGCGGCGGTGATGGCGGATGCCATCGTGCGCATTCTGCCCGGTGCCATCGGCGACGAGCAGAGTGCCCTCAGCGACTCATTTCAGGACAACCTCCTCGCAGCTCCCGTCTATACGCGCCCTGCGGAGTACAAGGGGTGGCGCGTGCCCGACATCCTACTCTCGGGCCACGAGGCCAAGATAAAGGAATGGGAACTGGCACAGAGCATGGAACGCACCCAACGGCTAAGGCCCGATTTGCTGAAAGAAAAAGAAGTTAAAGGGAAGTTAAAGGGCAGTTAAAAGGAAGTTATAGGGACGATACCCATGCTGTTCAAAATCATCCAGTCAAAGACTATCGTCCTTTTAACTTCCAAGGCCGAAGGCCGATAACTTCCCTTTAACTTCCTTTTTACTCCTAAAATATAGGAATATGAACGACAAGAAACTGAACCTCTACATCATCGCAGGCTGCAACGGTGCCGGTAAGACGACGGCCTCGTTCACCGTGCTGCCCGAGATGCTGGACTGCCGCGAGTTCGTCAATGCCGACGAGATTGCACGCGGCCTCTCGCCCTTCCACCCCGAAGGCGTGGCCATACAGGCTGGGCGACTGATGATTGAACGCGTCATCTACCTGCTGAAGGAGGGCGAGACCTTCGCCTTCGAGACCACGCTCTCCACACGCTCCTACGTAAAGCTCATACAGCAAGCCCAGAAGCGCGGCTACTTCGTCACGCTGCTCTTCTTCTCCCTGGCCACACCGGAGCAGGCCGTGCAGCGCGTGGCCAAGCGCGTGAGTCAGGGCGGCCACAACATCCCCACCGACGTTGTCTATCGCCGCTTCGAAGGGGGACTCAGCAACCTCTTCAACCTCTACATGCCCATCGTCGATTACTGGGCACTCTACGACAACTCGAACATCCCCACGCGCCACATCGCCAGCGGCGAGCGGGGCAAGGAGCCCACACTGATGGACGCAGAGACCTTCGAGGCATTACGAACCAAATACCTTACCCTAGATGAGCCGCAAGAACAAGAATAGTGCCGACGTGGCACTGATGCAGCGTCGCATCGACGAAGGCATCCTGCTGGCTCAGCGCCGCTTACTCAACCGTGGTCTGCACGACGACCTCTCTTTCGTGGTCTTCCAAGGGGGCATGGTCAGCGAGGTTCCAGCCAGAGAGATAAAGTGGTAACAATAGTTTAATTAAAAATTAAGAACTAAGAACTAAGAATGATGAATATATCCAACACCATCCGCTACATTGGTGTCGATGACCTTGACATCGACCTCTTCGAGAGCCAGTACAAGGTGCCCGAGGGCATGAGTTACAACAGTTACGTCATCCTGGACGAGAAGGTAGCCGTTCTGGACACTGCCGACCAGCGCAAGAAGATAGAATGGCAGAAACGACTGCTCGACACGCTGGACGGACGCGAGGTCGATTACCTCGTCGTCCACCACATGGAGCCCGACCATGCTGCCTGCATCGCAGGCATGGCCGCCGCCTATCCCGAAATGAAGATTGTGCTCTCGGCCGCCGCCGCAAAGATGCTGCCCAACTTCTTCCCCGACACGGACCTTGCCACACGCACGCTCATCGTGAAGGAGGGCGACACGCTCGCGCTGGGCATCCACACGCTCCAGTTCATCGCCGCCCCCATGGTTCACTGGCCCGAGGTGCTGATGAGTTACGAACAGACCGAGAAGGTGCTCTTCGCCGCCGACGGCTTCGGCAAGTTCGGTGCGCTGGAGCACGAGCAGCGGAACACTGACGGCACACTGGCCGACTGGGCCTGCGAGGCCAGACGCTACTACTTCAACATCGTAGGCAAGTACGGCATCCAAGTACAAAACGTGCTGAAGAAGGCCGCAGGGCTCGACATCCGCACCATCGCCCCACTGCACGGCCCCGTGCTCACAGGCAAGGACCTCAGTGAGGCCGTCCGCCTCTACGACATCTGGAGCCACTACGATGTGGAGACAGAAGGCGTGTTCGTGGCCTACGCCAGCATCCACGGCGGCACAAAGGCCGTCGCTGAACAGATGGTGGAGATGCTGAAGGAGAAGGGGGCCAAGAAGGTTGCCGTCGCCGATCTCACGCGCGACGACCAAGCCGAGGCCGTCGAGGATGCCTTCCGCTACGGTCGGCTCGTCCTGCTGGCCGCCTCCTACGACGCCGGCGTCTTCCCCCCGATGCACGATTTCCTCTATCACCTGCAGATAAAGAACTTCCAGCGCCGCCGCTTCGCCCTCGTCGAGAACGGCTCTTGGGCCCCCTCGGCCGGCAAGATCATGAAGGAGATGATTGCGCAAATGAAAGACTGCGAAGTGGTGGAACCCATGGTCACCATCCGCAGTCGCATGAAAGCCGCCGACCTGCCCCAACTGGAGGCACTGGCCGAGGCGATACTAAATTAGAAGTTGAAAGTTGAAAATTGAAAGTTGAAAATTGAGAATTGAAAGTTGAAAATTGGGCTACACCATTATTGCGAGTTTAGTCTCGCCGAAGGCATAACTTTCAATTTTCAACTTTCAATTTTCAATTCTCAAGTGCTCCGATAATCTCCCTGACAGAGGAGAAGCCATGACGTGCGAGGTATTCACTGATGCCTCGCACTACTTTTGTCGACACGCCAGGGTCGATGAAGTTGGCCGTGCCTATCTCCACCGCCGTGGCACCGGCCAGCAGGAACTCCACGGCATCGGTGGCCGACATGATGCCGCCCAGCCCCACGACGGGAATCCCCACCGCCTTGCTGACCTGGTGGACCATCCGCAAGGCCACGGGCTTCACGGCCGGGCCCGACAGGCCTCCCGTACCGATGCTCAGCACCTTCCGCCTGCGCTCCGCGTCAATGGCCATGCCCATGAGCGTATTGATGAGCGACACGGCGTCCGCCCCCTCGGCCTCCACGGCGCGGGCTATCTCGGCAATGTCCGTCACGTTGGGCGACAGTTTCACGATTAGGGTCTTCGGGTAGGCCCGGCGCACCGCCTTCACCACACTGGCCGCCCCTTGGCTGGTCACGCCGAAGGCCATGCCGCCCTGACGGACGTTGGGGCACGAGATGTTCAGTTCGATGGCCGGGATGCGCTCCAGCTCGCCGATGCGGTGGGCCGTCTCGGCATAGTCCTCGATGGTGGAACCGCTCACGTTCACGACGACCTGCGTCGGCAAGTCCTTCACCTCGGGGTAGATGTGTTCGCAGAAATAATCGACACCCTTGTTCTGCAATCCCACGCAATTGAGCATCCCGCTCGCCGTCTCCGCCATGCGCGGATAGGGGTTGCCCTCGCGGGGACGGAGCGTAGTGCCCTTTACCACGATGCCGCCCAACTCCGACAAATCCACAAAGTCCTGAAACTCCAGCCCGTAGCCGAACGTGCCGCTGGCCGTCATCACGGGGTTGCGCAACTCCAGTGCGCCGATGCTTACCTTCAAGTCTGCCATCTTCATTTACCTTTTACCACATAATCAGTTTTCGCTCGCTGTGCGAGAATTACATGAAATTCACAAATTGTTGTCCCTTTTAGTTAATCCCAGTTCAGTTCCTCCGCCCCGAACACCGGCCCGTCGGTGCAAACACAGCGGTTGTGTCCGGTGCGGTCTTCCGTCACGCAACACAGACAGGCCCCCACGCCGCAGGCCATGCGGTTCTCCAGCGACACCTCGCATCGCATACCCTGCTCGTGCGCCAGCCGCGCCACGGCCCTCATCATCGGCGTGGGGCCGCAGGTCTGGACGAGGGTGTAGGGGGCGGCGAATGCACTGTGCTGCGTCACGAGTCCACACTCCCCCGCGCTGCCGTCCTCGGTGGCTACGAACACTTCGCCCACGCGGCGGAACTCCTCCAACTGGAGCAGCAGGTCGGCACTCCGCGCCCCCAACAGGAAGGCGAACGGAATCCCACGTTCCCTGAGCCTTTGCCCCTGGAACAGCAACGGAGCCACGCCCACGCCGCCGCCCACGAGCAACACTCGATCTCCAGAGCCAGGCATCCCGAAACCATTGCCCAGCGGCATGACGGCGTTCAGACAGTCGCCCGCCTTCAGCGTCTGGAACCATCGCGTTCCCCGGCCCACGGCCTGGACGAGGAACCACACGCGCCGTCCCCCTTCCTCCACGTTATGGATGCTTATCGGGCGACGCAGCAGCGCCCCCCCTGTCCGTAGCTGAGCGAACTGCCCCGGCCTGCACTCGGGCAGCGCCCCCTCGGTCGGCTCCGCCTTCAGCAGCACGAAACCCTCCCAGGGGCTCGTCGCCTCCGCTATTTGCAAGTCTAGAATCTCTTTCTTCATAGTATTGCCATTCTTTTTTCTATTTTCCGCCGTCGCCGCCAGTATGAGCGACAACCGCTTACGGGCACAAAGGTACGAAAAATGTGCGAGAGCAAAGAATGCCAAGGAAAAAAAATGCCCCCGTTGGAGGACGAGGGCCAAACCTAATGTTTTCACAACGGAATAATCCTTATTGTGATTTGCTAAAAATTAGTATGACAAAGGTAGGGATAATCTTAAAATAATCCAAAATATCTTTGCAGAATTTATTGCATTTCCCTAATTTTGTTGCATAAATACTTAAAATCAATACAATGAAACGCATATTAGGACTCGATTTAGGGGTAAGTAGTATTGGCTGGGCTTTGGTAAACGAAGCCGAGAGCCAAGAAGAGAAGTCTTCTATTGTCAAACTTGGTGTTCGTGTCAATCCGCTGACGGCTGACGAACAAAGAAATTTCGAAAAAGGGAAATCCATAACCACCAACGCCGACCGCACCCTGAAAAGGGGCATGCGCCGAAGCCTGCAACGCTACAAACTCCGTCGTAACGAACTCATCCGATTACTGAAGGAGCATCATTTCATCACTGACGAAACTCTCCTGTATGAGAACGGTAATCGAACCACCTTTGAGACCTATCGTCTACGCGCCAAGGCTGCTACGGAACAAATCTCGCTGGAAGAACTAGCTCGCGTACTCCTTATGATAAACAAGAAACGTGGCTACAAGAGTAACCGTAAGGCCAAAGGCAATGACGAAGGGCAATTGGTCGATGGTATGGAGGTGGCCAAAATCCTCTATGACGAAGGACTTACACCTGGCGAATACTCCCTTTCGCTCATTGACCAAGGAAAGAAATATCTGCCCGATTACTATCAATCTGACTTACAGGCAGAACTCAAAAGAATCTGGGATAAGCAGAAAACGCTGTATCCCGAAAAACTTACCGACGATTTTTGGCAGGTACTGCAAGGCAAGAGCAAGACCCAGACCAATAAAATGTTTATTGCTCGCTACCAAGTATTTTCGCCAACCCTGAAACGGGACGAAGCCCGTCATCAGCTCTTGCAGTGGCGTGTAAACGGATTAAGCAAACAACTAACCATAGAAGAGGTATCTGCCGTAGTGGCTGAACTAAACGGGCAGATAAATGGGACAAGTGGCTATCTGGGCAAAATCAGTGACCGTAGCAAGGAACTCTATTTCCGCAAACAAACCGTCGGGCAATATCTAATGGCCCTACTTGATGCAAATCCCAATGCCAGCCTCCGCAACACGGTGTTCTATCGTCAGGACTATCTCGACGAGTTCGAAATGATATGGCAGACACAGGCTCGATTCCATCCTGAACTAACAAACGGGCTCAAACACGACATTGGAAATGTGACCATCTTCTACCAGCGCCCCCTCAGAAGCCAAAAAGGCCTTGTCTCCATCTGCGAACTCGAACAGCAGCAACTCGAGACCATGGTCGACGGGAAGAAAAAAGTCATCACAATTGGCAGTAAGGTATGCCCCAAGTCCTCCCCACTCTTCCAAGACTTCCGTATGTGGCAGCGCCTCAACGACCTCCGCATCCTCAGCGACGAACTTTTTGGCAATCGCAGTTTAGACTTGACAGAGAAACAGACTCTGGCACACGAACTCAGCATCCATGCCAAACTCACCAAGCAACAAGCCTTGAAATTCTTGTTCAAAAAGGCAAAAGGCATAGACCTGAACTTCAAGGAACTGGATGGCGACACCACACAGGCGGCGCTATTCGAAGCCTACAAGAAGATTGTAGACATGTCGGGACATGGGGAATACGACTTCTCCAAGATGCCCACTGACGAGGTGCTGGATATCGTAGAAAATGTCTTCTCCGCACTGGGATTTAGCACTGCGCCATTACGTTTCGATGCCACGCTACAAGGGAAAGATTTGGAACGCCAGCCCTGCTACCAACTCTGGCATCTGCTATATTCCTATGAAGGTGACAAGTCCAAAACCGGTGACGAAGCACTTATCCGCAAAATACGCAACATCTTCCACTTCGACAACGACGATTACGCAAAAATCATTGCCCAAGTATCCTTCAAGCCCGATTACGGCAGTCTCAGCGCCAAGGCTATACGTAAGTTGCTACCCTACATGTATGAAGGATATGACTACTACGAGGCTTGTGAGATGGCGGGGTATCGTCATTCCGCACGTTCACTTACCAAGGAAGAACTGGAACACAAAGAACTAAAGTCACAATTAGACCTCTTGCCTCGAAACAGCCTCCGCAATCCTGTTGTAGAGAAAATTCTCAATCAGATGGTTAATGTCGTCAATGCCGTAGTTGAGACTTATGGCCCCATTGACGAGATACGCATAGAATTGGCTCGCGACCTGAAAAAGAGTGCCAAAGAGCGTGAGGACGACACCACCGCCATCAACAAGGCAACAAAAGAACACGAGGAGTATCGCAAGACGCTACAAAATGCACCTTTTAACATTCTCCATCCCAGCCGAAACGACATTATCCGCTACAAACTCTATTTGGAACTCAAGGAGAACGGATTCCACACACTCTATTCCAATACCTACATCCCACAAGAGAGTCTGTTCACCAATGACTTCGATATTGAACACATCATCCCACAATCCAGTGCCTTCGACGATTCGTTCTCAAACAAAACGTTGGAACTGAAAACGGTAAACCTAAAGAAAGGTAATGCCACAGCATTTGATTTCATTAGGAGTGAATATGGCGAAGCGGAACTGGAGGAATACAAAAAGCGTATTGACGACCTGCTACGGCGGAAAGTCATCAGCCCGAAGAAACACGAGAATCTGCTCAAAACTGCGGCTGACATCAAGGGTGATTTCATTGCACGAGACTTACGCGACACTCAGTACATCTCGCGCAAGGCACGCGAGATATTGGAGCAAATGGTTCGCGTAGTAACACCGACGACTGGTAAAATCACCGACCAGTTACGTGAAGATTGGGGGCTGGTGGACGTGATGCAGCAATTGAGCTGGGAGAAATACGATGCCGCTGGACAAACCGTATCATGGCAGAACCGTGAGGGCAAGACCATCTACCGAATCAAGGACTGGACAAAGCGCAACGACCATCGCCACCACGCGATGGACGCCCTTACCATAGCCTTTACTCGTCACAGCATCGTGCAATATTACAATAACATGAACGCACGTTCGGACAAGACAAGCGACATCTACGGCATCGAATGTAAGGACATGGAACGCCACAACGGTCACTTGCGTTTCAAACTCCCCATTGAGCACATGCGCGAGGAGGCAAAGCACCATCTTGAGACCATTCTGGTTTCCATCAAGTCGAAGACAAAAGTAGCCACACAGAATGTCAATCGCAGTAAGGCACCACGGGCAGAAGGTGGCCAAGTCCGTAAAGTGCAACTTACGCCACGCGCACAGTTACATAAGGAGACCATCTATGGCCGACACAGCCAATACCGTGTATCAATGGAAAAGGTAGGGGCGGCATTCGACGAAGCAAAGATTTCCACTGTTGCCAACAAAGAAATTCGCGAAGCCTTAGGCCGTCGTCTGGCCGCATACGGAGGCGATGCCAAGAAAGCATTCACAGGAAAGAACTCCCTCGAAAAGAATCCCATCTGGCTCAACGCCGAACATAGCCGGGCTGTACCCCTGAGAGTGAAATGTGTGGTATTGGAAGATATCTTCACCATCCGCAAGCCCGTCAGCAAAGACCTTGCACTCGACAATGTCGTCGACCCTGCCATCAGAGCCATTCTGCAACGTCGGCTCGACGAATGCGGAGGCGACGCAGGAAAGGCATTCTCCAACCTCGAGGAGAATCCCATTTGGCTTAATAAAGAACGAGGCATTGCCATCAAACGCGTAGCCATAAATACCGGCCTTAGTGCACCTGAGCCCATCCACGAAAAGCGCGACCGCACTGGACAGCACATAAAGGACAACGACGGGAAAGGACAACCCACCGACTATGTACAGACAGGCAACAACCATCATGTCGCCATCTTCGAGGATGCCGACGGCAAGTTACAGGAACACATCGTATCTTACTACGAGGCCATGACGCGTCTTACGCAAGGCCTTCCTGTAATAGACTACAACTACAATGCCGAGTTGGGATGGAAGTTCTTGTTCACCATGAAGCAGAACGAATACTTTGTATTCCCAGGCGAGAGTTTCAATCCGGTAGAAGTAGATTTAAAGAATCCTGAAAACTATTCAAGGATTAGTCCTCATCTTTTCCGCGTGCAGAAATTGGCCTCAAAAGATTACTTCTTCAGACATCATCTGGAAACTACGGTAGAAGACAGAAAAGAATTGCACACAAAGACATGGTTTAGAGTCACAAATATAGAGAAACTTCGCCATATCGTAAAAGTCCGCATCAATCACATCAGCCAAATTGTTGCTATAGGAGAATATTAAGATGATAAAGAAGACACTCTACTTCGGCAACCCCATTTACCTAAGTCTGCGCAACGGGCAGTTGGTACTCCGCTTCCCCGACATCGAGAAGAACGAAAACCTTTCCGATACATTCAAGAAGGAAACAGAACGTACCATTCCCATAGAAGACATCGGGGTTGTGGTGCTCGACAACAAACGCATCACGCTCACCACAGGGGCAATGGAGGCCCTGCTGGACAATAATTGCGCACTCATCACCTGCGACGACAAGAGTATGCCCGTCGGCCTCATGCTACCCCTCTGCGGTAATACGTTGCAAAACGAGCGATTCCGTTCTCAGATAGACGCCTCTGTCCCCCTGAGAAAGCAACTATGGCAGCAGACCGTCCGGCAGAAAATCCTCAATCAGGCCGCCGTGCTCGAATATAGCACGGGGAAAGAGGCAAAGAACATGCTGGCGTGGGCAAACGACATAAAAAGCGGGGACAGCGAAAACATGGAGGCACGGGCGGCCGCCTTCTACTGGAAGAACGTCTTCCCCACCCTGCCTGGCTTCGTCCGTGGACGTGAAGGCGAGCCGCCCAACAATCTCCTAAACTACGGGTATGCCATCCTGCGGGCCTGTGTGGCTCGTGGCTTGGTCGGGAGCGGACTACTGCCGACACTGGGCATCCACCACCACAACCGCTATAATGCCTACTGCCTGGCCGACGATATTATGGAGCCCTATCGCCCATTTGTCGACCAACTGGTAGTAGACATCATCCGGCAGAACTACGACTATTCCGAACTGACACGCGAACTGAAAGCACGGCTTCTCACCATTCCCTCGCTCGATGTTAAGGTAGACGGTAAGCGCAGCCCACTCATGATAGCCGTGGGACAGACCACTGCCAGCCTGGCCAAGTGTTTCAGTGGCGAGGTGCGGAAGATTTCCTACCCCGACCTCGGATGACCTATGACAACCAGACAAGTACGTATCAGCCAATATCGCGTCATGTGGATTCTTGTTTTCTTCGACCTCCCTACTGAAACCAAGAAAGACCGCAAGCGGTATGCTGAATTTCGGAAACGGCTGCAAGGCGACGGCTTCGTCATGTTTCAGTTTTCCATCTACATCCGCCACTGTGCCAGTGCCGAGAACATGGATGTCCACCTAAAACGCGTCAAGTCTTTTATCCCCGAGTTCGGCAAGGTGGGACTACTGACCATCACCGACAAGCAATTTGGCAACATCCAACTTTTCCATGGGAAGAAGGAGGAGCCCCCAAAGGCTCCAGGCATACAACTCGAACTTTTTTAGTAAGAGACATAAAAACATCAGGATACGAATAGTCCCAGCCTTTCGGTTGGGACTATTCGTGCAGCGACTTCTTTTTTTATTCCTAATCATCGGCCTAAACCTCTGATTCTCTTTGCGTTCCTCAATATGAGTTGTTTATGCCACTGCAAAGATACTAATTTTTCAGCAAATCACAACTGTTGCAGCGTCGATGACCTCATACACACTGTTGTTTATGCCACTGCAAAGATACTAATTTTTCAGCAAATCACAACCTACACGCGCACGTGTGATTACCTATAAAGTTGTTTATGCCACTGCAAAGATACTAATTTTTCAGCAAATCACAACTGCATACGCTAATACCGTAGTACCTACTGGGTTGTTTATGCCACTGCAAAGATACTAATTTTTCAGCAAATCACAACCGAAGCCGTTGAGCGTAAGTCAATTAGGAAGTTGTTTATGCCACTGCAAAGATACTAATTTTTCAGCAAATCACAACTTGCCAGCAACTGGCTGCTCACCTCGGCCAGTTGTTTATGCCACTGCAAAGATACTAATTTTTCAGCAAATCACAACTGCCTGCCTGCTGCCTACCTCTCCCCCCTGTTGTTTATGCCACTGCAAAGATACTAATTTTTCAGCAAATCACAACTCGCGCTGAAAAATGGAAAAAACAGCAACGGTTGTTTATGCCACTGCAAAGATACTAATTTTTCAGCAAATCACAACTGAAGGTTATTAATTTCTTCGATGTAGTCCGTTGTTTATGCCACTGCAAAGATACTAATTTTTCAGCAAATCACAACGTGCGCGTGAAACGGTGTACACCTTCTTTGGTTGTTTATGCCACTGCAAAGATACTAATTTTTCAGCAAATCACAACTGGACGAGAGAGGAGAAAATAAATGCATTTGTTGTTTATGCCACTGCAAAGATACTAATTTTTCAGCAAATCACAACCAGTTACGATGGCGTTCTTTCACAAAATTGGTTGTTTATGCCACTGCAAAGATACTAATTTTTCAGCAAATCACAACGAATACCTCGGCGGTAAGGATTTCTATATTGTTGTTTATGCCACTGCAAAGATACTAATTTTTCAGCAAATCACAACTTTCACTTGCGACGCCAATGTATTCACTCGGTTGTTTATGCCACTGCAAAGATACTAATTTTTCAGCAAATCACAACACAAATGCGGCAGCGGGCGGCGTTGAAAAAGTTGTTTATGCCACTGCAAAGATACTAATTTTTCAGCAAATCACAACTGCCGGCAACTGGCGTAATGTTGTCGGACTGTTGTTTATGCCACTGCAAAGATACTAATTTTTCAGCAAATCACAACTGCATTGATGTAGGCCACCACATCCTTGTAGTTGTTTATGCCACTGCAAAGATACTAATTTTTCAGCAAATCACAACACTACGGCACCGACCAAACACTCCTTCTGGTTGTTTATGCCACTGCAAAGATACTAATTTTTCAGCAAATCACAACATCCAGGGCTTTCGCCATGGCATCGAATGAGTTGTTTATGCCACTGCAAAGATACTAATTTTTCAGCAAATCACAACAACGACACAGACGCCGCCCAGCGGGCCGACGTTGTTTATGCCACTGCAAAGATACTAATTTTTCAGCAAATCACAACACTCTCAACTGTGCGCCGTACTCCTTCAGGTTGTTTATGCCACTGCAAAGATACTAATTTTTCAGCAAATCACAACTAACGATGTGTACGGAACATACAACAACGAGTTGTTTATGCCACTGCAAAGATACTAATTTTTCAGCAAATCACAACGTTCGTTTATCGCTTTTGTTGGATGCGTCTGTTGTTTATGCCACTGCAAAGATACTAATTTTTCAGCAAATCACAATTTGCTTGCGAATGAAGTGTAGATGAAAGACGAAAGGGTTATGCAAGCGCCGAAGTGTGACACTGGTGTCGCACTTCGGCGCTTGCATAATGGACACAAACCTGCAACCTGGAACCGTCTGGAGCAAAAAAGGCCGGAATTATTTTGTATTGCGCACGCAAATTCGTATCTTCGTCCCCAAGAAAACGCACACACACAGACACAGACTGTATGGAAACTTCTGACCACCGCAACGGGGAGACAACGACCGGCAAGTCGCCCAAGACGTGGGTGCCGACACTGTACTTTGCCATGGGGCTGCCCTTCGTCGTGCTGAATATGGTGACGACACTGATGTACAAGGGACTGAACGTCAGCGACACGCAGATTGCCTTCTGGACATCGCTCGTCATGCTGCCCTGGACGCTGAAGCCGCTATGGAGCCCCCTGCTGGAGATGTACCGGACGAAGAAGTTCTTCGTCGTGGCCACGCAGCTGACCTCGGGCCTGCTCTTCGGCATGGTGGCCCTGGCCCTGCACCTGCCCCACTTCTTCGCCGTCACCGTAGCCCTGTTCTTCGTCGTGGCCATGAGCGGCGCCACGCACGACATAGCCGCCGACGGCGTCTATATGCAAGTGCTCTCCGAACAGGAGCAGGCACAATACATCGGATGGCAGGGAGCCTTTTACAACATCGCCAAGATTGTGGGGACGGGACTGCTGGTGTCGCTGGCCGGCGTGCTCATAGAGCGCATCGGCGTGGCACAGTCCTGGACCATGGTGATGATGCTGGTGGCCGTCCTGCTGGCCGGTGCTGGCCTGTACCATGCCTTTGTGCTGCCCGAGACGCCACACACGGGGCAGGGGGCCTCGGCGACTGACTTCTGGACCGTCTTCCGCGACTTCTTCCGCAAGCGCCACATCGCCTACTACATCGCCTTCATTGTCCTCTACCGCCTGGCCGAGGGGTTCGTCATGAAGATTGTCCCCCTGTTCCTGAAGGCCAGCCGCGGCCAGCAGGGTCTGGGGCTGACGGAGAAGGAGATAGGGCTGCTGTACGGCACCTTCGGGGCGGCGGCCTTCGTGCTGGGAAGCATTCTGGCGGGGTATTACATCGCGCACAGGGGGCTGCGCCGCTCGCTTTTCCGACTGGCGCTGGTCTTCAACCTGCCCTTCGTCGCCTACACGCTGCTGGCCCTCTACCAACCCGAAAGCCAGTGGCTCGTCGGTACGGCCATCGTGCTGGAGTACTTCGGCTACGGGTTCGGATTCGTGGGGCTGACGCTGTTCATGATGCAGCAGGTGGCTCCGGGACGGCACCAGACGGCCCACTACGCCCTGGCCTCAGGCATCATGAACCTGGGTGTCATGCTTCCCGGCATGGTCAGCGGAGCGGTCAGCGACTGGCTAGGATACAGGCTCTTCTTCGTCCTCGTCCTCCTGTGCACCATCCCTGCCCTGCTCGTCACCTGGTTTGTCCCCTTCACCTACCAGGACAACGGGCCCACACACCCTAATCCCTAATCAACTGAATCACCTTTTCCCTCATAACACTATGACCCTAAAAATTTCTGGCACACCCCTCCCCCACATGCCTTGGGAAGAGCGCCCACAAGGCTGCCGCGACGTAATGTGGCGCTCGCTGCGGAACCCCATCATCCCACGCGACCTGCTGCCCACATCGAACAGTATCTTCAACAGCGCTGTCGTACCCTACGGCGACGGCTACGCCGGCGTCTTCCGCTGCGACGACCGCAACAGGCGCATGGCACTGCACGTCGGCTTCAGCGAGGACGGCACGGCCTGGGACATTGACGAGCAGCCCCTAGACATCGTCGGGGACTACGGCTACGACCCCCGCGTCTGCTTGCTGGAAGACCGCTACTACGTGACCTGGTGCAACGGATACCACGGCCCCACCATCGGCGTGGCCTGGACGAAAGACTTCCGGCAGTTCCATACGCTGGAGAACGCCTTCCTGCCCTACAACCGCAACGGCGTACTCTTCCCCCGCCGGATAAACGGTCGCTACGCCATGCTGAGCCGCCCCAGCGACACGGGTCACACGCCCTTCGGCGACATCTTCTACAGCGAATCGCCTGACATGGAGTTCTGGGGCAGGCACCGCCACGTCATGGCCCCCGCACCCTTCGAACTGAGCGCCTGGCAGTGCATGAAGATTGGCGCAGGCCCCGTCCCCATCGAGACAAGCGAGGGATGGCTGCTACTGTACCACGGCGTACTACGTTCCTGCAACGGATACGTCTATTCCTTCGGCTCCGCACTGCTCGACCTGGACGAACCCTGGCACGTGCTGGCACGCAGCGGCCCCTACCTGCTCTCGCCGCAGATGCCCTACGAACTGACGGGCGACGTGCCCAACGTCTGCTTCCCCTGCGCCGCCCTCCACGACCCGGAGACGGGCCGCCTGGCCGTTTACTATGGCTGCGCCGATACGGTGACGGGTCTCGCCTTCGGCTACATCCCGGAAATCATCGATTTCACGAAGCGCACCAGCATTCTCTAAAAAAGCGGATACCCGTTTGAGATTACGGAAAAGAAAGGAAAGCATACTCCTATCATTTTTTAACCACGAATTACACGAATTGTGGTCTTTCCTTAGATGAGAGGCTAAGTTACAATTCGTGTAATTCGTGGTTAAAAAAATGAGGCTATGTCGTTTTATTTTGACGTAGCCCCTTAAAAATAAATACATGTCTGCCTTACTTGCCTGGGAAGGTCTCGAACGTCCCGTCGTCAAAAAAGATACGAACCTCGGTGACTTTCCGCTTCGGTTTGTCAATATATTTTACCACCTCACGAACTACAGGGAAGCCCCCAACGTCGCCCACGACTGTCGAATGTCCGCCCTCGCTCGTCACATCGGTTTCCCCCGGAACTGCCCCTCCGGCTGCATAGGCGTCACCTGCCATCTCGTTGGGGAAGAGCATAGGGGCCGAGGAGCGGTCGCGGGACTGCCCGCCTGGCTGTCCACCCACCGACGGCTGGGCAAACATCTCCCCCTCGCCGAACATCAGCCAGGGCATACTCAACTTCGGGAAACAGCGGTGCAAGGCTTCTGCATGGTTGAGTGTGGGGCTGGTTCGCCCATTGAAAATACTTGACAAAGTAGCAGGGCTAATTCCCGTCAGCGCGGAGAACTCTTTTTGATTGAGTCCTTCCTGTTTCATGATTTGGAAAATACGTTCTTTCATATTTTGACAAGGAGGGGAGGTATATCTCCTCAATTTGCATTTCTAATTCAATACAAAGTTAGCAAATTGAATTTAATTGGCCAAATTTGTCAATCAATATTTAAATCCACGATTATCGAATTGCAATTCTCGTTTATGAATTTTCAAAATTAAATCAAATATGTTTAGCATTTGAGTTTGTATCTCCAAACGTTTCCACTGACTCTGATTGTCACCTACTCCCTTTCTTTCGCCAAATAAATACAATCTACTGGCATTATTAGACTTATTTATACAAGAAATGGCATTATGTCCCCGTAACGAATACTGTCAAAACTCCTGTAGGCTATGAGTTTTATTAATTAAATGTAAAAAGTGTCATATAAAGCTGATTTTTAGATGGATAAACTCGAAACATTCTACTGGATGAATATTCATTTCTATTTACACATCAAACAATTGTGATTTGCATTGCAATATTTTAATGCCTAAACCATTACCGTGTATTAACACATTCGAATTCGAAAGCCGAACAAGCCGCCCGGTCGAATTTATTCAACTGAATTTCTGTTGCGATTTATGAATCCGCCGAAAACGGAAAACAAAATCAAAAAAGACAATATCACCCCATTTTTCTTGTCCTTAACATATTTACGAACAAAGGGAAGGGAGTGACGCTCTACACGATTCTCAGCCCACAAGAATCACCGCTAACCCCTTTGTACATCGGATTTTGTATGAAAAATTTTGCCTCGCACAAGCGAGGCAAATAGAATAGAAATTAGTGAAGAATGAAGAAAACGAGTTCCTTCAGGAGGTCTCCAGGCGAGGTTTTACACCCTCCTACCCCCTTGGATTTGGCATCAGTTTGGCGTATTTCACTTATTATATCCATAACCTTCTTGCCAGAAAAATTCCGCCGCGCCGGAATGATGGCTTGCTTACATTGCCAAGCCGGCTTCCCCAAATATTGGGCAATACCATCGTCTGTCTGCGATGGAGCAAAATAGGCCAGCAGAACATCTGAGAAAAAACCGAACAACAAAGAAAGTGTAGCCGGCAAGGCGAAAGAGCGTGGGTTGTTGTCAAAATATTTTACTATCTGATTAGCCTTATAGACATCGCGAACGGCCAGCGCATTTTGGAGTTCAAAGTTATTGAAGTCCTTGCTCATGCCCGTCTGCTCTTCCACGAGCTTCGCCCCCACCCTGGTTTCGCCCTGAGGCAGGGCCAGTATCAGTTTCTCCATTTCGGTGACCAGACGGCTCAGGTCGCTGCCCACATGGTCGCAGAGCATCTGGACGGCTGCCGGCTCTATGGCACATTGCTTACGCTGCATGTAGCTCATGACAAAGCCCGGCAGTTCACGGTCGTAGAGGCGCTTGCTCTCGAAAAGCACGCCCTGACGCTTGATTTCCTGAGCCAAGGAGCGACGGGAATCCAGTTTGCCGTGCTTGTGGCATAGGATGAGAATGGTGGAGCGGTTGGGATTCTTGACGTAGGCTGCAAGTGTCTCCTTGTCGGCGAGTGCCTGGAACTCGCGAACCACCACTACGCGACGTTCTGCCATCACGGGATACTGACGGGCTATGTTTATCACGTCGTTGGCACGCGTTTCTGCCCCATAGAGCAGGTCGTAGTTGAAGTCGCGTTCCTCGGGCCGCAACGCCTGTTCCGCAACGTACTGGCTGAGGTTGTCGATGTAGTAGTCCTCGTCGCCCATGAAGCAATAGACGGGCGCGAACTTTCCGGCGCGAATGTCCTTCACGACGTCCATGTACGTGATGCCTACTTCCTTTGCCATAAACACACTATTTCTTTTCAACCACGAATTACACAAATTTCACGAATCCCCTCTTACCGGTTCCATTAATCCGAATTTCACAAATTCTTAATTCGTGTAATCCATGATCGTAAAATCTCTCGTTAATAATCGAACTTCAGGTGTCGGACAGTCTTCTTCTCCTGCTTAATCATTTCCAGGGCCTCGATGCCGATTTCCACATGGTCTTCGACATAGTTGGCCGTCACCTGACTGTCGCTCTCCGCCGTCTTCACGCCATCGGGTGTCATGGGATTGTCCGAGACAAGCAGCAGGGCTCCCGTGGGGATGTGATTGGCAAAGCCGCAGGTGAAAAGCGTGGCAGTCTCCATATCTACGGCCATGGCACGGGTCCGGCGCAGGTAAGCCTTGAACTCGTCGTCATGCTCCCAGACGCGTCGGTTGGTCGTATAGACCGTTCCCGTCCAGTAGTCGTGCCCCAGGTCGCGGATGGCAGAGGAGACGGCACGCTGCATCATGAAGGCCGGCAGGGCTGGCACTTCGGGCGGAAAATAGTCATTCGACGTACCCTCTCCCCGGATGCCAGCAATGGGCAGGATGAGGTCGCCCCGCTTTGTCTTCGTGGAGATGCCGCCGCACTTGCCCAGGAAGAGGCAAGCCTTGGGGCTGATGGCTGAGAGCAGATCCATGATGATGGCGGCATTGGGCGAGCCCATGCCGAAGTTAATCATCGTGATGCCCTCGGCCGTGGCCGTGCGCATGTTGGAGCGGTAGTCTGGACGTTCCACGCCATAGCGGTCGCAGAAGATATCGACATAGTTGTTGAAGTTGGTCAGCAGAATGTACTCGCCAAAATCCTCCAACTTGCGGTTGGTATATCGCGGAAGCCAGTTCTGCACGATTTCCTCTTTTGTTTTCATAATCTATATCTATTATTCGACGACAAAGGTACAAAATAATTGTCAATTATCAATTGTTAATTGTCATTTGTTTTGTACCTTTGCCTTTATGAAGACTACACCGACACTGAACCTCCCCCCAGCCCCACTGCGGCTGACCCAGCGCAACGGACAGACGTGCGTCTTCGACGAACTGCGCCGGCGCTACATCAAGGTGACACCAGAGGAATGGGTCAGACAGCATTTCGTGCACTTCCTCATCGGCCATCTTGGCTATCCTCAGGGACTGCTGGCCAACGAGGTCTCGCTCTCGCTAAACCAGACCACGAAGCGCTGCGACACGGTGCTCTACGACCTGCAGGCCCGGCCCCGGATGATTGTCGAATACAAGGCTCCGCACATAGAGCTCACCCAGAAGGTGTTCGACCAAATTTCGCGCTACAACATCGTGCTACGTGTCCCCTACCTCATCGTCTCGAACGGCATCCAGCACTATTGTTGCCGCATCCACTACGAGCTGGGGAGGTACGAATTCCTGCCTGAGATTCCCGCATACGCAAACTTATAGCCGGGAGCACGAAAATACGCGATTCTCGTGCTCCCGGCCTTGCGGCATTAAGTATCTACGCTTTTACTCTTCCGCAGCCTTTTTCGAGGCGCGACGCGACGTGCGCTTCGGTTTTTCCTCTACGGGCTTGGCAATCTCCACGCCGGCCAGTTCGGGGTCAATCATGATACGACCACAATACTCGCAGACGATGATTTTCTTGCGCATACGGATGTCGAGCTGGCGCTGGGGCGGAATCTTGTTGAAGCAACCGCCACAAGCGTCGCGCTGCACATAGACGATGCCCAGTCCGTTGCGGGAGTTGCGACGGATGCGCTTGAAGGCTGCCAGCAAACGGGGCTCGATGGTCACCTCCAGGTTCTTCGAGCGCTCGCGCAGCTTCTCTTCCTCAGCTTTCGTCTCGGAGATAATCTCGTCCAGTTCCGACTTTTTGATGTCCAAGTCCGTGCGCCGCTCCGTCACCTGTGTCGAGCAGTTCTGCACCTCTTCTTCCTTGCGGTGCACGACCTCCTCGGCCTCGCGTATTTTCTTCTGGTTCAGTTCGATGTCCAGCGTCTGATATTCTATTTCCTTGTTCAGAGAGTCGTACTCGCGGTTGTTGCGCACGTTGTCCATCTGCTCCTTGTACTTGGTTATGCTGGCCGTACTGGCCTCGATGCTGCCACGGCGGTCGGCAATCTCGCGCTTCAGTTCTACGATTTCGCTCTGAATCTTCTCGATGCGCGTCGTCAGTCCCTCGATTTCGTCCTCCAAGTCCTGCACTTCCAGGGGCAGTTCACCACGGAGGGTCTTAATCTTGTCAATCTCCGAAAGCATCGTTTGCAGTTGGTAGAGGTTCTTCAGTTTCTCCTCCACAGTCATTTCTGCGGCATCCTTAGTCTTTGTTGTTGCCATAGTATAATTAAATTAAAAAATAAAAATTAAACATTAAAAATTGAATGCAATAGTGCATTCCTAATATCACAGGTATCGTATTGGATTCGTGTCGATATTTGTCACGAACAGCGGCAGGCCGGGTGCCATGTCACTGATGAGCTGGTAGAAGATTTCCTTCGTGTATTGTTCGCTCTGATAGTGTCCCATGACGGCCAGCTGTATCTCCTGCTCGTGCCCGAAGAACTGATGATAAGACATCTCGCCTGTCAGGAAAGCATCGGCCTCCAGACGAATAGCCTCACTGAGCAGGAAGGCACCAGCCCCACCACACAGCGCCACCGTCTGTATGGGACGTTGCAGGAGTTCGTTGTGCTGAAGCATCTCTATGTGGAAGACATCTTTAATCCTTTGCAGGAAGGCCAGCGAATCCTCCGGCCCGGGCAGATAGCCAATCAGACCACTGCCGGCCACGACCTCCCTGTCGCCCACATCCACCGTATGAGGCTGCATCATCTGGACATCCACCAGCCCCAGTTTCTCCGCAATACGGTAGTTCACGCCGTCCTCTGCATTGTCCAGGTTGGTGTGTGCGGCATATATGGCGATGTCGTTCTGGATGGCCAGGCGCACACAACGCTCCACCTGCGTCCCGTCCGTTACCCGCTTCAGCGGGCGGAACAGCAAGGGATGATGGGCCACGATGAGGTTGCACCCCAAATCGACGGCCTCACGAATGACCTCTTCGGTCACGTCTAAACACAACAATGCCCCTGAGGCTTCCTGCTCCGCTGTCAGTCCAACTTGCAGGCCAGCATTGTCATAACTCTCCTGCAAGGGCAACGGCGCAAAATGTTCAAGGGCGCAAATGATTTCCTTTATTTTCACGCTGTATGAAGTATGTGACTGCAAAGATAGTGCAAAAATCCGAATGAAACAAGTGCGAAGGCCAAAATTTGGTCTTCGCACTTGTCTTATCATGAATCTAAAGAGTCAATCAGTAAGTATTAGCTGCCAGAAAAGGGGGCTCCTTTTCGTCCTGCATAGGATGGAGGCGAAACCCGTACAGGTTGGGCCTCCGTCCTGCCCAGGTTTGGGCTCCGTCCTGTACGGGACGGAGCCCAAACCTATCAACGTGCGTGCGCGTACGTGCGAGCGCACACGCATTCCTCTTATATATTTACGCTCATTCCCAGAAACGGATTCACATTTATGCACATTTTCCGAAACAGATTACTCGGAATCGCATTTTTTGTATATCTTTGCAGTCAAAAGACACAAGACAATATGACTTTAGGAAAATGGATTGGTGGCTTCCTGGGACTGCTGAATGGCGGGCCGCTGGGAATGCTGGCCGGCATCGTACTGGGTGCGGTGCTGGACTCGGCTTTTGACGAGAAGAACTACTTCACGGATGCAGAGAAACGGATGTATGGGCCCGACGCGGACAATCAGACGGAGGAAATGCGCGAACGCGACGGCGAGAGAAACGGATTCCTGTTCTCGCTGATGGTGCTGGCGGCCCACATCATTCATGCCGACGGGCGCATCATGCACTCTGAGATGGAGTTCGTGCGCCTGTTCCTGCGACAGAACTTCTCGGCGCAGGCCGAAGCGGAGGGCGAGGGCATCCTGCTGAAACTCTTCGAGCAGAAGAAGCGGATGGGCACCGCCCAGTGGAATGCCCAGATTTCGGCCGTCTGCCGGCAACTGGCTTTTGCCATGCCACGGGAACAGCGGTTGCAGCTGGTGGCCTTCCTGTGCGAGATAGCGAAGGCCGACGGCACCGTACAGCCCCAGGAACGCGAGGCCCTGCAGCAGATTTGCCTCAACATGAGGCTGGAGGCCGGAACGGCGGAGCAGATGATGGGGCTGGGCGGACAGACGGTGGATGATGCCTACAAGGTGCTGGGACTGACACCCAATGCCACGGACGACGAGGTGCGACAGGCTTACAAAAAGATGGCCCGCGAGAACCATCCCGACCGCGTTGCCTCGCTGGGCGAGGACATCCGCCGGGCCGCCGAACGGAAGTTCCAGGAGATTGCCGACGCCAAGGACCGCATCTACAAGGCTCGAGGCATGAAATAAGGTACGTTAGGAGACTTCGGGCCTTGCCTCACGGGCAAACTTAAACAGGGCCAGGGGCAGATGGCAGTAGCCGTCGGGATGCTGGTCGAGGTAGTCCTGATGATATTCGCTGGCCGGATAGAAGTTGCGCAGCGGCTCCAGTTCCACCACCATCGGGGCGGCGTAGTGTGTCTGTTCCTCGTCGAAGACCTTTTGAATAACGGGCCGTTCGGTCTCGTCGGTGTAATATACCCCCGTGCGATAACGCGTCCCCTCGTCATGCCCCTGACGGTTCAGCGAGGTAGGGTCAATGGCACGGAAAAACATCCGCGTGAGGAATCGCACCCCCACCTGCCGTTCGTCGTAGCGCACGCGCACCGTCTCGGCATAGCCCGTCTGGTCGGTATAGACCTGCTCGTAGGTGGGACCTTCTGTGTGGCCGTTGGCAAACCCCGTCTCGGTCTCCACTACGCCTGCAATCTGTTTGAAGAAGTGTTCCGTGCCCCAGAAGCACCCTCCGGCAAAGTATATCTCTTTCATTTTCCCTTTCGGATTTTGTTTCCTTCCACGAAGGCGTTTCCTACGACCTGACCGATGCGACGGTACTTCAGCGTGGCCTCGTCGAAGCATATCAAGTGCATCTTGTCAAAATCCACGTGTCCCTTTTCATTCAACACGCACTCATCGGCCGAGAGGTTCACCACCTCACCCACCACACGCACTTCGCCCGTCGGTGTCTCACGTACCTCAGTCAGGCGGCATTCCAGTGTCACGGGCAGTTCCTCGAAAGCCGGTGCATCCACCACCTCGGCCCGCATCGGAGTGAGTCCGCTTCTGGCCACTTTGTCGTGTGCCTTCAGTCCCGAGACTATGCCCACGTAGTCGGCAGCCACCATGGTCTCTTCCGTGGCAAACATCACGGTGAAGGCTTTCTTCAGGCGCATGTTTTCCAACGTCTGTCGCTCATGCCCCAGATTCAGGGCCACGTGCTGGTCACTGCACTGTCCGCCCCAGGCAACATTCATGAGGTTTGCCACTCCGTTTTCGTCGTATGTGCCCACCAGAAGTACGGGCAAGGGGGCCGTAAACATCCCCTTCTTTCCAAAGTTCTTACGCATAGTTAAATGGGTATTTATCGTCTAGTTCATATTTGTCGGTGCAAAAATACGAAATATTTTTTATTTATTGAGTTGTTATTTGTAATTTTGCACTATGGCACTGCAATACCGACTAACCACAACGACCATCGAAGACCTGACGCTCGACCTCAATCCCAGCCGCATGGCGGGACCGGAGCAGAGCGAGATACGCGCCACGCACCTGCCCGCAGAGTGGGCTCGACAGAGTGGTGTGCAGCTGACGTGGCCACACGAGGGCACCGACTGGACACCGATTCTGCGGGAAGTGACGGAGTGCTACATCCACATGGCCTTGGAAATAGCCCTGAGGGAACGCCTCATCATCGTTACCCCCGCCCCCGAGGGGGTGCGCCAATTGCTGAAAGAGCGACTGCCCCAACGGGCATTGGCGAACATCACGCTCTGCCGGGTTCCCACCAACGACACCTGGGCACGCGACCACGGATTCATCACACTGAAGACCTCGACGGGGTGCCAGTTGCTGGACTTCCAGTTCAATGGTTGGGGGCGCAAGTTCCCTGCTGGCCTGGACAACGAGATTAATCGCCGGCTGATGGGGATGATGGGAGACGAAACAGATACGCCCGTGTTACAAGGCCAGTACGAAGACCATCTGGACTTCGTTCTGGAGGGTGGCAGCATAGAAAGCGACGGACGGGGCACCCTGCTGACGACGAGCCGGTGCCTGCTGGCTCCGAACAGGAACCAGCCTCTAAGTCAGGCCGAAATCGAGGAGCGACTGCTTCGCTACCTCCATGCTGAGCGCGTGCTGTGGCTCGACCACGGCTATCTGGCAGGCGACGATACGGACTCTCACATCGACACGCTGGCACGCCTCTGTCCCTCGGACACCATTGCCTACGTCCGCTGTACGGACACCGAGGACGAGCACTACGGGGAGTTGCATCGGATGGAGGAACAACTACAGAGTTTCCGCACGCTGGAGGGCACACCCTATCGTCTCATCCCCCTGCCCATGGCCGCCCCAGCCTATGATGCAGAGGGGCAACGGTTGCCTGCCACGTATGCCAATTTCCTCATTATCAACGGGGCCGTGCTGATGCCCACCTACCGCGCCCCAGAACGCGACGAACTGGCTCGCCGACAACTGCAACAAGCCTTCCCCCGACACGAAATCGTACCCATCGACTGCCGCGTGCTCATCGAGCAGCACGGTTCGCTACATTGTTCGGCGATGCAGTTCCCCACGGGGGTGATACAATAATTGTTTTCAACCACAGATTACACAGATTATTTGTAACGGCGAATTCTTCGAATTAAACGAATTAAGAAATAGCGTAATTTGCGCAATTCTTCGACGAGCGAAGTGGCAGAGCCGATTACGCCGACAAAAAACAAAGGATTAAGCCGTTCTAAAAAGAGAATCGATATGAAAGTAGGACTGATACAACAGACATGCACGGCCGACGTAGAGGCCAACAAACAGAAACTGGCACGGAACATTGCCGACGTGGCGCGGCAGGGCGCAGAGCTGGTGGTGCTACAGGAACTGCACAACTCGCTCTACTTCTGTCAGGTGGAGTCGGTCGATAACTTCGACCTGGCCGAGCCCATCCCTGGCCCCTCAACCGATTTTTACAGCCAATTGGCACGGGAGCACGCCATCGTACTCGTCACGAGCCTCTTCGAGCGTCGCGCTGCCGGTCTTTACCACAACACGGCCGTCGTCTTCGAGCGCGACGGAAGCATCGCAGGCAAGTACCGCAAGATGCACATCCCCGACGACCCAGCCTACTACGAAAAGTTCTACTTCACCCCCGGCGACCTCGGTTTCCGCCCCATCGAGACCTCCGTGGGCCGCCTGGGCGTGCAGGTGTGCTGGGATCAGTGGTATCCCGAGGGTGCACGCCTGATGGCTCTTGCCGGAGCCGACTTGCTCATCTACCCCACGGCCATCGGCTATGCTGCCGAGGACACGCCCGAGGAGCAAGAACGCCAGCGCGAAGCCTGGACACTGGTACAGCGCGGACATGCCGTAGCTAACGGTCTGCCCGTCATCGCAGTCAATCGAGTTGGTCACGAGCCCGACCCCAGCGGGCAGACATCTGGCATACAGTTCTGGGGCAGCAGTTTCATCGCCGGTCCTCAGGGCGAACTCATCTACCGCGCCTCAAACGAAAAGGAGGCCAATGCCGTTATCGACATCGACCTCCTTCGTTCCGAACAGGTACGCCGCTGGTGGCCCTTCCTGCGCGACCGCCGCATTGAAACTTTCGGTGACCTCACAAGACGCTACCTTGACTAATCCCGTCTTCTTAAATACCCATACTCTTCCTCTGGGCCTCGCATGAGGTCATCGGGCAGCGATGCACTCTATCTCCACCAGTGCGCCTTTGGGCACTGCCTTTACGGCAAATGCACTGCGGGCAGGATAGGGCTCGCTGAAGAACTCGCTATAGACCTCGTTCATGGCAGTAAAGTCCGCAATGTCCGCCAGCAGTACGGTCGTCTTCACCACGTTCTGCATCCCGAGTCCTGCGGCCTCCAGTATGGCCCGGGCATTTGTGAGTGCCTGACGTGTCTGGGCACTGATACCCTCCGGCATCTTGCCCGTCGTCGGGTCGATGGGCAACTGTCCACTGGCAAATACCATACCGTTCACTTCAATCCCCTGGCTGTACGGCCCGATAGCCGCCGGTGCCTTCTCTGTCTTAATTGCTTTCATTGTTATTTATTTTTTAGGTGTCGAATATCCCATTCCGGGCTCTGCTGCCATCGGCAACGTTTCTTCCTCTATGACATACCGCGTGGAGTGGTCTTGCAGATAGATGCAATTCAGTGTATATTCAAGCGACTGCAGCGTCCGTTCCCGCAATCGTGGGCGCAGTTCGCACTCCCAGACCGTTATGCAGTGCCACCCCATCTCTCGCAGTCGTTTTCGTTCCTCCGCATCCCGTTCCTGATTACGCCGAATCTTCTGCACCCAAAAGTCGCGGTTCGTCTTCGGAATCTTGCAGCATTCCGAACTCTCAATTATGCATTGTGTAATCGGCCCTGCCGCTTCGCTCGTCGAAGAACTATACATTGTGAATTGAATATTATGTCCATGCCAAAAGCATCCATTCACGAAGATACACGTCCGGTATCTTTTAAGCACCAAGTCAGGATGCCCCGGCAACCTCGGCGAGTTCAGTCGATAGCGGAATCCCCTACTCCACAGCCACCGCCTCACCACCATCTCCGGTTTCGTATCCTTCGAATGTATAGCGGCCATATTTCGTGAACGCTGTTCGCTTGTCATCAATGTCGCAATTGCTCTATATACTTATCAAAATCAGACAAACACATCCTATTTTGTTACCCCCTATTGCACCCCGGCCTCGACTATTTCTCGTTGTTCAATATAATCAGGGCTGCAAGCACACCAAGTACCCACCCCACACACGTCAAGATAAAAACGATGAGCACTGAACCACATCCTTTGTCACAAACCGCCAACGGTGAAAAGAAAACGGACAATATCACTCGTAAACAAGACATTATATAATGTATTTATTATTATGAAATGGTGACAAACTTACAAATCTATTTCAGTTGGTTCTTTTCATAGTGAAAAAATACTTATTACAATTGCAACTTTGCAACTTTTGAGGCTTAAATAATATTCACCTCTAAGCCCAACTTCATTACAGAAGAAATCATACGCAACAGTTTGCATTTGTCTTTCGTCTGACCCGGCACTGTCACCCACTTGTTCTTATCTACCTGCACCTGTCCGTTATACAATTTGGAGTATGTTATAATGGGCTTTCCTAAAAAATCCATTTCTTTTCTGGCAATATTTTCCACCCCTATTTTTCCAAATGCTTTCGAGAAGAGAATCGATAGGATTCTCGCCAGCCACGAAAGTCCTGTCTGGGAATTGCACCAACAACTTGTTGTCCTTTTTCCTACCCGAGTTTTTTATCCCCAGTTTTTGCGTGATGAAGTCATCTCCGATTTCCACTTCCATGTTTAGCCCTAACTGTTTCGCTATGGAACGCAGTTGCAGGTATTTTTCAGAAGTACCACCCGACAATATTACGTACCACCCATTTCCGAGGTCCTCTGTTTTTTTTTGATATTTAGGGTAGGTTTCTTTACTCAGCAAAGGGTAAATCCCCACTTTTAAGTTAATTTGGGGATAAAGACTGCTATCAATTTTTTTCAATACATCCAAATAGGTATGCTTCACTCTATTGTAGCAAATAACCTCACCATCAGGCATGCTAACTCTCAGTAGCCTTGGTTTTTCGCGTTGTCTAAGGTCATCCTCCATAAGTTTATTCTTTATATAAGTTCAATATGTATTCGTATGAGATTAAATCCCTTAGTTGCATCTTTGTTCGATAGATTCAATGGTTAAGAGTTCGTTCCTGAGTGTGTCCGCATTGTATCGTTGTTCTGAAAGAGGGGCACTAATTTTGACGCTCCCTAACCATTCCTATGAACTCAGACAAACACATTATGTTATCATGAAATTCCGGTAGGAAAAGGGACTTGTTGTCTTTTGGTACAACTAGAGTCAATCGTTCATCTCTCATTTCCTGCAATTGGTTTCGAGTAACACCGCGTTGCAAGGTAAACAAGTGCTTATTGGGAATTCGGTCTGCTTCGTTTAGAACCTGCCGCCAGCGGTCTTTGCATGTGGTTTTAGCACCAAGCATCGTCAGTTTATCAGAAGGAAACATGAAGTTGTGATAACTCTGCCCGTCAGGAAATATAAAGTCTGGTTTTTTATTGTTCTCTGTGACAACCTGTTCATCAAACCTCAGATGTGAAGCAGTAAATATTTCTGCCAAATGATGCTCTAAAGACTTTCCAGCGCGAGATTTTCTCCTATTCAGGATTGAATTTGAGAATTCAACAAGACTTTGGCAGTTTTCAAATGGTTTAGTGAAAACGGGACGATATATTTTCTCTTCTAACCCACGGAATAACTGATATTCGGCATCTGTCCATTCCATGATAATGCTATCGGATTTTTCTGAGATGAAACGTTCTGTATAACCATTAGCAGCAATTATGCACTTGCGCACAAATTTTGCAATTTCTGTTGTGTCTGGAAAGTCCGTGTGCTCATTGATGAAGACCATGAAATCATTTTCTAATCTCTGATTAGGAGATATAGAGGCAGTCACCTTGTCAATCACTTGATTTCCCTTTGTAACATCAAGGCTGAAAGAGTCCATGAAACTCTCAATATTGTCTTGATTCGACAATACATAAGCGAAATATTCACCCTCGCTGTTTTTTGTCATGATTTGCAGGCTGCCAATGTATTCCTCGCAAAGAAATTCAAAGCCATTCCCAAATCGTGTCAGTCTATATTCATTTCGGGTTCCTACACCATAGTATATTGCACGACTTTTAGTTTTGATAAGACCTTTCTGCCAATCAACTTCTACAAAGTTTTCTTTATTCGAGCCCTTCTCACCAGGCTCGTCAAAGAACATCTTGTAACATGGCTTCGCAAACGTAAATCCGTACTGGTGTCCACCTGTCGCCCCTACATCATTTGGAGTGATGTAGTGACAATATGCGTATACCGATTCATGAACCAGTTGTATTGCTTCTTGTAAACTTTCCTCTATCATGATTATACCTCCATAGTTTTTACGATTTGTTCTGATACGGCTGTTATCAAAGGGACTACAACCGAGTTTCCACATTGGCGATAGGCTTGGACATCAGACACTTGGTTAAGGCGATATTCATCAGGATACCCCATCAAACGCGCACACTCTCTTGGCGACAGGCGTCTAGGATTCTTGCCCCTTTGTGGGATTAAGATTTCAGAACCATCCTTATAATATCTTGCGCTCAACGTGCGAGATATGCCGTTCTTATCGACAAGCCCAAAGCCGAACCCGTTGCCCTTGGCTTTATGCTTTTCTGCATAGTTCTGCAGATATGTCCAAAGTTTATCACTTAGGGTGTATTTCTCATCCACTCTCTTATCTAAAATCTCTGCAATAGTTCGTTTCGTACTAGGTGACTGTGGGAATGAGAATTGTTCTTCCCCATGATACCGTCTACGATCAAACCCGACAATCATAATGCGCTCACGATGCTGGGGCACATAACCCTGTCCGTCCAAAACTTGGAAATGAATGGAGTAATCCAGTTCTTCCAGAGTTTCGCGAATTACGCGGAAAGTATTTCCCTTATCATGCGAGGCGAGGTTTTTCACATTCTCTAAATAAAAGGCTTTGGGGCGATGGCGGCTTATAATGTCTGCCACATCAAAGAACAACGTTCCCTGTGTCTTGTCTTTGAAACCAGTTTCGCGCCCAAGGCTTTTCTTTTTGCTTACACCAGCTATGGAAAAAGGCTGACAAGGGAAGCCAGCACAAAGAATATCAAATTGTTGGGGAATAAAACTTTTCGTAACTTCCTTTGTGATGTCGCCAAAAGGCATTTCACCGAAGTTTGCAAAATAGGTCTGCTGGGCATACTTATTCCACTCCGACGAGAACACGCATTTCCCGCCTTGGCGTTGCATGGCAATTCTAAATCCGCCCATTCCGGCAAATAAATCGATGAATGTAAAACGCGGTTGATGGGGGGCAGGGAAAGGCACTTCGAAGAAATCCCGGAAAAAATAATATCTTCCAGGCTCTTCTGCAACTTGCCCCACAAAGTCTTCCGTTATTTCTTCATCAAACGCTCCGCCATGTTCCTTTTTATCTTCCAAAAACTGCTGGATGGCTCTAATAATGGAGACTTTCTTATTGTCGTCCGCCTCCATTCCCCCATTGTGAAGAAACTGGCTCAATATAGCCAAATGATTCTCATACGACGTTTCACCGTAGATTTTCACGCCATCCTTTTCGTCCACCTCTTCGGGGAAGTCCGTGAGTTTTAAGTCCTTTATTTTCTTTACCATCACTAACTTCTGAATCCTAATTCTATTGCCTTTTCTACGATTTTTAGGGCAAACTGCGCCTGTTTAAGTGACGAGATTTCGCGCCCACGAGACTTCATGGTACCAAAATTGAAAGCGGCCTTGCGCTCAATTGGAGTCAATTGGTTGTGGGCCTTTGCCCATTGAGCAAGTCCGAACCAATAGTTAGGCTCTATCTCTATGGCCTTCTCTACACATTGCTTTTGAGCCTCGTTCAAGTATGTACCATCCTCATTGGTGTCGGGCTGCATCAATTCGTCACCAAATTTTTCTATTTCTCCCAATTTTAACTTCAACTTATTCCAACAATCTGGTTTCTTCGTCCACTCACCCACATTGGAAGATTGATTACCTCCTCCAGTGGAGTTTGTCAAGTGGTTCCAAACGAGGGGGATTAGTTCTTCCACCATTTTCAGTACTTCGGGTTGCACAGACTGATGTTCCCAAATGTAGGTGAGGTCGAGATTCTTGTCAGAAAGGAAGGAAATTGAGGCCAAAATATATGCATTCATATTTGCCTTATAACCACCCAAATTTTGAGCGTTTACCAGCGAGTCAATGGCATTAAAGAGAATGCACTTCGCTACCATGTTCTTGTAGTATGCAGCCGTTATGGTTGGATTTTCCTTCTTTATTTCTTTTGAAAAAAGATTGTAATTTTTCTCTGCGCCTCGTGCCACATCAAACGGACGTTGTTTCCAGGAAAAATCGTACTTAGCAATGTCGGTCTTTGTGATTTTCTGCTTCTTGGGATATTCCACCTTGAAACTCTTTTCGTTGAATCCGCTGAGCTGAGCCAACTGGTCAAGATACTGACCGCGTGTGCGTTCGAAATACCACTTGCAAATGGGTTTGTTGTTGCCATTTGGCACCCACTCTTGACGGCTGAACTTCTCCATATCCACCAGATAGGGGTCGTTAGCCGAGAGGTCGGACTCCTTGATGGCAGTCTGCCTATTGGCTGAGATGGAAATGGTCTTGATGAGTTCGTCGTCATGCTCTGCGTCACGAATCACACTGATCTTCATGGGAACAAACACCTTGCTCAGGTCAACGGTTTTGTCTGTCATGGAGGCTGCAATGGAGGCCGTAGTTTGGCCACCATTCACAATTTGCCAATCGTAAAGGCGCGTGATGTAGAGCATTCCATCTACCTCCTTGGTTTCAATCTCACTGGCAGTGGTGGAGATGCCGTTATTATAAGAAAAGAACATATCAGGACAATCGCGCAAGGTTTTGCGAATCTGCTTATTTACTTTTCCCTTGAACTGGAGAAATGTACGAACATTCTTTTCCAAAAGTACCTGCTGATACTTTTTATAAATCTTTGCCAACGTCTGCCCAGGGATAATGGCCAAATACGCATCGACAAACAAGTTTTGGTCGCTCATCTTCAAGCATTGTAACTCCGTATTGTAGGAGGTGGGAAAATCTATCTCCACTTTCTCCTTGCCCGCACGGATGTTATGCTGCTGATAAACACGTTGCATGTCCCACACATTGAATTCTGTGACATACGAGCCGTCGTCGCTTTCCACAGAAGCCGGAACAGCCGAGGGGTCGGTGAGGCCGTCGGTAATGACATAGATGCGCAATTGTTTTATCTGCCCTTTGCTGCTTTGCACCAATTGAGCCACCTCCACAATCTCATCGCTAGGTTTCAAATCCTTTTCCTTGAATAATTGTCCATTGGTGGCCTCGCGATGGAAAGCAATCAAGTAATTAAAACCTTGCTGCACCTTGTTGTTGTTTACCTTACCAAGGGGATTGTCGGCCTTTATCAGATAAAAAAGGTCGAGTGATTCGGCCTCGTCGTTGTAGTCATAGGCAGTGATACGAGCCCTTGTCTTCTGGAAAGCACAAATCTCAGGATTGTTTACCTCCCCGTTGTCCTCCATATATTCCAGGATACCGATGGCCAGTTCCAACTCGTAGTCTGTGCCGTTCATCTCTGCGGACAGACGGATGTTGTCTATAAAATCCTTAGCAAATTCTTTTATGTCCATATAGTTAGTTTAATTATTTCTCGCCTACAAATATACAAATAATGTTTGGGATTTTGCGTCTATTTGCCATTTCTTTTTTATTTCCTACCTATTTCGTTTCCTCAATTATAAAGCGGTGGATGGCAATCTTCTATAGGGGGGCATTGAACAATCCCGTTTTGCCATAAGGACGACGGGGGCTGGTCATAAGGACGATAGGACTCTGTCATAAGGATGACGAAGGTCTGTCATAAGGATGATGGAGGCTGGTCATTAATAATGGCAAACGAGAGGCATTAATAATGCGAGGACAAAGGCATTAATAATGCGAGAATGGCGACATTAATAATGCGAAGACTACAACATCATAATGCGGAGGATGGGGCATCATAATGCGAGGACGCTGGCATTAGTATCCTCTGGATGTGGCGTTAGGGAGTATGGGGGCTAAGATTGGGGCTATCGGACGAGGTGTTTCTTTCCCTCCTTGATGTGGATGCCGGAATGGGCGGACGAGGAGATACGACGACCGGAGAGGTCGTACACTGGAGTTTCCGGCACGGGGGCCAATAGCGAGGTGACGCCCGTGGGAGTCACGGGCGTCAGATGGAGGCAGGCGGTGGCGCTACGACTCTGGGACACAAGGACGCAGGCCTCGGCCCATGCGCAGTCGGGAGCCATATAGACCTCCTGGCCAGCCTCCTGCAAGTAGTAGCGCTCGTCACACTGATAGAGATAGAAGTCAGTGCCCTCCTGGGCGAAAGTGAATGCAGGATAGGCCGCAGTGGAAGGCTTGGAGGAGAGGAAGGAGGGAGCAGAGGTGTTGTTCAGTTCCTGCAAGTAGACATTTTGCAGACGCACGGCCTCGGCATCGGTAGGGGAAGTCACGAAGCGCCACTGGTAGGCGGTATCACTTGCCTTCAGGGCACTTCGCTTGAGGCGGTAGCCCTTGTAATCGTTATTGGGCAGTGTCAGGTTCAGGCCCTCGGAATCGGCCTCGCGGTACCACTTCTGGGCGTTGGTGAGCATGTAGGTATGCTGTGTATCGGGCAACACCCGTGTCCATATCTCGGGACGGAAATCGTGGAAGTACTTGGCGTAGAGTTCCTTCACGACCGCAATCTCGTCCCCCACGGCCTCGGCCTGGAATGTGCCATAGCCGTATGGGACCCCCTCGGGGAGGTAGGCGGCGTTGGCGCCCGACGTGCCACTGACGAAGGGCCATTCGTAGTTGGCAAACCAAGACTGGGCCTGATAGTTGCGAGCGAAGAAGGCCTTCCATCGCGGATAGTAGTAACTGGAAAGCAGTCCGTTCCACTCGCGGTTGGCATAGTCGTGCAGACCACCTGCCTCACACTGGGCACGGTCGCCCCAGGTGGTCAGGAGCATACGGGCATTCTTCTCGTAGAGCGTGCACTCGTCGTCCGTTGTGCCCAGCGCACGAGCCATCTCCGTCCAGCGCCCAAGGCGGAACTCCGCACGTGTGCCCAGAAGCCTGTCCTGGTCGAGAATGAGGGTCAGAAATCGGTCTGCCAGGGCCGTACGAGCAGTCCCCGTGACCGAGGTGATGGAGTCGAGCGTGAGTTTGCCCAGGTCGGCCAGAGACTGACGCATGAGGTCCACCAGGTCGTAGCGGAAATTGTCGTTATCCTTCAGAGTTTCGGCCACGGAGAGCATTTCATACAAGGCCGTCCGCAGGTCGAAGAAGTCCCAGTACCACGTGGAGTTAGCCCAACTGCTCACCGTCCCGGGCTTCAGTGCCGGGCGCATGAGGAAGACGCTCTCCGTGGTGCCCTGCTGCTGGTCGTTCGGGCAGTTGTAGGGACCGGCTACCAAACGCGTCCATGCGGAAAGGAGCGGAGCGTATGCCACGTCGCCCGGACGCACGCCATAGCGCATCTGCACATAGTCGGCCAGCCACGTCTGGCGGGTGTAATCCGAATTAGTCCACGGCAGTGCATAGAGCAGGTCGTAGAGCATACTATTATTCTCGATGCCTTCGGGGATGGCCCCGATACCGACGAGGTGATTCGAGGCTGCGTTGTCGCGAGCCTTGTAGAAACAGTTTATCAGGCGGTCCATACGCCCGAAGAGGCCCACGTTGCCCCCAAAGTTGGAGACCTGCCCCCATACCCAGTCGTGGGGCGTACCGTCAGCCGTGGTGTGATTGCCGCTGCACTCCACGTCACCATTGTTATCGCCATGCAGGTCAAGAATCATCAGACGACCCGCCGGAACGGTATGCGTGAGGATGTTCGTCGGGTTGTCCTGCCAGTGCTGGCACACCCACACGGCCTCGGCATCATAGGCGAGCAAGGCATCGTACATGGCCTTGACGGAGGCCGATGCGCTGGTGACACCGCTGGGCACACCGCCCTCGTGGAAGGGGTCGATGGCATAGAAGTGAGTCGTACAGCAGTCGCCAAAGAGTTTGTCGAAAGCCGTATAATACGCAGCTGCGAATTCCTTGAGGCGGTCAGTGTTATTCACAAAGTAGGGGCGCTGGAAACTGCACCACTTGCCACCATTCACGATGTCGGAGGCCTGCCAGTCCTGAACCTTGTCAGCCGCTGCATAGGAGAGGAACTTCTGAGGCACCATGCCCACATAGCCTGGGACGACGGGCGTCATGCCCAAGTCGCTCATGCGCTGGAATATCCGACGGGCCAGTTCCGTGCGCTGGCGATACCAACTATCGGGTTGCGGACCGCCCCACCCCGTCAGGTTATTCATGAAGAACCAACCATAAAAGGCACTGCCACAGACGAACTCGTTCACCTGGTTGAGACTGCCGTAACCGTAGTCTTCCAGAACCTGTCGCCAGACTCCCTCCATGCCCGTAATGACAAGAGGCAGATTGACCCCATGCAGGGCCATCCAGTCGATTTCCTGCTGCCAGCGCTCCCAGCCCCAGAAGGCCATGGAATAGGAATGCGTACAGAAGTTCAGGTAATAGCGATAATCCACACTCGACGTGTGACGCTCATTCCTGACGACGGGCAACACCCGTGGCAGCGTAGCCGTGGGGCTGTTCCAGGAAATATCGACCCCAGCATAGTGCTGAAGATACCAGTTGATGCCCGTGGCGACAGCAACGTTGTCGGAGGCTTCCACGCGAACCCTGTCGCCGTCACAACTCAGCGTAAAATACTGGTCGGACGAATCTTGGTCGGTGACCGTCCATTCGAAACGTTGGGCATCGCCGTTCTCTGGCAAGACACGCTGGAGAAGGTCGGCAATGGGGTCGGCTGCAGAGAGTACGAGAAAATGAGAAAATGAGAAAATGAGAAGGAAGAAGCGCTTCATGTTAAGGTTAAAAGGTTAAAAAGTTAAAAGGTTAAAAAGTTAAAAAGATTATGCTCTGTGATGTTGAAAAAGGAATAGAAAGGCTATTGCTTCGCCTTCAGCAGTTCTTCGAGTCTGAGGAGTTCGTCGCGATAGTGAGCAGCCTCGATGAAGTCGAGCCGTTTGGCCGCATTTTGCATCTGGCGACGGGTATGGTCGATGGTCTTCTGGAGTTGAGGAACGGACATGGCATCAAGGATGGGGTCGGAAGCACTGAGCATAGAGGGTTCGGCAGCCATGGACAGTTGTTCCGGAATCTCGCCATAACGACTGGCCGTATGCGGATGCTGAACCTTGCCGGCTTTGCCTTGCAGGGATGTCTGCACCGCATCCGCCGGAGCGGCTGGAGCCAGCGGCGTGGCAATCTCCTTCCGGACGGCATGGGGCGTGATGCCATGTTCCTCGTTGTAGCGCAGTTGCACTTCTCGCCGGTGGTTTGTTTCTTCAATGCAGGCGGCCATGGACTGCGTGATACGGTCGGCATAGAAGATGGCCTTGCCATGGACATGGCGGGCAGCACGGCCAATGGTCTGGGTGAGACTGGTCTTGCTGCGAAGGAAGCCCTCCTGGTCGGCGTCCAGAATGCCCACCAGAGAGACTTCGGGCAGGTCTAGTCCCTCGCGAAGCAGATTGACACCAACCAGCACGTCGTACTCGCCCCGACGCAGGGCATCCATAATCTGGACACGCTCCATAGTATCAACCTCATGGTGGATGTAGCAGGCATTGATGCCAGAGCGGACGAGATAAGCCGAGAACTCCTCGGCCTGCCGCTTACTGAGGGTGGTGACGAGCACACGCTCGCCTACCTCAATACGCTGGACGATTTCCTCCAGCAGGTCGTCGGCCTCATGTTCGCGAGGACGTACTTCGATGATGGGATCCAGAAGCCCCGTAGGACGGATAAGTTGCTCTACGACAACGCCGTCGGCCTGCGTCAGCTCGTAGTCGGCGGGAGTGGCGGAGACGTAGATAATCTGATGGGTAAGTTGCTGGAACTCCTCGAACTTCAGCGGACGGTTGTCCAACGCTGCAGGCAAGCGGAAACCATATTGCACAAGGTTGGTCTTGCGGGCACGATCGCCACCGTACATGCCACCTATCTGGGGCACGGAGACGTGACTCTCGTCGATGAACATCAGAAAGTCTTTGGGAAAGAAATCGAGCAGGCAGAAAGGACGTGTGCCCGGCTCACGCCCGTCGAAGTAGCGGCTGTAGTTCTCGATGCCCGAACAATGGCCCAGTTCACGCATCATCTCCACGTCGTACGTTACACGTTCGTGCAGTCGCTTTGCCTCCAGTGACTTGCCTTCTTCTTCAAAGTACTGTACCTGCTTACCCAGGTCATCCTCAATCTGGCGGATGGCACGCTCCTGAGTATCCTTGGAAGTCATGAAGAGGTTGGCGGGATAGATGTTATACTCCTCGAAACGGGCCACTCGCTGCATGGTTGTGGGGTCGATTTCCTCTATCGACTCTATCTCGTCGCCCCAGTAGGTGATGCGCAACAGATTATCGGAGTAGGCCAATGCCACATCTACGGTATCTCCTTTCACACGGACTTCGCCCCGATTCAGGCTTACATCATTACGTACATAAAGACTATCCAAAAGCTTGCGAAGCAAAATGTTACGATCCAGTTCCTGCCCTACCCTGACGGAAATGACGCTCTCGTAGAATGCAGCAGGATTGCCCATGCCGTAGATGCAACTGACGGAGCAGACGACAATGACATCCCGACGCCCCGAAAGCAGAGCGCTGGTGGCCGCCAGGCGCAGTTTGTCAATCTCGTCGTTGATGGCCAGGTCTTTCTCGATGTAGGTGTCGGTGGAGGGGATGTAGGCCTCGGGCTGATAGTAGTCGTAGTACGACACATAGTACTCCACGGCATTCCGGGGAAAGAAAGCTTTCATCTCGCGGTAGAGCTGTGCGGCCAGTGTCTTGTTGTGACTGAGGATGAGCGTAGGTCGCCCCACCTGTGCAATCACGTTGGCCATGGTGAAGGTCTTGCCCGACCCCGTCACGCCCAGCAGCACCTGTGCCTCATCGCCACGGCGAACGCCATCCACCAGCTGGCGAATGGCCTCAGGCTGGTCGCCAGTTGGCTGAAAGGGGGATGTAAGTTGAAACGTTGCCATAATTGTTCACAAAGATAGGGCAATAAGTTGAAAGTTGAAAACCGAACGTGGAAAAAGAAGTCCCGAAGCGTAAAAAAACATTAAATATCGTCCTTGGGTACACAATTTTCAACTTTCAACTTTCAACTGTCAACTTTATTTCGTATCTTTGCGCCTCGAAATATGCGCGTATTAGAGATGAACAAGGTATTTCTGACCTTTCTTTTGAGCCTAATGCTGGTCTCCTGCGGCGAATATGCCTCTGTGCAGAAGACTCCCGACTATGAATACAAGTACGAAGTGGCCAAAGCCTACTTCATAGATGGGAAATATACCAAAGCCTCCACCCTGTTCTACGATTTGCTGGGCGTGATGAAGGGCACGGCCAACGGCGAGGAGTCGCTGTTCCTGACTGCGATGAGCGAGTTCGGGCACAAGAGTTTCGAGACGGCACACGACAGTTTCAAGAAATACTACCAAACCTACCCGAAGGGCATCTACGTGGAGCAAGCCATCTACTATTCCGCACTTTCCCTGTACAATCAGACACCAGACCCACGCCTGGACCAGACAAGTACGATCCAGGCCATGGGCGAATTCCAGCATTTCATTGAACTATATCCCTACTCCCCGCTGAAAGCACAGGCCCAAGATATGATTTATGCCTTGCAGGACAAACTGGTGGAGAAGGAATGTCTCTCAGCTAAACTATATTACGATCTGGGAACCTACATGATAAACAGCCTCTACGGCGGCAGCAACTACGAAGCCTGCGTCGTGACGGCACAGAATGCTCTGCGCGACTATCCCTACGCCTCGGCAGACAAGCGGGAATTGCTCTCCATCCTGACGCTCCGCGCCAAGTATCAACTGGCAGCCCGCAGCGTGGAGGAGAAGCGCATCGAGCGCTTCCGCGATGCCATCGACGAGTACTATGCCTTCGAAAACGACTACCCCGAGTCGAAATACCTGAAGGAGGCCCGCAGCTTGTTCCGCCAGGCCGAGGCCATCGTGAAGCGTAAGCACATCGAACTTGGCAAAGAGGAGTGAAACAGACAACAGAAAGAATATCGAAATTAACACATAAGACATGGATTACAAAAAGACAAATGCGCCCACCAACACGGTGACGCGCGACATCATGAACCTGTGCAACGGGACGGGCAACATCTACGAATCGATTGCCATCATCGGCAAGCGTGCCAACCAAATCTCGGTGGAGATAAAGCAGGAATTATCCAAGAAGCTGCAGGAGTTTGCTTCCTCAACGGACAATCTGGACGAAGTCTTCGAGAACCGGGAACAGATAGAGATTTCGCGTTACTACGAAAAACTGCCGAAGCCCTCCCTCATTGCCACACAGGAGTTTGTGGAGGGGAAGATATACTTCCGCAATCCCACCCAAGAGAACGAGCTGGAGGACTAAAACATGATTCAGCGCATACAGACCCTCTACTTGCTGCTTAGCGCCATTCTGAGCATCGTCTGCCTGAGTATGCCCTTGGGCTACTTCTGTACAGCACAGGGCGAGCACGTAGCCGACCTTTACAACCTGTGGCTGCGCATCAGCGAGACGGGGGGCCACGATTTCAGTCCCTGGGTGCTGTTTGCCCTGCTGCTGACAGTCACCACGCTCACGCTCATCGATATTTTCCTCTATCGTCGCAGGGCCCTGCAGATGCGTCTGCTCACATTCAGCATGATACTGCTTGTGGGCTACTATGCCTTCTTGGCATTCTTCATATTCGTGGCGAATAAGGAATTTTCATTTACGCCCGCTATGACGGCCGCATTCCCCTTCGTCTGCATCGTGCTGGACTATCTGGCCTTCCGTGGCATACTGAAGGACGAACTGCTGGTGCGCTCTCTGGACCGGCTACGCTGAACGGGGACTTTTTAACCATCAAAACAAACGGGGCTATGTCTACATGAACGACATAGCCCCGTTTGTTTTTTTACCACGAATTACGCCCCCCTCTCTTTATCCTGTTTACTTTAGTTTTTCTTGTTGAAGAGGTCAAAGAGATAGGTGACCTTGGCCACAATGGTGCCATTGGCCGAACGACCGAAGGCGTCGGACTTGCCATTGCGGAACATGTCGCTCAAGGCAAAGTAGTAGCGTCCCTCCAGCATGTAGTGACCGGCGTGGCGCGTATTCACTTCCATGCCCAGTCCGCCCGTAATGCCATACTCGAAAGTGCGCTGTATGGGCAAGTCGTATTGTTCCACCACGTTATTGGGACGCAGGGCCAGCGTAGCAGCACTCCATTCGCCAGTGCGCTTGTCACTGTCACTCAGGTAGAATCCCAGCTGAGGACCGAGCACCAGATACCCCATCACGCCCCGTTCTTCCCTTCCGAAGCCCAGACGGGCCAACAGAGGCACCTGCACGTAGTTTACGGTTCGACTGTATGTATCGGCACTGGTCTCTATCTTTTCCTTCCAGCCCAGCTGGGCATAGTTGACCTCGGCCTGTACGGCACAGAGCATCTTGAAGTAACGTTCGCAGGTGTATCGCACCGTGAGCCCCCCCGTCAGTCCGCCGTGGTAGTTTTGTTTGACTGTTGGGTCGAAGGATACCTTGTTCAGGTTATAGCCACCATTCACGCCTATGGCCAAGGCACTACGATACTCGCCCACCTGGGCATGGAGAGACTGGGCCGACAGACAGACACACAAGAGCACGGCGAAAAGGGGAAACTGCATGAAACGCCCCCTTCCCCTGCGGCTTCCGTTACTGTTCATCCCCTTTTCCATACTCTCACTTCTCCAGTTGTATCGTGTTGTTAGGGGTATAGTGCACCATCAGCACGTTGAGGTTTACGAAACCGCCCTCGCTGCCACCGACGCGCTGAAAGCGGAAAGTGTGCTGGAGGGGCTGCTGGGCCAGCGTGGACTGCTGTTCCTCAAAGGCTGTCCCCAGCGCAGCGATACCGTGCAGAAAGTAGTAGGCCAGATCGTAGCCCAGCATCTCGGCCCTGGGATAGGAGACGCGCGAGGCCTGGCCGTAGTGGGCCTGATAGGTCTGTTCGAAACGGGCCACCCGTCCGCTGAGCGGATTGCGGTAATAGGCAGAGAAGACGTGGGTGTCGTACTGATAGAAGTCCTTCAGCAGGCTGCGCGTGTAGGTCAGCCACTCGGGATAGCCCAGGAGGGTCACCTTGTACTGGGGATACTTCTGCTGGTAGGCCTTCAGTCCGGTCAGCATCTGGGTGAGAGCTGCCTGGCTGCGGCTGTCGGGGACAACCACGTTGTTACGGAACTGATTGAGGGCCCGGTCGTAGGCAAACTCATCGGCATTGACGTTCAGATGAGTGGTCTGCATCCCGCGCAGTTCCAGTACCTGCCCCAGATGCTCCACAAAACTCTGGGCGCGGCTGTCCGTCTCGCCCGTGTGCATCATCACGAAGTTGCTGTTGGCCAGATGCTCCATCACCAGATTGGAAATGCCCGGATAGAGCAGTTCCTGAGCCACGCCCACCTGATAGACCCAGGGATTGGAGTAGACCTGCGGACAGGGGGTGTTGAAGGGCAGCACCATGCGGATGCCGTGCTGACGGCAAAACTCGCTGAGCGTGGTCACCTGCACGGCATCCACGGGCCCAAAGAGGACATCCAGCTGCTGCAAGGCTGGTGTCTGCAAAGCCTGGCACAGGGAAGTCTCCGACGAACCGCAGTCGATGGCCGTCACCTCCACATTGGTGCCCTCCACCTTCACGGCATCCACCGCCATCAGCAGTCCGCGGTAGAACTCCACCATCGTGGTTCCGCGTGCCGTCTGCTCCTTCAGTGGCAGCAGCACGCCGACCTTCACCGTCGCAGCCGCGCGAAGCGACACGACGGCCACGCACAGCAGCAATAATGCAAAGAAACGTCTCATAGGCTGACTCATTTTACAAAGATTGCCACAAATGTACACAAAAATTTCGACATTCTGCTCCATGCTGTATAAAAAAGTCATCCCACACGTGCATCTTTCTCCTCCTGCAGCCCGCCACGGTCTGGCCGTCCTGCCCGGGGCGGGGTTATTCGTTCACGAGCGTTTAATTATTCGCAGGTGAGCGTTTAATTATTCGCTCACCTGCGAATAACTCTGTCATATACAGGAGCATTACGGAGAATGTATACTTTTTTGCCCCAAAGCGTGAAAAAAACGGCTTCAGGCATAGCGGATTTAAGAAAATGTCGTAACTTTGCCCTTATGATGAAGTATCGCATCCTATACCTTATACTCGTATTGTGCACATTGCCCCGTATGGGCAGAGCGCAGGTAGTGGCCTTTCCCAGCGTGGACCCGCAGGCCAAGTACACGACGGTGGAGGGTGAGGAAACGGACGATGCCACGACGGCGCAGAGTGCCCCGCTGGTGGCCCGTTTCACGGCCAATCCGTCGAACCTGGGACTATGGACGGCCCGCTACGAGTGGAAAATCTATCGCCCCGGCGAGGAACAGGCTCCGCTGGTGCACCGCTTCGATGAAGACATCGACTACACGTTCACCGAGAGCGGTTCGTTCTACGTCCAACTGTATGCCACATTTGTACTGGGAACTGACACCATAGCCTTCCCCGAGGAGGGCGAAGCCTCGCCCATACAAGTGACCATAAGCGAGAGCAAGCTGGAGTTTCCCAATGCCTTTTCGCCCAACGGCGACGGCTTCAACGACGTCTACAAGGCCAAGGACAGCTACCAGAGCATCGTCTCCTTCCAGGCCACCGTCTTCAGCCGCTGGGGGCAGAAGATATACTCCTGGGACAGCCCCTCGGGCTCGTGGGACGGCCGCTGGAACGGCCACACGGTGAAGGATGGAGTCTACTATCTCGTCGTCAATGCACGAGGGGCCGACGGACACAAGTACAACATCCGCAAGGCCATCAACGTCATCACGGGTTACAACAATGATTCGCAAGGTGACGGTAGCGGAGAAGAGTGACCGCTCGTAAATAATGAACAAGATATGAGCGAGAATAAGATAGAGGTTCTTGGCGCACGTGTCCATAACCTGAAGAATATTGACGTGGAGATACCACGCCAGAGCCTGACGGTCATCACTGGTCTATCGGGGTCGGGCAAGTCTTCGTTGGCCTTCGACACCATCTTTGCCGAAGGGCAGCGGCGATACATCGAGACATTCTCGGCCTACGCCCGCAACTTTCTGGGCAATATGGAGCGCCCCGATGTCGATAAGATTACGGGCCTCTCGCCGGTGATAAGCATCGAACAGAAGACGACGAACAAGAATCCACGCTCCACCGTGGGCACGACGACGGAGGTCTATGACTTCCTGCGCCTGCTCTATGCCAGGGCCGGCGAGGCATACTCCTACGTCACGGGCGAGCGGATGGTGAAATATACCGAAGAGCAAATCGTCGAACAGTTGCTCCACGACTATCTGGGTCGCAAGGTCTATCTGTTGGCACCGCTCGTAAAGAACCGTAAGGGACACTACAAGGAGCTCTTCGAGTCGGTCCAGAAGAAGGGATACCTCTACGTCCGCGTGGATGGCGAACTGATGGAGGTGGAACGCGGCATGAAACTGGACCGCTACAAGAACCACTCCATCGAAGTGGTCGTAGACAGGCTCGTCGTAAAGGAAACGGACGACCGAAGGCTCCAGAACAGCGTACAGAACACACTGAAGCAGGGCGACGGCCTGATGATGGTCTTTGACGTGAAGGAGGGAACTATCCGCCACTACAGCCGCCGACTGATGTGCCCGACAAGCGGCATCTCCTACAGCGACCCGGCACCGCACGACTTCTCGTTCAACTCACCGCAAGGAGCCTGCCCGCGATGCAAGGGCCTCGGCTACGTGTCGCTCATCGACCGCGACCTCATCATCCCCGACCGCTCGCTCTCCATCCACGACGGTGCCATCGTGCCCCTGGGCAAGTACAAGAGTTCGATGATATTCTGGCAAATCTCCGCCATACTGGACAAGTACGGCTTCACGCTCAACGACCCCGTCAGCAGTCTGCCCGACGAGGCGCTGGACGAGATATTCAGCGGTTCCATCGAACGCCTGCGCATCCCTGCGGAACTGACGAAGACCTCTAGCGACTACTACTGCACCTACGAGGGACTGGTGAAATACATCCGCTCCACACAGGAGAACGACCAAAGCGCCACGGCACAGAAGTGGGTAGGGCAGTTCAGTCGTGACTGCACTTGTCCCGAATGCAAGGGACAGCGCCTGAACAAACAAGCCCTGCACTACCGCATCGCGGACAAGAACATCGCCGAACTGGCTGCCATGGACCTCGGTGACCTGTATCAGTGGTTGCAGGGCCTCGACCCACACCTCACGGCCTACCAGCAGAAAGTTGCACCCGAAATACTGAAGGAGATACGCACCCGGCTGAAGTTCCTCCTGGATGTCGGGCTTGACTACCTGTCGCTAAACCGGGCTTCGGCATCGCTCAGCGGCGGCGAGAGCCAGCGCATCCGACTGGCCACGCAGATAGGCAGTCAGCTGGTGAACGTACTCTACATATTGGACGAGCCGAGCATCGGCCTCCACCAGCGTGATAACCAACGGCTCATCCGCTCACTGAAGGAACTCCGTGACACGGGCAACACGGTCATCGTCGTCGAGCACGACCAGGAGATGATGGAGAATGCCGACTGGATTATCGACATAGGTCCCCGCGCCGGACGCAAGGGCGGCGAAGTGGTGTTCCAAGGGACGTACAAGGACATGCTGAAGGCCGATACGCTGACGGCGCAGTATTTAAGAGGCAATTCACAATGCACAATGCACAATGCACAATTAGCCTCCGGCAAGGCTGAGGAAAGCAATAAAGGCGTAGCCCCCATTGTGAATTGTGAATTGAATCATTGTGAATTGAAACTCTACGGCTGCACGGGCAACAACCTGAAAGGGGTGAACGTCACCTTTCCCCTCGGCACACTCATCTGCGTGACAGGAGTCAGCGGAAGCGGAAAGTCGAGCCTCATCAACGAGACGCTGCAACCCATCCTTTCGCAGCACTTCTACCGCTCGCTGAAGGACCCACTCCCCTACGAGAGCATCGAGGGGGTGGAACTCATTGACAAGGTCGTCAATGTCGATCAAAGTCCGCTGGGGCGCACGCCACGCTCCAATCCCGCCACCTACACCGGTGTATTCAACGATATCCGTAACCTCTTCGTACAACTGCCCGAAGCCAAGATTCGCGGCTACAAGCCGGGACGTTTCTCCTTCAATGTGAAGGGCGGACGATGCGAGACGTGCGGCGGAAACGGTTACCGTACCGTGGAGATGAATTTCCTGCCCGACGTGCTCGTACCTTGCGAAGAATGTCACGGAAAGCGCTACAACCGCGAGACCCTGGAGGTCAGGTTCAAGGGAAAGTCTATCGCCGACATCCTGGACATGACCATCAACCAGGCCGTAGAGTTCTTCGAGAACCAGCCGCAGATACTACAGAAGATAAAGATGCTACAGGACGTGGGACTCGGCTACATCAAACTCGGACAGCCCAGCACGACCCTCAGCGGCGGCGAAAGCCAGCGTGTCAAACTGGCCACAGAACTGGCCAAGCGCGACACTGGGCGCACGCTCTACATCCTCGACGAGCCCACTACGGGCCTCCACTTTGAGGACATCCGCGTCCTGCTTTCCGTCCTCAACCGTCTGGTCGAGAAGGGCAATACGGTCATCGTCATCGAGCACAACCTCGACATCATCCGCGCCGCCGACTACTTGATAGACATGGGCCCGGAGGGTGGTCAGCGTGGCGGCCAGCTCCTTTTCCAAGGTACGCCCGAGGCACTAAAAAAGGCTGGTGTGGGTTACACCAGCCAGTATCTGTAATTTTTATGCTTAGTTAGGAGACGGGGTGCATCAAGCCCCGTCTTATCTAATACTCTGAATCTTCTTATCGGGTACTCTGAATCGTGGCCACGACATACTCCGACTGAGTGCCGATGCGGAAGCGACCGCCCCATATGCCGAGACCGCTGGAGACGTAGTATTGCGTCCGTCCACGGCGATGGCTGCCCCACGAACATTCGTACATCAGGTCCGTAGCCCACGAGGCGGGCCATACCTGGCCACGGTGGGTATGACCGCTCAGCTGGAAGTCGATGCCGGCCTGTTCGGCCTCGCCCAGGTCGTGGGGCTGGTGATCGAGCAAGATGGTAAAGGCCCGCTCCAACTCCCCCATAAGGGGGAGAGACTTACCCCCCCATCCCTCCTGTTCCTCCGTAAGGAGAAGGGAGTTTGCTGCTGACATCAAGGTGGCCAAGGACTTGCGACGAGGGTTCGTGCGGTCGTCGCGCCCGATGATGACGAGAGCCGAATCTATCAGTATCGCCTCATCACTCAGCAGGTGGATGCCAGCGTCGCGGTAGAACTGCCGTGCTTGGGGACAGCCGCTGTAGTACTCATGATTGCCAAGACAGGCATAAACGGGAGCCTCCAGCCGACGAAACTCGGCGGCCATGTCTTCTTCTAAGAGGGGACGCACACTGCGGTCGATGATGTCACCCGCGATGAGTATCAGGTCGGGGCGTTCTGCGTTCATCATATCCACCCACCGCGCCAGTTCACGCCGGTCGTTGTGGTAGCCCAGATGCAGGTCGCTGGCCATCACCACGCGATACGAGCGAGGCAGGGGCTTGGAGGACTCGATGGTGAGCGGCACGCGCACCTTGTGGCGATAATGAAGGTAGCCATAGAGGAACGTGCCGAACATCACAACCAGTATGCACAGCGCCGACCAGCCATTGTCGTGGAGCAGCGAGCGCGGGACAAGACGACACAGCCGGCCCAGGTCGAGCAGCAAGAAGAGCATGAAGAGATAGAGCAGCACGATGAGCGACGACGTACCTATATTATATAACGAGCTCGCGAGGGGCATGGGCAGAGCGTCGAGCCCGGGACTGACAGCATAGAACAGCAGCAGGAAACAAGTTACACACAACGCCACGACGACGGACTTCCCCATAGGGGCCAGCGGCAACAGCAGCCACACGTGCCAACCGACGTAGGCCAGGCCGGACACTGGCAGGAGCATGAACAATAGCAAAGCAAATAGATTCATCGTTAGGGAATTAAGGATTAAGAGTTAAGAATTAAGAATTGTCCGCAAAGATAAGCATTTATTCGCAATTTATTCGTATCTTTAACTATCGTTTTAGATACGCCGCTCGAAAAAGCACAAACGAGTTTGGCTTTTTGCTCGCTTATTCGTATCTTTGTACGCAAATCTTAATAATATATAATACAATATGTCTGAATTGAAACCAAATCTGTACGTGGCCGTAGCTTATCGGCTATACACTAAGAATCAGGAGGGCAAGCGTGAACTCGTAGAGGAGGCCACCAAGGAACAGCCCTTCCAGTTTGTAAGCGGCCTGGGCATGACGCTCGACGACTTTGAGGCACACATCACGCCGCTCCCGAAGGATGCCGAGTTCGACTTCGAACTCACTCCCGAGCAGGCCTATGGCGAATACGAGCAGGAGCGCGTCATCAAGGTGCCGCGTTCGACGTTCGAGATTGACGGTCGTCTGGACAAGCAGTATATCTACGAGGGTGCCGTCGTGCCCTTGCAGAATGCCGACGGCCAGCGCTTCAACGGTCTGATTGCCAAGATTGGCGACGAGGAGGTGACCGTAGATTTGAATCATCCCCTGGCCGGCAAGACACTTATCTTCGTAGGCGAGGTGACCGACATCCGCGAGGCCACGCCCGACGAGATCACGCGCACGCTGAAGATTATCACTGGCGAGGGCGGATGTGGCTGCGGATGCGAGGACTGCGGCGGCTGTGACGACCATCACCACGAACACAGCGACCACTGCGGTTGCGGCCATTGCCACGGATAAGGTTAAAAGGTTAAAAGGTTGAAAAGTTGAAAAGTTAAAGTGAGGAATACGTTTGGACATATATTTAGGCTAACCTCGTTCGGTGAAAGCCACGGGGCAGGCATAGGCGGCGTCATCGACGGTATGCCGGCAGGCATCAGCGTAGATATGGACTTCATCCAGCACGAACTGAACCGTCGCCGTCCCGGGCAGAGCCGGCTCACGACGGCCCGGCGCGAAGCCGACCAACTGGAGGTGCTGAGTGGCGTGTTTGAGGGACGGACGACGGGCCACCCCATCGGTTTCCTCGTGCGCAACACGAACCAGCACTCCGACGACTATGAGAACATGCGCGACGTATTCCGCCCCAGCCATGCCGACTTCACCTACTGGCAGAAGTACGGCATCCGCGACCATCGGGGCGGCGGTCGCTCGTCGGCCCGTGAGACTATCAGCCGCGTGGTGGCCGGAGCCTTTGCCAAACTGGTGCTCCGCCAACTGGGCATCTCCATACAGGCCTATACGCAGCAGGTGGGCGACATCCAGCTCCCTGGCACCTACCAGGACTACGACCTCAGCCAGACGGAGACAAACGACGTGCGTTGCCCCGACGCGGCCACAGCCGAGCGCATGGCCAGCCTCATCTCCGAGGTGAAGGCTGAGGGCGACACCATCGGTGGTGTCGTTGCCTGCGTCGTCCGGGGCTGCCCCACAGGACTGGGCGAACCGGCCTTCGGCAAACTGCACGCCGAGCTGGGGCACGCCATGCTCAGCATCAATGCTGCCAAGGGCTTCGAGTACGGCATGGGCTTTGCTGGAGTCACGCAGCGCGGCTCGGAACAGAACGACATCTTCCTGCCCCGTGCCGACGGCGGCATCACCACACGCACTAACCACAGCGGCGGCATCCAGGGCGGCATCTCCAACGGCCAAGACATCTACTTCCGCGTGGCCTTCAAGCCCGTGGCCACCCTCCTGCGCGAGCAGGAGACCGTGACCACAGCGGGCCAACCCACCACACTGCAGGCCCGTGGCCGCCACGATGCCTGTGTACTGCCACGTGCCGTGCCCGTAGTGGAGGCCATGGCCGCCATCGTACTACTCGACAACTACTTACTAAACAAAACCGTAAGAGTGATTTAAAGATTTAAGCATTTACTTTAAAGATTTACTATGAAACGCTCTGCCCTACTCTTTTTAGTTTTTAGTTTTCAACTTTCAACTTTCAACTTCGTGAGTGCTCAATACATCAACAAGGCCGTAGAAATATGGCCCAAGGAAGTGCCCGGCGGCGGCGAAAAGCGGCCCGTGGAATGGAAGGAGCGCCCTGCCGACGGCAACAGTTTCCTTAACGTCTCCTCTCCCACGCTGGAGGCCTTCGTCCCGGAAGCCTCGAAGAGCAACGGCAAGGCCATAGTCGTCTGCCCCGGTGGAGCCTACGCCATGCTGGCCTACGAAAAGGAGGGGCAGGAAGTGGCACAATGGCTGTCTGCCCTAGGCTACAATGCCTACGTGCTGGCCTACCGTGTGCCCAATAACCGGCAGGGAGCCTTGCAGGACGTGCAGCGGGCCATCCGTCTGGTGCGCAGCAAGGGAGCCACGCAGGTGGGCGTCATAGGCTTCTCGGCCGGAGCCAGCCTTTCGTGCCGTGCATGCACGCGCTGGAACGAGCCCGCCTACGAGCCCAATCCCAAGGACAAGACCGACACGCTCTCGTGCCGCCCTGACTTCGGCATCCTCATCTATCCCGCCTACCTCGACGAGGGACCCGACCACACCCTCACACCTGAACTTACGGTCACCCGGGACACCCCTCCACTCTTCGTCTTCGGCACCGAGGACGACGTGAAGTACAGCGGCCCCTCCACTCCCGTCATCATGCAGGCCATGCAGCAGGCCGGTGCGCCCGTCGAGGTGCACTACCTGACCAAGGGCGGCCACGGCTACGGTATGCGACGCGGTGCCGGCCTCATCTGGCCCGCCCTGGCCGAGCAGTGGTTAAAGACACTTCGTAAACCATAAAATAAACCCCTAAATAAAAAAAAGAATCAGGACAGTCTGCAAATGAACTGTCCTGATTCTTTTTTTTACCAAATTCTGCTGCTTAGCGGAAGGAATCCGTAAGAAGTTTAATCTCGATGCTGGGCGCGATACGTTCGTAAAGGATGTTATACATGGCATCCAATATGGGCATATTGACGTGCATATGACGATTGATGTCCTTCATACACTTCGTGCCGAAGTATCCTTCTGCAATCATCTCCATCTCCACCTGTGCCGATTTCACCGAGTAGCCCTTTCCTATCATGGTTCCAAAGACACGGTTTCGCGAGAAGTTGGAGTAACCAGTGACAAGCAGGTCGCCCAAATAGACAGAGTCGATGATACTACGGTCTATGGGATGCACGGCCCGCAGGAAACGGTCCATCTCCTGTGCGGCATTGGAGAGGAGCACGGCCTGGAAATTGTCTCCGTACTTCAGTCCGTTGCATATACCTGCTGCTATGGCATACACATTCTTCAGCACGGAAGCATACTCGATGCCCAGCACATCGTCGGAGGTCTTGGTCTTGATATAGTCGCTGGCTATCAGATCTGCAAACACCTCTGCCTTATCCAGATCTGCACATCCCACTGTTAGGTAGGTCAGACGTCCCAAGGCAACTTCCTCGGCATGGCTGGGTCCTCCCAATACAGCCAAATTTTCATCAGGTACGCTATATACTTGGTGGAAGTATTCAGAAACGACGAGGTTCTCATCGGGCACTATCCCCTTGATGGCCGTAATGATAAATTTATCCCGAAGACGCACCTTCAGTTTTTTCAAGTGGCTCTTCATGTAGGGCGAAGGCGTTACAAAGATAAGTGTCTGGCAAGCATTCACCACTTCATTGATGTCCGAGGAGAAGTGTATGCGACTGACATCGAAGTGCACACTGGTAAGATAGGCGGGATTATGCGACAAGCGTCGGAATTCCTCAATACGGTCGTCACGACGCATGTACCACCAAATCTCGTCGGTGCTCTCCAACATGATTTTCGCAATGGCCGTTGCCCACGAGCCACCGCCCATAATGGCTATCTTACCTATTCTGTCCACTTTTTGATTTCGTCCTGCGAGGGCCGCTCTATGTCGAGCTTATATTTCTTTATTATCTCTATAATTTGCTGCTGTATTTTGGCCGGATTCTCTCCCTTCAGTGTCTGTACCAGATTGTAGCCAGCCTTGCGTAGAATGGGGATGACGGATTCTGGGATGCCCAAGGCTGTGTATGCCTCGTCCTTATCACGCGGAGCACGCACTTCGGGCTTCATTTGGGGGAAGAGCATGACTTCACCTATCTGAAATTTGCCGGTAAGAAGCATGACAAGGCGGTCGATGCCTATGCCGATGCCAAAGGTGGGAGGCATCCCGTACTGCAGGGCACGCAGAAAGTCCTGGTCGATAATCATAGCCTCGTCGTCGCCCTTCTGTGCCAGACGCATCTGCTCCTGAAAGCGCTCCTCCTGATCGATGGGATCGTTCAATTCGGAGTAGGCGTTGGCCAGTTCCTTACCATTTACCATCAGTTCGAAACGCTCCGTCAGCCCTGGTTTGGAACGATGCATCTTGGTCAGTGGCGACATCTCCACAGGATAGTCTGTGATGAAGGTCGGCTGGATGAACGTACCCTCGCAGGTCTCACCGAAGATTTCGTCAATCAGTTTTCCCTTACCCATGGTGTCATCCACCTCGATGCCCAGTCGTTTGGCCACATCGCGAATCTCGTCCTCCGTCATGGGGTAGAGGTCGTAGCCCGTTTTTTCCTTGATTGCATCGAGTATGGGCAGACGCTGGAAGGGAGCCTTGAAGGAAATAAGTTTTCCATCGATCTCGACCTCTGGTTTGCCATTTACTGCCGTGCAAATCTGTTCCAGCATCCGTTCTGTGAAGCCCATGCCCCAGTTCAGATCCTTGTAACTGATGTAGAGTTCCATGCAGGTGAACTCAGGGTTGTGGGTACGATCCATACCTTCGTTGCGGAAGTTTTTGCCAATCTCGTAGACCCCCTCGAATCCGCCCACAATGAGGCGTTTCAGATAGAGTTCCGTAGCGATGCGCATGTACATGTCAATGTTCAGTGCATTGAAATGTGTGATGAAGGGCCGGGCTGAAGCGCCGCCAGGGATGCTCTGCAGTGTGGGTGTCTCCACCTCCGTGTACCCTGCTCCGTCCAGAATTTGGCGCATAGTGCGCAGTATGGTGGCCCGCTTCAGGAAGGTCTCTTTTACACCGGGATTGACAATGAGATCCACGTAGCGCTGACGGTAGCGTAGTTCCGGGTCGTCGAAAGAGTCGAATACGTTACCTTCGGCATCGGTCTTAACGATGGGGAGGGGCTTCAGGCTCTTACTCAGCACGGTCATATCCGATACGTGGACACTGATTTCACCCGTCTTGGTACGGAACACATAGCCACGGATGCCAATAAAATCGCCCAAGTCCAGACACTTCTTAAACACGACATTATAGAGGTCCTTGTTCTCGTCAGGACAGATGGCATCGCGCTGTATGTACACCTGGATGCGGCCTTTCGAGTCTTGCAGTTCAGCAAATGCAGCCTTGCCCATGATGCGCTTGCTCATGATACGCCCGGCTATGCTCACCTGGGGGCTATTCTCTGCCGTTGCCGTCTCGTGCACGTCGTTGCCTTCCTCATCCTTGCCGATGACGGGCAGGTCTACAAAATTCGCTATGATGTCGGCGCTCCATGCCGTGACCGGATATTCGGCAGCGGGATAGGGATTGATGCCCAGGTCGCGCAACTGCTGTAGGTTATTGCGGCGAACGATTTCCTGTTCGCTCAGTTCCAGTATATTCATCTCTGTTTAATTACGAGTTACGAAATGCTATCTTCTATATTCTCGTCTGCAAAGGTACGAATAAGCACGCGATTTCACAAATTTTGAAGCGGCGTAATCGTTCCTTTTGCACGCTTTCGTCGCGAAAACGGGAAAAGGATGGTGGGACAGGGCCGCATACCCCCTTTGCCAGAACGAGACAAATCCATGCCACTGAAATGATTTTAGCAATCTGTCATCTGGCGTAATACCAGATACACCTCGTTATATGAGACATCATCCGGGCAGAGCGGAGTTAGTGCCGATGGGGTTACACTAGCCAAGGGAAGTTTCGATGCGGTTACATATTCGAACGTCACTTGCCGAATGACAGCCTGATGCTCTGGCGAAACGAGGTCGTCCAATGTCACTTCGCCCGTGGGCAGGAAGTGTTCGAGATGATGTATGACAGTGGCGAGGGCCAGCCCACGCTCTTGGGCTATCGTTTCGGGATTCATGCCCTGCCGGAAGAGACGCAAACTCGTATCCCTGGTCTTCTCCTTGTTTTTTTTCGCTTCCTTTGCCTTATGGGCCTTTTTTTCACTGCGCTGCTTAATCTTTTTCTCATCCATGGCATCAAGTATGGCTATTTGCTTCTGCCGGAGATAGGAACTGACAGAGAAGTCCTCTTCGGCCATGCGTTCCAACAGATAGCACCGCGAGAGCCATGCATGGCGCAGGTCAGACAATGTGGTATCCAAGCGATGCATGGCCTGCTTATTGTTGGTTCTCACTTCGCCCGTCCGGGCCAATGGGGAGGAGAGTATCGTCTCCAGTTCCTGGGCAAAGTAGGCCGAAGCCTTCTGCACACGTTTCCGGAAGGGCGCGTCGTTCAGAGTTTCAAAGGGGGTCCGGTCGATGAGCAGGCGCCACTTGTCAGCCACACTCCCCACGCGCTGTCGCAATTTCTCGAGGGTCTGTTTATGGAGGTAGGTCAAGTGGGCATGGTTATGGTAGAAATATTCGTTGAAGAGGCGCAAAAGGTAGTCCTCGCCGAAGAGGATGGTACGGAAGTCGAAAAGTTCGAGCAAGAGGTGGCGATGATGCTCTTGTTTCAGCATCGGCAGTTGGTTTATGCTGCGCTTGGCCTCGCCCTCCTGCTGAGCGATGTAGGCATCCACCCGTGGGTCGTTGATGACGGCCTGCAGCGTGAGTGGCGAGGCCATCCACAGCCCCTCCAAAGTACGACAACGGCTCAGAGCCACATAGACCTGGCCTGGGGCAAACGACTGGTGGGCATCGATGATGGCGTGGTCGAAGGTCAGCCCCTGACTCTTGTGTATCGTGATGGCCCAGGCCAACCGCAGGGGGAGCTGTGTGAAGGTACCGACGACCTCGGTCTTGATTTCGCGCGTCACCTCATTCAGCGTATAGCGATTGTTCTCCCACTCCTGTGGTTCCACCTCTATCTGTTGCCCATCATCGACACAGCGAACGGTGACGTGCTCCGCATCGGTCATAACCACCTGTCCGATGCGCCCGTTGTAGTAGCGCCCGTCGGGATCGTTCTTGATGAACATCACCTGTGTGCCCACTTTCAGTTCCAGAACCTCGCCGGTGGGATAGGCATAGTCGGGAAAGGTGCCACGGATTGTGGCCTCATAGCGAAAGGCTGGCGTAGTAAGTTTCCTCAGTTCCCTCTCATTGTAGAGGTTGGCCTGGTGGTTGTGTGTCGTCAGACGGATGGCCCCCTCCCTATGCTGTGGGAGGCCTTGGGAAAGATTCTGCCTGTTCAGTATTGCCAGGTCTTCCATGGTGGGTTTCCCCTCACGGATGCGGTTGAGGATGGCAATGAAACGTTCGTCCTGCTGGCGATAGACGTGTTCCAGCTGGATGGTCACATACTCGGTCTGCGCCAGCGCCTTGGAGCCGAAGAAGTAGGGCGTGTCGTAGTACGGGCGCAAGATTTGCTCTTCCTCGGGAGTGACGACGGGAGTCAGCTGAGCCAGGTCGCCAATCATCAGCAGCTGCACACCGCCAAAGGGCAGACTGCGGTCGCGGAAGCGGCGCAGCACGGAGTCTATGGCATCCAGCAGGTCACTTCGCACCATCGATATTTCGTCTATGATAAGCAGGTCAAGCAAGGCTATGATTTTACGTTTCTCCTGGCTAAAGTTAAATTTACTCCTTACCTGAGCATTCGGCACAAAGGGAGAAAGGGGCAACTGGAAGAAGGAATGTATCGTCGTCCCGCCAGCATTGATGGCAGCCACGCCAGTGGGAGCCACCACGATGCTGCGCTTATACGAGTGTTCCACCACCCTCTTCAGGAACGTAGTCTTCCCGGTCCCTGCCTTTCCGGTCAGGAATATGCTACGTCCCGTATGCTCCACGAAATCCCATGCCTGGTGTTGTTGCATGTTTGTCTCTAAGCTATTGTTCATCTCTGAGCATGTATTGGGATTGCGCCATCGTCTACGGTGGCTGCTACTGCAAAGTTACGGAAATTTGAGAGTAGAACGAAATAATTTCATTTATTTCTTATGCAGAGCTGGTGCTTTTTAGTCCTGTACGGGTTGAAGGTTCGTCCCGTACGGGTCGGGGCACTGTCCCGTACGGGTTAGAGTCCCAACCTATGCAGGACGGAGGCTCAAGCTATCAACGCGTGCGCACACATGCGTATGTGCGCATATATTTATAGATAGGAAGTATGTCCTGATAGTATACCCTGCCAGAGAATTTAGGTACTCACACTCGGAAATGCTCAAATTTATTTGGCATTTCGCTCGCTTAATCGTACCTTTGCACCCGTGAAAATGAAGTGAACCGAATCATTGCAAAACGAAAAAACAAACTCAAATACACACTAAGATTATGAAACTTGACATCACACAGGCACTCATCAGTGCCGAGAAAGTTAATGCACTAAAAAGCAAGGTTGAAGAAGCACAAGTAGCGCTGGAGCAGGGCACCTGCCCGGGCAACGATTTCCTGGGTTGGCTGCACTTGCCTTCGAGCATCACGCCTGAATTCATCGCAGAGATTCAGCAGACGGCCGACGTGCTCCGCAAGGAGTGCGACACCGTGGTGGTGGCCGGCATCGGCGGCTCCTATCTGGGTGCCCGCGCCATCATTGAGGCACTGGCCAATAGTTTCCAGTGGCTGGTCAGCGCACAGGCTGAAATTCAAAATTCAAAATTCAAAAAAGAGAATCCCGACGTGCTCTTCGCCGGTAACAACATCGGCGAGGACTACCTCTACGAGCTGACAGAGTACCTCCGTGGCCGCAAGTTCGGCGTCATCAACATCTCCAAGTCGGGCACCACGACCGAGACGGCCCTGGCCTTCCGCCTGCTGAAGAAGCAGTGCGAGGAGCAGCGTGGTAAGGACGTGGCCCGGAAGGTCATCGTGGCCATCACCGATGCCAAGCGTGGTGCTGCCCGCACGTGTGCCGACAAGGAGGGCTATAAGTCGTTCATCATCCCCGACAACGTGGGTGGCCGTTTCTCGGTGCTCACGCCCGTGGGCCTGCTGCCCATCGCCATTGCCGGCTTCGACATCGCAGCCCTCGTCAAGGGTGCGCAGGACATGGAGCGCCAGACCGCCGTCGGCGTACCCTTCGAGGAGAACCCCGCTGCCCAGTACGCTGCCGTGCGCAACGCCCTGTATCAGGAGGGTAAGAAGATAGAAATCGTGGCCAACTACCAACCGAAGTTGCACTACATCGGCGAATGGTGGAAGCAACTCTACGGCGAGAGCGAGGGCAAGGACCACAAGGGCATCTTCACCGCTGCCGTTGACCTGACCACCGACCTGCACTCGATGGGCCAGTGGATTCAGGACGGCGAGCGCAGCATCTTCGAGACGGTCATCTCCGTGGCCCGTCCCGAGCACACCTTGCTCTTCCCCAGCGACGAGGAGAACCTGGACGGCCTGAACTTCCTGGCCGGCAAGCGCGTGGACGAGGTGAACAAGATGGCCGAGCTGGGCACCAAGTTGGCTCACGTGGACGGCGGCGTGCCCAACCTGCGCATCGAACTGGAGCGTCTGGACGAGTACAACCTTGGTCAGTTGATTTACTTCTTCGAGAAGGCTTGCGGCATCTCGGGTCTCGTGCTCGGTGTGAATCCCTTCAACCAGCCCGGCGTGGAGGCATACAAGAAGAATATGTTTGCCCTGCTCGGCAAGCCCGGATACGAAGCCGAAACGGTAGCTATTAAGCAGAGGCTTAATCACTAATTCAAAAGTCAAAGTATCGCACGGGATTCATCAATGAAGATGAGTATAATTCGATTTACTCCGATTGCCAAGAACTGCGTAAACTGATGGGCGCCATCATCAGGACGACAAAGCGTAATAAGCAAAAGAAGGAGGACACATTTTGAATTTTGAATTGAATAATTTTGAATTAACAGGACGGCTTCGTGCCGTCCTGTTCGACATGGACGGCGTGCTGTTCGACAGTATGCCGAACCATGCGTACGCTTGGAGCCACGCAATGACGGACTTCGGCCTGAAGATGGAACCCGAGGAGGTGTATATGAACGAAGGGCGAACGGGCAAGGGGACTATCAACATCCTCTCGCAACGTTTTTGGGGACGCGACGCAACAGACGAGGAAGTGCAACAGATTTATGATGCCAAGAGCGCTCTCTTCGACTCCCTGCCCGAAGCGCAGCCCATGCCAGGTGCTATGGAGGTGTTAAAGAAGATACGCGCCCGGGGACTCATGCGCGTCATCGTCACGGGCAGTGCCACCCACGCCTTGCTCGACCGTGTGAATGCGGCTTTCCCCGGCATCTTCTCGCCCGAACTGATGGTGACGGCCTTCGATGTCAAGCACGGCAAACCTAATCCCGAGCCCTACCTCATGGGACTGCAAAAGGCCGGCATCGGCCCGGAGGAGGCCATCGTCGTGGAGAATGCCCCTCTGGGCATACAAGCAGCCCGTGCTGCTGGCATCTTTACGATTGCCGTCAACACGGGCCCACTGAAGGATGAAGTATTGCGTGAGGCCGGAGCCAACGTTGTCCTGCCCTCCATGCTGCACTTGGCCGCCCATTGGCAGGAGTTCTTCTAATTCCTAAGTCTATCTTATAAAATTCGTGCGCACCTGGGGCTCAAGCTCCGGGTGCCCTTGTTTTTGCACGTCCAAACGGTGCACCATCCAGGCCATGTTACGCCCCAGCGTGCGCATGGTCTGCATGCCTTCCTCGTCCTGAGCAACTTGTCCGGGTGTCTGGCCGTAAGCCATGTTCCAGTACTGCGAGCTGACAACAGGCATGGAGAGTATAGTGAAGTACTTGTTCAGGCGGTCGAAGGCCGCCGATGCCCCACCCCTGCGACAGACCACGACGCTGGCCGCCGGTTTGTACTGCAGTTCGCGCCCGTGGGCATAGAACACGCGGTCCAGCAGGGCACAGAGCGAGCCGTTGGGACCGCCATAATAGACGGGCGAACCGACAATGAGCCCATCAATGCCCTCGCGTATGGCACGCAGCACCTGGAAGTAGAGCTCGTCGTGGAAGGTACAGCGTCCCGTTCGTCCACACATGCCACAGGCTATGCAGCCCTGCACGGCCCGTTTGCCGATACTGATAATCTCCGTCTCTATGCCCTCCTGGTTCAGGGTCTTTGCCACTTCGCTCAGAGCCGTGAAGGTATTCCCCTGCTCACGTGGGCTTCCGTTGATAAGCAACACTTTCATGTCGGTGGTTTAAAGAAATAGTGATTTAGAGGTATGCAATGGTACGAATTAACTATGAGACACACGTGACGTTGTTCATACTCCTTCATCACTGCCGTAACTCGTCGAATCTCCATCCTCATAGTCAAGATTGTCGTCTTTGACATAGGAATAGCTACCGTCATCAGCAACGGTCATGAGGAATGGTCTGGACATGTCGCTGTCCGGGAAGCTAACGGCTATGGAAAAGACCAGGCCCTGACCAGACTCCACACGCAAGAAACGGATGCCGTCCAGTATGGCGCCCTGATAGAAGTTTGCATCTATGCTGTTGGAGAAGACGGCCTTGGTGAATGTCTTGCTGAAATAAGCCTGTCCATCGCGACGGAGCGTCAAGTGGATGGTGTTATCACGGTAAAGGTCGTCCATGTCGTCCTGGACCTTAGGCAGCGAGTCGCAGGCCTGACGCAGGATGTCATAGACATACAGATGGGTGCCCATCCGCACACTGTCCGTCACGTGCAGAGTGGGCATCTCGCGAACGACGACCTCGTGCACCGGAGCCACCCAGGCATCCGACTTATTCTCCTTGTTCCCGCAAGCGGCCAACAGGGTTAAGACCATCCCAACCAGCAGTAGTTTTGCATTTTTCATAATCTTTTCAGTTAGAAAATATAATGCAAAGGTACGATTAAGCGAGCGAAATGCCAAATATATTTGTGCATTTCCAAGCGTGAGTACCTAAAACTGAAGGTTAAAGGCACGATTAAGCGAGCGAATTGCCAAATATATTGTATCTTTGTACCGACAAACTTATGACAACAAATATGGAACAGACACTTTTGCCCCTGCTCCGCGAAGTGGAACAGGTGGCCCGACGGGCTGGAGCATTCCTGCGCCGCGAGCGAGAAGACTTCACGATGGAACGGGTGGAACAGAAGCACGCCCACGACTACGTATCGGATGTAGACCGACGGTCGGAACGTCTCGTCGTGGATGAGCTGCACAGCCTACTGCCCGAAGCCGGATTCGTCACCGAGGAGGGATTGGGCACCTTCCGAAACGAGGAACGCTACTGGGTCATTGACCCTTTGGACGGTACGACAAATTTCATTCACGGACTGCGCACTTATGCCGTTAGCATTGCTTTATGCAAGGGGAGTGAGATAGAACTGGGAGTTGTATATGATGCCGCAGTCGATGAGATGTTCTCTGCCTATCGCGGAGGCGGTGCATGGCTGAACGGCCGCCCCATCCACGTTAGCACACATCCATTCTCCCAGGCACTGATGGGAGTAGAGCTCCCCTACAATGCCGAAGGCTATGCCTCTTTTGGTCTGTCGGTGCTCCGGCATCTCTATGGCCGTGTCGGTGGTATCCGCATGAACGGTTCGGCCGCCATTGCCCTCTGCCACGTGGCTGCAGGCCGTCTCGACGGCTGGCTGGAAAAATATCTCGGTCGCTACGACTACATGGCCGGTGCCATCATCGTGCAGGAGGCCGGCGGACAGATGACGGACTTCTATGGTTCTCCCGAGTTTACGATGGGTGACAACGTCGTCGCCACTAATGGACAGTTCCATGACGAGTTGCTTTCCGTAATCAGGCAATATGCTGCAAATTATAAAGAATAGCTTGCCCCTTACCAAAAATAATATTATCTTTGTCCCTGTCTAACCCCATAATAAATTATTCCATACCTATGAAAACATTTGAACTCATGACACTGCCCTACGCCCCCGAGGCGCTAGAGCCTGCGATTAGCCGCGAGACCATCGGCCTGCACCATGGCAAGCATCTACAAACCTATGTTACAAACCTGAACAACCTGCTGCCAGGGAGCGGACTGGAGGACCTACCGCTCGAGGACATCGTAAAGCGTGCCGAAGGCGGACTGCGGAACAACGCCGGGCAGGTGATGAACCATGAGATGTACTTCGGCCAGTTTAGGGCAGCAAAGAAAAATAATGTGCCCGACGGCGAACTGATGGAAGCCATCGATGAAACATTCGGCTCGTTCGCCACATTCCGGGAACAGTTCGAGAAGGCTGCTGCCACCCTATTCGGTTCTGGCTGGGCATGGCTTTCTGCCAAAGAAGATGGAGCGCTCGTCATTACACAGGAAACCAACGCCGGGAACCCCGTACAACGCGGTCTCAGGCCCCTGCTCACCTTCGATGTGTGGGAACACGCCTACTACCTCGATTACCAAAATCGTCGTCCTGCCCACCTCGCTGCCCTCTGGGACATCATAGACTGGGATGTGGTGGAAAGCCGATACATTATGATGAAAAAGTAAACGTGATGGGGGGATCGGGAAAATCCCCCCCATCACGTTTTCCAAAGCCTTAATCTTAATTATGAGCGATATCTTCGGACAAAGCCAAGATTCGCTGTTTTCTGTACAGGCGATGTCAGCGGCTGACATAGTGGGCCGTGGCACGTGTTCCACAGGCTTGCAAACGCCCGTCGGCCACCAGCGAGCGCAGGAGAGCCAGTGCCTGGTCGCGAGTGAGACCGAAGTGCTCGACCACAGCCTTGCGCGTCAGACGTTCGTGGGATGCGAAGTGGGCCTGGAGGAAGTCGGCCACCTCATCTGCCGATGGTTGTCTACGACGGCCCCTGCTCACTAACTGCGGTTTGCCCTTATCGGCCCGCAGCAGAAGTTCGCTGTCTGGGGTAAAGTGAACACCGCTGACATGCACCTCACGTCCCACAAGACCAGTGGCAGTCTCTGCCACCTGACCCGAAAGGCGGGGCTGAAGAATGCCAATGCCTGGCAGTGCGACAGGATGCCCGCAGGCCAGCAGTTCGCCCAGCGCACGAGCCAGTGTGTCGGTGGCCAGGAGGCAGGTGCCCACCGACAGTGTGGACTCCAACTGATGCATCCGCTCCACCACCTCCTGCGGGCCGACAGTTTCCGACGGCATCAGCCGCACGTGATGGCCGACGGGGGCGGCCTCCCCTCTGTTGCGCGAGGCAGGCGGATTGTCCATAATTGCGTAATTGTAGTGTTCCAGTGCCATGTGTCTTTACGTTTATGAGTTTATACGTGCCGAAGTTACACATTTTATCTTATATGACCAAATATTTCACCCGTAAACCTTTCGCTTGTGGGTCAATTGTCCGTCAAGGCAGACTCGTACAGGTTTGAGCCCGGACTCGGGCGGGTCTGCCTTGACGGACAATTGACCCACAAGCACATCCTCTACAAGCTATCCGAAAAGGTAGCCTGCGGGATGGAGGGGCTGCGACTATAATTTCACCTTCTTCTTCACAGGCTTCGACTCGTTCTGCAAGCGATCCAGCGCCGTCACCACGTAGGTGTACTGTGTCTGGCCGCCGGCATAGGGCAACTGCAGATGGGTGTCAGGCGTAATGGCAATAATGTGGCCAGGATCGGCAGTGTCCACTTTTTCGCCCTTGGAAAAGCGGTAGACCACATAGCGCGTGGCCATGTCCAGCAGATTCTTGCCCTTCGGAGCCGTCCAGAAGAGCATCAGTCCGTCGCGGGTCCAGACGGTGGCCACCTTTCGCACCTTACCCGGTGCTTTGCCGTCAATCCATGGCATCTGGGGCTGCAAGGCCGGATAGGGGTGATAGGCTTGTCGCAAGGCGGTGGTGTAGTTCTGCGGATTGTCCACACAGGCCTTGGCATACCACTGGCACGAGCCGGCAACGTGGGGCAGTGAGCGCTGTAGATTGTACTTCTGGTACACTTGGTGCATCTGCGGATTGGTGGTGTCGGCATACTTCACCGTGCGCTCCACATCCTGCCCGATGACGAGCGGACGCTGAGGGGCATGGTCGTTCCACCAGCGGACGAGCGTAGCATAGTCGGCAGCCTTGTTGCCAATCTCCCAGTAGATTTGCGGCACGTTGTAGTCAATCCACCCCTGGCGCACCCACTCCAGTACGTCGGCATACAGGTCGTCGTAATTCTGCAGACCGTTAGTCTGACTGCCATTGGGGTCGTTCTTCTGGTTGCGATAAATACCAAAGGGCGAAACGCCGAACTTCACCCATGGCTTCGTTTGGTGGATGGTCTGGTAGAGCTCACGGATGAAGAGGTTCACGTTCTGCCGCCGCCAGTCGTTGCGGTCCATACCGCCTCCGTACATGGCATAACTGCGGTCGTCGGGGATGGGCAGTCCGGCCACAGGATAAGGATAGAAATAGTCATCGATGTGCAGTCCGTCCACGTCGTAGCGGCTCACGATGTCCTGGGCCACCTGGCAGATGTACTGACGGTTCTCTGGTATGCCCGGGTCAAAGAGCCAAAGACCGTCGTATTCGAAGAAACGATCGGGATGCTGTTGATAGTAGAGGCTCGTCAGCTGAGGGGTACCTTTCGTCTTGGCACGGTAGGGATTTATCCAGGCATGCAACTCCATGCCACGCCGATGGCACTCCTCCACCATCCACTGCAGGGGATCCCAGTAGGGGGCCGGCACACGGCCTTGCTGTCCTGTCAGGTATCGGCTCCAAGGCTCCAGCTGACTTTGGTAAAGGGCATCGCCCTCCGCACGTACCTGGAACATAATCACATTGATGTTCGTCCGCTGCAACTCGTCCAACTGGTAGGTGAGCGTCTGCTGCATACGGTCCCTGCCTACGGAGTTCCACTGATTATTGACACACTGAATCCACGCTCCGCGAAATTCTCGTTTAGGCTGCAACTGGGCCATGGCCGACCCAGATGCCGCCAACAGGGCTATAGCGATGAGGATGGACCGAAATACACTGTTATGTTTCATTGATATGATGGGATATAAATTAAACTTGTACAAAAGTACGAAATAATTCTCAATAAATGATTATCTTTGTAGCGTAAAAAACGAAATGTACATGGAAGAGAGCATCAAGATAAAGGGCGCACGGGTGAACAACCTGAAGAACGTCGATTTGGAGATTCCGCGCAACAAGCTCGTCGTCGTGACGGGCGTCAGCGGAAGCGGCAAGTCTAGCCTGGCCTTCGACACACTGTATGCCGAGGGACAGCGGCGCTACGTGGAGAGCCTGTCGGCCTACGCCCGCCAGTTCCTGGGCAGGATGCAGAAGCCCGAGTGCGACTACATCAAGGGCATACCGCCCTCGATAGCCATCGAGCAGAAGGTTTCGAGCCGGAACCCACGCTCGACAGTGGGCACATCGACGGAAATCTACGACTACATGCGGCTGCTCTTTGCCCGTGTGGGCCGCACGTTCTCGCCCGTGAGCGGCGTGGAGGTACGGAAGCACACCACCGAGGACGTCGTGCAGACGATGCTCTCCTACGGCCGTGGCACCAAGTTTGCCGTACTCTGCCCCCTGCGCGTGCCCGAAGGCCGGACACTCCGCGAACAGCTGGAGATGGAACTGAAGGCCGGATTCGCCCGCGTGGAGATAGATAGCGAGATAGTGAGGATTGAAGACCTGCTGAAAGTTGAAAGTTCAAAGTTGAAAGTTGAAAGTTATGCCTCCGGCGAGGCAGAGGAAAGCAATGGCGTAGCGAACGCGGAATAAAAACTTTCAACTTTCAACTCTCAACTTTCAACTTTAAACTTAGTCATCGACCGCATGTCGGTGAGCGACGAGAAGGACACCATCAGCCGACTGGTCGACTCCAGCGAGACGGCCTTCTACGAAGGCGGAGGCGAGATGATGCTGCGCTTCTATCCAGCCGGCATCATGCACCAGTTCAGCATGAGGTTCGAGGCCGACGGCATCACCTTCGAGGAACCCTCAGACAAGTTGTTTGCCTTCAACTCCCCCGCCGGGGCGTGCCCCGAGTGCGAGGGCTTCGGCCGCATCATCGGCATAGACGAGCATCTGGTCATCCCCAACTCGGCCCTGTCGGTCTATGAGGGAGCCGTCATGTGCTGGCGCGGCGAGAAGATGAGCGAATGGAAGAACTGGTTCATCCGCCTGAATGCCGAACGCGGATTCCCCATACACAAGCCCTACTTCCAGCTCACACAGGCCGAGAAGGACTGGCTCTGGCACGGCACCATCCCTAACTACGTGCCCGACGGACAGCGCGAACTGAAGCCCGAGGAGCGGGAATGGGGAATGATGTCCATCGATGCCTTCTTCGACAACCTCCGGGCCGGGCAGTACAAGATACAGAACCGCGTCATGCTGGCTCGCTATCGCGGAAAGACGCTCTGCCCCAAGTGCCATGGTACGCGCCTCAGGCCCGAGGCCAACTACGTGAAGGTGGGCGGGCGCAGTATCACGGACTTGGTGGATATGCCCATAACAGAGCTGAAGCGGTGGTTCGAGCAATTGACGCTGACCGAACAGGAAGAGAAGATAGCCAAGCGCATCATGCAGGAAATCAACAGCCGGTTGCAATTTCTCTTGGACGTAGGGCTGGGCTATCTGACACTAAACCGCCTCAGTAACTCGCTCTCCGGAGGCGAGAGCCAGCGCATCAACCTGGCTACGTCGCTCGGCAGCAGTCTGGTGGGTTCGCTGTACATCTTGGACGAACCGAGCATCGGACTGCACAGTCGCGACACGGCCCGGCTCATCCGCGTACTGAAGCAGTTGCGCGACCTGGGCAACACAGTCGTCGTCGTGGAGCACGACGAGGACATCATGCGTGCCGCCGACTGGATTATCGACATCGGCCCCGATGCCGGACGGTTGGGGGGACAGGTGGTATGGCAGGGAGAAGTTGAAAATTTAAAGTTGAAAGTTGACAGTTGTGCCTCCGGCGAAGCACAAGCTCCCCATAGAAACACAGCCAAAGAATTTTCAACTTTCAACTTTC
>JAFUAH010000018.1 GCA_017464345.1 Bacteroidaceae bacterium
CGTGCCTACGCCCATCCCCTTCGAGGACCTGGACTTCAACTTCGGTGAGCGGTGGATTCCCGCATCGGTCTATTCCTCCTACATGACGAGCCTCTATGAGACGGGTGTCAGCATCGTCTATTCGCCCAATATCGACGAGTATGACGTGAGTTGTGAGAAGAAGAACATGAAGATATGGCGGGAGTTCCATGTGCAGGGTGAGTATCGCGGATATGACGGTATGGCCCTGCTGCGTCATGCCCTGCACAACACGGTGCCGAACATCATGAAGTGCGTCGGTGAGGACGAGAACGGTCACGACATCAAGGCTCGTGATGCAGAGGCTATCCAACTGGCAAACTCAAAGATTGACGAAATCCGAAATGGCTTCACGGAGTGGCTGGAGGGCCAGAGCCGTGAGTTCAAGGACAGGCTGGCGCAGATGTATAACGAGAAATTCAACTGTTTTGTCCGTCCGAAGTACGACGGCAGTCACCAGACGTTTCCAGACCTCGACCTGAAGGGACTCGACCGCAAGTATGGCATCAAGGGCGTGTATCCCTCGCAGATGGACTGTGTGTGGATGCTGAAACAAAACGGTGGTGGAATCTGCGACCATCAAGTGGGTACGGGCAAGACGCTTATCATGTGTATCGCTGCCCATGAGATGAAGCGTCTCGGCATGGTGAGCAAGCCGATGATTATCGGACTGAAGGCGAACGTGGCAGAGATTGCCGCAACGTATCAGACGGCCTATCCCAACGCCCGCATCCTCTATGCCAGCGAGAAAGACTTTTCTACAGCCAATCGTGTAAAGTTCTTCAATACGATCAAGAACAACGACTTCGACTGTGTGATTATGTCGCACGACCAGTTCGGCAAGATTCCGCAGTCGCCGGAGGTGCAGCAGAAGATACTCCAGGCTGAGTTGGAGAGCGTGGAGGAGAATCTGGACGTGTTGCGCAACAGCGGCAAGGACATATCGGGCATGATGCTGAAAGGACTGGAGAAGCGCAAGGCCAATCTGGAGGAAAAGCTGGACAGCATCGAGTATGCCATCCGCACGAGGACAGACGATGTGGTGGACTTCCGGCAGATGGGTATCGACCATATCTTCGTGGACGAGTCGCACCAGTTCAAGAATCTGATGTTCAACACCCGTCACGACCGTGTGGCGGGACTGGGCAACAGTCTGGGGAGCCAGCGGGCACTCAACCTGCTCTTCGCCATCCGTACCATACAGGACAGGACGGGCAAAGACTTGGGAGCGACCTTTCTGAGTGGCACCACCATCAGTAACTCGCTAACGGAACTGTATCTGCTTTTCAAGTATCTGCGCCCGAAGGAACTGGAGCGGCAGAACATACGCTGCTTCGATGCCTGGGCCGCTATCTTCGCCAAGAAATCGACGGACTTTGAGTTCTCGGTAACGAACAACATCATTCAGAAGGAGCGGTTCAGATACTTCATCAAGGTGCCTGAACTGGCGCAGTTCTACAATGAGATAACGGACTACCGAACGGCAAAGGACGTGGGTGTGGACAGGCCAGAGATGAACGAGATACTGCATAACATCAAGCCGACACCTGACCAGGAGGTGTTCATCCAGAAAATGATGCAGTTCGCAGAGAATGGGGATGCTACGATTCTCGGTCGTGGCCCGCTATCCGAGACAGAAGAGAAGGCGAAGATGCTGATTGCCACGGACTATGCCCGAAAGATGGCACTGGATATGCGCATGATAGACCCGTCGTATGGCGACCATCCCGATAATAAGGCTTCGCACTGTGCGGCAACGATTGCGGAGTACTACAAGAAGTTCGATGAGCAGAAGGGTACGCAGTTTGTATTCTCTGACTTGGGGACGTATCAGCCGGGAGGTGGTTGGAACGTGTATTCTGAAATCAAGCGGAAGTTGGTGGAGGACTATGGCATCCCTGCCGATGAGATACGCTTCATTCAGGAGTGCAAGAACGAGAAGGCACGGAAGGCCGTGATTGCCGCTATGAACGAAGGTAAGGTGAGAGTGCTCTTCGGTTCCACTTCGATGTTGGGTACGGGTGTCAATGCGCAGAAACGGGCTGTGGCGATTCATCATCTGGATTCGCCGTGGCGTCCCAGCGACCTTGAACAGCGCAATGGCCGTGCTGTACGCAAGGGCAACGAGATTGCCAAGTTATATGCCGACAATAAGGTGGATGTGCACATCTATGCCGTTGAAAGAACGCTGGATGCCTATAAGTTTAATCTGCTCTACAACAAGCAGATGTTCATCACGCAGTTGAAATCGGGTGCAATGGGAGCGCGAACAATAGACGAGGGAGGCATGGACGAGAAATCGGGCATGAACTTCTCGGAGTATATGGCTATCCTCTCTGGCAATACGGATTTACTCGACAAGGCGAAGTTGGAGAAGAAGATTACTGCCCTTGAAAGTGAGCGCAAGAGTTTCATGAAGGCAAGGCGCACGTTGGAACTGGATGTCGAGACACGCCAGACAAATCTCGGAAAGGACAAGGAAATCCTCGGCAAGATGGAGGCAGACCTGAAAGTATTCGAGAAGAACGTCCAACGTGACGGACTTGGAAACATCATCAATGCCGTGACCATTGAGGGCAAGCAGTACGACGACTTCGAGGCTCTTGGTGCCAAACTGCAACAGATAGCAGACAAGACGAACACGAAAGGCCAGCCCAAGGAAATCGGTGAGGCATTCGGCTTCCCCATCCGGGTATGTACGGAAGAGGTGCAGAAAGGAGGTCTGCCGTTCCTTGAAAACCGTTTCTCGGTACAGGGCAACTACACGTATCGCTTCAACAACGGCCAGATGGCAATGAAGGACAAGGAGGCCGCTGCCACGCACTTCCTCCGTGCCTTGGAGAAAATTCCTGAGTATATCGCTCAGTACAAGACCCGTATAGAGAGTCAGGAGCGTGACCTGAAGCAACTCATGCCGACAATCAACAAGGAATGGAAGAAAGAGACTGAACTACGTGACCTGAAGACTGAACTCGCTGCTCTCGACCGCAAGATTACGCTCGACCTGGCACCTAATAAATCCGAGAAACAGGATGAGAAGGATGCCAAAGAAGTACAAGGCGAAGACAAAAAAGTTGCTATGTCTGTAGCAGAACCTTCTCCTGAAAGGGATATTGGAGAGCCAAAGCAATTCAAAGGCCATCGGATATAGGCGATCACCATCCTGTAGATTCAAGCCCCTGTGCAATTGACGCAAATCAATTCGCAGGGGCTTATTTTCATTTCTAAACGCAGAAAAAGTGTTTCTGCTACACATTTGCCGATTATTTTTAGTAATTTTGCGCTCCATTTCCGCAAACAGCGGGTAAAAAGATTGAATCAGGGCAACAACCCTCTAAACGATAGTGCTAAATATGACAAAGACGAAGATTGATCTTTTGATGACGAATGTCGTCAATATAGTTTTGTTCGTAACCATTTTTGTGTTCGGCTATGTCCGCTGGCAGAAGTTGCAGGACGTTATTGTTGAGTCGAACACCAGTCAGACACAATACAGGAATATTCATAGTGCCTTGAAAAGCAGCAGGCAACTCGACCATTTAGGCGAACGGGTGTATGAGTGGCTACCCTCTGACTCTGCAGAATACCAGAGCCAACTTGTGAAAACGAATGCCATCCTTGGAGAACTGAAGGGATATTACCCTCAAACGCAGATAGATTCCATGCAGTTTTATCTTGGTGAGAAGGGAAGGCTACTGACACGCATCTACGAGAATGTTGTCAAGCGCAACGAGAGTGACGAGCATCTGAGAGAGGAAAGGCAGGTGACTGTGAGGGATACTGAGACGTATATCAAGCATTATACAGGTAATATCGTCCGAAAGAGCAGGGAAGAAACATCGTCTCAGAGTAAGGAAAGGACTGTTGTCGTCCCGTCTATTAATGAGATGGCTCTTATCGACAAAACGCTGTGCGACATCAATCTGAGCCAATTGAATGACAGTCTGGGTGAGGTAAACCTATGGCTGGATGAGAACATGAACCAGATTCTGGATGCCGACGATGACAAGGCTGAAAGAGTCCAGACAGAGACTACGGAGAAAGCAAGTGGTATCGGGCAGACAACCTTCATCGGTGGAATGACCTTGCTTTTCCTTGTCCTGGCGGTGAATCTTGGCAATACATGGCGACGTTCACGAACGATGAAGAAACTAGAGAAGGAGGCTGAGAAGAACAAGAACCTCTACAAGTCACGCCGTGAGATGATGTATATGGTGACGCACGAACTGAAAACGCCGCTTACACCAATTACGGGCTACACAAGTCTAATGAAGGAAGAAGTGCAGTTGGATGACAAGGGGAATTACTATCTGGACAAGATAAAGGAGTCTGCTGACAAGATGAAGGCACTGATAGAGAGTCTGCTAAGCTATTTCGCCATTGAGAGTGCCAAGACGGACATTGTGAATAAGCCTTTCAACTTGAAGAACATTGCAGACACACTGACAGCAACCTATAGCATTGAAGCCTCACAAAACGGTCTTCAGTATGAGGTCAATGACTGCGAGAACCATGCATTGATGGGCGACGAGAGTAAACTTGTACAGATAGGAAGCAACCTGCTGGCAAATGCCATCAAGTTTACGGAGCATGGCGGCAATGTCCGCTTGAATGTGAATTGGGAGGATAGTGTCCTGACGATGGTGGTTTCAGACACGGGTATCGGTATTGCTGAGAATGAACAGAAGAAAATCTTCGAGCCTTTCCAGCAACTCGGCAAGGCAAAGGTCATGGCAAAAGACGGAATTGGGCTTGGACTTTCCATCGTCTATCAGTTGGTGGAACTGATGCACGGCACAGTCGATGTGGAAAGTGAGGAAGGCAAAGGCAGCAAGTTTACTGTTAGGATACCCGTTGAAGGTATAACTAAAGAGAACTTTGCCATGTCGGAGCCAAGGACTTCACGCAATGACGAGGTGCGCCGCGTTCTTGCCATTGACGACACGGAATCCACGCTTATTCTGATGCGGGACATCCTCACTGCAAAAGGCGTAGAGTGTGACATCTGCACAAAGCCGAAAGACTTAGTGGAACTCATGAGAAACAAGGACTATGACTTGCTGGTTATCGACCTCAGAATGCCAGAGATGAATGGAATAGAACTGGCAAAGACCCTCAGAGAGTCGGAAGTGGGCAACAGCAAAAGCGTGAAGATGGTTGTCATGACGGCTTGGAACGATGAGCATGACACGAAGGAACTGCTCAACAGGGGATTCGACGGTTTCCTCCCGAAGCCGTTCAATACGCAGGACTTGATGAACATGGTGGACGAGTTCATCCCGGAAGGAAGAATAAGAGAGATACCCGACCTCACCAATGCCTCTGCTGAAATGCTATCGAAACTGGCAGAAGAAACCGAAGAGGCACTGATTCAACTGAATGAGGCATACACAAAGGCTGACATGGAACAGTTGGATGACTGGTGCCACCGCTTGGGAGGCAGCTGGAGTATGGTTCATGCCGACGAGCCGATAGACGAACTTCACGATATGCTGAAGAAACAGAACGAAATCGACAGCCAGACCATTAAGCCCGTGATACAGAAGATTGTGGCAATGGGCCAGAGAATCATCGAGAAGTCTAACGCAAGAGTCGAGGAACTGGCGAATGGGTAAGGTCATTGTCGTGGAAGACAGTCCATCGCAGCTAACCGACATTTGTGATAAACTACACGATGCTGGCTTTGAGACTGCAGAGGCTGTGTCTGTCTGCAGTGCCAAGCAGGTGATAGAGCTGGCTTCGCCGCTTGACATCGTACTGGCAGACATGCGCCTGCCGGATGGGCAATGCTTCGCCATACTCGAATGGATGAAGGAGAAAGGCTATAGCCAGCCGTTCATCATGATGTCGCGCTATCAGGACGAATCAACACTACAGACGGCCATCAATAATGGCGTTACCAGATTCGTGAACAAGAAGCGGCTCGATGAAGAACTTATCGTGTATGTTAGGGAGCAGATAGAGGAACAGAGCCGCTTGGCCATCCGCTTTGATGAGGATACATACGAGCGCAAGAGCGAACAGTTCAAGACTATTCGCAAGGACATGGAACGGTATGCCCGGCTTGGTTTCCGCATCATGTTCACAGGAGAGACTGGGGCAGGAAAACATTGCCTTGCAAGGCTTTACCATTCCATGTGTGGGAGAAGGGGAGAGTTCAAGAGACTGGACTGTGCATCTATGCCGGAGAGCAAGCATGAAGGGGCATTGTTGCTGTTCGGGCAGGAAAAGACTCCACGGCATCCCTCACGTTACGACGGAGGACTGTTGGAGAAGTGCAAGGGTGGGACAATCATGCTGGAGAATGTCGCGGCATTGCCAGAGTATGCACAAGGGATGCTTACATACGTGCTGCACCATAATGAGTACGAGCCAGTCGGCGCACTATATGAGAAGAAGGCCGATGTAATGTTTGTGGCGACTCTCAATAGCAGCACAGATGAAGGAAAAACGCTGCAGCCAGACTTTCTTCATTATCTGAGGAACCGGGAGATAAGCGTCCCTACACTCAGGGAGTGTACGGATGATATTATCCCGTTGGCAGAGTTCTTTCTTGGTATGACTGACAAGGACAAGTATCTGAGTGCCGACGCAAAAAGTCTGTTAATGAGACATCAGTGGCCAGGCAACGTGTCGGAGATGAAAGCGGCTATACAGGATGCCGTGGCCAAAAGTAATGGCAACAAAATTGAAGCAGGCGACTTCGACCTGCAATGGCATAGACAGATGCCACCGAAGGAATCGGCAGGAGCAATGAACATGGAGGAATATATGCGCTGTCGTGTCAACTACGTCATAGATCATGCCACTGGTCTCAACAATGCCGTCAAACTATTCGGAATGAGCAAGAACACCCTTTATAAGTGGATGGACAAACTTGGAATTGAGAATCCATTTGGCAAGAACAAATAGGAGAAGTCCCTTCGTAGGGTCAAAGTGGTTCAAATATTGAACTGGTAGTTCAGTTTTTGAACCACTTTTTTATGCCCCAATTTCATGGCAAAAATATTTTCGGTTTTTTATTGCGCTGTCTGTCAGGGTGTTATCAGAATTATGCAAAAAAGTTAGGGTCAAGGCTATTGCAACAATGCTTATGTTACAAGTGCGATCGCAAAACAAAACGCATTTAGTAACAAGTAAAAAGAAGCAATAGCAATGAAATACGATATTCTGGCCGACACGGATTTCATCCGTGCGGTGAAGGACAAGAACGAAGAAAGCATGAATGCTGCCTTTGGCAGTTTCATGGAACAAGTGGTCGCGTTGTCTGACTGTCACGAAGGCAAGGCTGCTACCTACGCAGCATTCGCATACGCTGAGATAGAACTGAAAAAGGCGATAGGCTCATTGAAATCGGGCAGGGAACTGGCCGAGGAAGCCATTGAGTTTATACATGAGATGCAACAGATGGTGAAAGATATGCCAACGACTGAAATCAAGCAGACACAGACTACGAGCAGTCTGAATTGGACGGGCGACATCGTTAATCTGGTAGAACTGATGTACGGTCTTCAGGAAATGCAGTGTCTGAACGACGGAAAACTGACAATGGAGGAACTGGGCAACCGCATTTTTCCTTTGTTCGGGCTGAAGCCGAAGATTTATTCACGCATCTACATCGACATCAAACAGCGGGCCACGAAGAACGGCAACCGCACGTATTTCCTCAGTAAGATGCGGAATATGCTGGAGGAACGGATTGACCAGGACATTCATATTTCACTGAGAAGGAAGTAAGCAAGATTTTTTCATACGATACTTTTTCTTTGCATAACTATTTGAGAAGCCCTGCCCGATGTGAATCGCGCAGGGCTTCAAACGTCTCAGAAGTAAACAATCATTGCCCGCTCCTTGCGCCGGGTCACTCTGTCGGAAATCCAGTGGCGGAACTCGCTCGACAGCCCTGTGTGGACGTAGTACGAGATGGCAATGATGCATTCAAGGTTGAAAATCTCGTCCTTATATCCGTTCTCCAAGAGGTCGTACTTGCTCAGCATATCAAGGTTGACGGCAAGTTGCCTACGCATCCTGCTGATGATGCCGCGCACCTTCATGATGGTTATACCGAATAGTGATGCTATTTCTCCAGTAGTCATCCAGACATCGTAGCCTGTCAACTCAAATCTTTCGTGTTCAAACACGATGAGGTCTCTTTTCATCATAGTTTTGTCCTCCACCTTATTATTCTAAAACACCGCCAAAGTTTGGCACGAACTGCTCTATCTTTGCCAACTTGGAGGCCAGAGTATCAATCTCACAACCCAACTTTTCCTGCGTGATGCGGGCATAAATCTGGGTACTTTCGATGCTCTTATGTCCCAATACCGATGAAACCACTTCCAACGGCATCCCGTTTGCCAGACAAACAACGGTTGCCATCGTGTGGCGACTCATGTGCCAGGTCAGATGCTTTTGAATACCACACATTTTTGCTATGGTGTTCAGCATCAAGCAACCGCTTTGAAAAGCAGGAACAGGGAATACGTGACCGTCATCACAAAGCCCCTTGTACTTCTTCAAGATAATTAATGGTACAGGCATCAGTTTGACATTCTCTGCCACACCAGTCTTCTGTCGGTGTGTCCGAATCCAAAGGCTTCCATCTACAGGATTCTTGACGACGTTTTCTTCTTTTAAGTTCTTCAAGTCAATCCAGGAAAGTCCTGTAAAGCAGCAGAACACAAACAAATCTCTCACCAGTGAACGTTTGGCGTTCAGGTTGGGGATGTTCATCAATGTCTGCAACTCATCTTTTGTCAGAAAGCCCTTGTCTACCTCTGCCTTACCAATCTTGTACTCACCGAAAGGATAGCGGGCAACCCAGCCATTTTCGTGAGCACGGTGCATCAGCATCATAATTGGTTTTACGTAGATGTTGACAGTATTATGGCAAAAGTGCTTCTCCGCTTTAAGATAAATCTCAAAATCACTGATAAACGAAGGCTCAATCTCCTTCAAAGCCATATCTGACACATGATAGTGGAAACGAAGGAAATCCCCTACATGCTTATAAACGGCGTTGTACTTGTTGAGAGTCTTAGGGGCCTTCAGTCCTCCTTCTACCTGCTTCTCATAATTGGCAATCCACTGTGCATACGTTGTCATCAGCGTGTGCTGGCGAAATTCCAGCCCGAGGAAAGCATTCTTCACCTTCTCTGCCGTCACAAAGTTGTCGCGGTCAACAATCTCCTTGTAATACTTGTCAATACGAGCCTTGATCTTGTCAAGTTCCATGTTCACGCTACGAGCCATGACACTCTTTCCAGTGGCACGACCGCCCTTTGTTTCCCAGATGTCAGGTGAGCAGTTCACCTTGCAACTGAACTGGCACTGCGTGCCATCAACCGTGATACGACCCATTACCGGGTATGTTCCATCCTTCTTTAGCTTCTCCCTCTTGAGGTAGAAAATTACGCTGTAGGTACTCTTCATTTTTACACTAATTTTACATTTAACTTTCAGTCTGCAAAATTAGTCAATGTCAAGCATCTGATCACTACGCAAATCTATTCAAATATCGGCAACTCAAACCAAGGTAGGCTAAATTTCAAAAACTTCCTGAGTTTCAGCCTCTTTGATGTCTGAAAGTAACCTATTCTCCTCGATTTCCCCAATTTCAGATTTTGGTTACGAATTAGGGACGCAAATCTTTCCTTCATACCGTATTCAATCTGTCATCCACTGTTCTCATTCTCTTCCAGAACATCTCGAAACCCCTTGTACTGCAACTATTTTACCGCAATTCTCCTAAAAAGCCATAAAATCCTTAGTTTCTGGGTGCAAAGGTACAAATAAGTGAGCGGAAAGCCAAAATACTGAAACTATTTTTTACGGCCATCGCAGTCTTGCGAGGCTCTTCTTTCCCCTTCAGATATATTTACCTCAAGCTGGATTGTACCCGAAGTTGTCGAGTTCGCGCTTTGAAGAGCGCCAGTCCTTATCTACCTTGACGAAGACTTCGAGATAGATGCTCTTGCCAAAGAACTTCTCCAGGCTCTTGCGGGCCTCGGTGCTGACACGCTTCAGAGCCACGCCCTGGTGCCCGATGATAATGCCTTTCTGGCTTTCGCGCTCCACGTAGATGACGGCATTGATGTGGATGTTGCGCGGGGTCTCCTTGAACGACTCCACCGCCACTTCGCACGAGTAGGGAATCTCCTTGTCGTAGTAGAGGAGAATCTTTTCGCGGATGATTTCAGAAACGAAGAAGCGGGCGGGCTTGTCCGTCCACTGGTCCTTGTCGAAATAGGCGGGTCCGTCGGGCAGCAACTCCTGGATGCGGCGAAGCACATTATCGACATTGAAGCGGTGGAGGGCGGAGATGGGGAATACCTCGGCTTGTGGCAATGCCTCGTGCCAGAGGGCCACTTTCTGTTCCAACTCAGTCTGATTCGAAAGGTCTATCTTGTTGATAAGCAACAGGATGGGTACCTTCAGCCGGGACACTTTCTCCAAGAAGTCACCGTTCTTGTCAGGAGTTTCCACCATGTCTGTAACATAGAGAAGCACATCGGCATCCACCAATGCGCTCTCTGAGAACTGGAGCATGGACTCCTGAAGCTTGTAGTTGGGCTTCAGCACCCCCGGCGTGTCGGAGAAGCAAATCTGCATCTCTGACGTGTTGAGAATGCCCATGATGCGGTGGCGCGTAGTCTGCGCCTTGAAGGTGGCGATGGAGATGCGCTCACCGACAAGGAGGTTCATCAACGTGCTCTTGCCGACGTTGGGGTTACCGACGATGTTTACGAAGCCCGACTTGTGCATATTGCCTTCCATTCCTCACGGGAGATTTCGCCTTCCTTGTAGAACTGGGCAGGCGACTTGGCAGCCTCTGCGGCACCGTCGTAGCCCCATACCATGTAAGAGGCGCCCCAGGTGAATCCGGCACCAAAGGCTGTGAAGATGAGGCGGTCGCCCTTCCGGAGCTGCGGCTCATACTCCCACAGGCAGAGGGGGAGAGTGCCACCGGAAGTGTTGGCCATGTGGTCGATGTTAATCATGACATGACTCTCATCCACACCCACCCGGCGTGCCACGGCCGACTCGATGCGGACATTGGCCTGATGGGGCACCACCCATGTGATGTTGTCCTTCGTCAGGCCGTTGCGCTTGGCAATGGTCTCTACTGCATCGGACATTTTGGTGACGGCGTGCTTGAAGACGGCACGTCCTTCCTGATAGACGAAGTGCTCACGCGCATCCACGGTCTCGTGGCTTGGCATCTTGGCCGAACCACCGGCTGCCATGTGCAGATGCTCAAAGCTCTGCTCCACCCGATAGTATCCGTCCATAAGCCCCACTTCCTCGGTAGTGGCCTCCATGAGCACGCAGGCAGCCCCGTCGCCAAAGATGGGACAGGTGTTGCGGTCTTGGTAGTTGGTCATCGAGGACATGTGGTCGCCGCCACAGACGATGATGCGACGATAACGCCCGGAGCGAATGTAGTTGGCAGCAGCCTCCATGGCGTAGAGAAATCCGGCACAGGCGGCCTCCATGTCGAAGCCAAAAGCCTGGGTCAGGCCTGTCTGACCGATGACCAGAGAGGCCGTAGACGGGAAATGATAGTCGGGTGTGGTGGTGGCACAGATGACGGCCTCGATGCTTTCAGGGGCGGCCTGTGTTTTCTGTAGCAACTGACGCACGGCACGCACCATCATGTAGCTGGTACCGCTGCCCTGTTCGGGACGCAGGATATGGCGCGTCTTCACGCCGATGCGTTCCATTATCCACTCGTCGCTGGTGTCCACGATGCGCGACATTTCCTCATTGTCGAGAATGTAGTCGGGCACGTAGCCGCCGACACCCGTAATTACTGCATTAATCATTGTCATACGATTAAGAATTAAGAAAGAAGAATTAAGAATTGCCCCTGTACCAAGACGAAGCACATTCTTAATTCTTCTTTCTTAATTCTTCATTTCAACTAAGTTTACGCTTCTTTTTCGATTGCCACCTTGCCGCGATAGTATCCACAAGCAGGGCAAACGGTGTGATAGATGTAGTACTCACCGCAGTTGGGGCATACGGCCAACGTTGGAGCTACGGCTCCGTCGTGTGTTCTTCTTTTGCGAGTCCGGGTTTTGGACTGTCTTCTTTTAGGATGTGCCATTTCTTTGTTCTATTTTTAGTTGTTATCTTATTATTTCCATGACAAAACGGGGCGCAATGCACCATTTGGAGTGCAAAGGTACAAATAAAAATTAAAAGTGAAAAATTAAAAGTGAAAAATTAACACTATAAACTGCGAATCTAGTACTTTTTTAGTTCTATGCGGAAAGTGGTGCCCTTGCCTATCTCGGAATGTTTGACGAAAATGCGTCCGTGGTGATACTCTTCCACAATGCGCTTGGCCAGGGACAGACCGAGCCCCCAGCCGCGGCTCTTAGTGGTGAATCCGGGCATGAAGACGTTGCTGAAGTTCTTACTGGCGATGCCCTTGCCCGTATCGCTGACTTCCACGGAGAAGCAGTCCGCCTCATCGCGGGCCGACAGCGTGATGGTGCCGTGTCCGTCCATGGCATCAATGGCATTTTTGCAGAGGTTCTCCACGACCCATTCAAACAGGGAGGCCGACATCTTGACAATGAGCGGATGGTCGGGCATAGAGACGTGCAGTCGCACCTTGTTCGACGTGCGCCGCCCGATGTACTGAACCACGTTCTCGACGACGTCGTTCAGGTTTTCGGGCTTCGGTTCGGGCAGCGAACCAATCTTGGAGAAGCGCTCGGCGATGCGCTGCAGGCGACGCACATCCTTGTCCATCTCGGGGATGAGTTCGTCCTGCGGATAAGTCTCGCGCAGCACCTCCACCCAGGCCATGAGACTCGAGATGGGGGTTCCGAGCTGGTGAGCCGTCTCCTTGGAGAGTCCCACCCAGACCTTGTTCTGCTCGGCCCGCTTGCTGCTGAGCAAAGCGAAGATGGCCACAACGACGAAGATGAGCACCACGCCCAGCTGGACGTAGGGATAGTAGGTGAGGCGCTGGAGCATCCGGCTCTCGTCGAAGCAGACCTCCATGTAGTCCTGCCGTCCCTGCGGAGAGGAGGTGTCGAGATAGATGCGGATGACGTTGCCGCGGGCCTTCATGGCCTGTGCCCGACGAGTGATGTAGCGGAGCGAATCGCTGGCCGTCTTTCCCTTTACGCGCAGGTTGCGGTAGGTCTGCACCTGCCCCTCGTTGTCAAGCACCACGGTGGGGATATTTTCGTTACCCTCGATGACACGGAGCACCAGGGCCAGGTCGGTGTTCTCGTCGGCATTGTTGAACGAGCGCAATGCCTCGGCCCAGACACCCACATTGTTGCGTTCCTCCTTCATGAGGTCGCGCACCATCAAGTGGGAAATCACCAGCGAGGCCACGGCTATCACCACGGCGGTCAGCACCAGCAGGATTTTCACCTGCCTCACTCTGTCAGTCCATACCATAACACTATTATTAACGTTTTTTATTCCACTTTATTGCCTAAAAATTCGTAACTTTGCAGTCATGAATTTCAAATTTCACATTTTTGCCCTTTTCGGTGCGCTGCTCTTATCCGCCTGCCACCACAGCGACACGCCCCGACCCGAAGCCTCCCTTGGCCCGTTCCGGAGCGTGGCCATCGTATACATCGTTGCCGAAAATTCATTGTCAAGCTATGCCGAAAAAGACCTGTCTGAGATGCGCCGCGGAGTGCGGAACATACCAGACAGTTGCCTGCTGGCCATCTACATCGACGACAGCAACAGCGCCACCCACCCCCGCATCCTGCTCTTGGACAACCAGGGAGAGGAACGCATACTGCACACTCTGGAGACGGACCCTGTGAGTACGGACAGCACCACGATGCAGCAGGTGCTGAACCTCATCATCAGTCGCTGTCCGGCCCGGCACTACGGACTGACGCTGTGGTCCCACGGTTCGGGATGGGTGCCCCAGGAACCCACCAGCGCACTGCGGAAGACCATCGGCGTAGACAATGGGCACAACACCCAGAGCAATACGGGGAAGGAGATGGAAATCAGCACGCTGGCCCACATCCTGAGCAACACGGGGCGGAGCTGGGAATACGTCTTCTTCGACGCTTGCTTCATGCAGGGCGTGGAAGTGGCCTACGAACTGCGCCACGCCGCGCACTGGTGCATCGGCTCACCAGCCGAGATTCCCGGCAATGGGGCACCGTACCACATGATTATGCCCCATCTCTTTGCCGACTCCACCCAGGCATGGCGCATTGCCGAGGAATATTTCGAATACTACCGCTACGCCGAGGGACTGGTCATCTCTGCCGTCCGCACCAGCCAGCTGGAAGCCCTGGCCGAAGCCACGGCCAGAGGCATCGCAGGCCTACCCCAGTATCCCGACGTCCACGACGTGCAGCCCTACATGGGCATCGGCAGCGCAGCACAGTGGAAACCCGAATACTTCGACATGGGCAGCGCCATGGGCCACTGGCTGACGGAGGAAGAGTATCAGCAGTGGCGCCAGGTTGCCAACTGCGCCGTACCCTATCAGTACGCCAGCAATTCGTGGGCCACATCCTTCAGCCGATACTTCACACCCGTCATCACCGACCGTGACCACATCTGCGGTCTCTCGATGTACATCCCCGTACCCGGCCACAGGCTGAACGACTACTTCGCCACCTGCAGCTGGTACCGCGCTGCCGGGTGGCAGTAGGTAGCACCCCCACCCCTCCCGGAAGCCCCCAGAGCGGCCCGTACAGGATGGGGGCCCGTCCCGTACAGGATCAAGGCCCAACCCGCACGGAACCAAACCCAATCCCGTACGGAACGAAGGGCCAACCTACATACATACGCGCCTGAGCGCGCACGCATGTACCATTATATATATGGTGTTAAGTATTTTTAACAGGTGGAGATGATGCGTATTCCGGATTTTTTTCGTACCTTTGCAACCGAAAACGCGAATATGACCATGAAAAGAATAATTAAAAGCCTGCTAATTACGATTTTGACGCTCTCTGCCGCTGCCCCTGCAGCCGCACAGGACCTGCTGGCACGCCAGGCCCCCATCGACTACAAACTGAAAGCCATTGACTCCGTCTCGCTGCGGCGTATGCTGCGCGACGACATCGTAGGGAACCCTGCCGCCATGCTTTACGGCAACTGGGGCGAACACTTCGCCCGTAACAAGGCACAGGTGCCCGACTCTTTCAATATCGAACTCCGCAACTTCTGTATGCCGGCCACGAGCCGCATAGTGATGTCGGACTTCGGCCTACGCCGAGGCCGCCAACACAAGGGAGTGGACATCAAGGTCTACACCGGCGACACCATACGCGCTGCATTCAGCGGAAAGGTGCGCATCGTGCGCTTTGACGAGAAGGGCTACGGCAACTACGTCGTCATTCGCCACCACAACGGCCTGGAGACCATCTACGGCCACATGTCGAAAAATCTGGTAGCCCAGGACCAGACCGTCAAGGCCGGTACCCCTATCGGGCTGGGCGGTAATACGGGCCGCAGCGCCTCGTCCCATCTCCACTTCGAGACTCGCTTCTGCGGCATCGCACTGGATCCCTCCCTGCTCTTCGACTTCCGCAACCAAGACGTGACGGCCGACTACTACGTCTTCCACAATGCCGATGCCGACCGTCCCATGCCCATCAGCAAGACCGACGTAGCCGATGCCTCCGACAGCCAGAAGGCTGCCACCCCGGCAAAGCAGCAGCACTACCACAAGGTGGCAAAGGGCGAAACGCTGGGAGCCATCGCACGTAAGCACCACACCACTGTGGACAAACTGTGCCGCCTCAACCACATCAGCAAGACCAGTACACTGCGTCTGGGACAAATCCTGAAATACAACTAAGCAGGAGGGAGGACCACGCGTGAAGAAGATACTGGCCTACACTCTGCTCACCCTTTTCGTATGTACCTGCCCCAGCACCCTTTGGGGACAGAAAAGCAAAGGAAACAAAAAAAACGCTACTATCGCCGCCGCAGAACAGGAAATCGACAATTTCGACTTCCTCTATGCCGACGAGCCCCCTACGGACGGGAACGACGGCTCCGTCGTGAACCAAATCATGGACGAGGCCTTCTCCCATCTGGGCACCCGCTACCGCTACGGCAGCAAGGGCCCTGCCACCTTCGACTGTTCCGGATTCACCAGCTACGTCTTTCGGCAGAGCGACTATGCCATCGGGAACTCCTCACGAGATCAGTATGCCCACAACACACCCGTCAAACGCAGCGACATGCAGCGTGGCGACCTGGTATTCTTCACCAGTCCCCGTTCTGGCAAGGGAGTGGGCCACGTGGGCATCATCGTGGATGTAGACCCTCAGACGCAGACCTTCACCTTCATCCATGCCAGCACCAATGAGGGCGTGAAAGTGAGCCATTCCACCGACGGGTACTACACCCGGCGCTTTGTGGGCATCCGGCGCGTGTTTTAAGGAAAATGAGAAATTGTAGAAAATGAAAAAGGGTACTCAAATTCCTCTGAAAAGAAATGCGTTCGGAAGTGGGATTCTGTGGAAGGCCGTTTTACTTTCTCATTTTCTCATTCTCTCATTCTCTCATTCTCTAATCGCCCAGGACACACTCACCGTAGCCATGGTGGGCGACATCATGATGGGCACCACATGGCCCAGCCGTATGCTGCCGGCCGACGACGGGGCCACCCTGTTCAAGGATGCCAAGCCACTGCTGCGCCGCGCCGACTTGGCCGTGGGCAATCTGGAGGGAACACTGCTGGACGGCGGAAAGACATGGAAGAGCGGCGGACCTAACAGCTATGCCTTCCGCACTCCCACCAGCTACGCACCGCTGCTCCGCGAAGCAGGCTTCGACTTCCTGAGCATGGCCAACAACCACGCCAACGATTTCGGCCAGGAGGGTATCGAGTCCACCGAACGCTGTCTGAAACAACAAGGCATCAAGTTTGCCGGTGTCGCCGGACGTGTGGAGACAGCCGTCATCGAGCGCAAAGGGCTGAAATTAGGACTCTGTGCTTTCGGCCACAACAGCTACACGCTGAAGCACACCGACCTGCAAACCGTCGGTCGCATCGTGGACCGGCTGGTGGAGGAGACGGACATCGTCATCGTATCTTTTCATGGCGGAGCTGAGGGACGCACCAAGAACCATCTGCCACAGGGCAGCGAGACCTTCCTGGGCGAAAACCGGGGTGCCGTGCGGCAATTGGCCCACTTCTGCGTAGACCACGGAGCCGACATCGTCTACGGCCACGGACCACACGTCACCCGCGCTGTAGAGGTCTACAAGGGACGCTTCATCGCCTACAGCCTGGGCAACTTCTGCACTCCCTACAACGTCAGCCTCGTCGGCATATCGGGCTACGCGCCACTGGTGGAGGTACAAATCAATGAGAAAGGGAAATTCATCGGAGGGAAAATACATTCCATGCAGCAGACACGCGGCATAGGGCCACGCCTGGACAAAGACCACCGGGCTGCACGTGAGATGAAGTCACTCAGCGAGGCAGACGTGCCCAACAACAAAGCCCTCATCGACAACGAGGGCAACATCAGCATCCGGAAATAGCAAAACATCAAATCTAAAGAAGAGGGGGAAAGACGTAAGCCACAGCCCCCTACAGTCCCTGTTCCTGCAGTTTATCCTTGATTTGCAGCAATTGCTCCATATAGCCCGAGAAGGTTACACCGGGCTTGTTGGCACGTAACATGCGGGACAGGCTATCCACCGTCTTGTGCAAGTCGGAGGAGTAAGATGACGCATTGTACTGCAACGACTTAGGCAATCGGTCCATGCGCTCGGCAAACCATTTCAACAACTCATCACGAAACGTTTCCGTGTAGTTTGGGATGTATTTTCTCATAAACTTTTACTTTTCGCGACACAAAGATAGCAAAAACTAACCATTGCATGGCAGAATTACCAAATAAATTCGCTATCTTTGCAAAAAACTATGGAGTATGTTATTCGACAAACAAACCTACACTGAACGCCGGCGTATCCTGCGCGAGCGCATCGGCAACGGCATCATCATCCTCACGGGCAACAACGAATCACCGATGAACTACCCGTCGAACATCTACAAATTCCGGCAGGACAGTACGTTCCTATACTACTTCGGACTGCAACGCGACGGACTGGTGGGCGTCATCGATGCCGACAGCGGCCAGGAATGGCTCTTCGGCAACGACATCGACATTGAGGATATCGTGTGGTTCGGAAGTGTGGATAGCGTGGCTGACATGGCAGCACAGACAGGCGTGCGGAACAGTGCCCCGATGAAGGAACTCTCTACGCTGGTAGAGAAAGTACGGCAGACGAACCGCAGGATTCACTTCCTTCCGCCCTATCGCCATGACCTGATGATCCAGCTCATGGACCTGCTGGACATCCACCCCTCGCAGCAGCGCGAGAAGGCCAGCGTGGAACTCATCCGCGCCGTCGTCGATCAGCGAGCCGTGAAGTCCGAGGCCGAAATCGAGGAAATTGAGCGGGCCTGTGCCATCGGCTACGAAATGCACACCACCGCCATGCGGATGTGCGCTCCGGGCGTGACGGAACAGGAGATTGCCGGACGCATCAGCGGCATTGCTTCCAGCCGAGGCTGCATCACGTCGTTCCCCAGCATCCTGTCCATGCACGGCGAAATCATGCACGGCTATCCTAGTCCCCACCCCCTGGAGGCCGGACGGCTCATGCTCTGCGACGCAGGTGCAGAGACAAACGAGAACTATTGCTCCGACAACACCCGCACAACGCCCATCAGCGGTAAGTTTACACAGCGGCAGCGCGAAATCTACAGCATCGTGGAGGAGTGTCACGACTACGCCCTGACTCTGGCAAAGCCCAACGTGAAGTGGTGGGACGTGCACTTCGGCGTGGCCCGTCTGATGACCGAGCGACTGAAGGAACTGGGCCTAATGAAGGGCGACACCGACGAGGCTGTGGCAGCCGGCGCACATGCCATGTTCTTCCCTCACGGCTTGGGGCACATGATGGGCATGGACGTGCACGACATGGAAGGACTTGGACAGACATACGTGGGCTTCGACGACGAAGTGCGCCCCAATCTGGAACAGTTCGGCACCAATGCCTTGCGTTGTGGCCGACGACTGCAAGAGGGTTGGGTCATGAGCGATGAGCCTGGCATCTACTTCATCCCCGCCCTCATTGACGAGTGGCGAGCCAAGGGCATCAACAAGGACTTCCTGTGCTTCGACAAAATCGAGACATACAAAGACTTCGGCGGCATACGCCTGGAAGATGACATTCTCATCACTCACGACGGTTGCCGCATGTTGGGCAAGAAGATTATCCCCTACCACATCAAGGACGTAGAAGAGTTCATTGCCCCATAAGGCCCATACCCCCATAAAACAAAAAACCAAAAATTTACCATAATGAAAAAGTTCCTCACTCTCACCCTGCTGGCCACATTGGCCATCGGCGCACAGGCTCAAGAAACCGAACAGAAGCCTGACAACAAACCCGTGTTCACTACCATCAAGGAGAACCCCATCACCAGCATCAAGGACCAGAACCGTTCCGGCACCTGCTGGGACTACTCCACCCTGTCCTTTTTCGAAGCTGAGATTCTGAAGGCCACGGGCAAGACCTACGACCTCTGTGAGTCCTTCGTTGCCAACAAAACGTACATGGAACGTGCCATACAGGTCGTACGCTTCCACGGCGACTGCCAATTCTCTCAAGGTGGTTCGGCCGAGGACGTATTGGCCACACTAAAGGCCCACGGCATCTGCCCCGAAAATGCCATGCCCTTCCCCGGTTCGCTCTATGGCGACTCGCTGAACAACTTCAATGAGTTCTTCTCCCTCCTGGAGCCCTATGTAAACTCCGTTGCCAAAAGTTCTGCCAAAAAGCTTAGCAACCAGTGGAAAGTGGGCTTACAGGGCATACTGGATGCCTACTTGGGTAAGTGTCCCGAAAATTTCACCTACGAAGGCAAAAACTACACTCCGAAGACGTTCATGCAGAGTCTGGGGCTGAATCTGGACGACTACGTCAGCATCACCAGTTACACACATCACCCCTTCTACACGGGATTTGCCGTTGAGGTGCAGGACAATTGGCGCTTCCCCCTTTCTTACAACCTGCCTCTGGACGAGATGATGCGCGTCATCGACAACGCTGTAGCTCAGGGCTACACTATCGCCTGGGGCGGTGATGTCAGTGAGGAAGGCTTTACACGCAATGGACTGGCCTACGCCATTGACACCAAGGCCACGGAGAGCCTGGCCGGCAGCGACATGGCCAAATGGCTGAAAATGACCGCTGCAAAGAAAAAGAATCTCATCGACTCGCTGGGCTGCACCGTGCCCGAGATTGTACCCACGCAGGAATTGCGTCAAGAACGCTTCGACAACTGGGAACTGACTGACGACCACGGTATGCTCATCTACGGTACTGCCAAAGACCAAAACGGACGGGAGTACTACATGGTAAAGAATTCTTGGGGAGAGACTGGCGACTACAAAGGTACATGGTACATGACAAAAGCTTTCATCGCTGCCAATACCATGGATTTCCTGGTAAACAAAAATGCTATACCCAAGGATATACGCAAGAAGCTGGGATTCTGATACAGCCGACGACAGGTATGGCAAACTAAGGATATTACCTAATAAACTAAGAAACACGAAAAAGCCCCCTCAGACACAAACGGTAGTGAAACTGAGGGGGCTAGAAAACCCCAAAAAGAGGAAGCGAGAAAATGAACTACCAGTGGAACTTTGTATCGCTCACAGACGAGCAGAAGAAGACAGCCGTGGAACTGGCCCAAGGACTCAATATGAGTCCTGTCATGGGACGGTTACTGCTTAATCGGGGCATACAAACTGTAGCCGAGGCACGTCGCTTCTTTCATCCACAACTGAACGAACTGCTGGATCCCTTCTGCTTCCGCGATATGCCCATCGCTGTTCAGCGACTCAACGATGCGTTGGGACGCAAGGAACGCATCATGGTATACGGAGACTATGACGTGGACGGCTGTACGGCCGTGGCACTGGTGTATAAGTTCCTACAGCAATTCTACTCCAACATCGACTACTACATCCCCGACCGCTACGATGAAGGGTATGGCGTTTCCACACAAGGCGTGGACTATGCCTATGACACAGGAGTAAAACTGATAATCGTACTGGACTGTGGCATCAAGGCCATTGACACTATTGCCTATGCTAAACAAAAAGGCATAGACTTCATCATCTGCGACCATCACGTGCCAGATGAAGTCTTGCCACCCGCCGTGGCCATACTGAATGCCAAACGCCCTGACGGAACGTATCCCTATGCCGACCTCTCGGGCTGTGGCGTGGGCTTTAAGTTTATGCAAGCCTTTGCCCAAAGCAATGGCATCGAATTCTCCAAGCTGACACCTTTGCTAGATCTCTGCGTCGTTAGCATCGCGTCAGACATCGTACCCATCATGGGAGAGAACCGTGTGCTGGCCTACCATGGGCTGAGACAGATAAATGCCAACCCCAGCGTTGGACTGCAGGCCATCATCGATGTCTGTGGACTCACTGGCAAAGAAATCACCATGGGGGACATCATTTTCAAAATTGGGCCTCGCATCAATGCATCTGGACGCATACAAAATGGCAAGGAGACTGTGGCTTTATTAGTGGAGACAGACGAAAAAGTGGCACACATGAGGGCCAATCTTATCAACCACTACAACGACCAACGGAAGGATCTGGACAAGGCCATGACGGAAGAAGCCAATCGCATTGTGGAAACACTGGACCATGAACACGAAAAGAAATCCATCGTCATCTATAACCCGGAATGGCACAAGGGCGTTATAGGCATCGTGGCATCCCGTCTGACTGAAATATACTGCCGACCGTCTGTCGTACTTACACGCAGTGATGACATGGCTACTGGGTCTGCACGATCCGTGGGCGGGTTTGATGTTTACAAAGCGGTAGAAAGCTGCCGTGACTTGCTCGAGAACTTTGGCGGTCACACCTATGCCGCAGGTTTGACCATGAAAGTAGAACACGTCGAAGAATTTAGACGTAGATTTGAACTGTATGTCGAAGAGAATATCGATCCGACACAGACGTTGGCACAGATAGACATAGAGGCCACTATCGACTTTAAGGAAATCAACCATAAGTTCTTCACCGATCTCAAACGACTGCAACCCTACGGACCGGAAAACCCACGGCCCAACTTCTGCACCAGGCAGGTCTACGACTATGGCACAAGCAAAGTTGTAGGACGAGAACAAGAACACATCAAACTGGAGCTGGTGGACAACAAAAGCAACAATGTCATGAATGGCATAGCTTTCGGACAAAGCTCACAAGCACGCTACATCAAGACAAAACAATCATTTGACATAGTCTATGCCATCGAAGAGAATACACACAAACGAGGGGAGGTACAACTACAGATAGAGGATATTCGCCCCACAGGCAAAGAGACATAGGCATGCAATACAAGGACATCCTGAAGCGATATTGGGGCTACGAGGATTTCCGGGGTATTCAACAGGACATCGTAGAGAGCATTGGCGCGGGGCATGATACTTTGGGCCTTATGCCTACGGGGGGAGGGAAGAGTATTACCTTCCAAGTGCCTGCCATGGCCCAGAAAGGCACGTGTATTGTCATAACTCCACTGATAGCACTCATGCGCGACCAAGTGATGAACCTACGGAGCCGTGGAATAAAAGCCACTGCCGTATATTCAGGCATGACACATAACCAAATTGTCACAGCATTAGAAAACTGCGTTTTGGGTGACTACAAATTTCTATACGTCTCGCCAGAACGTATCGGGACAGAACTCTTCCAAACCAAGCTACGGCACATGACAGTCAGTTTCATCACAGTAGATGAAGCTCATTGCATTTCACAATGGGGGTACGACTTCCGCCCCAGCTACTTACAAATTGCAGAAATTAGAAGTATTATACCCAATGTCCCGATACTGGCACTAACGGCATCAGCCACCCCTGATGTCGTGATAGACATCCAACAAAAACTCCATTTCCGCACCGGATACAAGATCTGCAGAATGAGTTTTGAGCGGAAAAACCTGACATATATTGTCCGGAAGTGTGATGACAAACAGAATGAGATGATTCACATTCTGCAGAGTCTCCCCGGTTCGGCTATTATTTATACTCGAAACCGACAGCAAACCCAGGAACTGGCTGAATACCTCATAAAAAAAGGGTTCACGGCTACGAATTATCACGCAGGATTGCCACAAGTAAAAAAAGACGAACGGCAGAGTGGATGGCAGAACAATCGGTTCCGGATTATGGTGGCTACAAATGCCTTTGGTATGGGTATCGACAAACCTGATGTTAGATTGGTTATACATTACGAGATTCCAGACTCGCCAGAAGCTTACTTCCAAGAAGCTGGACGTGCTGGACGTGATGGGAAACAAGCCTATGCCGTCCTGCTATACAATAGCCGAGATTGCACAAAACTTTTAAAACGTATTGGAGAAACTTATCCCGAACCAGACTATATTCGCCGGGTTTACGAAGACATTTGTTGCTATTTCGAGATGGCTATGGGCGACGGAACGGGGATTACACGCGAATTTAATTTACAAGAGTTCTGCTATCTATTCAAACACTTCCCCGTACAGGTGAATAGTTCACTACTAATCCTAGATAAGACAGGTATCATTAGATATACGGAAGATGAAGATGTTGTGAGCCGACTGATGTTTACACTAAACCGGGAAGAATTATATCGTCTCCAAAACCGCTCGGAAACTGAAGAGCGCATCATACATACACTACTTCGCAAATATACAGGACTTTTCTCGGAATTGGTCTACATTGACGAATATTCATTAGCCAAAGAAAGTGGAACAGACTATAATCATGTCTATCTCACCTTGAAACAAATGGCACATAGTGGAATTATTAACTACATTCCACGCAAACGAACAAACTTCATTACTTTTGTCTGTCGCCGTATTGAGCCTGAAGAGATTATATTTCCTGCCGAAATTTATGCTGACAGGCGCAAGCAATACGAACGCCGTATTCAGTCCATGATACAATACGTAACAGATAAAGAGTACTGTCATAGCCGATTTCTTTTATCCTATTTTGGAGAAACAAATATACAAGATTGTGGACGCTGCGATATTTGTCTTCAAGACAAGAGTACATCCAAAGATGAGATTGAAGCAATACGTGCCTCATTATTAAAACAAATCCAAAAAGGCCCCATCGCCCCACGGGACATCGATTATACAGGTTTTGAACGACAACGCTTTCTCCAAGTTCTACGAACCATGTTAAATCAAGAAGAAATAATCCTCAACCAAGAGCAACATTTCATCCTCAGGCAACCGTCTTCTATATAAATCCCTCAACAACACATCCTTTAAAAGGAAACACAAAAAGCCCCGTCACTCTGACACAGGTCCCCCAAGGGCTTACAAGATAATACATCGAGGACATTCAAAAGGTTCTGTCCGCTGCCCCTTAACCATCCCTTGTGCCATAGTATTCGCAGTTTTCTTAACATAAAGAAGAATAAGTAACCCTATAGCAAACACGCAGAAACCCTCCAGTCCATCGGACCAGAGGGTTC
>JAFUAH010000019.1 GCA_017464345.1 Bacteroidaceae bacterium
AGCAGGTATCTCATAGCATCAGCATCGGGTCTTTCACCCAGACTTCGCCCTGGTGTCTTCTGGCGGCCTCCACGTATTTGTTGCCTGCCGGCTTTGCGGCATTGATGGCTTTCCTTTCCTCGGGAGAAAGTTGCTTCCTCCGTCTTGAGGTTTTTCTTGTTGTCGTTGCTTCCATAATCGTATCGTTTTTAATTATCTTTCTGTAGGGGTGTGGGGAAACTACTTGACCTCGCTTGCCAATGTGGTGGGGTCGCGTCTTACGTCCCAGAAGGCAACGAAGTAGATGATGTCGCCATCGATGCGATAGACGATTTTGTCGAGGCGGTTCATCACATAACTTCTGTACATCACAGGGCGCTCGGCTAAAAGAGGCTCTTCATGGCCAATGTTTGCGGTCTTCTTCTGCAAACTCCTTTTCCAGTTCGTCCATCGCCTCGTCGAAGTCATAGACCCGACCTTCGGCTATGTCACGCTCGGCCTGGTCAATCCTTGCGTTCAGTTCCTCCATGGTGAAGGGGCGCAGGGAGTATTCCTCGTCGTCGGCCTCCACAGCCTTGTGGGCCGACGATGGCTTTACGCTCTCTATGAGCATCGTCACCAACTCCAGTTTGTCGCTGTAGTCGAGTTCCTTTGCTACATTCCACGCCTTGATGACGGGCTGTGATGCATGTCGTCTTCTTGCGGTTGTTATTGCCATATCTCCTTGCGTTTTTACGTTATCTACGCTGCAAAGATACAACAATTTTCGTGAGATTAGTCGCCTTGCGGCGAGAAATCTTCCAAATCCTGGAGAATAATATCCGTAATGTCTCAGTATGTCAAAGAACGCTTCTTGTCTTCTCCACCTTATTTATAGTGGAACGGCCAGCCGCAGTGCTGGCAGCGGTATATCTCGCCGTCCTCGTCGATCGCGTCGCGAGGCATCTCGAAGGAGGTCTCCTTCCTGCATTTCGGGCATCTTATTGTCGTCATTACTCTTTTTTTAGAAGTTATCGAAGTTCTTGCCTTGCAAGCGACCAGAGGTCGAGCGAAAGAAGTTATCGAAGTTAAAGACATTCCTGCCTCCTTGTCTTTTTAGAACTCCTCCAGTTCCTCCAGCGTCTCCACCCTCCACAGCAGGAAGGCGATGATGACGAGCGTGACGACCTGCGAGAGATATTCGCGCAGAAGTTCGCCACTGTTGCTGGTGTAAACCTCGTAGACCACGAAGAGGCCCACGGCGAACGTGAGGCTCTGCCACGCCTCCTTGTGCTCCAAGTCGGCGTAGTTGTCGCGCAGCCAGCGACCGTAGCGCCACAGCGCGAGGGCGTAATAGACGATGAAGCCGACGATGAGCGCCAACTGGCAGTAGGGCAGCACGTCGTAGCCCCAGAACTCGTCGCGCCGGGCGATGCCCACGATGGCTGTTACCATCACCGCCAACACCTCGGCCACAAGCCACGGCCAGAGAGGGCGGCGCCGGTCCTGCACCATGGCGAGCAGCACCGCCATCGTGAGCGGCACGAGCGTCACATGGTCGAGACAGATGTTCACGATGTTGCGCACCAAGCGGTCGTCAGTCAGCCAGACCTGGCCGAAGACGTACCACCATACGTGGCTGCCCACGATGGCCAGCATCAGCGCCGCCGTCCACCGCCTGAGCCTCAGGCTCGACCGCACTGGCTGGGGCACACGCATTGCCCCGCTCGGGGTCTTAATCGTCTTCACGCTCTCCGGCCCCTTTTCCTGCATGAATGCGTTGCCCCGTCGCCAGAGCAGATACACCGCCGCCACGAGCGCAGCGAATGCCGCCACGCAGTAGAGAGCGATGAAAATCACGTCTTGCAATCCTTCGTATTCGTACATAATCTATCAGGTTTTGCTTGCTAAAAATGACACGAATTTACAAAAAATCCGCGAATCAGCCGCGCCCGAATCCGCCGCCTCGGAAGGTTTTGCAGATTTGATGAGTAAGTTTTGCAGATTTGATGATTTTGCAAATTTGACCAGTCCGAATTGCAAATTTGACCAGTCGGCGCAGCACTTCTTTAACACGAATTTCCATGAATTGAACATGAATTATTCATTAATTATTTATGGTGAATTCGTGAGACTCGCTACGCACTTGGCTCGTCCAAGAATTCGTGTAAAATAAAAAGCCGAGCCCATCCTTGCGGATGTCTCGGCGGACATAGTTTTTCTTATGCTAAATTTCTTATGCTAAGGCTCTCTTAGAGAATTACCCCCCCCGAGTCGCGCATCCAGGCGGTGACGCTCTGGCCGGTGCGCAGCACGAAGGCACGGGCGAAGGTGCTGTAACTGCGGAAGCCGCTCTCGCTGGACAGCTGCTGGGCGACAATGGGCTGACCGGCAGCAGCCAACTCCTGATAACGGTTGATGAAGTGATTGATGCGCAGGTTGTTTATGTAGATGTTGTAGGTGATACCCTGCCGCGAGAAATATTGACTGAGATAGTAGCGGTTGGTGCCCACGGCCTGGGCCAACTGCTGTAGCGTCAAGTTGTGCTGCAGGTAGAGTCGCGTATCCACGCAGTGTTCTTTCAGCAGTTGCTCGATCTGGGCAAGGTCGATGCTGACAGGATTGGCCGACGGCTGCTGTTCAGGCTGTTCCTGCTGCATCGGCATTATTGGCATTATTGGCATTGTATCGGGGACAAACGTAGATTCTGCCGGCGCGGCGCCAACCGGGCTTTCCTGAGCCTGTGGGATGTACTTTTCGTCTGCCGGCGCAGCCTCCAACTGCGGCAGCGTCTCCACCCTCCACAGCAGCAGGCCGAATAGCGCGAGTTCGGTGAAATGCAAAAGGAACATCAAGAGGGTGGCATCGATTTCAACGAGCGTGTAGAGCATGAACAGCAGCAAACAAGCGAGTGTCACCACCTGACTGAGCCACACCTTCTTGTTCTCCAGGTCGGCATAGTTGTCGTTCAGCCAGCGCCCGTAGCGCCTGACGGCAAGCACCATATAGATGGTAAAGAGCACATAGAGCAACAGAACGTAGGCAATGGCCACGAGCAAGATCTGCTGACTGGGATAGACTATGAGCACGCCGCCCAGCACCAAGAACGGCACCATGGCCACGAAAGCGGGCCAAACAGACCGTCGGCGGTCCTGCAGCATGGAGAGCAGCGTGCCGGCGAGGGTGGTGAGCAGCGACACGCAGTCGAGCACGACCACCGCCACGTAGCCCGGCGAAGGAGGCACAGCATCCAGAAACCGAAGGTCACGGGAATAGACATAGAACAGCATCCACCACACATGCCCCAGCACCGCCATAATAAAGAACGCTGCCGCCCAACGGCGCAGTCGCACCGGCGGCGTGATGTCCGGCGCGAAAGCATTGCCCCGGCGCAACAGCAGGTAGAGGGCCGCCAATAGCGGCACCGCTCCCGTCACGCCGTAGAGGATGAAAAACAGTATCGACTGTACAGATGTCTGTCCTAAAATATCCATAATCTTGTATGCAAGTCTGCGATTTTTGGACAAGCCAAGCGGCAAAGCCGAGCGAAGCGAGAGCCATGATGCTTGCATCAATGGCCAATCGTGAGCAAACTCGCAGCGTTTACGCCGCAAAGATAGTAAAAAATCGTCAAATAAGCGACACTTCAATCCATTTTAGCCCCTTTTTGGCGACATTTTGTCTGATTACTGGACATATCCCTATCAGAGGGTGGAGAGGAAGGAGGCGAAGCGTTGCAGGGCCTCGGCAAGGATGCTCCGTGGGCAGGCGAGGTTGATGCGCAAGAAGGTGCTGCCGGAGGGATTGTAGGCCTCGCCCGCAGTGAACCAGACGTGGGCTTCCTCGCGCAAACGCGTTTCCAGCACCTTGGAGGAAAGACCGAAGGCCGCACAATCGATCCAGGCCAAATAGGTGCCCTCGATGCGGGTGAGCGCAACCTGTGGCATGTTCTCGCTCAGGAACTGTGCCAGGTACTGATAGTTGCCATGGATATACTCCATCAGCTGGGTCAGCCACTCCTCCCCTTCCGGCGTGTAGGCAGCCTGCAGGGCCACCACGCCAAAGGGATTGACATCGCAGGTCTCGTTGATGTTGATGCGACGGTCGATGAGGGCCCGTTTCCGGGCATCGGGGACGGTGATGTTGGCCAACTGAAGGCCTGCGATGTTGAAACTCTTGCTCGCCGAGGTGCAAACGGCCGAGTTCTGGGCAAACTCGGGGCAGAGACTGGCAAAGGGGGTGTAGTGATGGCCCGGCATGACGAGTTCGTTGTGAATCTCGTCGCTGACGACGAAGACACCATGGCGCAGGCAGATGTCGCCCATGCGACGGAGTTCGTCGGGTGTCCAGACACGTCCCGTGGGGTTGTGAGGATTGCAGAGGAGGAAGAGTTTCACGTCCTCCTCGACAATCTTGCGCTCGAAGTCGTCGAAATCTATCTCATAATGGTTGTCCCGGCGGATGAGGGGATTCTCGACCAGTGCGTTGCCGGCATTGCGGAGGCAGGAGAAGAAACAATTATAGACGGGTGTCTGCATGAGCACCTTGTCGCCAGGGCGGGTGAGACTTTGCAGAATGGCTGCGATGGCGGGCACGACACCGATGGTGTAGAGGATGTGCTCGCGCTGCATCTGCCACCCATGGCGGCGACTGAACCAGCGGACGACGGCTTGGTAGTAGGATTCGGGGACGTGGACGTAACCGAAGACACCATGGTCGAGACGGCGCTGAAGGGCCTGCTGGATGCAGGGGGCAGCAGGGAAGTCCATATCGGCCACCCAGAGAGGGAGCAGGTCGGGGTCGGGGCATTCGTCCCACTTCACACAGTCGGTGCCACGGCGGGGGATGATTTCGTTAAAATCGTAGTTCATAGTTCAAAGTTCATAGTTCATAGTTCATAGTTTAAGGTGCCACAACTTCGATGATGCAGTCGGCAGGTGCCTTGCGGTTCTCATCAATAATGATTTCGCCGACGGTGCCGCGGACGACGATGCTGCCAGAGGTGGGGTTCTTGATGCTGTGGACGGGGCCGTTGATGGTGGCATGGACAGTGCTGTACTCAAAGCCCAGATTGGCATCCTCGCCCATGGTGCAGTCCTCGAGGACGAGGTTTTCGCAGTAGCAGAGGGGCTGCTCGCCAGTGATGTGACAGCGGACGAGACGGAGGTTTTTGCTGTACCAGCCAAGGTACTCGCCGTTGATTTCGGAGTCATAGACGGTGACGTTCTCTGTCTCCCAAAAGGCGTCCTTGGTGTTGAGGACGGCGTTACGAATCTCCACGTTACGGCTGTACTGGAAGGAGTAGTTGCCGTCCTGACGATAGCGGTCGATGCGGATGTCTGAAGTGTGCATGAAGAGGTAGTCGCAGTTCTGGATGCGGCAGTCCTGGATATCCACATGGTCGCAGTCCCAGAGCATTTCCTGCCCGTCGGTGAACTCGCAGTTGCGCAGTGTGATGCCGGAGACGCGACGGAACATCTTGGGTGCCTCGATGCGGCAGTCCGTCATGCGACAGTCGCGGCTGTACCATACGGAGGAACGGGCCGTGGGGACAAAGAGGCAGTTGCGGACGTCGAATCCCCGGCACTCCCAGAGGACGTATTTCCCTTCGAAGCGACAGTCCTGGGCCTCAATGTTGTAGGTTTCCTTAATACTTGACTCGCCAAGGTGGATGGTGACCCCTTCGAGGCGGAGGTCATGTTCGCGATAGAGCGGACGCTCGCCGCCGAACTCTTGATTCTTAATCACTTTCATATACTATATATCTTTTATTAAGTAACTAATCAAAATTGGCTGATATTATTTTTAACACAGAGAATATATTTAAGTGGAGTTATACAAGAGGCATCGAAGATGCTTCACAGAGAAACTACGCCCTATCGCCTCGCCGTAAGGCCTCTGTGCAGGACCTTTGGTCTCTCTTGCGTCCTCTCATGTAATGATAAACTCTGTGTTGAGATAATACTTATAACCAATTGACACGAATTATTCTGTGATGTGAATCTTTTTCAGCCGCAGGCGCAGCAGGAAGATGATACCACGCACGGTGAGCTCTATACACATGGCCAGCCAGACGCCCCTGAGCCCCATGGTTTGCGCCAGGACGTAGGCCAAGGGGATGCGCACCAGCCAGATGCTGCCCAGATTCATGATACAGGGGACGAGTGTGTCGCCCAATCCCATGAAGACACCATAGACCACGATGGAGGCGGCATACATGGGTTCGGCAAAGGCCTCGATGCGCAGGGCCATGGTGCCTGCAGCCTGCACCGCCACGTCGGGGGTCATCATCTGCATCAACTGGGGCGCGGCCAGGTACATCACCACGCCGAGGCAGGTCATCACACCCACGCCCAGCCCGACGGACAGCACGGAGAAGGCGCGAATCAGGTCGCCGCGCTTCGCCCCGTAGCTCTGGCCTATCAGCGTAGTGGCTGCATCGCCAATGCCATAGCCTGGCATGTAACACAGGCTCTCCACCACCACGCCGATGGTGTTGGCTGCAATGGCCACGGCCCCCAGCGGAGCTACAATGATGGTGCTGACAATCATGGCCCCACAGAAGACGACATGCTCCACAGCCATGGGCAGACCGATGCGGAAGGCGCGGCGGATGATGGGGAGGTTGGGAGAGAGGTAAGAGGTAAGAGGTGAGAGGTGAGAGGAGACATTTTCCTCTTGAGAATCACTTAAAGAGGCTGATACATTACTCTCACTTCTCGCCTCTCTCCTCTCACCTCTGAATAGCGCCAGTTCCGGGCTGCGGGTGATGAGATAGCCGAAGCTACAGCCCGTGGTGATGACAGAGGCAATCGTCGTGGCCAGCGCTGCCCCCACCACTCCCCATAGGGGGATGAGGAGGAAGTTGAAGAGGACGTCGAGGGCCGCCATCATGATGCCCAGCAGCATGGGGGTCTTCATGTTGCCGCTGCTGCGCAACATGCCGTTGGACAGGAAGAGCAACTGATTGACGGGAACCGTCAAGGCCCAGATGAGGAAGTACTGCGACGAGAGAGCCGCCACCTCAGGCGAACCGCCCAGGGCACGGGGCCACCACGAGTGGATGCTGACACAGAAGAGCGAGATAAGCACGCCCAGCGACATGCAGATCATCAGGGCCTGGCGCAGGACGTTACGCGCCTCCTCGTACTCCTTCGCCCCGATGTGATGGGCCACCAGTACGCTGAAGCCTGCCCCGATGGAGGCCGTCAGACCGCCAAAGAGCCAGCAGGTGGTCGAGACCAGTCCGATGCTGGCCGTGGCGTTGGCCCCCAAGTGTCCCACCATCATGGTATCGATGTACTGCATCACGATGGTGCTGAGCTGCCCCAGGATGGCAGGCACACTGAGGGTCAGGACGAGGGACAGTTTCTCCCGTCGGCCCATGCTGCCTCCGTCGCGCAGCTTCTGCAAAAGTATCTGTTTCCGGCTCATCGCATCGTGTGCAAGGCGGTTGCAAAGATAATAAAAAAAATCGGTTTCTGCAATAGGCTTCACCCGATACGATATAATATAAAAGGTACGTGTGTGCACACGCGCACGCACGCTAATAGGTCGGAGCTTCGTCCCGTACGGGACGGAGGCCAAAGCTGGGCAGGACGGAGGCCAAAGCCGTACGGGACGGAACGCCAACCTGCGCGGGACGAAAATGGGCCCTACGCTCCCCGTCCCAGAAGCGTCCCCAAGAGGTTGCGGACTTGCCAACTTGTCACGAAAAGCGACAAAATGCCCCAGGACAGGGCTTTGCGTCGGAGTTTGTAACCCCTGGGACAGAAAAGAACAAAAGAAAGAAAGGAGAAAGAAGTATGAATCTGAACAAATTTACCATCAAGGCGCAAGAGGCCGTCCAGGAGGCGGTGAAGCGCGTACAGCAACAGGGGCAGCAGAACATCGAACCCGAACATCTGCTGGCCGGAATACTGAAGGTGGGCGAACAGGTGACAGGCTTCGTCTTCCGGAAACTGGGCATCTCCCCCACCCTCGTGCAGCAGGCCACCGATGCACAAATAGGCAGTCTGCCCCGCGTCAGCGGCGGCGAGCCCTATCTGAGCCGCGAGGCCAACGACGTACTGAACCGTGCCGAGGACATTGCCCAACGTGGAGGCGACGAATTCGTCAGTCTGGAACACATGCTACAGGCCATCCTGGCCGTGAACTGCACGGCATCGAAGATTCTGAAGGACGCCGGCATGACGGAAAAGGAACTGGCAGCGGCCATTCAGGAACTGCGTGGCGGACAGAAAGTGACATCGCAGTCGAGCGAGGACACGTACCAGAGCCTCTCGAAGTACGCCAAGAACCTGGTAGATGAGGCACGCGCCGGCAGACTCGACCCCGTCATCGGCCGCGACGACGAAATACGCCGTGTGCTGCAAATCCTCTCACGCCGCACCAAGAATAACCCCATCCTCATCGGCGAACCGGGCACGGGTAAGACGGCCATCGTGGAAGGCCTGGCCCACCGCATCCTCAGGGGCGACGTGCCCGAGAACCTGCGCGACAAACAGCTCTACTCGCTGGACATGGGTGCACTCATCGCCGGTGCCAAATATAAGGGCGAATTTGAGGAACGACTGAAAAGCGTCGTCAATGAGGTGACGAAGAGCGAGGGGCAGATTATCCTGTTCATCGACGAGATTCACACCCTCGTGGGTGCTGGTAAGGGCGAGGGGGCCATGGACGCCGCCAACATCCTGAAGCCTGCACTGGCACGTGGCGAACTCAGGAGCATCGGTGCCACGACGCTGGACGAGTACCAGAAGTACTTCGAGAAGGACAAGGCACTGGAACGACGGTTCCAGAGTGTCATGGTGGACGAGCCGGACGTGCCCTCCTCCATCAGCATCCTGCGCGGACTGAAGGAACGCTACGAGAACCACCACAAGGTGCGCATACAGGACGATGCCATCATAGCCGCCGTGGAGCTCTCGCACCGCTACATCACCGACCGTTTCCTGCCCGATAAGGCCATCGACCTCATGGACGAGGCGGCTGCCAAACTGCGCATGGAGCGCGACTCCGTGCCCGAGGAACTGGACGAAATCACGCGTCGGCTCACCCAACTGGAAATCGAGCGTGAGAGCATCAAGCGCGAAAAAGACAGCCTAGGCCATCTAGATAATCTAGAAAAACTAGAAAATCTAGAAAAAGAAATCGCTAACCTGAAGGAGCAGGAGACGCAGTTCCGCAGCAAGTGGCAGGGCGAGAAGGAGTTGCTGAACCGCATACAGCAGAACAAGCAGCAAATCGAGCAACTGAAGTTCGAGGCTGAACGCGCCGAACGCTCGGGCGACTATGCCCGCGTAGCCGAGATACGCTATGGCAAACTGCAATCGCTGGAGCAGGAGATTGAGCAAATCAAGGCTCAACTGCGCGAGGCACAGGGTGGCGAGGCCATGGTCAAGGAGGAAGTGACCGCCGACGACATTGCCGACGTCGTAAGTCGCTGGACGGGCATACCCGTGTCGAAAATGATGCAGAGCGAACGCGACAAGCTCCTGCACCTCGAAGAGGAACTGCACCGCCGCGTCATCGGACAGGACGAGGCCATACAGGCCGTCAGCGATGCCGTGCGCCGCAGCCGGGCCGGACTGCAAGACCCGAAGCGCCCCATCGGTTCCTTCATCTTCCTGGGTACCACGGGTGTCGGTAAGACGGAACTGGCTCGCGCACTGGCCGAATACCTCTTCGACGACGAACAGATGATGACCCGCATAGACATGTCGGAGTATCAGGAGAAGTTCTCGGTATCGCGCCTCATCGGAGCGCCTCCAGGATACGTCGGCTACGACGAGGGCGGACAACTGACTGAGGCCGTGCGGCGGAAACCGTACTCGGTGGTGCTCTTCGACGAGATTGAGAAGGCCCACCCCGACGTCTTCAACACCCTCCTGCAAGTGCTCGACGACGGTCGGCTAACCGACTCGAAGGGCCGTACGGTGAACTTCAAGAACACCATCATCATCATGACCTCCAACTTGCGCCAAGAGCAACTGCGCACGGCCATGCGCCCCGAGTTTCTGAACCGTATCGACGAAGTCATCACCTTCCATCCGTTGAAGGAAGAGGAAATCCGTCAAGTGGTTCAACTTCAGTTGAACAATCTCCAGCGGATGCTCACACAGAACGGCGTGACGCTCAACGTCACCCCGGAGGCCATCGACTTCCTGGCCCGCGAGGGCTACGACCCCGACTTCGGCGCACGGCCCGTGAAGCGTGCCATCCAGCGCTTCTTGCTGAACGACCTCTCGAAAGCCCTCTTGGGCACGGGCATTGACAAAACACGGCCCATCACCGTGGAAGCCCAGAGCAACCACCTGACATTCCGCAACTGAACAAAAGTAGAAAGACTGGCCGCCTACAAGCCTGGGCATAAATCAAAGAGCGAGGCCCGCGAACTGAATCGCGGGCCTCGCTCTTTGGTTTGTATTTATGTATTGCCGTCCTTCTCACCTCACGGGCGTCACCATGTAGAAGAAGTTGTAGTCCTGCCAAGGCATCTGGTACTCACCGCGAGGCCATGCGCCCCAACTGGTGACGCAGCCCAGACCGAACTGACGTGCCTGCAACTGCACGACGGTGAAGGGGCGCGGAGTCAAGTCGCCAGAGTGACTCTGATGAGCATCCTTGCGTGGGCCGTCGTCGAGGTCCTCGGGCAGGTAGTTCAGGGCACTGGCCTCCATCTTACCCATGGGTGTGAACTTCAAACCGCGACCAGTTTTGTCGAGCACCTCCCAGTAGCGGACGTCGGTGTGGTTGCCACTCTCTTGCGGACGGATGTAGCCCCAGTACTGGTCGCTGACTTTAGCCGTGTAGAGGCCTAGGCGCTGTGAGTTGTTGCGGTCGATGTAGTTCTCCACAGGACCACGACCATAGTAGCGCACAGTCCCATACTCTTCGGGCATCACCCATTGCATGCCGAAGCGGAACAGTTGCGGCTTATCCTTAGCCTCCTCATTCACGTCGAGGCTCTGATGGATATAGAGTGTACCATCCGTGTTGAGGCGATAACCAATGCGGAGTTCTGCATCCAAACTTGTCATTTTGTAGGATGCAACTATTTCTGCATATTTCTTAAACTGCATAATGTCAACATACTTCAGTTTGCGGTCGGCATTCTTCCACTGGCGGAAACGATGCTGTAGGCCTGCACCGTAGTCGTTATCCGTCGGAGCACGCCAGAAATTGGGCACGACGCTGTAATCGGCCTCCAACATGGGCTTACCATCAACATCATAATAGTCCAGTTCGCCAGTCCAGCGATTGACGGTTACACTGACACCGTTTGCAGTGAGGGTGTAGCAGGCCAACATGCTGTCGACGTCAATTTCACACGTACGAACAATCTCTTCCCATTCTGCTTTGTTTGTTGGTAGAAGTTCCATCTCTGGGAAAACACGAGGATCGACCACACCACCCCGTATTTCAACCTGCTCACGTGCAACTACTTCGCCTGCCATCAACAGTCCGTTCTGCTGATTCAGGATAAAGTCGATGTTGAGCAGTATTTCAGCACGGGGCTCATTTGGTTTAACAATCATATCTGCTAAACCGGGAACCGTGACGCGAACCGTCTGCTGCGGGGCTACGTTCAATTTGTCCACAGTCACACTCCCTGCAGGCTTACCCTCTGCCAGCAGGGTAAAGGTGGCACGAACGTTGGAAAGGTCGGTGAAGAAGTTCTCGTTATAGATGTCCATAGAGCCTTTTTCGGCATCGAAGTTGCGCACCCAGATGTTCTGGTGGATGTACTGCACCTCGTAGGCGTGTGGGTTGAGCGAGCGGTCGGGGGCTATCACGCCATTGCAATTGAAGTTATGGTCGCTGGCGGGGTAGCGGCCTTCGTCGCCGCCGTACATCCATATCTGCTTGCCGGTCTTCTTACTGATGCCGCGGATACCCTGGTCGACGAAGTCCCAGATGAAGCCGCCCTGATAGTGGGGGTACTTGCGGATGAGGTCCCAGTATTCCTTGAAGCCGCCCATAGAGTTGCCCATGGCATGGGCGTACTCGCACTGGATGAGGGGACGTGGATTGTCGCCCTGAGCATATTTCTCGCAGCCGTCGTAACCGTAGTACATGGGGCAGAAGATGTCCGTCTTGCCGTTCTGTCCGGCCTGCTCGTACTGGCAGGGGCGCGAGGGGTCGAGTTCCTTCACGCGGTCGTAGGCAGCCTCAAAATTGTCGCCGTAGCCACTCTCGTTACCAAGGCTCCAGAAGATGACACTCGGGTGGTTCTTCTGTATGCGCACGTTCGCCTCGTTGCGCTCCACGATGGTCTGCTTGTACGTCGGGTCTTGCGCCAGTCGGCGGTCGCCGTAACCCATGCCATGACTCTCAAAGTTAGCTTCAGCCACGACGTAGATACCGTACTGGTCGCAAAGGTCGTACCAGCGCGGGTCGTCGGGATAGTGGCAGGTGCGTACGGCGTTCATGTTCAGTTGCTTCATAATCTTGATGTCCTGTATCATGCGCTCTACGCTCACCACATAACCACCGTCGGGGTCGAGTTCGTGGCGGTCGGCGCCCTTGAAGAGGACTGCCTTGCCATTGACCAGCAATTGTCCGCCAGTGATTTCAATCTTGCGGAAGCCCACCTTCTGCGACACCACTTCGAGAACATTGCCTTTCTGATCCTTCAGCGTAGTATAGAGGGTGTAGAGGTAGGGGGTTTCTGCAGTCCACTGATGGGGTTTCTTGACCTCCATCGAGATGAACTGCTTGTTGTTGGTCATCTTGCCTTCTGTGGGCGACTCATAGACTTTGGCACCATCGGCATCCTCGAGGCGGAACTGTATACAGTTGCCCTTGGCATTGAGAACATTGACGTTTACCGTAAGCTTGCCGTTGGTGTAGTTGTCCGTCAGGTCAGGCACGATGCTGATGTCCTGTACGTGGGTTTTGGGACGGGCGTACATGTAGACTTCGCGGGCGATGCCTGTGAAGCGCCAGAAGTCCTGATCTTCGCCGTAGCTTCCGTCGCACCAACGCATAACCTGCATAGCCACGAGATTGGCCTTTCCTGGGGTGATGAACTTGGTCACATTGAACTCGGCCTCAATCTTCGAATCCTCCGAGTAGCCCACTTCCTTGCCATTGACCCACAGGCGCAGGTTCGAGGTGGCAGAACCGACGTGTACGTAGATGTCCTGTCCCTTCCAGTCGGCAGGCACCTGGAACGAGCGGCGGTACGAGCCCGTATAGTTATTCTTCTCCTCCACGAAGCCGGGCTGGTTGGCAAACTGTGTGGCCCAGGCGTAGCCCACGTTCTTGTAGATGCGGTCGCCGTGGCCGTTCAGTTCGAAGAGGCCGGGCACGGGGAAGAGTTCCCACGAGGCATCGTCGTAGCCCTCCTGGTAGAAGCCCTTAGGGGCATCCTGGTGGCTGGTGACGAACTTGAAGCGCCACTGGCCCTCCATCGACAGGTAGCGGGCGCTGGTGCTCTTGTCGCCCTGCTTGGCCCTGTCCCGGGTCTCGAATGCGAAGAACGAGGCACGTGGCTGCTCCGTTCCGACACGGTTCACACTTGGGTCGAGCCACTCAGGCTTCGCCCCCGACTTGGATGCAGCGCTGACGGAGAGGGTTGCAAACGCCATAGCTGCAAGTAGCAAAGTTTTCTTCATGGAATGATAGGTATTACTTTAATTAACTAACAATACTTTGTGCAACAAAGATAAGCATAATTCATCATCCGTGCAAACCTTTGGTCAAATAATGTGGTGCAGAGGCACGGATAATATGGTATTGAACCTTGGAGTCTCTAAAATCCGGATGATATGGAGGAGAAGAAATAACGCACTATTATCGTGGCCGTTTCAATAATATTTCGTAACTTTGGGGCACGTAAGACAAGAAAACATGAAACGAATAGCAAGATTCATCGTCCCTGGGCTCATGGCCGTAACCCTCGTGGTGATGGGGTGGCTGGTGCTGCGGACGGAGAGCGAGGTGCTCTACCGCTTGCAGGAACTCTCCCTCTGGTTGCCCACCCGGTACTTCTTCCACATCTCCACATTCTACCCCGGCGGTGTGCTGACATGGGCGGCTGCCTACATGACACAATTCTTTTTCCACCCTTGGCTCGGTATGGGACTGATGCTCCTATGCTGGGGCGCCATCATGGCCTTGCTGTGCCAGCGGTTCCACCTGCGCGGCCCATGGCGGTTGCTGAGCCTGCTGGTGCCCCTGTGCCTGCTGGCCTGCCTAGTGCAGACGGGCTACTGGCTCTACTACATGAAACTCCAAGGTCACGCCTGGGTGCCCACGTTGGGCGTACTGCTCTCCCTGCTGTTGGCCTATGTCCATCAGCTGTTACCTGACCCTCGACCCCGAATCGGCTGGATGGTCGTCGTGGGAGTGCTGGGCTATCCCCTGATGGGGGCTTGGTGGGGCCTGGCACTGGCCCTGATGGCCGTACCGCGCCACCTGCGCATGGACAAGTGGGAAGCCCTGAGCGTAGGCTTGGCCCTCCTTTTCGTAATGGCCATGCCTCCCATTTTTGTGCGTTGGTTCTACGGCCAGGTGGAGATGGCACAGGCCTGGCTGGCTGCCATGCCCTCGTTCCAGTATGGCAAGACCGATTGCCCTGCCTACCGATTGCCCTACTATGCCTTGGCCCTGTCCTTCTTCGTCTGTGCCCTGCCAGGCCTCATCTATCGCAATAGCGAGGCCTCGTACAAGGAACTGCGCCTTTCGTGGACAGTGTCGATAGTCTTCATCGCGCTAGGTTGCTGGGGCGTGTCGGAGCGCTGGGAACGTGACACGAACTTCCACAAGGAGGTGAGTATGACGAACGCCATCCACCGCCTCGAATGGGAACAGGTGCTGCACATCATGCTCGACCCGGAGGTGGGCCGCCCCATGCCACCTACGCGCGTCATGGTGATGATGAAGAACCTGGCCCTCTTCCGCCTGGGCCGGGCCGGCGACGAGATGTTCCGCTACCCCGAGGGCTCTGAACAGCAGCATGCCCCGTGGCAGGTGAGGATGACCCAGGTGGGCGGCAAACTGCTCTACTATCACTACGGCAAGGAAGGCTTCTGCTACCGCTGGTGCATGGAGGACGGTGTGGAGTTCGGCTGGAGCGTGGACGTGCTGAAGTATATGACTAAATGCAGCCTCATCACCCACGATTGGGATGTGGCACAGAAATACATTGACATGCTGGCCCAGACCCGCTACCATCGAGAATGGGCAGAAAAATACGCCACCTACGTGCGCCACCCCGAACGGATGGCTGAGGACGAGGAGATGCGCCCCATCATCCCGATGGCCGAGTTCCCCGACCGTCTGGACGGCGACAACACCCTCGTCGAACTCTATCTGCTGCGCACCTTCTCTGGCGGCTTTGGTGCCGATCCTGGCTATCAAGAGATGACAGTCATTTGTTCCCTTATTATGAAGGATATCGACCTCTTCTGGCCTCGCTTCCTGCAGTACCTGAACATGCACCAGAAGGAGGAGGGATTCCGTGTCCCCACCCACTATCAGGAGGCCGCCTACCTCTACTCCATGCTCGAACCGCAGCGCCCTAGCGAACTCTGGCCTGGCATGACCAACGCCGAGGCTCTGCCGCGCCTGCCCTTCGACGAGAGCGTGAAGCAGAGTTATCAGCAGTTCATGGACTTTAACACCCAGTGCGGCTCCATGTCCGAGGAGCAGAAGAAGTCAGCCTTCCGTCCGCAGTTCGGCGACACGTTCTACTACTTCTACTTCCTCGTACGCAACCAGAAAACGAACTAACAATTCACAGTTCATAGTTCTCAGTTCATAATGCACAATTCACAATGATGACACCCAAGTTCCGTTCATTATGTCGCGATTCTATCGCAACGATAGCCCTCCTCCTCGCCGCCTGCTCCAACCCCAAGGTTCCCGCCACCTACACTGAGAGCGAGCAGCAGCCCGACATCTTCCCCGAATATCAGGAAGTCACCGTCCCCACGAATATCGCTCCGCTGACCTTCACCGTCCAAAACGAGGGCACGGACTTCGTCACCCGCATCACTGCCGGCGGTCAGGAATGGCTCTACGGCGACAAGGACGTTTGCCCCTCGCCCAAAGAATGGGAGCAGATGAAAAGAAATCTCGTAACCTCAAAAACTCACCCAACCTCAATGCAGGTCGAAGTCTTCGTGGCCAAGGACGACAAATGGCAGCGCCTCAAGCCCTTCCATATCTACGTCAGCCCCGACAGCATCGACCCCTACATCTCCTACCGCCTCATCGCACCCTCATACGTCACTTACGAGGACCTGACCATCAACCAGCGCTGCCTGGAGACGTACGACGAGAGCCTCATCTACGGTAACATGTCCAATTCCAACGAGATTGACGGGCAGTGCATCAACTGCCACGCCTATCAGCAGTACAACCCGGAACGCCTGCAATTTCACGTCCGTCAGGCCCACGGCGGCACTATCATTGCCTACGACGGTAAACTGGAGCGCATCGACATGAAGACTGGCAAGACCGTCTCCGCTGGTGTCTATCCCGCCTGGCACCCCACCGAGAAACTGATTGCCTACAGCACCAATCACACGGGGCAGTCGTTCCATACCAACGACAACCAGAAGGTGGAGGTGCAGGATACCTACAGCGACCTGATGCTCTACGACGTGGAGCACCACGAGGTCTTGCCCCTGGAGTGCGACACGAACCAACTCGACTGCTTCCCCTTCTGGAGCCCCGACGGCAAGTACCTCTACTACTGCTCGGCCCACTACATCAAGCAAGACACGGCTGAGACCATATCCAAGGAGTTCGACATGATTCAGCACTACAAGGATGTGAAGTACAGCCTCTACCGCCGTCCCTTCACGCTGGAGTCGAAGACATTCGGCGAGCGTGAAATGGTCTTCGATGCCGCTGCCGACTCGATGTCGGCCACCCTGCCCCGCATTAGCCCCGACGGACGCTGGCTCCTCTTTACGATGGGCAATCACGGTGTATTCCACATCTGGCACGCCGATGCAGACCTCTACCTCATAGATCTCCAGTCGGGCGAGGTGCGTCGCCTGGACGAACTGAATTCTGACAACGTGGAGTCGTACCACTCTTGGTCCAGCAATGGCCGCTGGGTCATCTTCAGCAGTCGCCGCACCGACGGCAACTTCACCCGTCCCTACATCGCCCACTTCGACGGACAGGGACACTTTACGAAACCTTTTGAACTGCCGCAGCGCAATCCCCTGTACCACCACGAACTCCTGCGATCCTACAACATCCCCGAGTTCATGACGGGGCCCGTCCGCATCCGCCCACAGGAGTTTGCGGCCCAGGTTCGCCGCGACTCCATCCGCGCCACGGCGAAGTAGCGATATACACATTATTCTATGCACATGAAACACATTGCATTTTTCCACATTTTGCCCTTTGGACGAGCCTACTCACGTCCGGCTATGCTCAAACAAGTTTGGCATCGCTCTCTCTTGTTCGCAGCCTTCTCATTTCTCTCTTTTCTCAATCCCGTCTTCGCCCAGTACGAAGAGGTGAAGAAAACTTCCATCGGCAATAACCGCCCGTATGCCGAAATCCCTATATTGGAGGATAGCCAAGTGGCTCATGTCCCCTCCCTCACAAGGAGGGCCGGGGTGGGTCTCTTCAACTTCGACTGGCGGTTCCAACTCGGTAATCCCGAGGGTGCTGAGCGCGAGGACTTCGACGACTCCGACTGGCGCAAGCTCGACTTGCCCCATGACTTCCAGTTCGAACAGCCGTGGGACGAGCAGGCTGGCGGTGCACGCGGTTGGAAGGGACAGTGCGAGGGCTGGTATCGCAAGACCTTCCAGGCTCCTGCATCGTGGCAGGGACTACAGGTGCTACTCGACTTCGAGGGCCTGATGTACTATGGCGACGTCTATGTCAATGGTACAAAGGTAGCATCCTCCGAATATGGGTATCTGGGGTTCGAGGCCGACGTGTCCAAATATCTGCACTACGGCGAGGGCGCGGATGGACAGAATGTCGTGGCCGTCTATGCCAATTCCGGCAAACCCAAGGCCAGCCGCTGGTACACGGGTGCCGGTCTGTTCCGCGACATACACCTGAAACTACAAAATCCCACACACATAGCCTGGCATGGGATATATGTAAGAAGTGAAAGGTTAGAGGTGAGAGGTGAGAAGAATGGAACACTGTCTCAAGATGAGATTGTATCCTCTCCCCCCTCACCCCTCACCTCTCACTTCCAAGTGAACATCACCGTCGATGTCTGCGGTTTCCCCCATGGCAGCGGGGAGCAGCCGAAGACCCTCGTCCATGCCACGGTGAAGGATCGCGACGGTCATGTGCTTGGCAGTTCGGCGGCCGAGGTTCCCACCCTCACGAAGCACAGCCACGACGAAGTCCCGCTGCCCCACATCACCCTCACGGCTCCCACGCTCTGGGACCTGGGCAACCCCTACCTCTATACCGTGGAGGTGGAAGTCTTCGTTGATTCACTGCTCGTTGATTGTCAGACGGAGCGTTTCGGCGTGCGCACCATCGAGTACTCGCCCGAGTTCGGGTTCAAACTGAACGGACGGAAAGTATTCCTCAAAGGCATTGCCAACCACCACGACCTCGGCGCACTGGGCGCAGCCTCCTATGACGATGCCATCCGCCGGCAGTTCGCCGTGATGAAGCAGTTCGGATTCAACTGCCTCCGCTGCTCGCACAACCCCTACAGCCCCTCGCTGACGCGCATTGCCGACGAGATGGGGCTGCTCATCGTTGACGAGCTCATCGACAAGTGGAGCGACGACGAATACTGGGGCGGACGAAAGCCCTTCATGCAGTTGTGGCCAAGCCTGATACAAGAATGGATAACGCGCGACCGCAACTGTCCGAGCGTGGTGCTCTGGAGCCTGGGCAACGAACTCCAGATACGCGACAACTGGAGTGGCTACAAGACCAACGACTGGGGCATCACGACGTACCGCATCTTCGACCAGATGGTGAAGCGCTACGACCGGACGCGCCCCACCACCGTGGCCATGTTCCCAGCCCGTGCCGGAGCCATCCGTGAGGAGAAGGAATTCAAGACCTATTTTGCTCCGCCCGAACTGGCTTGTGCCACCGAGGTCAGCTCGTTCAACTACCAGTGGGACTGCTATCCGAAGTACTTCGAGTACAAGCCCGACATGATACTCTTCCAGAGCGAGGCCGTGACGAATCAGCTCCAGGCCCCCTTCTACGGCATGGACCAGAAGCGCACCGTCGGCCTGGCCTACTGGGGAGCCATCGAGTACTGGGGCGAGTCGAACAAATGGCCCAAGAAGGGGTGGAACTACTCCTTCTTCCGCCACACGCTGTGGCCCAACCCACAGGCGTGGCTCATCAGGGGAGCCTTCCAGCCCGAGAAGCCCGTGGTGCGCATCGGTGTGCTGACGGGCAGCGAGTCGGTCAGCTGGAACGCCATCGACGTGGGACAAAAGACATACACCGAGTTCTGGAACTGCCCCGAAGGCTCGAAGCAACAGGTGACAACCTTCACCAACTGCGACGAAGTGGAACTTGTGGCCAACGGCCGGAGCCTGGGGCGGCAGCAGAACGACACCACCGATGTCTTCAAGCGTGGACTGATTAAGTGGAACAACGTCGAGTACGGAAGGGGCGGCATCCTCATGGCCATCGGCTACAAGGGTGGCAAGGAAGTAGCTCGCCACCAGATAGAAACTGCCGACAAGGCTGTGAAACTAATCATCGAAGCCGAGGAACGACCAGGCATGACAGCGGAACTCCCAGCTGACGGCATGAGCCTACAGTACCTAACCGTCCGTGCCGTCGATCGGCGGGGCAACACCGTCCCCTCGTTCGACGAGCCGCTGACCGTCACCGTGGAAGGCCAGGCCGCCAGCCTGCTCTCCCTGGACAATGGCGACCACTACACCAGCGACCTCTTTGGTCCCTCTATTAACACAAAGCGCATGTACATGGGCCAGATGCAAGTCATCTTGCGCACTACATGTCAGGCAGGAAAGGCAACGGTTAAAGCCTCCACCCCCAGCCTCCGCACCTCGCTAAAGGTAGAGAGCAGATAAGGTCTAATTGAAAATTTAACAGAGAAGGACAACTATCCCGCAGGGCTCTTGCTTGTGGGTCAATTGTCCGTCAAGCGAAACCCGTACGGGACGAAGCTCCGACTCGGGCGAGTCGGTCTTGACGGACAATTGACCCACAAGCAAGGGCCCTGCACCTTTCATTCTTTATAATATACGCGCTTGACGCGATTGCTGACAGCCGTCAGCACCTCGTAGGGAATGGTGTCGCAGACATCGCTAAGGCGAGTGACGGGCAGGGCGGAACCAAATATGACGGCTTCGTCGCCCTCACGGCATGGTATGTCGGTGACGTCTATCATGCAGACATCCATACAGATGTTGCCCACATAGGGCGCCAATTGTCCGTTCACCAGACAGGCAGCACGTCCCTGGCCCAGGTGGCGGTTCAGCCCATCAGCATAGCCGATGGGCAGGACGGCGATGCGACTGTCGCGGCAAAGGCGCCCACGCCGACTGTAGCCCACTGTCTCGGTCTGGGGTACATCATGGATTTGCAGGATGGTGGTTTTCAACGTAGAAACATTGTTTAGGGGTTGGTTATCTCGTGGATTGATGCCATAGAGGCCCAGGCCCAGGCGCACCATGTCCATGTGGCGCTGGGGGAAGTGCTCGATGCCAGCAGAGTTGCAGATATGCCGCAGTATGCGATGCCCCACGTAAGCAGCCTGCAGGACATCGGCACCGAAGGTGAAGCGACGAAACTGTTCGTCGGAGAAGTCGTCCAGATGGTCGTCATCGCTACCCACGAAATGGGAGAAGACGCTGCGTGGCAGAACGGCATCCTGGCTGCGCAGGCGCTCCACCAGACGGGGCATGTCGCGTTCAGGGTCGAAGCCGAGACGATGCATGCCGGTGTCCAGTTTGATGTGTACGGGAAAACCCTTTATGCCCTCACGCTCAGCGGCGGCGATGAGGGCATCGAGCAGGCGGAAGGAATAGACCTCGGGCTCAAGACCGTGACGGAAAAGAGTACGGAAGGAAGTCATCTCAGGATTCATAATCATGATACCCGTGGAAATACCTGCCTGGCGCAACTGCACTCCCTCGTCGGCCACGGCTACGGCCAGATAGTCCACACCATGGTCCTGCAGGGTGCGCCCCACCTCCACACTACCGGCCCCATAGGCATCAGCCTTCACCATGCATATCATGCGCACATCGGGTTTCATCAGGGAACGGTAGTAATTGAGGTTGGCCACCAAGGCATTAAGGTCCACCTCCAAGATAGTCTCATGGACACGTTCCTCCAGCCGGGCCACAAGAGCCTCGAAATGGAAGGCGCGGGCACCCTTGATGAGCACCACCTGCTCCTGCAGGCGAGCCAAGAACTGACTGGAGAGGAGGTCGTCGGTGTCTGGGAAGAAATGGCACTGAGCGCCCGTACCCTTCATGAGCGTGAGGGCCATGGAGCAGATGGCAGGCCCTACGCCGACGAAGGTGTCCACCCCCGCCTGATGTACCAGCTGGGCCACCTCCTGATAGAGGCGTTCGTCGGGGATTCCGGTCTGCTGCATATCGCTCAGGATGAGGGTGTGGCTGCGTCCGCTCTCGTCGGGACGGCGATTCATGAAGTCCAGGGCGATGCGCAGAGAGTCAGGGTCATTGTTGTAAGAGTCGTTGATGAGGGTGCATCCGCCGTGGCCGTTCATCACCTCCAGTCGCATAGGTACGGGTTCCAACTGGGCCATGCGCTGGCGCACGGTCTCCTCCTCCAGCCCTAAATAGCGGCAGGCTGCAGCACAGAGTTCCTTATCCAAATCCCAGGGAGAGACATCGGGCGAGACGCTAACGGGAATGAGCTTGCCCGGGAAGCCACACTCGCGTATGCAGATGTCCACCACGCGGTTGCCCGTGGGGTAGACCAGTGCCTCAGCATCACGGAAAAGGCGAAGTTTCTCCAGACACTTCTGACGATAAGAAGTAAAATTCTCCTGATGGGCGTCGCCCAGCCCCGTGAAGACACCCAGCGTGGGCTGTACGATGGCCGCCAGACGCTCCATCTCGCCGGGCTGGCTGATGGCGGCCTCGAAGATGCCAATCTGAGTCTCCTCGCTCAGACTCCAGACGGAGAGGGGGACACCAATCTGACTGTTGTAGCTGCGAGGGGAGCGAGTGACGACATGGTCGGGAGAAAGCATCTGCGACAGCCATTCCTTGACCATGGTCTTGCCGTTGCTGCCAGCAATGCCCACTACCGGCACGCAGAAGCGCCGACGATGCTCAGCGGCCAGATGCTGCAGTGCAGCCAGTGTGTCGGGCACTTGCAGGAAAACGGCTCCAGGCAGGTCATCCCCAGGCAGCATGCTGACTACGAAGGAGCGCACGCCACGCTGATAGAGCTGGGAAACATAGCGGTGACCGTCGCCACGGGATGTGACAAGGGCAAAGAACAGTGTATCCTCGGGTGAAGAGAGACTACGGCTGTCCGTCAGCAACCAGCGCACAGGCTGGTCGGTCTGGGTCGTCACTTTGGCACCAAGGATGGCGGCTATAGATTGTGTAGTGTATGTCATATCGGGATGAAGTTTGTGAATATATTGATTTAGAGATTTAGTTCCGGATAGTCGGCCGCCAACTGGCGCATCTTGTCGTCCAGCCTGCGGTGCAGCTGCTCGCTGGCCTCCGACTCGGGATGCAGAGGACGGTGCTGAGCCATGCGGGCCACATCGGCCCATCGGGCCAGATACTCACGGGCCTCCTGCGAGAACCATGCAGACTGCATCCGTTGCCAGATATACTGCACGGCCTGGGCCGAGGGGTGGAGCATATCGTCGGCATAGAAACGGTAGTCGCGCAGTTCGTCCAGCACGATTTCGTAGGCCGGGAAATAGGTCACCCACTTCGGGTGACGACGTTGCAGAACATCGGCCATGCACAACAGGTGAGCCTTGCCCAACTGGCTCTCATGGAAACCGTATTTCCGGTAGCGATAGGGGCTCACCGTCAGCACCACCTGTAGGTGCGGATTGTGTTCGTACAATGGCAGCAGTGCCCCCTCCAGGGCTTCCGCCATCTCGTCGGCATCCATCACCCTCTCTACAAAGTCACGCCGCTGCACCTTGTGGCAATTGGCCACGGGGTGAACGGCGTCACGGTAGGCATAGTAGTGGTTAGTGCCAAAGGTAAGAAACAGGTGGTCGGCCCCGGCCAGCGCTTCGCGCAACTGGTTCAGCGCTTCCTCGGTGGCTTGTCGGCAGGCCTCCAGGGTGGGGCGCGAAAGGGAACTGTCACCCAGCCATGTATGCCACAGTCCACCATCCTGGACATAGTCGCTGACGGGGTCAGTCTGGAGCGGAGCCGTCAGCAACCGGACGATGCTCATGGGGTTGTACATCACACCCAGAGGATTCACCGTCACGCGCAGCCGGCTCTCCCGGAAACATCCGCCCACGTGCTCTGCAAAACAAGAACCCAGAAACACACTCCTGTCCCCCACCCTTATCGGGTGCAAAGGCTCCGGCACGTCCACTGGCGTGCGCAGCAAAGGTAGTTCAGATATGGCTTTCGCGGTGTGCATGAACTTTTGCTTTTCCGACTGCAAAATTAATGATTTCCCCCGACATGGCACTACGCAACGGGCTAAAAAAGCAATGCAGAAGAGCGAATATGGCCTTTTCGGGACAATATCGCAGACAGAATTTGGCCATACGGCGAGAATTTTGTAACTTTGCGTCCGGTTTCAGAGAAGCCATGACTACAGAATAACAAAATACATAGCAACACTACATCGTTTATATTTATCCAAATCACAACAATGATGAAAAAGAACATAATCCTCTGGCTGATGATCTCAGCCACGCTGATGACCGGGATGCTGACTTCATGCTCCAGCGACGGGACATCGGCCCTCCTCAACGACGAAGTTCGCCCCGACTTTGGCTTGGTGCGCACCCCTGACTTCCGCGCCTACTCCGGTAGCAGCGAACTTATTGTTACCCCCCCCACTCGTTCGGCTAACGTAAACGGCAATCTCTGGTATCAGGAATGGCAGCGCCCCACCAACGTCACCCCCGAAGAGGTGGAACGCGTAGTTGCCGAATTCAGCACTCCACGTCCGGATGCTCACAACACACGTCAGGTGACGTGGCGCAACTTCTGGGTACAGCAGGTCTACAAAGGCGAAGCTACTTATACCGACGGCTACGGACAGAACATCGGCCGTGCCTCTGACAAGATGAATCACCTGCAAGTGTTCAACAACCTGCGAGAGAATGTCATCAGTTGGTGGCCCAAGGAAGTCGAAATCGAAGAATGGGCCGGCAGCTATGAGCACATCAACAACTTCAACAATGGCACAAACACTACGGTCTACACCGATGACGTGACGGGCCAACAGTACGTGGGCACCACACTGATGGTGACCATGGGCAGCGACGGACGTGCCGAGCAGTTTGCATACCACAATACGGTGGACAGCAAATACCACTACGACTACATCATCCTGGAAATAGACGGTGCCTATTACGTAGGCTTTGACTTCTACGCCCACGGCACCGACGACTACCCTGCCAACAAGAACATGGATGTGGAGCGCGACTGGGTCTTCAACGACTGGATCGTAAAAATCAGTCCAGCACAAAAGCTGGGTGAGTCCGAGGCTGACCCGACCTTACCCACTATTGACCCGACAACTCCTCCCAGCATTCCAGACACTCCCTCAGTGGGCGAGGTGGAAGTGAACCTCTCCATCAATGCACCGCGTGAGAAGGATGACTACATTGCCACCAAGCTCTCCATCCATGTCCGCGACACCACAGATGTGGAGGTCTTCATCCCCGTAGAAGCACAGTACTACTGCGACACCGATGATATGAACATCGTTCTTTCCCATCGGCTGGAGGCTGAAATCCACAGCCCACTCTCGACATCGGCCACCTACGTCATCGACGGTCACGAGGTGACGGCCACCGTCAGTTACGAGTTGGGTGGCATCCGCATCCAAACCCATGGCATCAACGCCGAAGTGCTAAAGTACCTGCGCAATCAGTATGGCGACGGCATCACATTCGAAATCTGGAACTACTACAACAATCAGGGCACGCGCGAGACCCTGAAGCCATTGTTCGATGCATCCACCGTCACATTCACCAACGCCACAGACCAGTACATCAACGCCTTTGCCCGCCTGGGCGAGGAACGCAATCCGCTGGACTGCACAGTGACACCGCCCGCTGAATACGGCGAAGGCCAGGCTAACGACGGAACTGCCAACTACAACGTTATATACAGAAAATAAAAACTGGCAGACCGTGCACCCCCACCCTTAGCACACACATCCAAAGAGAAGATGACAGGAGGCCGACACGCCACCAGTCATCTTCTCCTATTTTTTTACCATGGAAACTATATCGACCCTGAGTTACTACTTTCACCTGCTTGCGACGTATACGACCTATTATTCGTCGTACTGGCGCGACCTATATCGCGACTACCCCTACGAGGTGAAGACTGCCATCTGGGTTATCCAGTGGGCCCTGATACTCATCGTCATCCTCACCATCATCCTCGAACACCGAGGCCACCTGCGCCGCAAACGCGAACGCATGGAAGCCAGACTGGAAGAACGCTATGGCGAAGCCTTGAATCATATCTTCGCTACCGACAACGACCATCAGATTACGCGTGACGAGATAATCTCCCGGTTCCACCTCAGCAGTAAGGAGGCTTCGAAGCACGGACTGTTGCGCGACGATGGCGAACGCCGAACCATGTGCCGAATGATATACCATCGCCTCATGAACGACGAAACGGCCGGCCCCAACCGCCAGAAAAACCTACAACTGCTACTGGACATCTTCGCACTGCCGTCCTTTCTGGAGGGGGAGGTCAGCCTGGGCAATATGAATAACAAAATGACTGCCATGACCATGATACGCGCCTTCCGCCTCTACATCAGTCCGTGGGTCATAAACAAACTTCTCAATTCCAAGCAAACACAGGTGCGCCGACTGGCCATGTACTCGTCCGTGATGTCCAGTTCCGACAGTGAACTGGAATACTTCGAGACCGACTTTTTTGATAAGAACTGTTGCATCTACGACGAAATAGAACTGGGCTATACCCTGCACCGCCGACGTGCAGCCGGACTTAAGTTGCCCAACCTGGCACATTGGGCCCACCTACAGAAGAATGACAACACGAAGTGCATGTTCGTCCGCCTAATGCGCCGCTTCGACCAGCACGAATATTGCCACCAACTGGAAGACCTCTTCCGTGAAAGTAAACACAAAAAACTGATAGAGGAAATCTCGCGCACTTGGGGTTATCTCCACTACACCGAGAGTGAGCAACTGCTGGTAGACACCATGCTCACCCAGCCTGACGACACAAAAGTGGCCATCATGCATGCTGTCACCCGCATGGCCTCGGGGCAAAGCCTCAGCCTGCTGCTAGACGGATACGAGAATACCACCAATCCGCATGTTCGCTTCGAGGCGCTACGTTGTATGTACAGCTACGGTCAGGAGGGACGCGACCTGCTGGCACATCTGGAAAGCGAGGCACCAGAGGCAGACCATAAGTTCTTCAGTTTCTTCCACAACCCCATCACGCTCAACCGCATACCCTTGGACAAGGAACAAGCCTATCACCCCTCTGTAGAGACCGTATATAACCTTTCATACTAGCCAAAGAAAAAAACTAAGAATAAAGAATAAAATTTGAGATAGTGCCATGTCTATTTGGATGACTATATATTACGTCTTCTGCTACATTATCTTCGGCTACACGCTGACGATCATGGCCAGTTACCTTTTCTTCATTTTCCAAAGCTACCGGGCACAATACAAGCTCTCCATCGACATGCCTGATGACGAGACCATAAAATACCAAATGAAGGGCTCGCCACTGACTCCGGCTGTTTCCATCATCGCCCCAGCATACAATGAGGAGGTTACCATCATTGACAACGTCAATTCGTTAATGCAGATAGACTATCCCGACTACGAAATTATCATTGTGAACGACGCCTCCAGCGACCGCACGCTGGAACTGCTCATCGACACCTTCGAGATGGTGGAGGTGCCCTATGACGTAGCTATGCGCGTACCCTCCAAGCCTATTAAACGTGTACTGAAAAGTACCAATCCCAAGTACTCTAAACTTGTCGTTGTAGACAAGGAACGTGGTGGCCGCAAAAGCGATGGTTCCAATGCCGGCATTAATGTCTGTTCCAACAAGTACTTCGTCTGCACTGACGTGGACTGCATCGTCGAACCCATGGCCTTGTACCGTATGATGTGGCTTGTCATCAATAGCCACGTGCCCACTATTGGCGTCTCGGCCACCATGCTCATGAGCAATGGCTGCGTGGTAGATGAGGGACGCGTTGTGGAAGCTCGTGTACCTTGGAGCATACTGCCCATGTTCCAACAGCTGGAGTACATGCGCTCCTTCCTCATCGGTAAACTCGGATGGTCCAATATCAATGCTCTACCCAATATCTCTGGCGGATTCGGGCTCTTCGACCTCGATGTCGTGGTGAAGTCTGGCGGATATGACAATACTTCCATGGCCGAAGACGTGGATATGCTTCTGCGCATGGTCACTTACATGCGCAATAGCGGCCAACCTTTCCGCATTGCCCAAGTGCCTAAAGTCTGTTGCTGGACAGAAGGCCCCTCCTCCCTGAGAGCACTCTATCGCCAGCGCATCCGCTGGGCACGCGGTCTGTTCGAGATTATCTCCAACCACCGCAAACTCTTCTTCAATCCCCATTACGGCCCCATCGGAGCATTCACACTGCCCTACATCTTCATGTTCGAGTTTATTGCCCCCATGCTGGAGTTGGGAGGCTACATCTTCATGATATGGTTGCTGTTCATCGGGGGTATCAATTGGAATACAGCCTTCATCATTTTCGGCATGATATACATGTTCTCCGTCCTGATGTGCTTCTTCCTTCTTTTCTTCGACTATTCCACACAGGCTGTACCATGGTACAATCGCCGTCGCAGCTATTGGCACCTAGCCCTGGCAGCCTTTATCGAACCCTTCATCTACCACCCCATCATCTCCTACTGCTCCAATGTAGGCTACTTCCAATACATCATGAACACCACTGCCGTCTGGAAACCCATTCAGCGCACAGGTGTGAAAAAGAAAGAAAAAACGAAAAACGAACCTCATGAAGACAATAAATCATAATAGAGGCATGAGGTGCGTCGCCACTATGGGCTGGATGCTATTGATTCTGCTGGTGGGCATAAGCGCACCTGCCGAGGCAAAAGAGGAAGAGGAGGCACATCTCACCCGCAACTACATCAACCGTATCAAACAATACATCGCCGTGAACTCGTGGAGCGAGGCCAAGCGCATCATCGACGAGGGCCTGTCCTTCTACCCCGACGACCCAGACCTGCGATACTACAACGGACGTTACTTCTACGTCACCCACAACCTGGACGAAGCCCGATACAATCTGATTCGCGCCACGCAAGACGACGACCAACATTTTCAGGCCAAACGCTTGCTTGTGGACGTAGAAGAGGAACAAAAGCACTACTCCAGTTCCATCTGCTACATCAACGAACTGCTTGAGTTCCAACCCTATGACCGCGACCTTTGGCGTCGCAAGATTGCCCTCTATCGCAAACTGGGCAACCATGCGGAGGCCGACGCAGCCCTGCAACGTCTGGCTCGCATCTATCCCAATGACACCATCGTGAACAAAGAACTGCGCGACCGCAATCGCGAAACCTGGAACGAAGTGTTAGGACGCAGTTCGCTTCCTCAGTCTGCCAATAGCCTGGAACGCTGGCTCGAACTCGACCCCAAGAATTTTGAGTACTACGAACAACTCATCAACATCTACGAACGCATGGGTGAATATGACCATGCTCTAGGTGCTGTAAATCGTGGTCTGGTACACTTCCCGGGCAACGGCATCTTGGTAAACAAAGGGGTCGGTCTGTTGGTGTACCAAGAGCGTTATACCCAGGCCATCAACTTTGCCAAGCAAAACGGAGGGGCACGCCTCTACGACGACCTACTGCACGAAATTGCAGCCGACGCCCGACTTCACGACCCCTATGAGGCTCATGCACGACTTTACGCACAAACCCATGACAAGGACGCACTCACCTATCTCATCAATACATCCCTGACGCGCCACTATGATGATGATGCCCGGCTCTACCTCAACGAAGCCATCAAGCGCGATGGACGTACTACACCACTGCTGATGAAACTCTACGCTCTGGAGAAACATACTGGCAATAACAGTGCTGCACTCCGCCTGTTAGAGGAGCTATGTGACAAAGATACCAATGATGATGAATTGACCGAGGAATACGCCAACCTGATGTTGGCCCTAGGGCGTCATGACATGGAAACAGCTCAATGGGCTGATGCCCACACTCATCTGACACGTGCATTAGACAAGATGACCCCGACACAAGAGGCTTGGCCCGCTGCCGTTTCGTGCCAGATTAGTGTATTAGGACACTTAGGTCGATACGAAGAAGCTCGCGAGCTCCTGCAGGAAGCTTCGCATCAAACTTCCCACGAACAGGTCAGCCGCTTTATCTCGGCCTACGAAGCCATCATGGTTGTCAGGCTCCGTACACTCGTGGAGGAAGAGCACTATGAAGAGGCTCTGCGACAAGCAAGAAATCTGCTCAGCGAAGTGCCTAATAGTGAGGCGGCTCTGCGGTGCTGTATCAACATGTGCCAAACCCTTCATCGCGACGACTTATTCTATGACTATGCCCGACAAGGCTATGAAGCACACCCAGACATTCCCTACTTCATCATAAAATGGGCACAGGCCCTGCAACAAATGGGGGAGAACAGCAAGGCACTATCTCTATTGCTCCCCCACCAATCGGACGAAGAGTGGGTGAACCCACAGCTGGTCATGGCCCACTCAGCCATCAGTGCCGAATGGGGACAAGAATTACTGAAGAACCACATGCCGGAACGGGCCCTACACATCGTGGATTCTGCACTCGTCTACACTCCCAACAACAAGGAGCTACTCTTCATCAAGGGACTGGCTTACGAACATCTGAAAGACTTCCGAAAAGCATGGCAACTGCAACAGAGCAACTATGAGCCTGGCAATGCTGAGCAAAAGGAATGGTACGAGCACATGCGGTACATTCGCTTCCGCAGCTACAACAACCGAATCGATGCTTCATATACCTCCGCTTTTTACGATACGAAGAACGACGGACTGGCCTCCATCGGGCACCTCTATTCCGTGGCCAATTTGGCCTACAGCCATTTGTTCAAACGCGATGCCGTGACTGGACAAATCAGTTACAAGGGAATCGACGGCTACCACACCGACGAGGATAACGAGACCGGCGGCATCGGTCTGGACTTCATGGCACAGTGGGAGCATACTTTCAACCACCGCTGGAGTGGGCTGGCCAGCCTAGCCTATTCTACTCGCTTTTTCAATAAAATCGGGGCTAACCTCTCTGCCAGTTATGCTGCTAACCGAGGCTGGACACCCAGCCTGAGACTGGGATACCGCCGCACACCAAGAACTTACCTCTATTTGGATGCTGGCCAGAGCCAGCAGGAGAAGTTCAACTTGCTGCTCATCAGTCCCTCCGTGGAGAAATCCTGGGGGCGCATTAAGGCCATGGCCAACATTGACCTCACAGCCATGAAGTCGGGGCTATACTACAATGTTGGGCTGAAGGGAAAACTCTTTATCAACGAAGATAATATTTCTTCCGTCTCCCTGCTGACAGGTTTTGGTTCCTTCCCCGAACTCTCCTTTTTTGAACAGACCGCCCTGCGCAACGTCTCGCACACCAACGCCATGGTGGGCTTCGATGCCCAGTACCTCTGTACATCCAATCTCTACCTAGGGCTGGCTGGCAGCTGGAACACCTATTTCAATCCACATCGGCTAGCCGACGGCAGTCTGACGGACTCCTACCGCAACATATACAGTCTAACCCTGCAACTCCACGTTGCTTTTTAATGAATCATTTCCTCCCCCTCACGAGACATGAACCGCTCACCGTTTCTATACCTGCTTCTAAGCCTTTTCATCAGTTCCTGCAACCATCTGATGGCTGATGAAGAGGCTACAGCCTTTGAATATCGAGAAATACACTTACCCGACGGGTACACTTCCGAGGGGAAAGCACTTGGGCTGAATAACATAGACCAAGACTGGGGGCTGTGGGGGCACCATCTGGGGACTGTACTGCCGGCCTCCCATTCACATTCGGTCTATGCCACCCAGGACGGACGTCCCAGCGAGGAGCAGTTCTGCTTTTCATCTGACAAACTTTACGAATACATCTGCACTTACGTCCGGGATAACTTCGGCACCAAGCACACACAGCGTTTTGCCATCCTGCCCAACGACAACTCCATCGTCTGCCAGTGCCGGCAATGTGTGGCCAGGGGATGCACGCCAGAGGATGCGACGCCTGCTGTCTCCTACATGCTGGAACGCCTGGCTGCCCGTTTTCCCCACCATCAGTTCTTCACTTCTTACTATCTAACTACCCACAGCCTGCCCACACGCCCCATGCCTGCAAACACAGGAGTGCTCATAAGTGCCATCACCTTCCCCCTAAGCACGCACACCACACCGCAAGAGGAGGCATTCACACGCTTGCTTAAGGATTGGGCCCAACTGACTCCGAACATTTACATCTGGGACTATATCAATAATTTCGACGACTACTTTACGCCTTATCCTGTCCTGACCGTTATGCAGCACCGCTTCCGGCTATATGCCTCAGCAGGCGTTCGTGGCATATTTCTGAATGGAAGCGGGACGGAGTACAGCACCTTCAGCCGTATCCACACCCACCTGCTGTCCGAACTCATGTGCAAACCTGATGCCAACTGGCGTACCCTGCTCACCCAAACTTGCGACAAACTCTATCCCGTGACAGGCTCTACCATAGCCCACTTCATCTTGCAACAGGAGGATTCCTTACAAGATCAGCCGGCCCCCCTGCCTCTCTACGAAGGCATGGAGGTTGCACGCCACAACTATCTGCACGAAACAGACTTCACAACCTTCCACGACCAGCTTCTACATCTCTTGCCACAGACCAAGGGGAAGGAACACCACGAAATATCCTTGCTCGTCCGTGCCCTGATGTTGCCTCGCCTCGAACTTAAACGCATACATGCCCAAACCGCCGATACCCAATCCATGCTGGAGCAATTGGCCAGCCTGGAAAAGGAGGGTATACACGTGTACAGCGAGACGTGCTGGACGATAGACGACTACGTCAAGGAGTACGACAAGATGGCACGGCACGCCCAGAGTACCAATCATATCAATCGTCTACTGGGGCAGACACTACTGCCACTGACAGCACTTGATGAGGGCTACACCGACATCTCCATCCTCACCGATGGTCTACTAGGCCTGCCCAGCAACTATCACTGCGGCCATTTCATATCCTCTGCCGACCCGACACTGCGCATCGTGCTGCCCAAACTCCCTGGACTACGCCGCGTTTGCGTCGGGCTCATCAGCAACCAGCAATTCCACATAGGTCTGCCCCGACGCGTAACCCTGACCAGCGGCGACAACGAGATTGGCAGCATCGTCCCCCACCCCACCACAGCCGTGGCCCAACGCACTACACTGGAGTTCGAAGTTCCCCAGCAAGTGGAAACTCCGTTGACCATCACACTATACCACAATCCCGAAGCCCACACCATGGCCATCGACGAGATAGAAGCCTATTAAGCAACACATAAAACGTAAACGAACAACAGATGAAGAAGTTGCGCCCACACCAGCTGTTTGCCGCCTGCCTGACGGCGATTGTCCTGCTCCTGTGCATCTCTTGCGAGAAGAAACTCGAACCGGCCACCATCATCGTCACCGACCCTGTGCGTCACTACTATCCCGTGGTGCAAGGCGAGATGCTGGGCATCACCTACGAGATGGAGAATACCTGCGAACACCCTCTCTTCATCCAAGAAGTACAGACGACGTGCGGTTGCATCATTCCCCGTGACGCATTGCCCATTGTCATTCTGCCCCACAAGAGCGGTTTCCTGCATCTCGACTTCAATACCATTAAGAATTCGGGCTACGTCAGTCACCATATTTACTGCTATGGCAATTTCCGCGACTCGGCACGCATACACCTTAGTTTTGACACGAACGTTGTCCCACAGGCCGACTACATCCGCGACTACGAACAACTTTGGCAGGAACAAATCAGGCATCGCCGTTCCGTGCGCTCATTCGTGGATGGCGAATCGTCACAGAAAGGCTACTACACCAACGAGCACGAGGACCCTCGTACACTGAACAAGGAAGAGATTCAGAACACGGTGGATACGTACACTCCCTAAACGCCTTCTCTACAAAGCCGCTGATGCCCCCGACGACGACCTCTCGCAGTCAGTAGTAGCCTGTGGTGAGTCTGACAGCGGGCACATACCTTCGGCAAACTGCCGAAGGTCGTCATGCAAGCGGCGGAAGGGTTCACTCTGGAGATACTTCGTACTCTTACGCAACATCTGATCTATGGCACCCAGCCGACGCTGGTAGCATGAGAGTTCGTTCTGCCGTTGCTGACTGTGGACGGCATTGCGCCGGATTTCGGCTTCACGCTCCTTGCGCAACAGAGAACAGATGGGGGTCAGAAGGGGAATGATGACACCGTCCATGACTGCATGGCCCTGCATGTACAGGTAGGTGGTCTCTGGCGTAAGCCCCATGCTCAACAACTGCTCCTTCAGTGGCTTATATGTCTTTTTGCCCTCAGGATAGTGCTGCTGCATCCAGTTTATCTTGCGATTGACGGTTCGGCGCAGTGTCTCCAGCGTGCGTTCGGGGTGATAGGGATTGACATCGCGAATGCTGACCAGTCCTGCAAAGTCCATTAGCGTGAAGCGACTGTAACAGTCGTAGCGATAGACCCAGACACTCCATACGAAGAGCGGCCAGACGATGCGGCTATACTCGGCCATGAAACCTTCCAAGTCCACCATCTCACGATCGTTCAGCGTACTCATCACGCACACCTCATGCAGGCCACGAGCATAGCACTGATAATTCTCAATGGCATAGACATAGGTGTGGAAGATAAAAGGATTCTGGATGATGTTCCTCGAAACGGGCGTCGCCCCCTGCATCAGATAGTCGTAGTCGGCATCCACACAGGCAATCATCGCTCCACCCAAGTTTGCGCCCAACCGATTGGCCAGTACATATTTCTTTCCCTTTCCCAGGTTAGTCCGCGAGGGCAGCATCACCTCGAAGGTGAGCCTATCCGTCTCAAACTCGTCGAGCACCTGCCGCCAGAAGAGCACATCGTCGTAACTCTCCACGTATGCCACCACCCTGCGTCGGGCCCGGTTGGGACGCAGGCGGTTAGCGGCTTCGATGTAGCGAGAAGTGATGTTGTCTGTCAGACGTTTGCCCATGGCGATACCTTTTCTTACGGCTGCTATTTATTTTCTCTTTTCCTTTTACGTATTCACTGCTGGACGATGTCCTCCACGTCCGTCACACAGTCCTGCCATCCGTCCATGACAACGGCAGGGCTGTGGGTCGTGAGAACTACCTGGACGTTCGGATTCAGGTCACGCACCAGGGCTACAAGACGTTTCTGCCACTCGAAGTGCAAGCTCACCTCCGGCTCGTCCATAAACAAGGTGTAGTGTTCACGATTCTGCACCAGCACGGTCAGCAGGATGATGAGCATTTGCTTCTCACCCGAAGACAGCTGGTAGGGTTCTATCACTTCATCGTACTGCCGGAAAACAATCTCATTACTGTCGCGGGCGATGGTCTTCCCCGTCTCGCTGAAGAGTTCGTCCACCACGTCCTGGAAATGGGCCTTTTCGCCCACCATGGCCTGTGCCCGCTCCTGTGCATCGGGCAGACCGGAGGTCAGCAGTTCTATCATGCGGCGGGAGAGATTCACCTGATAGTCCAGATAGCGCCGCTGCAACATGTAGAGTTGCAGATCCAGCTCCGTCTGCAACTTCAGGTCCGTCACCTTTGAAAGCAGTTCGCTAGAGATGACGGCACGGTCGAAGGAGCGTATGACATCGAACTTCACCGTCTCGGCCTCCTCAGGGCTGTACGTGATGCTGACGCCATCCAGATTGCGTTCCAAATCACGGAATTCTATGAGTTGCTTCACCACGCGATTCAGTATGGTGGACTTCCCGACACCGTTCACACCGCTCAGGATGTTCACGTCGGGACGCAGTTCCCACACAATGTGGCGCCGTCCACTCCACAGCGAGTCTATCTCTATGCGCTGAATATAATCTGCTGTCTTTTTCATGGCTGCAATTTATGGGTTTCCTGTGTCAAAGGTAACCATTTCGCAGCAGACGGCCAAATATTACCAGTCTATTTTTCATGGCAAAGCATCCCGCATTGTCGGCAAGCACGGCTTCGCCTTGTGGGTCAATTGTCCGTCAAGGCCGACTCGCCCGAGTCAAAGCCCAGACCCGTACGGCTTTCGCTTGACGGACAATTGACCCACAAGGCGAAGCCCTAGCTTTTCCTCTCGCAAGGCCTATATGTTCAGATTTTTTCGTATCTTTGTATCCGAGGAACCGATAAAACGTAAGCCTATGAACTTCAAAGAACTTTGCGCAACGAGATACAGTTGCCGCCAGTACAAGAGTGCCCCCATTCCCGAGGAAACGCTGGACTACATCCGCGAATGCGTGCGTCTGGCACCCTCGGCTGTCAATCTGCAGCCGTGGCGCTTCCTGCTCATCACCGATGCGGAACGACTGGCACAGGTCAAGTCCTGCTACAAGCGCGAGTGGATAGAGACAGCTCCGGCCATCGTCATCTGTTGCACCCGGCGCGACGAGGCCTGGACACGCCGCTGCGACCAGCACAACCACAGCGACATCGACATTGCCATCGCCACCGAACACCTCTGTCTGGCTGCATCGGAACAGGGGCTTGGCAACTGCTGGGTGTGCAACTTCGACGTGGACAAACTGAACCAGACGGGCATCGTGCCCGAAGGCTACGAGGCTGCCGTACTGGTGCCTCTGGGCTATGCAGCCGACCAAGCGACGGAGAAAAAGCGCAAACCCATGGAGGAAGTATGGGGATGAACAATGAGCCGGGGGCTGTGTCGTCATGTTTTCGACACTGCCCCCGGCTCCGTTTTCGCTATGGCCCATCCCGTTTACAGAAACCGGAATAGGAAGGGAACCTTGCTCCTGTCACGGCCTGTTGAGGCTCTTCTTTCCTCGGCGGATGTAGATGCCCGGTCGTCGTGGGTCGATGCGCCGTCCGCTGAGGTCGTAGGTAGCCTCGGAGCCGTTGCCAACCTGCGTTTCCGTCAGGCCCGTCTCGATGTCCCTGTCCTCTAACGACAGTTCGCGCGTCAGCACCTTACGCTCCACGTTGCCTGCCGAGTCGGTGGCCACGACGCAGAAACCGTATTCGATGTCCTCGAAGCAGGTCACCGTACACTGTGGACCTGTCAGGTGCTCGGCTACTAGAATCCATGGAGCCAGTTTGCCCTGCTGGGCATACACGTCGTAGTACCAGATGCCCGAACGGTTGTCCTCGCCCTGAAGCGTCAGCACGATGGTGGAGTCGCTGTCGAAACTGCCATCCATGATGCAACTCGTCGGCGGTATGGCATCCACGATGTTCGTCCATGTGGGCGTGAGGATGGGAGCCTCGTAGTCGAAGACAATGCTGGCGCGGTTGTTCACCTCCGTGCCGTCGGCCTTGCCCTGCTTCACGCCAATCTCGTACAGCACCTCGCCGATGCCCGACGTACCGTCGTAGTTCACGGGTAGAATACCCTGCATCACGTCGTCCGTCGGTTCCATCGTCATTGGGTCGAGGCTCTGGAACGTCCACGTGGCGATGCCCTTCGCCGGGTCATACTCGCCCGTCACCTGTGCGATGGCATTGATTTCCGGGCGCATGTCGATGGTCTTCACGAACTCAGGATTTCCGTCCAACTGCTCCGTATGGTTGCCTATTTTCACGCTCATGGGAGTAAACGTCCCGAGGTCGAAGTACCGGCTGTCCAGCGTATCACGGATAACAATCGTATGTGCCGAGGCCGTAGCCAGTGCCGTGTCGTTCTCGAATTCGATAGTATAGTTCACCCGTGCCACGGAGTCGGCCAGATACTTCGTACCAGATTCAGACAGGTAGCCGTAGATTTCGTTGGGGTCAAAAGACATACCACCTTCCGAAGCACCACCATTAGGGGGTGGGGGGGGACAACCAGGCCTTGGTTTAGTCCAACTCTTGAAACAACTAAAGTCTCCATCTGTTGGATGAGCCCGATCTATATATGCGACTAATGCCGATAATCCAGTTCCCAAATTTGCGTAATTCCCATTATACATTTTCAAGTACTTAATACCATATTTGGACAATTTTGTGGCTACGCAGCTAATAGCTGCACTTACCGCAGATTTTGCAGCATTGCCAATCATACTTTTTAGGTCATCTTCAGAGCCATCCTCGCCACATGCAAGAATCTTGAAACTTTTATTGATAGAAGACGCTACAGAAACCCCACAATCAGCAGCATTGATAGCTCCTGCCACTTGTGGCCCAAAAACAAAAGAAACCGCAGAACCCATATCTAGATAGAAACTTGCTGTACTAAGCAGACAATCTAATCTCTCGTCCCAACTGCACAATGCACTTGGTGCCTTGAAGCGTGCCCTGACATACTTCGCATCACTTGACATCTCCACAGATGAATATGAAGGCCAATTTTCAGGCACTGTGAAGTATGCCCATACACTTTCGTTAGCGGATATAGTAAGTCTCAATATTTTTGTTTCATATGCTCCAATGTTAGTAAAGAAATAGTTACTTCTTACATGGATACTATCATTAGGATTATTTTCATCCTCAACCTTGAATTTTAGGAAGTGGTGGTCGTCTCCTAATTGTTTATTAAGAATTTGGAGTTCATTGATTTCTTCCGCAGAAAGAGAATCGGTATCTAAACCATCGAATATACCTTGAAGCCCTAACCCATCGTATTGAATATGATAAATACCGTCTTCATTTATCTTATTCATTATCCATGTGTAGATAGGAACCGAATAGGCTGTCATATTCCCCTTATTAGTAATCTTAATTGTATAAGTAGTACTACCTCCATGTTTAAAGGTGCTAGGGAAAGACACCTCAGTTTCAAGTATAATGTCTATAGGTTCTTCAATTACGACAATATTAGAAACTTCGACATCTTCTATTGTGAAGTGAAATAGAGCATTGTATGTACCTAGATTCGTATTCGTAAAGTTGAAAGTGACCGAGGTTTCAGCATCTTTTTCATGTCCAACATCAATAGAGTGAATGGTATCGCCTATAGCATTGTATAGGTCAACGCAGTATAGGTCACGGAAACCATTCCCTTTGAATGTAATTGTGTTGTATCCACCATTGCCTACGGTATGTACATCCCATTCCACAACATCGTACTTGTCCATGTGCATGTAGTCGAGGGTCATTGTCGAGCGAGTTCCCGTGACGTCATGCACGGCCAGATAGTGCGTACCGCTCTCCCACGTGTGGATGCCTCCGAATGTTACGGATTCGGCTCCGGATACCGCATAAAGTTCCTTGCCCGATGGGGAGAACAGTTGCATCGTGCACGCCTGGCTGCTCTTGAACGCCAGCGTATCGCCTGGCTCAGCATAGACCGTGTACCAGCGGATGTCGTTGTTTCCGACCTTTGGGAATGTCTGCGTCTCGTGCAGTTCGCCTACGGGGAACACGTCCTCGCTCACCCGTTCGTCCACGTACTCCCGCGTGGCCTCGGTCATGCGCTTACTGACATCCCAGAAGCGGATGTGGAACTCATTCTTGGCATAAATGAGGGGGCTACCATCCTTAATGGCAAACTGGAAGTTGCAGGAGCGTATGGGCTGCGTTTCCACAGGCAACAGGGAAATAATGCTGACCGTATCCTGACGGGGTTCGTAGGTCGTGATACGTTTCTGACCGTCAAGGTCGTTCAACCAATACCAGAATTCCGTGATACCACTTCCTCCGAGAGGGATTTTGGTGAAATAGGCTGTCTTGATGGCCGTACAACTACCATTTGAACCTATCAGCCAGTAACTCAGGTGGTGCAATCCATCAGACAGGGCAGAAACATCGAGGTCAAAATGATAAAAGCCATTACTAATGGCAGTAGCTTCTATGGTAGTGGCATTTGCGCCGTCCACTATATAGTAACACTTCATTTCGTCCAGTACGTCTTGTTGTGTTGTAAAAAGGAATGTGCCTTGCCGGTAATCGGAGCATACACCGCTGGGCATTATGGTCTGCAGCATATACTGGTGTACCCCCTCGGAAAGCGAACTGACATCTATCGTCCATGCCATTGTGCCATTGGAACTGGACACCTGTTCATCGCAGAATAGTTCACCATCGACCCAGAACAGGCATTCCATATTATCCAAGTTCTCTACCAGGGGAGTCCTTACAAACAGGTAAGTCCGTGGAGCAGAAAGCGTATCGCCATGTGCGACCTGTATGGATAGGCTGTGCAACCCTTCCGTCAGGCTACTTACATCAGCTTCGAAGTTGCACAGTGGGCTGCTCACTCCTGTGAATATTGTCGTTTCTGTGTCGAACCAGTAGGTATATTCGTAGGGAAAGTACTGATGGCGTACAGTTGTCAGGCTTGCAAGCCACCCTTCTATTTGGCTGTTGCTGTCAAATGCATTGTTAACAAGGGCTGCCCCGATAGTAGCAAGTAGTGCCATTGTTGTTTCGTCGTGACTACCAGCAGCGATCAGCATGTCATTATATTGGTTATACTCTGTTGTCAATTGCTGTACCAACGAGAATCCGTCTTCTGCATACTTGATGGCTTCGGAAATAGTATTCTCAACAGTCTGTTGTTGTTCCTCTGTCGAATTTTTATTAATACCTTTGTAGGCTGTAAGGGCTGCATCCAGTTTCCGTTTTCCTTCCGCTGTTAACCCGTCACACAGCAACAATTCGTTTACTCTATCGAGAAGATTTTTAAACCTTGTGTCAAAGGCAATCTGCGCGGCATCGGTATCTGCTCCATAATACCACAATGTGAAGTTATCCCAAATGCACCAGAGTGTATAGTTCTCCTCCAGACGTGCGCCAATCGTGAGTTCGCCATTCTCCACCGTAACGATGATGGGGGCAATAGTGTACATACCTTGGCTAAAGGAGGCTGAAGCATCACTCATGGAGTTCTCACTACCTTTCATAACAGGGAATGTACACGTAGCTTCATTAGCAAAAAATACGGGCAGATGGTCATTGTCGTTACCGTCCTGTCGGTAGAAGCCCTGGGCTTGCAGCCCATAAATACCGTTAGGTACGCTTATCGTCTGACTCATCGTAAAAGTGGCGTGCCACGATTCCACACAGAAATTAGTTACGTCACCTTCATTATTTTTGTTCGACGCCTCGAATGTCCATTTATCATACCAACGGTTGTTACGTCCGAAATTGGCATCACCAACAAGGAACGTCGCATTCATCGGATTGGTCTGTGTTGCTGTCGCAAGTGCTGAGGTTGCGTCTGCCACAGAAATAATTTCCCACTGGACATTGGGTGACGTTGCATCAGTCTCGGTTTTACCCAATACGGTAGTGCTGCCGTCATAGCCATAGTAGATTCCGCCATTGCCTATTGTGTAATAGCCGTTGGCGCGCTGTTCGATAGTAAGGGCAACGGGAGTGCCATTATCCATGTAATCTCCATTGAAGTAGAACTGGGAACCGCCGTTGTTTACCTGACTCTCCAGATGGTATTTCCCATCATTGAGTCTCACCCATGTCACGTATTCGGGATTCTCAACCAATGAGGCGCGTGTACCCCAGTCGTTGCCTGCCCCCCAATATTTACCCGTTGCCACATTGCGCACCAGATAGTTTCCATCATCAAGTGCCAGAACGTGAGCGCAGAGACTGAGCGATAATAATAACAATAGTTTTCGCATAAGTCGGAAGTCCTGTGAGATTTACTATTTTCCACCATTCACTTCAATTTCCACACTCAGCTTACCGTCGGCTGTGGATTTGCTGGCCACATTACATTTGGTAATTTGAGGCCCAGACACCGTGGGATCGAAGGGCATAATGCCACCATAGATACCCACCTGCGTACCATCGAGGCCAAGATATTGGGCTTTGGCAGCATCGGTCAGTGCGAATGTCTCGTTGTCGGGGAATTCAGGCGTAAAGGAGGAGTAGGTGGCGAACACATTGGAATAGCCTTCCACTGCGGTATTTGTGCCATTCGTCACGTTGGCCAGCAAATCAATATCGTTCTGTGCTGCATATACGCATACCGTATTGTAGAGGGAATGCGAGGCATCCAATGATGCCTTTAGTCCGTTCTCTATGTAGATGCAGTTCTTCATCGTAGCATTGAAGAAGTCCCGATCACCCCAGTTGCCACGACTGACGATGCAGTTTGTAAAATCAAACGATGTGTAATATTTACCAGAATTTGAACTAAGATCAGTCTCAGGGTAGTTGACAATGCAATTAATACATGAGACGGAGGCTTTCGTACTTGAAGTATTACTCTTTACACTAAGAAGTGTCGTTATTCTACAATTAATAAAGCTATAGTTCTTCCATCCTATGTAACCAAAGTAGTATTTCCTGACAACTCCTTTTAATCTGCACTTAATAAATGTGGCATATTTAGCCCCAGCTGTTATAGTTCCGTTATGATAAATACCTTCAATAGTATTCTCTTCCCTAACTTCAAAATCTCCTGAAATTATAGTTGGCAACGTCCCTGTTAGGGTGTTGGGCTCCATTCCTGCTCCACGGATTGTCAGTTTTTTATTAAAATCTACTGCGTTAAAAGTACCACTACTCAACGTGATGATATCGCCGTCAACTGCAGCATCATGTGCGTCTATTAGTGCCGAAGCTGAATAATAGGTTTTGACTTCACCTTCATGACTCAATGTAGCAATCAACGAGGATTGTGCGAAACTCAGGGTTGCCATCATCAGTGCAACCATCGAAAGAAATAACTTTTTCATTTGCTCTTTGTTTTTATAGGTTAGTACTAAATTTGTTTCCTTCTGTGTCATTATGGGAAACCAGCACTCACCTATGGGCATAAGAAAAGCGCAGGTCTTCACCATACGCTCCTCAAGGTTTGGTACTACCTACTAAATACTATGGCAAGCCTGCACTTCTTAGCACAAGCTACAATGTATTTAGTTTTGCTCGTACACTTTCCGAGGTACCAATTCGAGGAGCGATTGAGCAAATAACATGTCGTGCTTCCGCTGGAGCACGGGACAAAATTATGGATTATTTATGAAAGAACAAAGAAAAAGCCCGAAAAGTTTGGCGGTGTAATTTGATTTCATGCCAGGAACAGGAAGATTGCCGGAACCTTTGACAGGTCTGGCAATTCTTGTTTCCGCCACTCTGCAATGGTGTGGGTGCGAATCCACTCCTCCTCCGTCGTGATGCCAGCGGCAATGCACAGGCGTGTCTTGGCCGAAAGGGTGCGCAAGAGCGTATCGTAGAGGCGACGATTGCGATACGGGGTCTCAATGAAGAGTTGCGTCTGGTGTTCATGGAGGGAACGCTTCTCCAGCACTTGCAACCGACGGGCACGCTCGCCCTCGTCGATGGGCAGATAGCCATTGAAGGCAAAGCTCTGACCGTTCAGGCCACTGGCCATAACGGCCAATACCATGCTGTTCGGGCCCACGAGGGGAATCACACGGATGCCACGGCGCTGGGCTATGGCCACCACGTCGGCCCCAGGGTCGGCCACGGCTGGGCAACCGGCTTCACTGATGACCCCAACGGGCAGTCCGTCGGCTATCGGCTCCAGATAAGAAGCAAAACGGTGCTCGTCGGCGTGCTTGACCTGCGGTCTTCCTCCTTCACGACTCGACAAAGCCGAAGAAATCTTCGCTTTGTGCTCGCTGCTCGCTCGTTTACCCATCTCGTAAAAAACACAGTCGTCGATGGGGAACTCGCGGTCCACACGCCGGAGGAATCGGCGTGCCGTGCGCACCTCCTCCACGATGAAGTGGCGAATCTGGCGTATCACTTCGACATTGTACGGGGGCAACACCTGCTCAATCGGCGTGTCGCCCAAAGTGCAGGGTATCAGGTATAGAACTGATTCCATGTCTTCAACTTATCAACTTTCAACTTTCATTTTTCAACTTTCAACTTTCAACTTTCAATTTATCAAAGGTTTTCTTTCCTTTCACGTAATATAGCCAAAGCAAGGAGAAGGTAGATTGTTCGGGAACGGGGACAAGCACGGCCTGGCGAAGATTTTCTGCACGGTCAGACTCAAAACCGGGACGCATACGGCGGAAATCCAGCCTTCCGCACCAGACTGCCCGGAAGGAGCCCCACTGACCCTTCAGTAGGAACTGCAACGATGCCAAGGCATCGAGCCACAGGCGGATGCGGAACACCGTCCGCAGGCGTTCCTCCGGCAGGTTCTTGTACAAGAGCAGGAGATTGTTACGGAAGTTAAGGTAGTCCTTGTGGGGATTGCCCTGGGGCAGCGTGCCGCCCCCCAGATGATAGGCCACACTCTGTGGCACCACCACCACCCCACGGCCCCGGCTGCGCAGACGCCAGCAGAGGTCTATCTCTTCCTGATGGGCAAAGAAGCGGCCATCCAGGCCGCCCACGTTCCAATAGTCAGCCCGGCGGATGAGCAAGGCAGCTCCCGTAGCCCAAAGCACCGGATGCACGTCGTCGTACTGCCCACAATCCTTCTCCACAGTCCCAAAGACACGTCCACGACAATAAGGGTATCCCAGGGCATCGACAAAACCGCCCGAAGCCCCAGCATACTCGAAATAGTCGGGATTCCACTGGCAAAGCAGTTTAGGCTGGCAGGCCGCCACTTCGGGATGGGCCTCCATGTAGGCGAGCATGGGCGACACCCATCCTGCCCGAACCTCCACATCGCTGTTCAAGAGCAGATAATAGGCATACGCATCTCCCGTCTCCTCCAGGCACTCAGCGTCCAGGGCAGCCAGGCCGCGATGGTAGCCCTCGGCAAAGCCATAGTTCTTGTCAAGCACGATACGGCGTACGTGAGGCATTTCAGACGCCAGGTAGGATATGCTGTCGTCCATGGATCCGTTATCCACGACCACGACATCGGCCTCGGGTGTGTTTTGCGCCACCGAAGGCAGGAAGCGGCGCATCATGTCCGCACCGTTCCAGTTCAGTATGACAATGGCAATACTTTTCATACGAATTCTCCCATTAAGGCCGTCTCATCAGCATTCCAGCCAGTCAGACGGACATTCACGATTTGGTTGTCCCTGTCGTGCACAGCGGCATTGCATGTCACTCTTATGTAATTGTCTGTGAAACCACCTGTCACGCCCTTGCGCTTCCCGTGTTCCAGCAACACAGGGCGCACCGTACCTATATACTTATTATAAAACGCGTGCGTATGGGTGCGAGAGATGTCCAGAACCTGCTGGCTACGTTCGTGTTTCAGTTCGGGACTGACGCGGTGAGGAATGTTGAGGGCTTTCGTTCCTGGACGCTCGCTGTAGCTGAACACATGATACTGACTGACGGGCATCCGGTCCATGAATTCGCGTGCCTCGGCAAAGTATTCGTCAGTCTCGCCTCGCATCCCCACGATGACATCCACGCCGATGAAGGCATCAGGCATCAACTGGCGTATGCGCTGCATCTTCTGGGCAAAGAGAGCCGTGTCGTAGCGACGGTGCATCAGCCGCAGCACCTCGTCGCTGCCTGACTGCAAGGGCACATGGAAATGAGGCATGAAGGCACGACTGCCGGCACAGAACTCCAGCACTTCGTCGGTCAGCAGATTGGGTTCGATGCTACTAATGCGATAGCGTTCGATGCCCTCCACACGGTCCAGGGCACGAATCAAGTCCAGAAACGTCTCCCCCGTTGTTTTACCAAAGTCTCCGATGTTCACGCCCGTAATGACAATTTCCTTGCCTCCCTGACGGGCTACATCCTCAGCCTGCGCCACCAGCGAGGCCACAGAACCGTTGCGGCTGCGCCCACGGGCAAAGGGGATGGTGCAATAGGTGCAATAGTAGTCACACCCGTCCTGCACTTTCAGGAAGTAGCGCGTGCGGTCGCCACACGAACAGGAAGGAACAAACAGACTCTCCCCTCTCCCTGGTAGGGAGGGGCTGTGAATAGGCCTGATGGGGGTAGGCCTGCTGTGGGAGAGTCCGTCCACTATCAGTTCTACTGCCCTACCCTTCTGGTCAGCTCCCAACACGAGATCCACTCCCTCTATGGCTGCAATATCCATCGGCCGCAACTGAGCATAACAACCTGTTACCACCACAAAAGCACCAGGATGCTGTCTCACCAAACGATGGATGGCCTGCCGGCACTTATGGTCAGCCACCTCCGTGACACTGCACGTATTCACAAAACAGATGTCGGCCTGCTCGTCCTTCCGGGCACGCACGGCGCCCAGTTCTTCCAAACGTTGGGCGACGGACGAAGTTTCTGCAAAGTTCAGTTTACAGCCCAAGGTGAAATAGACGGCCTTTTTTCCTTTCAATGGTGAATCCTGATTCATATTGCAAAGATAGCATAAATCACGCGAAGAGCCAAATTTTTCAAACATACATGAAAAAAGCCCGGAATCTGGCAAAATCATACTTCTCTATAAATCAGCATATTATTAAAACTATTATTAAAAACATTAAAAAAAGTTGAAAAAAAGTTGCCCTTAAGTGATACAACGTATTGAAATAAGTCGTACCTTTGCATCGGTTTTAAAAGCAATTGATTGTTTTATTAATTTAACTAAGTAAAAAAATGAAAAAGTTAGCATTCTTGTTCGTAGCTGTTGCAGCTATCTCGTTCGCTTCTTGCGGTAATGGCACTCAGCAGGCTGAGGCCGAGGACACCACTGCAGTAGACACTGTTGAGGTTGTTGATACCGTTGCAGCTGACACCGTAGCTGCCGACACTGTTGCCTAAGTATTAGCATACGGACAATAGGTCTTAGAGGGATTGCACGATAGTGCAGTTCCTCTTTTCGTTTATTACGGATACATATCATTCTGAACTATACAATAAGAGGAGGCATGTCGCTTTGACATGCCTCCTCTTGCTATTGGACTCGTATAGTTTACTCGGCAACGGGAGCCTCAGCCTCGGCAGCAGGAGCCTCTTCTACTACGGGAGTCTCCTCTACAGCAGGAGCTTCCTCGACTGCGGGAGCACCCTCGGCAATGACGGTGAAGGGGATTTCTGCACTGACCTCCTTGTGGAGCTTCACGACAGCCACGTAGTCGCCTACGGTCTTCACATCCTTCACGACAATCTTCTTGCGATCTATGTCGAAGCCCAACTTCTGGAGTTCGTCGGCAATCTGCAAGGAGTTCACGCTGCCATAGATGGAACCCGTGGCACTCACCTTGGTGACAATGGTCAGGGCAACACCGGCCAACTTGTCGGCAACAGCCTGAGCCTCAGCCTTGATCTTAGCCAGTTTCACAGCCTGCTGGCGCAGGTTCTCGGCGAGCACCTTCTTAGCGCTCGGACTAGCGATGACACCCTTGCCCTGGGGGATAAGATAGTTACGTCCGTAACCAGACTTAACATTCACGATATCGTTCTTGTAACCCAAGCCGATAACATCTTCTTTCAGAATAATTTCCATATATCTTACCTCCTACTTTAATTATTTCATCAAATCGGTTACGAAGGGCAGCAGAGCCAGATGGCGGGCACGCTTAACAGCCTGGGCCACGCGGCGCTGATACTTCAGAGAGGTGCCTGTGATGCGGCGGGGGAGAATTTTGCCCTGCTCGTTCAGGAACTTCTTCAGAAATTCGGGATCCTTATAATCGATGTACTTGATACCGCTCTTCTTGAAACGGCAATACTTCTTGCGCTGCGTATCGATAGCAGGAGCGTTGAGATAACGGATTTCAGATGATTGCTGTGCCATGATTAAGCCTCCTCTTCCTTCTTGTTAAATTTGTTTCTTCTCTTCTCTGCATACTGGGCAGCATACTTCTCGTTCTTGATGGTCAGGAAACGGATGACCCTCTCGTCACGACGGAAGTTTACTTCCAGCTTCTTGATGAGCTCGGGCTGAGCCTTGAACTCGAACATTACATAGAAACCCGTAGATTTTTTCTGGATAGGATAAGCCAACTTCTTCAGGCCCCACAGTTCCTCGTTGATGAGTTCTGCACCGTTGTCGGTGAGCAGGCCTTTGAACTTGTTTACCGTTTCCTTCATCTGATCGTCAGACAAAACGGGAGTTAAAATGAAAACGGTTTCGTACTGGTTCATAATACGTTTTTAATGAGTTAATAAATAGTATTTTTGCATAAAGCGGTGCAAAGGTAGTGTTTTTTCCCGATATTACCAAGTATTTCGTCTTTTAATATCACAAAAATTATGTACTCAGGCCATATAAGGCATGAATATGGTCTTCAAACGTTTTTTTTAGCGGAAAAGTTTCGCCGTGTCATTTTTTTTGTGTTATTTTGCATCTGATAAGTGCGAATTAGAAACAATAAAACAGAATATATTATGACAAAGTATGCAGGAATTGGGCTTATCGTCTTGGGTGCCCTTGTTCTTTTAATTAGTTATTTTGCGGAGTTGGTGGACATGAACCCTGTTCAGTTCACAGGTCTTGGACTGATTATCGCCGGTCTCATAGCCCACATTATCATCACCCGCCGCACAAAGTAGGCCGGAAGACAGCCGTATGGCCCTTCACCTTACAAGGGGGCACTTCATTCATCTTGAAGTGCCCCCTTGTCATTTATCGGCAACGGATTACATCATCTCGTCACTCCTCTACTTTCACTCCGCCAGGAGCTATCAGCTTGTAGCCCTTGCCGTGCACGTTGTTGATTTCGATGTCAGGGTCGGCCTTGAGGTGCTTGCGTAGCTTGGTGATGTAGACATCCATGGAACGGGCATTGAAGTAGTTGTCATCTATCCAGATAGTCTTCAAGGCCAGTTCGCGCAACAGAACGTCGTTGGCGTGGGCACAGAGCAGGCCCAGGAGTTCGCTCTCCTTGGTGGTCAGTTTCACTTGTTCGGAACCGATGGTGAGCATCTGGCGCTGGGTGTCGAACAGGAACTTGCCCAGCCGGTAGCAGACCACCGTCGGTGCCACAGTCCCCTTCACACGGCGCAGAATGGCCTCCATGCGGAACACTAGTTCGTCCATGGAGAATGGTTTGGTCAGATAGTCGTCGGCTCCGATTTTGAAACCTTCGAAGATATCTTCCTTGAGATTACGCGCTGTGAGGAATATGATGGGCACCGTGGCATTCACCTTACGTATGTCCTGGGCCATGGTGAAGCCATCCTTCTTGGGCATCATGACATCCAGCACACACATGTCATAGTGCCCTCTCATGAAGGCTTTCATGCCTGCTTCGCCATCCAGATACAGTTCGGCATCGTATCCCTTGGCCTGCAAATACTCTCTCAACAGCATGCCCAGGCTCTCGTCGTCCTCGCATAGCAGAATGTGTAGTTTCGTATCCATCGTGTTATATTTTGTATGTTATTCTTGTACGGTCAGGTCTTCAGCGTGGGCAGCATTATCGTGAACGTGGTTCCCTGCCCTGGTTCACTTTCTACCTTGATGGTCCCCTTGTGCTGGCGCACCATGTTCTTGACGTAGGCCAGGCCGATGCCAAATCCCTTGACGTTATGCTGGTTACCGGTATGCACACGGTAGAATTTCTCGAAGATGCGCTTCAAGTCTTCCTTCTTGATGCCTATGCCATTGTCGCGGATGCTCATGACGTACTTCTGCCCCATATTGTGTGTGGAGACAGCGAGATGGAGGGGCACGTCGTCGCGCCGATACTTCACGGCGTTGTCCAGCAGGGTGGAGATGACATTCGTGAGGTGCATCTCATCGAAGTATACGTTGGGATTCTCAGCTTCGAGCGATGCATCTATGATGCCGCCCAGGCGCTCTACCTTCAGGGCGAAGGACGTCCCGATGATGTTCTCCAACAGTTCGTCGGCATTCAGTTCTACGGGCTTCAGGGCGATGTTGTCATGGTCGTATAGCGACATTTGCAGTACCTTCTCCACCTGATAGCGCAGACGCTTGGTCTCGGTGTCTATCACCTTGCCCAGATTGTCGTACATGGCCGGTGTCTTCTTCACGGTGTCGTCGGCCAGCATCTGTGCGGCCAGTGACAGGCTGGCTATGGGGGTCTTGAACTCATGGGTCATGTTGTTCACAAAATCGTTTTTCATCTCATTGATTTTGCGCTGACGAGCAAAGAGATAGATGGTGAACATGAAGGTGATGAACAGGACGAAGGTGAAGACCATGGCCGGGACCATCAAACGTGCCACCCCCAGCACATAGCGGTTACGGCCGGGGAAGTGTACCCTGACGATGCCCATGTTGTTGGCCGGATCGTTACGAAAGAGGGTCTGCGTGTAGGTGTAGTCCCCTCCCCTTTCCTCATAGTCCGGACAGCGATAGACCTCGCGCCCGTCACTGGTGGAGATGGTGAAGTGGAAGGGCAGGGTCACACCATTCTGCTCCAGGTTCATGCGCAGACAGGCATCCAGGAACTTCGGATTGATGCGCTGTTCGAAGGAGTTTTCGCTGGCATTATAGAGGATGGAGTAGATGACCTCGTCCAGTATGCCTTTCTGATAGAGGTAGGCATTGCGCACGGCCATCTGGAACTGCTGCGAGGCCAAGGGGAAGGACTGGCGTTGGTTCATACCCAGCGAAAGGCGCGGCATCATGCTGATAGTGTCGAAGCGCTGTACCCCCATCAGTGTGGGGTTGCCCAGGACCTTGCCCACGTGTGGGCTATGGTCGTCGCCATCCATCTCGGCCAGTTCCTCCACGTAGTTGGAGACGATGCCCTCCAGGTAGTTGAAGGTCTCGTTGCGCTCCAAGTCGTGCGAAGCCTGGTCCAGACTGCGCTTCACGCTTTCATCGAACTGGTCCTTGCGCATCTTCACCATCATGCCCGTGTATTGGCTTTGCAGCAGCAGCAACACAACGAAACTGACGCCAATGCTTATGCTTATGACCCAAAGTACCCAACGTTTCATGGTGCAAAGATACGGAAAAATGTTAAAAACGGAGTGAGAAACGTCTGTCTCTCACTCCGTTTTTAGCATTATTAACATTCGAGGGGCTATTCTGCCGACTCAGCCTCGTGTTCCTTGATGAGTTTCAGCTGCACGTCAGCGGGCACGAGTTCATAGCTGGCGAAGCTCATGATGAAGCTGGCCCGGCCGCCCGTCAGGCTGCTCAGTGCCGTGCTGTAGGACGACATCTCCTTCAGCGGAGCACGTGCGGTCAGTTTCTCATAGCCATTCTCGCTGGTCATGCCCATAATCATGGCCCGACGTCCCTGCAGGTCGCTCATCACGTCGCCCAGTTTGTCACTCGGCACGAACACCTCCACGTCGTAGATGGGCTCCAGAATCTTCGGCCCGGCCTCACGGAAAGCCTGTGCGAAGGCCTGACGACCGGCAAGCATGAAGGAGAGTTCGTTGCTGTCCACAGGGTGCATCTTGCCGTCATAGACGATGACGCGCACGTCACGAGCGTAGCAGCCCGTCAGCGGGCCCTGCTCCATGCGCTGCATGACGCCCTTCAGGATGGCGGGCATGAAGCGTGCGTCGATGGCACCGCCCACCACAGAGTTGATGAACACGAGCTTGCCACCCCACTCCAGGTCGATGACTTCCTCGCTCTTGGCATTGATGCGGAATTCCTGATTGCCGAACTTGTAGACCTCGGGAGCGGGCATACCCTCGTAGTAGGGCTCCACGATGAGGTGCACCTCGCCGAACTGACCTGCGCCGCCAGACTGTTTCTTGTGGCGATAGTCGGCCCGGGCTGCCTTGGTGATGGTCTCGCGATAGGGTATCTTGGGCTCGTCGAACTGTATCTGTATCTTTTCGTTGTTCTCCATGCGCCACTTCAGCGTGCGCAGGTGGAATTCACCCTGACCGTGCACCAGTATCTGCTTCAGTTCCTTCGACTGCTCGATCTGCCACGTGGGGTCTTCCTCGCGCATCCGCTGCAGGGCATTCATCATCTTCTCGGTCTCACTCTCGTTCACGGCACGGATGGCACGCGAGTACTTCGAGTTGGGATACTTAATGAAGTTGAAGCGGTTCTCAGCATTCTTGTCGTTCAGCGTGTTACCGGTCTTCACGTCTTTCAGCTTCACGGTACAGCCTATGTCGCCAGCCACCAGTTCCTCCACCTTGATGCGGTTCTGGCCGGCACAGCAGAAGAGCTGGGCCATGCGCTCCTTCGAGCCACGGTCGGCATTCGTCAGGTCGTCGCCCTCGTGCACGCGGCCGCTCATCACCTTGAAGTACTGCACCTCGCCGATGTGCGGCTCCACGCTGGTCTTGAAGAAGAAGAGGCTGGTGGGGCCGTCGGCCTCGGGTTTCACCTCTGCGCCACGGGTGTTGTAGACGGGAGGCATCTCATCGACGAAGGGAACCACGTTGCCCAGGAACTCCATCAGGCGGCGTACGCCCATGTCCTTGCCTGCGCATACGCAGAAGACAGGGAACATGCCGCGCATGGCCAGTCCCTTGCGGATGCCTTCGCGCATCTCGTCCTCGGTCAGTGTCTCGCTCTCGAAGAACTTCTCCATCAGTGCCTCGTCGTTCTCGGCAGCAGCCTCCACCAGAGCCTTGTGCAGTTCGGTAGCCTTCTCCATCTGGTCGGCGGGGATGTCCTCGATGGTGGGTGCACCGCCCTCGGGGCCCCACGAGTACTTCTTCATCAACAGCACATCGATGACGGCATTGAAGTTGGGACCGGTCTCAATGGGATACTGTACGGGCACTACCTTGGAACCATAGATGTCGGTCAGTTGCTCCAGTATGCGGTCGTAGTCGCAGTTCTCGTCGTCGAGCTGGTTCACCAGGAAGATGACGGGCTTGCCCAGTTTCTCGGTATAGCGGAAGTGGTTCTGCGTGCCCACTTCCACGCCGTTGGCGCCCTTCAAGAGCAGCACGGCCGTGTCGGTCACGTTCAGGGCCGTCATGGCTGCGCCCACAAAGTCATCCGAACCCGGACAGTCGATGATGTTCAGTTTCTTTCCATTCCACTCTACATGGAACACGGTCGAAAAGACCGAGTAGCCGTACTCCTGCTCCACGGGGAAGTAGTCGCTCACGGTGTTTTGCTGCGTGATGCGGCCACGACGCTTGATGATGCCTGCTTCATAGAGCAGGCTCTCCGTCAGGGTTGTCTTTCCGGCACCGTCATTGCCTAACAGGGCAATGTTTTTGATCTCATGAGTCTGATAAACTTTCATAATATTAGGTTTTAAGATATCTGTATGCCTTCTATATATATTATATAATAGGTATTCTTGGCATTTTTGCCTATTTTAGGCCCATTCGGTTTGCAATTTAGCGAAAACCTTCGATGTGGCCAAATGTTTTTCCGCTTTTTTACAAAAAATCCGTATATAAGTCCCGTTTCAGTCCCGAGGGCACGCACCGAGGGTTCCCTAGGGCCTTTCCTTGTGGGTCAATTGTCCGTCAAGCGAGACCCGTACGGGTCGGGGCTCAGTCTCGGGCGGGTTTCGCTTGACGGACAATTGACCCACAAGGCCGTCCTCTTCGTGAACGAGGCGAACCTTAGGAGGGATTTCTTTCGTTTTGCTCCTCGGCTGACCGATTTCTCAATATTTTTCCGTACCTTTGCCCCATGACATCACTGGGTCTCTACATCCACATCCCCTTCTGCCGCAGCCGGTGCATCTACTGCGACTTCTACTCCACCACCCTGCCTGAGACATGGCAGATGCGCTATGTCGAAGCGCTGAGACGCGAGATGGAGATGGTGCAGAGCAGGGCCATGCGACTGAGCGCCGACGGGCTCAGCACGCTCTACATCGGCGGTGGCACGCCCTCCCTGCTCTCGCCCCATGCCCTTCGGCTGCTGTTCGAGTTCGTGGAACGGAACTTCACCCTGCAGCCACAGGCCGAGGTGACCATCGAAGCCAATCCCGACGATGTGACGGCTGAATGGGTCTCCAGGCTCCGGGATACACCAGTAAACCGCATCAGCATGGGTGTGCAGTCGCTGGACGACGACATCCTGCGCACCCTGCGCCGTCGCCACACAGCCGGCCAGGCACGCCAGGCCGTCGGGCTGCTGCACAGGGCGGGATACACCAACCTGAGTATGGATCTCATCTACGGACTGCCGGGACAGACCCGGGCCCAGTTCGGGGCCGACGTGCGCGAGGTGCTGTCCATGGGAGTACCCCACCTGTCGGCCTATGCCCTGCAGTTCGAGGAGGGCACCCCCCTGGCCGAGATGAAGCGCCAAGGCACGGTGGACGAGGCCGACGAGGAACTGAGCCTCAGCTGCTACCTGCAGCTCCTGGACCTGACCCAAGAGGCCGGTCTGGAGCACTACGAGATTTCCAACTTTGCACGTCCCGGATTCCACTCACGCCACAACTCGTCGTACTGGACAGGAGCCCCCTACCTGGGTCTGGGAGCCGGCGCCCATAGCTATGACGGGGAGCGCACGCGCAGTTTCAACTGCGCGGATGTCAGGGCCTACGTCGAAGCCATCAACCAAGGGAGGCTGCCGTCGGAGGCTGAAGTTCTCTCTGAAAAAGAGCGCTACGACGAGCGCGTCATGCTCTCCCTGCGCACCTCGCAGGGACTCTCGCTGACGGCTATCGGACGGGACTTCGGCCCTGCCATGCGCCGCCATTGTGAATGTATGGCACAACCCCACCTCCACGCCGGACGGCTACAAAAAAAGCCGGATGAGACCTTATGTCTCACCCGGCAAGGGTTGTTCGTCAGCGACGACATCATCTCCGACCTTATGGCCTGACGCCACGCAGTGCACCACCGCCGGCAAAGCCGATACGGGGAAAGATGCTGCCTACTCCCGGAGGCGCTGGTAACTGATTTCGTAGAAACAGGGATAGACGTTGCTGGTGGCATCGGCCGTACCCTGTCCGTGTGGCACAATCAGTCGCACCAGGGCTATGCCTTCGTCATCCGCTTTCTGCCGTCCCAGATTGATGTACGACAGAGGCACCACCCAGCCCGAGGGCACCGACTTGGAGTTGTTGTTGGGCACGCCATAGAGCAGATACATGGCTCCGCCGCCATTGATTTCGGTGTTAAAACTTGCCGAAATCGTACCATACTGGTTGCTCACGTCCAGGATGCCCGGTGTAGCTATCCAGTAAGGTGTCAGGTCTGTACTCTGCAGGCTGTCAGCCAGGATGTTATACTCCCAGTAGCGTGTCATGACGCGCGTCTGCTCCCCATGTTTCAGACGTTCACCCGGGCCCTTACGTACGATTTGCATGTAGATACCCGTATTGGAAAACAGCACGAACTCGTTCTTGCTGACATCCGTCATGGAGTCCTGTGCCTCAAACTGCTCCTGCGAGATGACATTTATTCCGGGAATGTTCAGCAAGGTGTCATCGTCGTGGCCCAGTAAAAGCAACGGGCTACGCTTCAGGAAGGCACCGACCACCTTCCTCTCCTTCTCCTTTTGTTCGGCGTACGACTCATCATCGTGGCACGCCGTCAGGCCTATGCTCACGAGCACAGTGCCCAGTATCAGTATCAATATGTGCTTCATAGCGAGGGCAAAGGTACGAAAAAACAAGAGCACTGCAAAAGAAAAGTGCGCTTTTCTTTTGCAGTGCCAGAAAGGATATTTTTTTTACTCCTTTTCACTCCTGCCTCAACAGAGGCTCGTACTTCTTGACAGCCTGGCGCACCACACGCACGGCTTCGTCCATCGTCATGCGCAGACTGCCACCAGCAGCATTGCGATGGCCTCCTCCGTGGAAGAACTCTGCACACATCTCGTTGCAGGGGAAATCGTCCACGCTGCGAGTGGAAACACGTATCAGCCCATGCTGCTCAGTGTCCTCTCGCAGGAAGATGCTCAATTTCATACCTTCCATCTGCAGAGGCAAGTTCACCACGCCCTCCGTGGCCCCATTCTTCGTCTGAAAGTGTTTACGTTCTTCGTTGGTCATGGTTATCAGGGAGACGTGCAGTTCGTTCATCACCTCCATCTTGACGTACAACAGATAGCCCAGCAAGCGGAAACGAGACTCTGTGTAGGTAAAGAAGACATTGCGGTAGATGCGGTCCTTGTCGATGCCCGTCCGCAAGAGCAGACTGACGGCTTCAAAGATTTCGGGGCGATTGGAGGCATAGGTGAAGGCACCCGTATCGGTCATCATGCCCGTGTAGAGGGCTGTAGCCTCTTCGACCGTCAGCACTTCGGCCCACCCCATGTCCACCATCAGGCGCAACAGCAGTTCGCAGGTGCTACTCATGTCGGGACGAGAGACCGTCAGATGGCAATTGGCAACGGGCTCCAGATGGTGGTCTATCATCAGACGGGGGGCTGGGCAGGCATCCAATTTAGCAGCCAAGGTCTCTCCCACTCGCCCGACGTCGTTGAAGTCCAGCATCACCAGCAGGTCGGCCGCAGCCAAAGCCTGTTCGGCACGTTTGGGGGTACGGTCGGCCAAAACAATCTCGGTAGCCGTGGGCAACCAACGCAGGAAATCGGGAAAATTGTTGGGGGCAACCGCCGTGACAGTCTTGCCCTGGCGACGCAGCAATAGCGTCATGGCTGCCATGCTGCCGATGGCGTCGCCGTCTGGATTTTGGTGACACACTACCACCACCTGTCGGGCACGCTCCAACAATTGGGTCAGCGTGTCGCGATTAGCTTCGGATAAAACTCGTTCCAGCATTGCCATCACTTTTTCATCAGTACTTTCTTTCCATTCACGATGTAGAGACCTGAGTGCCGGACTTCACTCACGCGACGCCCTGCCAGGTCGTAGACGATGCGTGATGGCGTCGTCTGCTTCGACAGCATGTCGGATATGCCCGTATCCGTTTCGGTACGCCGATAGAGGGTCACGGGCTCTTGGCCACTCTTGTAATAGCGGAAGCGCTTCTGTCCGTTGGCGGAATTGAAGCGCAGGACGTTGTCATGCTCGCTGGCCACGACGGCTTCGCCCGTGCCACTCACCGAGAGGGTGTTGATGTACGGTGTGTCACCTGTGGCCAATCCGTTGCTACTGCTGGCCGAGCCCATGTACTTTCCGCTCTTTCCTTGGAAAGAATAGCCGCTGCCAGCAACCGCCACGATGAACTCGGCGGCCTCCGTGGCATCAGTCACAACGATTTCGTCATCCTCGATATCCACTTCTATGGTATTGTAGGTCTTGTCGAAGGTTTCCAGACTACCATTCAGGGCCAGACTTTCCTTTTCGTAGACAATAAGATATACCCCACTCCAGTCGGCGGGGGCCGAAGTCAATTTCACGTAAGAGTTACCTCCGATGGGTTTCGGGTCGTCGCCTCCCTTTGTCACCACCACACTATACGAAGCCGTGGTCGGACGGAAAGAAGCAGTGGCTCCGATGATGGCAGTGATGGTAGCCGAACCTGCAGTCTTAGCCGTCACCAGTCCGGTTGTAGCATTCACCGTGGCCACTCTGTCGTCGCTGCTTTCATAGGTGACGGTGCCATCGCTGTTGGTCGTCACGGTCTGGGTGTAGGTGCTGCCCTCCGTTAGTGACACGGTGGGCAGTGCAAAGGTGGCCGTCGGATCCTTCTGGGATGGATTCCCATAAGGGTCTTCATAACCCGACGCATTGAAAGCGATGTCCTTGTAACTGCCCCAGATGTATTGTTCCAAACCTGGATAGTCGATGAATGGATTACGGTTGCCCTGGATACCGTAAACCACTTCATTGCGCTGTCGCTCGCGTTCGTCCACAGGATCTTCCTTGCTCCATTTCATATATAGTTCATAGGCCCAGGGCTGCAATTTGGGATAGGTGTTGTTCTGCATGGAGTTGGCCCCCTGCTGCTGCACCAGGGATTTCTCTTCATAGGCAGTCACAATATAGAAATAGATACGGGCAAAGTCTCCCTTCCATTCATCGGCAGGTTCCCACAATTGCACTGTACCATTGTTGCCAGCCGTACCTTTTCCCACCTTGATGGAACCATTGGTCCAGGTCTGGCTGGTGACCACACCCATGCCGTAGTTGCTCTTGAGACTATTGGCATCCGACTCACTGGGCATCACGTGCTGCAGATCACTGCCAATGCCCGTTGTGCCTCCGCCCCACCACGACTGGGGTATACCATGTTCCTTGTTCATCCCCGAGACGGCGCTACCGTTATTGCTGGTGAAATATCGCTTAGTGTAGCTGTAGCGATCCACCACTTGGTTGTCACTCAAGCGGTCGGTCTGGTAGTAGTAGGTCCACAGCGAACCATAGCTTTTCACGTTAGGGTTGCCAACGATTTTGTACAGTGCCGTCTTCAGTGTCGCTGCACTCTTGCCATCGGCACTCCGGTAGTAACTGGCTCTTTCGAATGCCGAAAGCGACGCCGCCAGCAACAGGAGCAAGCAGGTCGCCATGGATTTTAGATACGTATTCATAAGGTCATGTAATTTTTAGTTTCATCCACAAAAAAGGCTCAACGCAGAAACAGGTCGACCCCGAAGTATGTCACCAAGGCTGCTATCCAACCGAGGAGCACCTTGCCTGAAATATGGCGGAAGTACCACCAGATGCTCGTGTCCTCCCCCTTCAGCAGGGCATAGCCCGCCGTACTGCCTATGGGCAACAGGCAACCGCCGATGCAGGCCGAAAGTACTACCAGGTGCCAGTACTGGCCGTTCTGAGTGAAAAACTGCTGATAGGGCGACGCTGCCATGGCATCGGGGATGACATCATATATGCTGACAGCTGAAAAGACCAGACAAACATTGTCCAGCACTGCCGACAGGATACCCATAAATACGGAGAACACGTAGATGTCATGGATGTATGCATCAATCCATCTGCCCACCGAAGCCATAGCTCCAATCTCCACCAGCACGCTCACAGACAGAGCCACGCCGATAAAGAACATGATGACCTGCAGCACCTCGTACTGCAAGCGACGGTCACTGCCTGGCAGAAGCACAGGCTGTTCTGTGCGGATGGAATGGCGATTGAACAGTTCATTGAGCACCCAGATGACACCTAATACGCACAGCGTTCCAAGGAAAGGAGGCAAGAGCGTCAGCCGATGGAACGTGGGCACAAACCACAATCCGCCAATACCCAGGACGAGCATGGCCAAACGCTGCCACCGGGGAATGGGCGAATCGTCGCCCCGGTAAGTGATGTGGGGACGATTGAGGTCTATCGTATTCGGCATCTCATAGCTGATAAGAAGCACCGGGATGAACGTGCCCACCAGGGCTGGCAAAATCATGGCTCCGGCAAAATCGGTGGGAGTGACGGCCCCTTTGGTCCATATCATCAGCGTAGTGACATCACCAATGACCGTAAAACTGCCACCACAACATGCCGCTATGACTATACTGGCACCAACATAGAGGCGCTGACGACGATTAGACAGCAGACGGCGCATGATGATGAGCATTAGCACCACAGTGGTCAGATTGTCCAGATTAGCACTCAGCACAAAGGTGATGAAGACAATGCCCCACAGAAAACGGCGCATATTGCGAGTTCGCAAAAAACTGGAAATGAAATCAAAACAACCATTATTATTCAAGACCTCCACAATGGCCATCGTGGAAAGCAGATAGAGGACAATGCTACAAAAATAGGCCGTATGCTGCATGAAGACATTTTCTGCAACATAGGCCTTATCCACTCCCATGCACATGTACAATATCCAACCAACTACCCCTGCAAACATGGCAGTCGTGGCCTTATTGATGTGAATCAGATGTTCGCTGGCTATCAGGATGTAAGCCAACAACATCAGGCTGATTATTACTACGGTCATAGTACTTTATTACGGATATTCGGTACAAAATAACTAAATTATTCTGATTTATCAAAGAAAATATTGGCTTATTCATAGAAAATCGCTAATTTTGTCGTCGCATTGATAGGTAAAAAGATTCAGTCAATCTGCACGAAATGAAAAACTTCCAACAGGTAGATGACAATGGCTATTATGGCCAGTTTGGCGGAGCATATATCCCCGAAGTCCTATACAAGACGGTGGAGAATCTGAAACAGCAGTATCTCCCCATCATCCAAAGTGAGAGTTTCCTACAGGAGTTCCACCAGTTGCTGAGCGACTACGTGGGGCGTCCCAGTCCTCTGTACCATGCCCGACGCATGAGTGAGAAATATGGGTGCAAACTATATTTGAAGCGCGAAGATCTTAACCACACAGGGGCACACAAAATCAATAACGCCATCGGCCAGGTGTTGCTGGCCAAGCGCATGGGCAAGACACGCATCATTGCCGAAACGGGGGCCGGCCAGCACGGCGTGGCCACAGCCACCGTGTGTGCTCTGATGAACTTGCCCTGCCGTGTCTATATGGGAGCACTGGACGTTCAGCGACAACACGTGAACGTGGAGCGGATGCGGATGCTCGGGGCCGAGGTATTCCCCGTGGAGAGCGGCAACAAGACCCTGAAGGATGCCACCAACGAGGCCATACGCGACTGGTGCTGTCACCCGAAGGACACGTTCTACATCATCGGCAGTACGGTGGGCCCTCACCCCTACCCCGACATGGTGGCCCGGTTGCAAAGTGTCATCTCGGCCGAAATCAAGTGGCAGCTGCTGGAGAAGGAAGGGCGCAACTGGCCCGACTACTTGATGGCCTGCGTGGGCGGTGGCAGCAATGCCGCCGGAGCCATGTTCCATTACCTAAACGATGAACGCGTGCGGCTGGTGCTGGCAGAGGCTGGTGGCCTGGGCGTGGACACGCCACAGACGGCGGCCTCCATGCAGATTGGCACCGTAGGTATCCTGCACGGCAGCCGCATCAAGGTGATGCAGACCGAGGACGGGCAAATCGTGGAGCCCTACAGCATATCGGCAGGGCTGGACTATCCCGGTGCGGGTCCCATACACTGCAACCTCTACGAAACGGGACGGGCCCAAGTAGTTCCCGTAAACGACGACGAAGCCCTGCAGGCCGCCTTTGAACTGACTCGTCTCGAAGGTATCATCCCAGCCTTGGAAAGCAGCCATGCACTGGCCCTGCTACCCAAGATGCACTTCCGGAAGGACGACATCGTGGTATTGAATCTCAGCGGACGAGGCGACAAAGACCTTGAGACTTACCTTTCACACAAAGAGGAAATAGACTATGGCAAAATATAACTATCGCACTGCAACCCAAACGTTGCTGGGCGACCTACTGACCCCCGTCAGCGCTTATTTGAAAGTTCGTGATGCCTATCCCCAGAGCGTGCTCATGGAGAGTTCCGACTACCATGGCGGTGAAAACGCACGCTCATTCATCGCCCTACATCCCATCGGTTCCGTCAGCATCAGTCACGGCATGGGCCGGGCTGAATATCCAGACGGGAGTGTCACGGAGCATCCCATCACCAAGGAATATAGTTCTGCACAGTTGATTAACAATTTCCTGACTCAATTCGAAGTCACAGGAAAGTATAGCAACTTGTGCGGGCTTTTTGGTTATACATCGTTCAATGCCGTGCACTATTTCGAGAACATCAGCATTAAGGACGAGACGCAGGAAAAGGATGATGCGCCCGATTTGATGTATATTCTGTATAAGGACGTGGTCATCTTTGACCATTTCAACAATGAATTGATTCTAATCGAAATGCTTGCGGAGGGCGAAGAGGACGACCTCGACCAATTGGAGCGCGACCTAAAGGGCCGCCCATATCAAGCGTACGGATTCCGGCCTGTAGGCGACTGCGCCAGCACCCTCTCTGACGACGAGCACCGCGAGAACATTCGGCGCGGCATTCGCCATTGTCTGCGTGGCGACGTTTTTCAGATTGTACTCTCACGACGCTTCGTCCAGCACTACGAAGGCGACGACTTCAAGCTCTATCGCGCCCTTCGCTACATCAATCCCAGCCCCTATCTTTTCTATTTCGACTTTGGCGGGTTCCGCATCTTCGGCAGTTCGCCTGAAACGCATTGCAGAATAGAGAGGAGGGAGCACGACGAAGCTGAAGGCAGAAGGTATACCGCCTACATCGACCCCATAGCCGGCACCACCCGCCGAACGGGCGACAGCGAGCAAGACCGCCGCAACGCGGAATATCTGCGCAACAACCCCAAGGAGAATGCCGAACATGTCATGCTCGTAGACCTGGCCCGTAACGACCTCTCGCGCAACTGCCACGACGTGCACCTCGACTTTTTCAAGGATATGCAGTTCTACAGCCACGTCATCCATTTGGTCAGCCGTGTCCGTGGGGAACTGGACCAGGAGGCCGACCCCATACAGACCTTTATCGACACCTTCCCAGCCGGTACGCTTAGCGGTGCGCCCAAGGTGCGGGCCATGCAACTCATCTCGGCATACGAACCACACAACCGGGGTGCCTACGGCGGCTGCATTGGCTTCATCGGTTTTAGCGGCAACCTGAACCAAGCCATCACCATACGCACCTTCGTGAGCCGCAACAACGAACTGTGGTTCCAGGCCGGAGGCGGCATCGTGGCCAACAGCGACGTGGAATATGAGTTACAAGAGGTGAATAACAAACTAGGAGCCTTGCGCAAGGCCATTCTATTAGCAGAAAAACTATGATAAAGATTGTCATTATAGATAACTACGACTCCTTCACCTACAATCTGAGCCATTTGGTGAAACAGTTCGATACCGATGTGACCGTATATCGGAACGACCAGTTCCAGATGCCACAGCTGGAGGTCTTTGACAAGATTATCCTTTCCCCTGGTCCCGGCATACCGAGCGAAGCTGGCCTACTCATGGATGTCATTAGGGTCTATGCCGAACGCAAGCCCATCCTGGGCGTATGTCTGGGCCACCAGGCCATAGCCGAAGCCTTTGGCGGCAGACTGACGAACCTAAGTTCCGTATTCCATGGCGTGGAGACACCCGTACACACATGTGTGACCGACGACTATCTCTTCGAGGACTTGCCGCCTACCTTCAGCGTGGGTCGCTATCACTCGTGGGTGGCCGACAAGGAGGACTTCCCCAGCTGCCTGGAGGTGACTAGCGTGTCGGACGAAGGTTACATCATGTCACTTCGCCATCGCCAGTATGACATCCGGGGGCTGCAATACCATCCCGAAAGCGTGCTGACCAAGGACGGAAAGCAAATCATTGGGAACTGGATAAGGAAGCGCTGAAAACACTGTACATTCCGATTAAAGACAACGACAATGAAACAATACCTAACTCGACTGATCAACGGCGAGACACTGTCCCGTGAGGACACGCACGAAATCATGCTGGGCATCACCCGCGAAGCATACAACGACAGCCAGATAGCAGCCCTGCTGATGGCCCTGCAGATGCGCACGGTGACCGTGGACGAGATGCTGGGCTTCCGCGACGGATTACTGGAGACGGGCAAACACATTGACATGGAAGGAGGGAAGACTTTGGACATCGTGGGAACCGGAGGCGACGGCAAGAACACCTTCAACATCAGCACCTGCTCGGCATTCGTCATCGCAGGGGCTGGATACAAGGTGACAAAGCACGGCAACGGTGGCAGCACCAGCGTCAGCGGAGCCAGCAATGTGCTGGCAGGTCACGGCGTAAAGTTCACCGACAACGAGTCTGCTCTACGTCGCTCGCTGGACGAGGCTAACTTTTGCTACTTCCATGCCCCCCTCTTTGCCTATGGCATGAAGTTCATGGGGCCCGTGCGGCGGGCGCTGGCCATCCCGACCTGCTTCAACCTGCTGGGACCGCTTGTCAATCCATGCCAGCCCCAATGCTCGCTCCACGGGACGGCCAACCAGAGCCAGATGCGCCTCTACATCAACCTGCACCAGCGCATTGGTGACGACTTCGGCGTAGTGAACAGTTACGACGGATACGACGAGATATCACTAACCAGCGGATTCAAGCTGACAACCAATAACTTCGAAAAGGTGTTCACGCCCAAGGACCTTGGCTTCAACTATGTGGACGCGCAGGACATCTACGGCGGCAAGACGCAAGAAGAGGCGATGCACATCTTCGACCGTGTGCTGGAGAACAAGAGCACTGAAGCACAGCGCAACGTCATCCTGGCCAATGCAGCCTGCGGCATCAGCATCATAGACCGCAACCTGAGCATTGCCGAGAGTATCGACATCGCTCGCGAATCGCTGGAAAGCGGACGGGCCATGCAGTGCTTCCGCAAGTTTGTAGAGATAAATTCGTGATTTTGCAGGACTTCGAATTACATAAATAGCACGGCTTATGAAGGACGTTCTGGAAGAGATTGTCGCCTGGAAGCGCATCGAAGTGGAAGAACAGAAAAAAGCCCTTCCGCCACGGCAGTTACACGCCATGGTGGAGGGGCTTTTGGCAGAGGGACCTGCGCCCAAGAGCATGAGCGAGAGCCTGACGGCAAGCCCTCACGGCATCATTGCCGAGTTTAAGCGCAAGAGCCCCTCGAAGGGATGGATTCACCCCAATGTGGAGCCTGAGCAGGTGGTGCCCCTATATGCCCAGAGCGGAGCCACCGCCCTGAGCATCCTGACCGACGAGCGCTACTTTGGCGGCCGTCTGGAATACATTTCACGCCTTGCCTCCCCCTCATCCCCTCTCCCCCCCATCCTGCGCAAGGACTTCATCATCGATGAGTATCAGCTGTTCCAAGCCCGCCAGGCCGGTGCCGATGCCGTACTGCTGATAGCAGCCGACCTCACCCTGCCCGAATGCCGGACACTGGCTCGGACGGCGCACGAACTGGGCCTGGAGGTGCTGTTGGAGATGCACAGCGAAGCAGAACTGGACTATGCCGAACTGGACGTGGACATGCTGGGTATCAACAACCGCAACCTAGGCACCTTCCACACCGACGTGGCCAACTCCTTCCGTATGGCCGACCGCCTGCCCGCCGACCGTGTCAGGGTCAGCGAGAGCGGCATCAGCCAACCGCAGACCATCGGCCTGCTGCGCGAGGCCGGTTTCCGCGGATTCCTCATCGGAGAGACCTTTATGCGCGAAGCTGACCCTGGCAAGGCACTGAAACGATTTATTGAAGGACTGTTATGATAATCAAGATCTGTGGGATGCGCGATGCCCAGAACATTCGCGAAGTGGAAGCCCTGCGACCCACGATGATGGGTTTCATCTGCTGGGAGAAGTCACCACGTTACGTGGCCCAGGCCCCATCCTACCTGCCGTCGTGCATACACGTTGGTGTCTTCGTCAATCCCACACTGGAGTACGTCAGTTTGATGGCCCGCCTCCTGCGACTCGACCGCCTGCAACTGCACGGCACCGAGTCGCCCGCCTTCTGCCAGATGGCTGTCCGTGCCACAGGCCTGCCCCTCATCAAGGCCATCCCCGTGCGCACCCGGGAGGACATCGATGCCTACCTGCCCTACGTGGGCATTGCCGACATGCTGCTCTTCGACACACCCGGCCCACAGGTTGGCGGCAGCGGACAGCACTTCGACTGGGACACCCTGCACCACTATGCAGGCCCCGTCCCATTCCTGTTGGCCGGAGGCATAGGGCCCAGCGATGCCAGTCGTGTCCGGCAGTTTCGCCATCCGCTGTTCCTGGGCATCGACGTAAATAGTCGCTTCGAGACGGCTCCCGCCCAGAAAGACGCCCACCTGCTAAAGACCTTCATAGAGCAACTAAGGGCATAGCCCACCATTATTGTTTATTGTTTATTGCTTATTGTTTTTATCCCATGAATCGCATCAACCAATTATTCCAGAATAAACAGGAGAGACTATTGTCCCTTTATTTCTGCGCAGGGCACCCTAAACCCGACACCACAGCCGGCATCATCCGCACCCTGGAACGCCGGGGCATAGACATGATAGAAGTGGGTATCCCCTTCAGCGACCCCATGGCCGACGGGCCCGTCATCCAAGACGCTGCCACCAAGGCGCTGCACAACGGCATGACGCTGCGACGCCTCTTCGGCGAACTGGCCGACATACGTTGCGACGTAACCATCCCACTCATTCTCATGGGCTACATGAATCCCATCTACCAGATGGGCTACGAGACGTTCTTCCGCCGCTGTGCGGAAGTGGGCATCGACGGTGTCATCATGCCCGACCTGCCCTTCAAGGACTATCTGGAGGAGGTGAAGCCCATCGCCGACCGCCACGACGTGCGCGTCATCATGCTCATCACCCCTGAGACCAGCGACGAGCGCATCCGCTTCATCGACGAGCACACCGACGGTTTCATCTACATGGTCAGCAGCGCAGCCGTCACGGGAGCACAAAAGGAATTCGATGCTAAAAAGCAGGCCTACTTCAACCACGTGAACCAGATGAACCTGCGCCATCCGCGCATGATAGGCTTCGGCATATCGAACAAACAGACGCTGGAGAGCGCATGCGCCAATGCTGCCGGATGTATTATTGGCAGCAAATTCGTCACACTGCTGGAACAGACACAGGATGCAGACAAGGCTTGTGACCTGTTGTTCGAGGCCCTAAAACAATGATTATTCTTCAACCACGAATTACACAAATTACACGAATTTATTGTAATACCTATCAGAATAAGGCCTTCATGGCATAGCGTAATTCGTGTAATTCGTGGTTAAAAGACTGCTTAGTTTTTCCCTACGATTACCTTTATCTTCACTATGCGACGTTCGTCCATCTCCATCACCTCGAACGTATAGTGGCGGAAGACAATCTTTTCATGCAGTTTCGGGAACTCGCCCTTGATTTCCAACAACAGACCGGCCAGCGTGTCGGCTTCGCCCTCTGCCTCCTCGAAGAAGTCGTCATCCACCCCCATCAGGCGGTAGAAGTCGCCCAAGGGGCACTTGGCCTCGAAGATGTACGTATTCTGGTTTAGGCGCACATAGGGCTTCTCCGTATCGTCGTACTCATCGTCTATCTCGCCTACGATTTCCTCCAGGATGTCCTCCATAGTGACGATACCGCTCGTACCGCCGAACTCGTCCACCACGATGGCGATGTGCACCTTGTTGGTCTGGAAGTCACGCAAAAGGTCGTCTATCATCTTGGTCTCCGGCACGAAGTAGGGCGGCCGTATCAGGCTCTGCCAGCGGAAGTTGGCCGGCTTGCCCAGATGGGGCAACAGGTCCTTGATGTAGAGCACCCCCTTGATGTTATCCTCAGTCTCGGCATAGACGGGTATGCGACTGTAATTGTTCTCCACGATGCACTGCAGCACCTGAGGAAAGGGAGTGCGCATCTCCAGATCCACCATGTCCACGCGCGGAGTCATGATTTCGCGGGCCATCTCGCCGCCAAAACGGATGATGCCTTGCAGCATGCTACTCTCCTCCGCTATCTCGCGCTGGTCTGTCAGCTCCAGAGCTTGTTCCAGTTCGTCCACCGTCAGGGCCTGCGCCTCGTGGGCCATGATGCGCTGCGTCAGTCCCTTGGAGCGTACGAGCAGCGAACTCAAGGGCCAGAAGAGCCTGTTCAGCAACACCAGTGCGGGAGCCGCCACACGGCAGAATGAGAGACGATGCTGGGCTGAATATATCTTGGGCATGACCTCGCCGAAAAGCAACAACAGGAAGGTGAGCAGAACGGTCATGAACAGGAACTCCACCCACCAGGCCGCACCAAAGTCGAAGATGCGCAGCAGGGCATAGTTGCCCAAGGTGACGATGGCCACGTTCACCAGATTGTTGGAGATAAGAATCGTAGCCAACAAGCGTTCGCTGTCGGCCCGCAGACGGGCAATCTTCGCGTCGGAGCGGTGCCGCTCTTCCTCTATCTCGCTCAGGTCGGTGGGCGACAGGGAGAAGAAGGCCACCTCCGATGCCGAGACAAAGCCGGAGCATAAAAGCAGGAAGCCGGCCACACACAGGGCAATGACGCAGCCCAGCGTGGGCGGCGTCACCATGATTTGTTGAAATGCGCTTAGGTCCAAAGTATCTTGTTAGGGGGTACATAAATTCAAGAAAGAACGGAGGTCAGAACGGAATTCCGTCCTCGCCCGCAGGAGCGGGATTAGGCGTAGCAGCCGTCTGGGTGGCATAAGGGGCAGGAGTTGCCATTCCCTGAGACTGGCCGTTGCGCGGCGGAGACAGCATCTCCACCCTGTCGGCCCACACCTCTGTAACGTGCCGCGTTATGCCATTGCGGTCGTCGTAGGAACGAGTGCGCAACTGGCCCTCGATGTATAGCTTATCGCCCTTGTGGACGTAGCGCTCCACGTATTCGGCCTGCCGACGCCATACGACCACACTATGCCACTCCGTACGTTCGGGCACCTCGGTACCGTTCTGCAGTTTGTAACCGCGCTCCGTCGTGGCTATGCGGAGACTGCCTACGGCCACACCCTGGTCCACATACCGTACCTCGGGTTCGTTCCCTACGTTGCCTATCAGCATGACTTTGTTCAATGACATGGTTCTGTCCTCCTTCTCTATTTGATGATTGAGTGCAAAGTTACGACTTTTTCCGCAATCTGTCACTACATAAGCCGACAATTATTCACGAAAGGGGCCGCCATCCATCACAGACAGCGGCCCCAAAAGGTGCATTATAAAGTAAAAAACCTTGTTCAGTTGCCATCCGAGGCATCGCCCCAGATGTTCCAGCCGCGATCCTCGTTGCTCAGCAGGTCGTCCACGTCACTGACGCTTTTACCGGGGTCGCTATCCACGTTCAGTTCTCCCGATACGGCCATCATTTGCTGCACAACCACAGGCTGCACATCGGTGCGGGGCATAATATATGTCTTTTTCATAATCGTTGAGTCCTTTCTCTTTTACTTGATAAACGTTTTCTTGCCATTCACAATATACAGGCCGCGCGTGGGCTTCTGTATGCGCCGTCCGCTCAGGTCATAGACGATGTTGCCCTCTGGCAGTTGTGCTCCCGCAGCTTCCACTCCGGTCTCTGTATCGAAACCAAAGCCAATGAACTCACGGACATCACCCACCACGGGCAGGGGCAGATAGACACGACCTGCGCCCAGCGAACCGCCCTGCCACAGATAGAAGCCGACTGCTCCGCTCCGCTTGGCCAGTACGTAGACACCGTTGCCCGTGGTCTCGTCGCTGACGGCCAGCAGATTTGTGCTGGCATCGTCGCAATCCTCATCGTCCACGATGGTCAGCGTGTGGTCTCCCTCTGCGCCCTTCAGCACCACGGGCACACCAGCCTCTACGGCATTCACCTGGGTCAACCGGGCTGTCTCGCCATCGTTCGAGGTCACGATGTAGGCCTCCACCTCGTCGGGGAACTCCACGTTCTGGGCCGATACCATCGTACGCCAGCCCGTCGTGCCAATGCTGATGTCGAAGGTGGCGACCTCATTCAATTTATAGAGTTGAATGGCTTGCTGACTGGTATAGCTTGAACTCTTGTAATAACGGAAACGCAACTGGTCTGCTGCTGAATTAAATCTTAGGTAAGCCCCTCCTGATACAATATTGGCATTCCCGCCCCCATCAAAACTGATAGTATTCTCATACGTGGTCTCCGCATTTTGTGCCAAGCCATTGGCATCTGAGGTCTGACCGATGTATTTTCCCGACGCGCTCTTCAGTGTTTTGGCTGTAGCATTATATGTAAATACGGCAGCCTTCAGTGCATCTGTGGCGGAGATTACACCTTCATTGATGGTAACACTGATGGTATTGTTATTTGCATCAAGGGTAGCCAATGCACCATTGAAGGCCACATTCCCCCCTTCATATACTATTAAGTATTGACCGTCCTTAAGGTCTTCTGTAGAAGTCACTTTCACGAATCCCGTACCCGAGGGCCCCACTGGAGCCACACCGGGCTTTGAAGTAACGGTCACGGAGATGGTCTTATCCACAGCATTATAAATGTCAGTCGCCGCCACACTGATGGTAATGTCTGCCGTACCGGGCTTGTAACCTTTCAGCACGCCCTCTACGACTTCAGCCACAGTGGCATCGGTGGAGGTGAACGAAACAGAACCATCCGAAGTGGTTGTATAGAAGTCGTCCCTCTCTGTCGTGGCATCCAAGTCGTCGATGTCGCTGGCGGTGATGGTTGCAGTCTTCTTGTTCACTGTCAGGGTAAAGGTGGCACTGCCGGCCTTGTACTCGTCAGTCTGGGCCGATGTGGCGGTGATGACGGCCACGCCGGCCTTGTTCTTGAAGGTGATGACACCCGTTGAGGCATTCACGTCGGCCACTTCTGCATTGTTGGTGCTGAAGCTCACGCTCAGGTCATTGGGATTGGAGAAGGTCGGTTTCGAAAAGTCTTCATCCAGCGTCAGCGTGGCCGTGGCTGGGCTAAAGGACAGACCTGCTTCGGCACGCGCCACCGTGATGGTGTAGGAGGCAGAGCCTTTGCGATAATCGTCATTGCCGGCGAAGGATGCGGTTATCGTGGCCGTGCCCTCTTCCTTGATGGTCACAGCGCCCGTGGCTGCATTTACCGTTGCCACATCCGTGTCATCTGAAGCATATGTCACCATCAAGTCATGAGGATTCGTCAGCGTCGGCGTTGCGAACGAAGCATTGGGGTGAGTGTTGTAGGATGCTGTAGCATAGGACAGGCTGGCTGGAGACTTTCCGTCGTTGAGGCGGAATAAATACAAATCATTCTGTCCCGACGCATAAGTTGTAAAACGAGGGGTTCCCGCATTATATTTTAGGTAATTATCTCCCATTTTCAACACGGCCACGCCTTCTGTAATGTCAATTGTAGTAACCGTTGCGTTGGATTTTTCCGAAGTGTTCGTCACCGACTTTGCAGACGACGAGACAATATAGCCTTCGTCTGTATTCAGTAGCCAGCCATCTTCTACTTCTTCAAGTGTTACGATTTTCACTGCAGAAGAAGGATCCACCAATTGGTCGCTTTCTATTGAAACTTCCACATTCTTTCGATATGTTCCCGTCTCATGCTGTCCCCCCATAGCAAAATATTTACTACTAGTGCTGTTATAACTTACAATTATCACTTTATCCCCATCTGCCAGGTCACTGGCATCTGCCAATTTCTCATATACGTCAGCCTCAGCGAACGTAGCTGTCAGCGTGGGAGTGGCAGAAGCAAAGGTAAAGGTCTCCGTGGCATTGGATGAAGAGGCCGGAGTGGCACCGACGGCAGTCCAACCAGTGAACTTGTAACCACTGATGGGCACAGCCGTAACGGCCACAGAACTGCCTACACGAGAGGTGATGGATGTAACCACATCACCACCTACCTTGAACGTACCCTTATCGTTCGTAGCCACCAACGTCACGTTGGCCACCTGGTAGGGAGTGACCGTGAGGGTGACAGTCTGCGAGGTGATGCCCCCACCACTGACAGTGATGGTTCCGTCCATGTCATCATCTACGGCTGTGGGAGCAGCTGTCACGGTGATAGTCTGCGCTGTGGTTGCCGTCTGAAGTATGGACGTGGGCGAAACGGTGTATTTGTCATTATCAACGGCTATGGCCAAATTACCCGTCAGATTAACAGGTGTAACGGTGAATGTCAGGGCCTTGGACTGCCCCACTTCTACTTCGCCAAAGGAGAGTTCCGTAGCGGAGAGCGTTGCCGTAGGGGCCGACGGATTGACAATGCTTACCATAAAGTCCTTATTAACGGCAGTGTACTTTGTGAGATCTGAGGGTGTAGCCGTAACCGTCACCGTATAGTCACCCGTCGTGCTTCCTGTCACGTATTCATTGCCTTCTATGTATAAGGCATCATCGTCACTGCTAGCGTAGGAATATGTAACACTTGCCCCCTCTGCCACCGTAGCCGATGCCGAGAAAGTGCCCGTATCATCCACATTCAATGTCGTGGGAGATAAAGTAAATGATGATGCATCGACGCAGGGGACAGTTTCTTCTTCCAATTTATAAACCTTGATTGCATGGGGATACGAAGTTCCCGAAAGATTGGAAGAAGCATAAGCTTTATACACATAAGTTTTAGCTCCTGTATATCCTAAAAAGCGGTTTTCATTATTAACATCTTGGATATTTACAGTTCCATCATTTTGAAAATCAAACTGCCATGTACCTACTGCAGTTGCAGTATTTGGTTTAGTTCCAAGAGAAACGTCCGTTTTACTAGACTTTGACAATAGATATTGGTTACTCTTTAATGAGACATTCTTCATGTAAAAATAAGTTCCACCAGTCTTTGTCGCTGCCTCTAATGTCCACACGTAAGACTCAGTCCCCTTCAACCCCGTTGTACTATATGAAGTCGCTGTTTGAAGAGTTTTTGAACTTACTGTATTGTTCATTACATGGCCATCTTGCTCAAACACATATAGTCCGCCAGCCTCTACCGATGTAACCTGTGTAAGTTTATAGGTCGCCCCATAAACATTAATGGCTCCAATGAGCAATAGTAGCCCGAGGAGCCATGATTTGAAAAGTAAAGTTTTACTCATAATGTAGTTTGTTTAAAGTTAGTACCGTTGTTTATTCTAAGGATGGCCATGAACAATCGCATCTCCCATACAAACAGAAAAAGCGTATGTCCTCGCCATACGCTTCTCAGGCCTACCACAGCCTATATCCCTACGGGAAGACACACACTTTATGCGTCTACTCAACTGGGATATAGGTCCTTGGCGCTCATAGGCTCCCTGATGTGGTAGTTCGAGAAGCGATTCTGAGCAAATATGAAGTTAAAATTATGCACTTCCGCCGAAATACACTGCAAAGATACAAATTTATATTTGATTCCCCACACACATTTGCCACTTTTTTCTCATATGCTGTTACATATCCCCACACAAGAGTGGGTATATCCAGTGAAGTGCCCCCCGAAAGCCATTGTCTGACTTTCGGGGGGCACTTCACTGGGTTCGCCTCAAACGAGGGGCTGTATATGCCCTATACGGCGTAGGGAATCTTCACCACAATCTTGCGCACAGGCTTCGGTGTACCGTCGATGGCCATGCAGGGCATGTGGGCATCGGAGGGATAGAGGATGAGATAGCGCTGGGGACTGACATGGACAGCACTTGCATTGTCGGCCGAAGCGTAGAGAATGAAGTCGTTCTGTTCGTCGAAATCGCCCTGCGGCATGCGTCCCATTTCCTTCGGAGCCACGTAGACCAGTTCCTCCCCCCGGACAAGGAGCTGCACGTCGATGTAGCGGCGGTGCAGTTCGTACTGGGACTGGAGTTTGGTCTCGTACTCCTGCACATTGGCAAAAGCCCCCTCCCCTATCTCATTACGTCCCAGGGGCAAGGCGGCAAGCTCCCGTTCGCGCAGGAAACGTCCTGCAGCCTCCCACGGCTGTGGGTTCAGTTCTATTTGCCTGTCGAGGCACCGGAGGTCATTCTCCGGAGCCAAGGGCAATGTGCGCCAAAGCGCCTTGATGTCGGCTGTAGTCATAGTTGTCTCACTTTACCATCACCACCTTGCGACCGTTCTGAATGTAGAGTCCCCTGATGGGCTTCGTCACACGCTGGCCGGCCAAGTTGTAGACGGGAGCTTTCGTGTCAGCCTCGCCATTGATGGCATGAATGGCATTCTCGGTCCGCTCGATGGTGTACCAGGCGATGTCGGTCTTATGTTCCTCCTCACCACCGCGATAGATGCTCTGCACACCGATGCGGTCGTAGGAGAGGGTGGACGAATTGAGGTAAACATAGACTTCCGTACCATTCACATAGAAATCCCATTCATCATTCATCGTGTAGGGAATCTCCACCAAGTCCTCCGTCAGGTTCTCGTAGAGACTGGCACTGAAGCGGTACTCGCTGACGGCACCGGCCTCATCGATATAGAGTTTGTAGAAGAGTTTATCCACGACAAGGGGATTGCCATTGACGTCAGTGATGGGGATATTCAGCGTTACGGCACCGAAATCATACTCTTCGTCCGAGTCTTCGAATTTCACCACCGAGGGGGCTGCGGGCGTTCCTGCCGTCTCGCTCACGCGGTAGAAGACGGCCCCCGTGAGTATTTCGTAGGGATTTTCGGAGATGGCATTGGGATTGGTCAGCATCCAGTTTTCAGCTGTCAGTACAGCTCCATCCTCGGATACGGTTAGGCGGACATCCTCCACACCGTTCTCTCCATAGCCCAGGAAGTAGAAGTCGAAGTCGCCAAAATAGCTTTCATACGTACCATAATATTGTCCCGAAGGAAGCACAATTTTGCCGTCGCTGAGGGTACCCTTCAGCCATGCATCAGGCAAGTAGCTGCAGAGGCCCTGGACGTAGACATCCGTGCCGTCGAAGCCCACGCGGGTCACCCGTGTGACGGGAGTGTAGACCGGTGTCTGCTCGGCATTCTCGTCCTCTCCGTCCTCGAAAGTCAGGTCATAGGCCTCCAGATTATACTGTACGGTCTCCAGGCCCTCGGGCACTTCCACGACTTCGGGCTGCACCACGGCGCCAGGGGTCAGGGTCAAGCTTTCCCAGTAGTCATACCAGCCCTGCGAAGCGGTGGCATCGTCGCTTTCTGCAAAGAAGTAGTTCTCGTTCAGACTAATAACACGCGTCTCTGCATCGAAGTCGAGCACCATATAGGGTGTCTCTGCAAAACCACCGTTACCGTCGGTCGTGTAGGGGATGAGATAGTTCTCATAGCCATAGTCATCCTCACCCATGTAGGTAGTGGGCACCTGCACCTGATTGTCCTTCAGCACACCCTTCACCCATGCTCCGGGCACCCAATAGGACAGGCCCTGGATATAGACATCAGCACCGTCGATGGCCACCTGCACAGTCTGGTTCACGGTCTTGCTCTCCCAGTTCGACTCGCCAGAGACGTAGCCCAGCATAACCTGGGCATAATCCTCGGTTTGCAGGCCATCGGGGAGCGTCACCAGCTCCAGCACTTCAATCTCAGGCTCCGTCCACTCGCCGTTCAGCTTGTAGAGTTGGATAGCCTTCTGATTGGTGTAAGTTCCCGATTTGTAGTAGCGGAAACGGGCCTGCCCGTTGGAAGCGTTATAGCGCAGGTATGCCCCACCGCTGGAGAGGACTACGACATTACCTTCTCCGTCAATACTGAGTTGGTTGACATAGGGCGTAGATGTGCTGGAAAGCAGGCCGTTGGCATCGCTGATCTGGCCCATATACAGGCCTCCAGCACCCTGCAGGCTATAGCCGCCGTCCACGGCTGCAATGGTAAATGATGCAGCATCCGTGGCTGCCGTGCTGGCAATCTGGCCGTCGGCGATGGTGACACTGATGGTGTTGCCTGTGGCGTCCAGTACGTCGGCTGGACTGCCGTCAAGGGCTACGGCTCCATCTTCATAGACAAACAGGTAGTGCCCCTCCCAATTCTCGGGAGTGGTGTTCACCTTCACATAGGTTGCAGCCTCGCCCTCGGCACGGCGCATCCGCTTCAGAGGCAGCTGGGCACGGTTCTGTGACTTGGCCGCACGTACTTTCTGCATCTGCATGGGCACGGGCACTGCCTTCTGGTGCATCTCCTTGCCATTCTGCGCAAACGCATTCTGCGCAAACGCTACTGCCGCAACGAGTACGGCCACGAATAAGGTGTAGAATTTCTTCATATTGTTAAAATTTAGAATTAAAATATATAAAATTCGACGGCAAAGGTACGAAATATTTACGAAACCTTTGCCGTCGGCTATCTTATTTTTCACCCAGCACTACAAATTTATTTCCAGAAGCGGTATGTGATGTCGGTCAGTGCGTTGGCCATGGGGCTATGCTCCACCCTGAAGAGGCGCTGATTGGTGGTGTGTGAGTTAAGAGGTCCCCGTGCTGCATCGTAGGCTCCCGTCTTCACATAGTCGAAGTTGGCGAGTTCAATGTCAGCCACCAGTTCATCTCGCCCGCTGTACCAGGCCGTGCGCACGTCGGCGTGGGCCTTCACCCAGGCTGCCAGCCGGTTCACCTCTGCCGGGTCGTTGTCGCCGCCCATGAAGCAGATACAGGTGATGCCGAAATGCCCCGTCAGCATGGCGGACAGGGCTTCGGTGGTGAGGGGGTCGCCTACGTCTTCCCACAAGTATCGGCTGTGGCAGCCACGGCACCGGATGGGGCAACCGCTGATGCTGACGGCCAGCGTTATCTCGTCGGGAATTTCGGCGAAGACTTCTTTCGTATCGACGTATTTTAACATGGGGAAGTTATGGAGGAGTTATGAGGGAGTTATGGAGGAGAAGGACATTTGTCCCTATAACTCCGCGAACGAAGTGAGCATAACTCCTCTATAACTCCCCCATAACTCCCTATCTATCCTATAATTGACAACTATACGTACGCTTGGCTGCCTCTATCTGGCGGTCCTTGCCGAAAGCGGGGATGGGACGCAGATAGCCTATGATGCGGGTGTACTGGGTAATGTTGGTCGAACCGCAGCAGGGGCAGACCTCCACGGGCTTCTTGATGATGTGGCCGCAGTCCTCGCACTTCGAGTTGGGGACGTTGTAGGTGAAGTAGCTGGTGCCGTTCTGGATGGCAAAGTCGATGAGCTTCAGATACTGCTCCTTGGAGAGGTGGTCCTGGAGGTTGCAGTGCAGGGCCGAGCCGCCGTCGGTGAACTGGTAGGTCTGCCGGCCGTGCAGGATGAACTTGTCCAGCACACGCGTCTCGTCGTGCGCATCGTAGAAATAGGAGTTGTAGAGGTTCTCGTTGTCGGGCACCCAATAGCCATCCTCCTTATCCCAACGGTAGTTCTTGCCGCCAAGGCCCTCGGCGGGCACCACCTCGGAGTTGAAGAGGAAGGGCTTCTTCTTGTCGTTGATACTGTGGCGCTTGTTCTCCTCCTTGATGGTGCCGAGGATGAGCTGCAGGAACTTGATGTACTCGGGGTTGTTATCGACGGACAGGCCCAGGAAACGTGCAGCCTCGTTGAGACCGTTGATGCCGATGGTGGAGTATAGTTTCGAGATGTAGATGTAGCCACCGTTGGAGGCTGCGAACATCTTGCGGTCTTCCATCTCGTAGAGCATGGTCTTGTAGGCAATGTGATACTTATAGACGCGCTCCAGAATGTTGGTCAGGTAGAGGCGCAGGAAGGCGTAGAAGTCATGGTCGCCCTCGGTGCCCTGCACGGTGCGTTTGGCATCCTGCACGATGCGGTTGATGTTCAGCGTGATGACGTTGCACGAGCCGGTCATGACACCCGTCAGTCCCGAGGTGGGATTGAAGGTGTTTTCCGTCAGTTCGTTCTTCAGTCGGCAACAGGAGGCCAGCGAGTCGGCGCTGTCGGAGATGTAGGTGAAGAAGGAGTGGCCCTCGGCGTACATCTCGGCGGTGAAGTCCTTGTAGTCCTGGTCAATGATGTCCTTTGTCTCGGGGTCATAGACCATGGCCATAGTCTCGACGGGGAAGGTGAGCACCTGCTTGAGACGCAGTTTGTTGAACCACTTCATGAACATGCGCTGGAGCGTATCGACAGCCTTCCACTCGGGCTTGGTGCCGTCGGGGTAGCAGAAGTCGCCGAAGAGGGACTGGAAATAGGTATGGTCGTAGTAAGAGACGTTGGTGAAGGGGGATTGATACGAGCGGTTGCCGGCGGGCTGGTTGATGCCCCAGATGAACTGCTTGAAGGCCTTCAGGATGTGGTCGCGCACGGTGCGCTGCTGGAGGCAGCAGTCGGTGGTGGCCACTTCGTCGAGACGGTCGTACCACTGCGGGCCAAACTCCGAGATGATGTAGTAGTTGAGCACGACAAAGTACTCACCGAATGCCACGGCGCCCTTGCACTGAGAGGAAAGGAGGAAGGTAAGGTTCGTAATCTGCCCTGAGAAGGACTGCAGGTCGTTTGGCGGGCCCGGTGTCACACCGTCGATATTGCCCACGCCTTCGGTCATCAGGGGATAGAGGCTGACGGCCATGCAGTACTGCTTCAGGACGGGGGTGGAGGCCTCGTCGTGGGTGTAGATGATGTGGTGGTTCAGGTCTGCCTCGTACTGCTTGGCCACTTCGGGGAACATCTGGTTCAGCTTGTCCTTCATGCGCTGGCGCTGGATGACACGGTTGGTGGTCTTATAGACCTCACCTTCGAGGTTGGCCACGTTCTTCATGGTGACGTTGGCATTGGCGTCGGTCTCCGAGGCCGTGGCGGCGTTGTCGGCCGTCTGGCTGTACTCGTTCATGTAGTCGATGCGCTCCTTGATGAAACGTGCCTCGGCGTGCTGCTGGCGATACAGGATGTACGACTTGGCCTCGGCGTAGTAGCCGTTGCTCATCAGGGCCATCTCCACCCTGTTCTGGATTTCCTCAACGGTGAAGCCGTCGCGAACGGATATGCTCTCGCTGAGGTCGGTGGCCACGCTCTTTATCTTGTCCTCGTCGAGCTTGGACACCGACTGGAATGCCCCTATGATGGCACTCTTGATTTTTGCTCTGTTAAACTCCTCCTTGGAGCCGTCTCTCTTGATTACAATCATGTTAGATTAGGTGTAAAGTGAACCTTGTATGTTATGTGTTGAATGAACCTTTTTACCCTCGCCCGAACGGATGTCGGCGAAAACGACTACAAATTTAAGAAAGGTCTTTGAATTGACCAAAATAAAACACTAAAATTATCGCCCAAAAACAAAAGTTTTCCAAAACAAAAAGTCAATCGCCTAATTACAAGAGACTTAAGCGACTGACGTTATACTGAAAGTTTTCCAAAAAGTTTTTTCAGCTTGTGGCTTCGTTGTTTTTATCGGACAACTTCGGCCGTGGCAAGCGGTGCGCCCGGCGCAGTGCTTCGGTGATAATCCACTGCAGCTGTCCGTTGGTCGAACGGAACTCGTCGGCCGCCCACGCCTCGATGGCCGACATGGTGTCTCCGTCGATGCGCAGGATGAAGTTTTTGGTCGTGTTTTCTTTCTTGGCCATAAGGTGGCAAAATTGGGATTGCCGATCTCCCCCGGTTCGTGTTAATTCGCGCAATTCGCTTGTGGAAACAGGCATCAATGGTTCAGCGTGCCCGTATTCACGACCGGCTGTGCCGAATCGTCGCCGCAGAGCACAACGAGCAGGTTCGAGACCATAGCCGCCTTCTTATCGTCGTCCAGTTCCACGATTTCCTCGTTCGACAGTTTGTCCAGGGCCATCTTCACCATTGAGACGGCGCCCTCCACAATCTTCTCACGTGCCGTGATGATGGCCGATGCCTGCTGCCGACGCAGCATGACGGCGGCAATCTCCGGTGCGTAGGCCAGATAGTTGATGCGGGCTTCCACCACTTCGATGCCTGCCAACGCCAGGCGCTCGTCGAGTTTCTGCTCCAGCAACTGGTTAATCTCGTCCGAACCGGAACGCAAGGTGAGTTCGCCCGACTTGTTGTCCTCGTCGTCGTAGGCGTACCGACCTGCCACCTGGCGCAGGGCAGCGTCGCTCTGCACGCGGACAAACTTCTCCAGGGCGTTCATGATGCTCTTCACGTCGGTCCCCACCTGTCCCTGTGCCGTCGTGGCCATCGTCTGCGTATCCACCTCGAAGAGAGCCTTATACGTATCCTTCAGTTTCCACACCAGCACGAGGCCTATCATCACGGGGTTGCCCACCTTGTCGTTCACCTTGATAGGCTCGGCGTCCAGGTTGCGGGCACGCAACGACAGTTTTTTCGTCCCGTAGAAGGGATTAATCCAGAAGTAACCAGCCTGGCTAAACGTACCGGCGTACTTGCCGAACCACGTTGCCACACGGGCTTCGTTGGGCTCCAGCATCATGAAGCCGCACCACACGAAGATGCTCACCACTACGGCCAGGGCACCCAGAGCCATCACCCAACCGCCATTTGCGTTTTCGTCCAACAGCACGCAGCCCCAGATGAACAGGGCGATGCCGCCCAGGGTCAGCACGAGGTTTGCAAACAACATGAGGAAGCCATTATAGACACTCCCTGCAAAGTTTCTTTCTTTGTTCTCCATTGTCTTTTGGTTTCAGTGTTTGTATTATATGATATCATTTTGATATCACAAAAGTAAGCATTATTTTCTTTACGTCCAAATAAAATGCACAATATTTTTTAATAGCGCAGTGATGATGATTTCCTTGGTCACAATTCGTTTATTGTCCGTTTATGGGCTAGGGCATAAAGTGGCGCCAGTTGTGTAATTGCACTTCTGTCTGACTATTTTCCAAAGAGCCATTGTAGATAACAGTTCGTGTGCCGACCTCGCCTTTAATATAGTCCTGCATCTTGGTGAGCTTGGCTGAAAACTCTGGATGATAGGTCGTGGCCGACTTTATTTCGTAACCGTCAGCTCGCCGACCAGTGAGCATCACCAAATCAATCTCGTTCTGATTGGAATCTCTATAGAAGAAAAGATTGCTCTCACGCCCTGCATTGAATCGATGCTTCAGGGCCTCCATTACCACGAAATTTTCAAAAAGGTGCCCGCGCATCTTGTCTCGCGCCAATTGTTCAGGCGACTCTATATCCAACAAGTAACAAGCTAGACCCGTGTCGCAAAAATAAAGCTTAGGAGACTTCACCAGCCTCTTTCGGGTGTTAGCAAAATAAGGTGGCAAAAGATAAGCGATATAGGAAGTCTGTAGGATGGAGAGCCAAGCCGTGATTGTCTTGGAATCCACACCCACCTCGCTGGCCAGTTCTGAAGCATTGAACAGCGAGCCGATACGGCCTGCGCACAAACGCAGGAAGGTGTTGAATTGCATAAGGTTCCGCACCTGAAGCAAATCCCTGACATCCCGTTCCAAATAGGTCTTCACATAACTCGGATAAAAGAAGCGTGCGGTATTCTTTTCAGCACAAATGGCAGGATATAGGCCATTGAAGAGAATTTCATCCAACGTCTGCGTGGATAGTTCTTCGCGCACTTCACTAAATGCCATTGGCAGTAGCTCGAACATTCCTGTACGACCAGCCAATGACTGGGAAACGCTGTGAAGTAATGCAAAATTGGAACTCCCAGACAATATAAATCGACGTTCTGAGTCATTGTCAACAATGCCTTGAATGTAAGACAATAGTTCAGGCACACGCTGCACCTCGTCGATAATCATTCCGCCAGAAGTCTGGTTCAGGAAACCGCGAGGGTCGTCCATCGCAGCTGCACGGACATCAATGTCTTCAAGCGAAACTTGCTTATATTCAGGAAAGAGATGGGTCACCAATGTGCTCTTTCCTGACTGGCGCGGTCCAGTAACACATAATACAGGAAAGTACTTAGCGGCTTCAAGGAGCGTCTTTCCCTGCTCCCTTCTAATAAAGTTCTTATCCATTATTTATGTAAATTCGGAATTTCGATGCAAATTTACATAAAATTTCTCTATCTACAAGATATTAAACGCATTATTTGCATGTAGGTGATGTTTTTTTGTTTATTTCGCATTACGTATACTTAACAAACAAAAAAAAGCCCCTCTTGCTCGAGAGACTTTTTGCGGTGCGTACGGGATTTGAATGCGCCAGATGTATCTCCAGTAGAATTGTGTTGGCTCAATCAACACATTGTTTCACTATTTCATTTTTATCTCTCTTTTCTTTTCGGTGGGAGACGTTGCAGCACTCTATGGTGTAGAAACAAAGCGTGTCAGTGAGGCTGTGAAAAACAATAATGAAAAGTTTCCTAAAGGATATCTTTTCATGCTGGATGACAGCGAGAAAGAGGAACTGGTCGAAAATTTCGACCAGTTCGAGAGCATGAAGCATTCGCCCGTCCCTCCCACTGCCTTCACGGAACGCGACTTGTACATGCTGACCACAATTCTGAAGTCTGAACGGGCGGTGCAGACTACCATCGCCATCATCGACACCTTCGCACAGGTACGGGAGATAGCAAAGACAATGGAAGCTTTGCTGTAAGCGTCTGGCAACAGGGAGAGGCAAGCGTCTCTGACGAAAAGTGCAACTTTTTACAAAAAAAGTACGTAGAAGTGTTGCTTCCTGAAGAACTTTGATTATATTTGCAGACGAAAAACGTTACATTGTACAGAAAATCGTCTGTGTATGATTATCAAAAGAGACAGATATCTGAAACAGGTAATTGACAAGAAAAAGAACGGTATGATTAAAATCGTAACAGGCATACGCCGTTGCGGTAAGTCATACCTGCTGAATGTGCTTTTCCGACAGCATCTGCTTGATGAAGGGGTACAGGATCGTGATATTATCATGCTGGCACTCGATGAAGACATCAACATGCGCTATCGCAATCCGTTGGAGTTGGGTAAGTACATTCGTGAGCAATGTGCCGACCAGTCGCGTTACTTCTATGTACTGCTCGACGAGATACAGAAAGTTGACAACATCACGAACCCTTATCTGCCAGACAACAAGAATGAGAAGATAGGCTTTGTGGACGTTCTGCTGGGGTTGAAAAACCTGCCAAATGTGGATTTATATGTCACTGGCAGCAATTCCAAGATGCTTTCGGTGGATATTCTCACAGAGTTCAAAGACCGTGGTGAGGAAATCCGAATCAATCCGCTCACCTATGATGAGTTTATGTCTGCCTATCAGGGTGACAGTCGGATGGCATGGACGGAGTTCATGATGTACGGAGGCATGCCGTTTGTGTTGAGTAAAACAGGACATGCTGAAAAAGCGTCCTATCTTCAAGGTCTTTTTGAACGTACCTATATTACGGACGTCATAGAACGCAATCATCTCAAAGGATCAAAGGATGTGCTGGAAGTACTGCTGAATATTCTTGCTTCCTCTGTCGGCAGCCTGACGAATACTACCAAACTGGAGAAGACGTTCAAGTCGGAAAGACAAGTTAATATTTCACACAATACCATTGCTGCATATATTGACTGCTTCGTAGATGCTTTCATCTTGAAGAAAGCTGAGCGCTATGACATCAAGGGACGGAAATACATCGGTGCACAGCAAAAGTATTTCTACAGCGACATGGGGCTGCGCAACGCTCGTCTGAATTTCCGCCAGCAGGAGGAGAATCACATCATGGAGAATATCATCTACAATGAATTGGTTGCCCGTGGGTTCAGTGTGGATGTCGGGGTTATCGAAACGACGGTCGTCAATGCCGAGGGCAAGCGTCAGCGTTCGCTCTTGGAAGTGGATTTCGTGTGTCAAAGAGGGCATGCCCGGTATTACATACAGTCTGCACTGACGGTTGCAGAAGAGAGCAAACGACAACAGGAAATTAATTCTCTCACGAAGATTAACGATTCCTTTGTGAAAATAGTGGTCGTACGCGACTATATCGTTCGATGGCACGATGAAACAGGTATCCTCTACATAGGTATTGAGGACTTCTTGCTTGATTACATCAACAAGATGGAATAATAAATAGGACAAGGCCCTCCTAATTGTCTTTTCCTCTCCTATCCCATATAATGCAAAATCTCCAACCTTTGTAGGATTGGAGATTTTCACCTTAGTTTGGTAATTTTTTGCGGTGCGTACGGGACTCGTCATCGGCTTGCCGCTTGGCTCGTCCAAGAACCCTGCCCCCGGGGGCACGAGGTGAGAGTTACGTATCGCGACGCTTGCGGTGCGTACGGGACTCGAACCCGTGACCCCATGCGTGACAGGCATGTATTCTAACCAAGCTGAACTAACGCACCAAACCTAACCAATAAAAGCAATGAATGAGAGCGGCAAACGAGACTCGAACTCGCGACCCCGACCTTGGCAAGGTCGTGCTCTACCAACTGAGCTATTGCCGCAACAAAGAGAAAAATGAAGCGGTGCGTACGGGACTCGAACCCGTGACCCCATGCGTGACAGCCATGTATTCTAACCAAGCTGAACTAACGCACCGTTCTACATTGTTTCAAAGAAGTGGGTGGTGATGGATTCGAACCACCGAAGGCGTAAGCCAGCAGATTTACAGTCTGCCCCATTTGGCCACTCTGGTAACCACCCGCGCATCTTCTGCTGCTTTCGTCTGGAAGTGACTCCTGCGGGATTCAAACCCACAACCTTCTGATCCGTAGTCAGATGCTCTATTCAGTTGAGCTAAGGAGCCATCTTCTTCTTCAGTCTTTCAAATTCCGGGTGGGCGCTGAGGGATTCGAACCCCCGACCCTCTGCTTGTAAGGCAGACGCTCTGAACCAACTGAGCTAAGCGCCCTGTCGAAACCTCTGTTTCTCATTTGCGATTGCAAAGGTACGACTTTTTTGTCAACTGACAAAGTTTTTACGTGTTTTTTTCTACTTTTTCTTGCATTTTTTTAGATTTACTTGCTGTCCTTAGCATTTTGGGCCACGGTGGTCACCTCAAAGTTACGTCCCACCATCAGTTTGGGTTCTACAGGAGAGACGATGGTGATGCAGAGTTCCGAATAGTCACCTTCGGTGTCAGCGAACTTGGGGTGAATCTTCAGCACGCCGTCCTCGACGGACCACTGGATGTTGTTGGCTGTGATGCTATCGGTGCTGCGAACGCCCAGTTCATAGTTGTCACCGTTTACGAAACGTACACGGGCCGGGACATTCACCTTCACACCTTCAAAGGGTTTTGTTTCTACGTTTTTTGCATATCCGGCAGCTACCATCATGATGGCGCTAACCATAATCATCATCTTTTTCATAATTCCAATCTTTTTACCTTAATAACTGTGTTTTTGGTTTCTCAACTGCCCCCCTCAGGAGGGCTTCTTTATCAGATGACGATGCAAAGGTAGTGCCTTTTTTCGACACAGACCAAACAAAAATGTGTTTTTCAACATAAAATCGCCCCTTTATTGACATTCGTCAAGCCCGGGGTGACAATGTGGCACGCGACGGGCGTTTTTTTGACAAAATGGCACGCGCGTGCGCACGTTTATATAATATGGTATGCGCGTACGAGCGCACATCACGCGCGAGCGCACGCGTGTATATAATAGGTTAAGGGTTCGTCCCGTACAGGATTCGCCTCCGTCCCGTACGGGTCTGAGGCGAGACCTGCACGAGACGGAGGCGAATCCTATACAGAACAAAACGAAAGCCGGGAACGGCCTACGTGGAAAGGATGTTCATGGCGTCAATAAGGTCCTGCTTGATGGCCTTGTCGCTCTTGACGGCACTGGAGAAGGGGACATAGACGATTTCGTCGTTGCGGATGCCTACCATCACGTTGCGCTGCCCATCGATGAGCGCCTGCACGGCCCCCACGCCCAGCCGGCTGGCCAGAATGCGGTCGCCGGCCGAGGGACTGCCGCCGCGCTGCAGGTGGCCCAGGATGGAGACACGCACGTCGAACTCCGGGTATTCCTTTTTCACCCGCTCGGCATAGTACATGGCACCGCACTTCGGGCTCTCGCTGACGATGACGATGCTGCTGGACTTCGACTTTCGGATGCCACGACCGATGAACTGCTCCAGCTGGTCGGCCCCGGTGGAGTCCTCGGGAATGATGGCGGCCTCGGCCCCAGCAGCGATGGCACTGTTCTGGGCCAGGAAACCGGCATCGCGCCCCATTACCTCCACGAAGAAGATGCGCTCATGACTGGTGGCCGTGTCGCGAATCTTGTCCACACACTCCATGATAGTGTTCAGGGTCGTGTCGTAGCCGATGGTCAGGTCGGTACCATTCAGGTCGTTGTCGATGGTGCCGGGCAGTCCGATACAGGGTACGTCGTACTCCTGTGCGAACAGCCGGGCCCCAGTGAGCGACCCGTTGCCACCGATGACCACCAGGGCATCGATTTCGCGCTTGCACATCACCTCGTAGGCCTTCTTGCGCCCCTCGGGTGTCATGAACTCCTTACTGCGGGCCGTGCGCAGGATGGTCCCCCCACGACCGATGATGCCCGAGACATCCTCTGTCCGGAACTCCCGGATTTCGTCGTTTATCAGCCCTTCGTAGCCACGGTAGATGGCCATCACGCGAAACCCGTTGGCGATGGCCGCACGTGTGACGGCCCGGATGGCGGCATTCATGCCAGGCGAGTCTCCGCCCGACGTCAGTATGCCAATAGTCTTGATTCTGCTCATACGTCTGAATGTTTTTTTAAGTCATTTCACTTCTTCTCACAAAAGTACAAAAATTATCCCGAAACCCTACCCGTTTTCCACTTTTATTTTACAACTTTGTGGCATGAGAGAGGCTTTGGAACACCTTTCAGGAAGAATCTGGCATAATGAATGACAACGAAGTTCGGAAATCTACAAATAAATTTGGTGTATTCCACACATTTTTGTATCTTTGCGCCCGAGTTTGTATCAACATAATGTCTAACTCTATTTAATTAAACCAAAAACTATTTAACACATGGCAGATTACAAAAATGTCGCACCCCTGGAAGGTTTCGATTGGGAAGCCTATGCCAATGGTTCTGCAAACACCGAGGTGAGCCACGAGGCTCAGGAGGCAGCCTACGAAGGCAGCCTGAACAAGATTGACGACCACAAGGTCGTGGACGGTACCGTCATCAGCATCAACAAGCGCGAAGTGGTCGTAAACATCGGCTCCAAGAGCGACGGCATCATCCCCGCAAGCGAATTCCGCTACAACCCCGACCTGAAGGTTGGCGACACCGTAGAGGTGTACATTGAAAACCAGGAGGACAAGAAGGGCCAGCTGGTGCTCTCTCACAAGAAGGCTCGCGCCAGCCGTTCGTGGGACCGCGTCAACGAGGCTATGGAGAAGGAAGAAATCATCAAGGGCTACATCAAGTGCCGCACGAAGGGTGGCATGATTGTCGATGTATTCGGCATTGAGGCCTTCCTGCCCGGCTCACAGATTGACGTCAAGCCCATCCGCGACTACGACATATTCGTTGGCAAGACTATGGAGTTCAAGGTTGTGAAAATCAACCAGGAATACAAGAACGTCGTTGTCAGCCACAAGGCACTCATCGAGGCCGAGCTGGAGGCTCAGAAGCAGGAAATCATGAGCCATCTGGAGAAGGGCCAGGTGCTCGAGGGTACCGTCAAGAACATCACCAGCTACGGCGTGTTCATCGACCTGGGCGGCGTAGACGGCCTCATCCATATCACCGACCTCAGCTGGGGCCGCGTCAGCGATCCCCGCGAAATCGTGGAACTCGACTCTAAGATCAACGTCGTCATACTCGACTTCGACAACGAAAAGAAGCGCATCGCACTGGGCCTGAAGCAACTGACTCCGCACCCCTGGGACGCTCTGGACGGCGAGCTCAAGGTGGGCGACCACGTGAAGGGCAAGGTTGTCGTCATGGCCGACTACGGCGCATTCGTAGAGATTGCTCCCGGCGTGGAGGGCCTCATCCATGTCAGCGAGATGTCGTGGAGCCAGCACCTGCGTTCGGCACAGGACTTCATGAAGGTAGGCGACGAGGTAGAAGCCGTCATCCTCACCCTCAACCGCGAGGAGCGCAAGATGTCCCTGGGCATCAAGCAGCTGAAGGAAGACCCCTGGCTCAACATCGAGGAGAAGTATCCCGTGGGTTCGAAGCACACCGCCAAGGTACGCAACTTCACCAACTTTGGTATCTTCGTCGAGCTGGAAGAGGGCGTAGACGGCCTCATCCACATCAGCGACCTCAGCTGGACCAAGAAAATCAAGCACCCCAGCGAATTCACTAAGATTGGCGATCCCCTGGAAGTGTGCGTACTGGAGATTGACAAGGCCAACCGTCGCCTCAGCCTCGGCCACAAGCAGCTGGAAGAAAATCCCTGGGACGTATTTGAGACCATCTTCACCATGGACAGCGTACACGAAGGCACCATCATAGAGATGCTTGACAAGGGCGCCGTCATCCAGTTGGAGTATGGCGTAGAAGGCTTCGCCACACCCAAGCACCTCGTGAAGGAGGACGGCAGCCAAGCTCAGCTGAACGAAAAGCTGCAGTTCAAGGTTATCGAGTTCAACAAGGAGAACAAGCGCATCATCCTCAGCCACAGCCGCATATACGAAGACGTACAGCGTGCCGCTGCTCGCGAGGAGAAGAAGGCCAAGGCACCCCGCGCTGCCAAGAAGCCCGAGACACCCGCCATCCAGAACCAGGCTGCCAGCACCACCCTGGGCGACATTGACGCCCTGGCCGAACTGAAAGCTAAGATGGAGAGCGAAAAGTAACTATCGGAGTTGAAAGTTCTTGCTTCGCGATGCTACGCAAGCGGCAAAGCCAAGCGGAAAATTGAAAATTAAAAGTTTTTCAAAATAGGTTCAACTTACAATAAACAAGCAGAAAAGGAGCACACACATTTGCGTGCTCCTTTTCTTAAACTTCCAACTTTCAACTTCCAACTTTCAATTTTCAACTTTCAATTTTCAATTCTCAACTTTCAATTTTCAACTTTCAATTTAAGCCGTGGAGCCATTTGAATTATACATCCTCGGTTGCGGAAGCGCCAACCCGACGAAGACGCACAAGCCCGCCTGCCAGGTGCTCAGCACCCGGGGCAAGAACTTCATGATAGACTGCGGCGAGGGTACACAGATGCGCCTGGCCCGACTCGGACTTAGCATGAAGCGCATTGGCCACATCTTCATCTCCCACACCCACGGCGACCACTGTATGGGACTGCCCGGCCTCATCTGCACCATGAGCCTGCTTGGGCGCACCTCGCAGCTCCACATCCATGCACCGCAACAGCTGGAGCCCTTCCTCCAAACGGCCATGCAGACCTTCTGCCCCGACCTCGACTTCCAGGTACTCTTCCACCCCGTCGATACCCGGCTCCACCAACTCATCCACGAGGACAACAGCATCGAAGTCTGGAGCCTGCCACTGCGCCACCGCGTGCCCTGCTGCGGCTACCTGTTCCGCGAAAAGCCCGGACTGCCCCACATCCGGCGCGACATGATAGACATGTACGAGATTCCCGTCAGCCAAATCAACAACATCAAGGCCGGCATGGACTGGATCCAGCCCGACGGAACCGTGGTACCCAACGACCGCCTTGTCACACCGCCCTCCCCCAGCCGTTCGTTCGCTTATTGCAGCGACACTACCTACCTCCCCCCGTTGGCAGAACTCGTCCGTGGTGTCGATTTACTCTTCCACGAAAGCACCTACCCTCAGGACAACGTACTCCGCGCCCGCCAGACCTTCCACAGCACATCTGCCGAGGCTGCACAAATTGCCCGCATGGCCCAAGTACGCCGACTGTGCATCGGCCACTACTCCGCACGCATCAAGGACGAGGCGGCCCTCCTGCGCGAGGCACAGGCCATCTTCCCCAACACCATCCTGGCCAACGAAGGACTGAAAATTGACATCTAACCTTGTAAGAGCAAGGCTATATCGAATATATTTTCATAAAGATTCCCGAAGAGGAGCGACTGACGTAGGAAAACGTAATGATATTTGGCCAGCAATCAATTCACTTGTTCGGCTTGGGCGTTCGGCTCACGGCGAGCATCCCAGAAATCAACGATTTTTATCTGATTATCAAAGATACGATAAACCAGTTTGTTTAGACGCCCCACAACGACACTACGATACATCATTGGCCGGTTTGCAAGCAATGGCTCAATAGGGCCAAGGTGAGGATGCTTTTCCAGTAATTTTGCCATATGTTGTACCCTATAGAGGAATCTATCACAAGCATCCCAACCATACTCCTCAAGGACAAAATCCGCAATTTCGTCCAAGGCCTGCTCTGCTTGCTTTGTCCATTTGACAATCATACTGCCACGGCCCTTTTATTTGGACCGGCAACATCTTTTCCGTATTTCCCATTGAGTCTGTGAAACACTTCATCCGTTGCACTGCACTCCCCCATAGCGATTTGTCGCTCGGACTCATCTATGCGGGCATCTATTTCCGCCATGGTATAGGGTTCCAACTGCCTTTTAGGCCTGGAAGTAACAGATGTAAGTTCCGTGGTCAGCCATATCAGCTCTTCTTCCGAAAGAGAGTTCGTGATGTATTCAAACAAACTATTTAGTGCAACCGTACTCATAAGTATTTACTCTATCTGCCTACAAAAGTACAATATTTCTTGTAATAACATGGCATTCTTTTCATTCTTTTTTCCAATTTCTTTGCTTCATAAGAAAAAATTTCTTAACTTTGCCTTGTCACATCCTCCGTTTGACACTTAGCGAAGTGCGAATCTGTATATTCCCTCAGGATTTTGTGCAGAAGCGGATGGGTGGGCGCATATATGACGAAAGCGTTCTTCTGACGCTTTGTTCTTTGGCTATCTGGAAGTCTCGCAAACTCCAATATCCGTCAAAAAACAAAGTAACAGTGGGCGTTCATGGGTATGTTATATATAATATAGGTGTATTGTATATCAGCATACAGCGTGGGCTTCTGCATTGTTACTTGTCTCAGACGGATAAGGCAATGCGAGACGCCTCAGATAGCGGGACAAGTAACAGAGACAAGACTCCCATGCTTTTTGTTTCTATATGTCTCAACTTACAGTAAACATATTTAGCCGGATCTGGGGCGTCTGTCGGTATCTAAGCCTTCAAAAGGATATGAAAAAACTATTTCTATTCATTGCTTTGACCATGATGTATGGCATTGCAGCAGATGCCCAGCAGTATAAAATTGGCGATTATTACGAGACATCTGGAATTAAAGGTATTGTAATACAAGTAAATGAAACTGGAGAACATGGGTTAATAATGTCACTTGATAGATTTGACGGAAAATGGACTACAGACAAGAATTCCAAATTTGAGACTAACGCTTTCTTCGAGGATGATGGACAAAAGAACATGGATGCGATAGGAAAGTACCTTGCCGAGACAGGAGGCTCATGGGAATCTTTCCCATATTTCAGTTGGTGCAGGAATAAGGGTGAAGGTTGGTATCCTCCTGCTTTGGACGAAGTAAAAACAATGATTACTGCCATTAACGGAAGCCTTACAAGTTATGTGAGTGCAAACTATTTTCACTTCGAAAATATCATTGTAAGTAATGGGGGAGAAAGTCTGTTTGGAAAGGTTGAATCTGGTTTCGGAGATAAAATGCCTCGCCATTTTTACACCTCTACAGAAGGGAGTAAGGGAAAGATGTATATAGCCGGAGTTTTACAAACTTCGCCGTTTGCTGCACCCAAGGTGTTGATACAAGAGACAAAGAAGTCGTGGAGCAGATATATGGGGGCACGTGCGGTACATAAGTTCTAGTATGAGATATTCCCTCTTTTATTTACTCTGCATGTGCTGCCTATGGGCACATGCAGAGGACTTTTTGGTTAAAGCCGGAGATATTATTGAGATTAACGGGGTTAAGGCTATCGTTTTCCAGACAAACGACGAAGGGAATCATGGAAAAGCCATGTCGGTAAAGGCATTTAGAGGCATTGATAGTCCGTGGTGTAAAAGCAGTAAATACGCAAAAGATTTGTATGGGACATCAAACACCGAGGATGGCAGACAAAATACGGATGCAGTTCTGGAATATGCACGCAGCCGTGGCCTTTTGCCCTGCTTCCCAGTTTTTGAATGGTGTAGCAAATTAGGCAACGAGTGGTACATACCCTCTTTAAAGGAACTAGAAGGGTTCATAAACTTTTGGTTGGGAAATGAAGAAGTCCTGAATTGGGATGAAGACGAGGAGATAGAAATGGACAACAACAAACCATTTTTCAAGATTATAAACGAAAAAATGCTGGAGGCGGGCGGGATACCCTTTATCAATGGTGTATATACCTCTACCGTCAATGAAGAAGGCAAAGTATATGTGTTTTATTATAACAGAATAAAAAACACATGGGCCCTAAAGCAAAAGTCGCGGAACGGTTTAGGCCGGGAGTGCGTAGGACGTGCTTTCATTAAGTTTTAATACAATGAAGACAAAGATTTGTATTTTATTCCTTATGGGTGTATTTACCCCCCTTACCAAACAGACCTATGCACAGGCTACTGAAATGAATCGTTATCATCGAAGTTCACTTTATTCTATCCTTTTACGACATCCCGAACAGAAATTTTCAAACGAAATAGTTACTGCATTTAATTCGATTCCCATTCCTGAAAAATACAATGAACATAACTTAAAAAACAGGGTTATGACAGCCCCCACACTCCAAAAGATGTCGAAAGAAGAATTAGAGGGGGCATACAAGGATGCCATTCATGCAATGCTGCAACGCAATAAAATAGGCGGAAGACTTGTAGAGAAGTGGTTCAACCGCAATAAAACGACCGGGGCATTTAATATGGAACTCGTTACGGAGCGTGGACAATATAATGCGAGCATCATGGATATAAATACAGCCTTAGCTTCAACAAGGGGGCTTGCACTTATTCAAGACGCTGGCGAAGAACTCATATCACATACTTATGTATTAGTAAACGACATTCGATATGCCGATGCCAGTGTACGCCGGAATCTACTAGGCTTTGCATCTTTGTTGACGATGGCAGTCCCTTTTGTTGGGCCAGCCTCTGTTTTTTTTGGCGTAAGAGCTACTGAACAGGTCGTCGGTTTCAAGGTTTTTGTAACATCCTACCTCTTCCGATTGGATTGGAACGATGAAGTCGCATCAAACTTCTACAATAGTATGTGGCAAGACGAAAATCATCCAGATGCTGAGAAAAAGGGATTGTTCAATCAACAAATGGGGAACTTCAAACTCAAATATATAGGATGCGCAACGATTTACAGCGGTGACCATAGTCTGGCTGGCGTATGGAATGAATCAGACATGTTTCTAAAGGTATGCACCCGTTCTATAGACAAGGCCATTTTGGAACTCCAAAAGAGTTTTGATGAATTTAAAGTCTACACGCCACTTATTAGTACCGAACCCCTTAGTGCGCACATTGGGTTAAAGGAAGGTGTGAATAAAAATTCCCTATATGAGGTATTAGAAATCTCTGTAGATGAAGGAGGACGTACCATATATGAAAAGGTCGGAGAAATCAAACCTCAAGCAGGGCATATTTGGGACAACCGTTTCATGGCCAGCGAGGAAGGTATTAATGAAGCCCTGTACGGGTTCACAACTTTTGAAAAGATTAGCGGAAAAGACTTCTATCCAGGAATGTTAATACGCGAAATTAGTGTAGACAAATAATTCGTAATTGGTGGTTCCATATAGATTAACACTTATGCTTATGTGTCACCCAGCCAAAAGGGCCAGCAACGTTGGAAACGAGGAATAATTGTGCAGGATGGCACAAAAAGTTGTAAAATATTTTGCCGCATCGGAAAAAAGGCGTATATTTGTTGCCGTAAACGATGCAAAACACACAGAAAGTGATGATTAAGAGACTGCAAATACTCGTTTTGAGCCTGCTGATAGCAGGTGCTCCCGTCAGCCTGATGGCCCAGGTGGAGCGTGACGAGATAGAGACAGAATTGTCCGCCGTCAGCCTTTCTGCCAACGGAGCCAAGGTGCACGTCAGCGGAGCTGAGGGCCAGACTTTGGAGGTCTATAACCTGACAGGCGTAAAAGTGACCACCATCCGCATCGACAGCAACGACAAGGCGCTCACGCTAAACTTGCAGCGCGGTTGCTATATATTGAAGGTAGGCAAGGTAGTTCGCAAGATTTCCATTCGTTAAATATCAGGATGGTATGAGGCATTGTCTCTCATATTCCCTTTTATACTTCGTCATAGTAGTGCTCTGCATGTCCTGTGGCGATGATTCTTTTCAGCGCATACATAGTCTGGAGGACGTACAAGAGTGGGTTCGCCCCGAACTCTCTCTGGAGGAGGAGTCCATGCGCCAAACTATTCGGCACGAAGCTGCGACGCAGCCCATCCACATGTACGCTGACCGCTATGCACGCACTTATTATCAGGCAGCGACTCCCTTGGTGTGGATTACGCGCATGGGCATCAACCCAGAGGCTGACACGTTGCTGACTTGGGTCGGGCAGGCTGAAACGTTGGGTATGGACGGCAGTGTATTCCACGCAGACACCATTCGCACACTGCTCATGCAGATACGACAGCAAGACTTCTCCGCCACAAACATCAACAGACTGACAGGCCGACTGGAGTTCCTGCTCACACGTGCCTTGCTACGCTATGCCTGCGGACAGCGCTATGGATTTGTCCTGCCAAGGCCCCTCCTTAACCATCTGTTACTCGACGAACCGCCACGCGAAGGGAAACCTACCGTTTTTCGCCGCATTTACGACCTCCATTCCGACGAACCAACCGATAGTTTTGTCCACCATGCTATCGAAGAAGTACGCCATCACAGATTAAGCAGTTTCCTGCAAGAGATACAGCCCACTGATACGCTCTACCGCTTGATGCAGGCTGAATACCTGCGGGCGCAGACTGCCGGCGACACGGCACGCGCCAGACTAGCACGTATCAATCTGGAACGGGCCCGATGGCGATACCCCCATCCGACAGGCGGGAAATACGTCTTTGTGAATCTTGCCGAACAGGCCTTAATGGCTGTGGATACCGAGCGTGACACAATGCTCACCATGCGCATCTGCTGTGGCAACGCCAGTCACAAGACGCCCTTGTTGCACAGCGAAATACGCTGGGGTGAACTAAACCCCTATTGGGTGATACCACAAAGCATCGTCAGCAAGGAAATCATGCCACGTCACGTGGGCGACAGTGCCTACTATGCCCGCAACAACTACCATGCCGTGGACAAGATGACCCGGGAAATAATAGATCCATCGCAACTCTCTGCGGCCCAGCTACGCAGCGGACAATACACCCTGCGCCAAGAAAAGGGAGCCGGCAATTCACTGGGACGTATTATCTTCCGCTTCCCCAACAGTTTTTCCGTCTACCTCCACGACACCAACAATCGTAGTGCATTTCAGTATGCCAACCGTGCCATCAGTCACGGCTGCGTGCGTGTGGAACGCCCACTCGACCTGGCTCTGTTCCTACTCGAAAGCCCCACGGATTTTTTCGTAGACCGCATCCGCATGGCCATTGATTTGCCACCATTATCCCCTACCGGCATTCGCTATCAGGCAACTCACCCCGACGCCAAGCCACTGAGCCGTTTCGATTTTCCGACACCCATCCCCGTATGGCTCGACTATTGGACCCTCTACCCCACCCCTGAGGGCACACTCGCCAGCCATAGCGACAAGTACGGTTACGACCAGGCCATCGAAAAAGTTTTGAATACATATTAAACCTTTTCGTATTTTGTCTGTCATAACAAAAAATGAAGGTAATCGACGAGCAACACATCACCGAATTACTGAAGGACGAAGCTACGCGCTCACAGGCCTTTTCTGCCCTTGTACAAGCCTACGAGGAAACGCTGTATTGGCAAATACGCCGCATGGTTCTCAACCACGATGATGCCGACGATATTCTGCAAAACACATTCCTCAAAGCCTGGACTGGCATCGCCACTTTCCGAGGCGATAGCAAACTCAGCACTTGGCTCTACCGCATTGCCTCCAATGAGACACTCAACTTCATTGAACGAAAGCGACACACCCACCTCAGCCTAGACAACGAGGAATCAAGCGTCATCAATACATTGCAGAGCGATCCCTACTTTGACGGCGACGAGACACAGTTGCAATTGCAAGAGGCTATCAGCCAATTGCCAGCTAAGCAAAAGCAAGTGTTCCTGATGAAATACTACGACGAGATGAAATATGAGGAGATGAGTAAAATACTGGGCACTAGCACCGGGGCGCTGAAAGCCTCCTACCACCACGCCGTAAAAAAAATATGTGACTTTTTTGAGCACCTGAATTAAACCATCCCCCCGACACTATATCTAACAAGACAAAGAGCATAGAAGAGATGACAACAAAAGAAGAAAGATTCCTGCATGAGCTTGAAGGACAGACCAATCCCTTCCGCGTTCCCGAAAATTATTTCGAGAGCTTCGAGGCACGACTGGCCGAACGAATGCCCCAGACAGAGCCTAAGCGGATAGTCCGCTTTATGCCACACCTGTTGCGTTACGCTGCAGCTATGCTTGTAATGGTTGGAGTCAGTTCTGCATTATATTGGTATCACTATGAACCAAAGGACATCGGGCTTGCAGAGGAAACGTCGCAGGAGGAATACTACAATGAAGAACTGGACTACATCATGGTCGATAATATGGAAATTGCAGAATATTTAACCGAAGCTGATTATTAAGAGGTATGAAAAAAGCATTGACATTCATCATCGCCACACTGTTGTGGGCCATGCCCACTATGGCGCAGGAGAACAAGCGTCCGCGCTTCAACCTAGAGGAGTTTAAATCTCAATTGGAAGCCTACATCACACAAAAAGCCGAACTGACACAAACAGAAGCCGAAAAAGCCTTCCCCCTGTTCATGGAAATGAAGGCCAAGCAGTTCGAACTGATGAAGAAGATTCAGAAACTACGGCATCGAGAAAAGGAGCAGTTGGAAAGCGAAAGCGATTATCAGGATGCCCTAACCAAAATAGGTGAACTGAACATCGAAAATGCTAAAATCGAGGCCAATTACTACAAGAAGATAAGCAAAGCCATTTCTGCCAAAAAGGCGTACCGCATTAAGAAAGCCGACGATGCATTCCACCGTGAAGCACTACAGCGCTTCAACAATGGCCCTAAGGATTACGAAAAGGACAAACACCCCAAAAGAAAGCTATAGCTTAGGCACAAAAAAAGGAACCTCCCCGCCCACCAAAGTTAAATTATATATGTTGCTTTGTTGTATTTCCTGACTTTGGTGTGGTTACGGGAGGTTCCCTTTTTATATATTCATAGGCGGAGGGATTCACGCCTTGCACTTCGCCTCATCCCATAGAGCATCCATTTCTGCCAGAGTCATTTCCTTCAGGCTTCGTCCCTGTTCCTTGGCTTTAGCTTCCACATAGTTGAAACGGTGGATGAATTTCTGGTTAGTCTTTTCTAGTGCATTGTCGGGATTGATGTGATAGAGGCGTGCCATGTTTATCAGGCTGAACAAGTAATCACCAAATTCCTCTTCACTATGCTGTTTGTCGCCCTTCTCTATCTCGACACGCAATTCATTCAGCTCCTCTTGCACCTTGTCCCAGACATCTTCCCGTTTTTCCCAGTCGAAGCCCACATTGCAGGCCTTCTCCTGTATGCGCTCGGCTTTGATAACCGAAGGCAGCGCTGCTGGCACACCAGATAATACAGTTTTGTTACCCCCTTTCTCTTTCTGTTTTATCAATTCCCACGATTTCAGTACATCGCCTGCCGTCTCAGCCACAGCATCACCATAGACATGAGGGTGACGAAAGATGAGTTTATCACACAGCTTGTGGCAGACATCTGCAATGTCGAACTGCTGCTTTTCATCACCAATCTTGGCATAGAACACCACATGCAACAACACGTCGCCCAGTTCCTTACAGATGTTCTGTACGTCATCCTTTATCAAGGCATCGCACAGTTCATAGGTTTCCTCTATCGTGTTCGGTCGCAGGCTCTCATTGGTCTGTTTCCTGTCCCACGGGCACTTCTCTCTCAAGTCGTCCATCACATCGAGCACCCGCCCGAATGCGGCCATCTTTTCTTCTCTTGTATGCATAACAAGTACAAAGATACAACATCTTTGTCGAAAAGTGAAAAGTGGAAAGTGAAAAGTGAAAAATTATTTGTATCTTTGTACGCAATTTATAGAGACAATACATTATAACATGGAATTAGCAACCAAATACAGTCCCACCGAAGTGGAGAGTAAGTGGTACCAGTACTGGCTGGATCACAAATTATTTAGCAGTAAGCCTGACAATCGCGAACCTTATACTATCGTTATCCCCCCTCCCAACGTGACGGGTGTACTACACATGGGCCACATGCTCAACAACACCATTCAGGACATTTTGGTGCGCAAGGCACGCCTGGACGGCAAGAATGCTTGCTGGGTACCTGGTACGGACCATGCTTCCATTGCCACAGAAGCGAAGGTGGTAAACCGGTTGGCCGAGCAGGGCATCAAGAAGCGCGACTTGACACGTGAAGAATTTCTGAAGTACGCATGGGCATGGACTGAGGAACACGGAGGAATCATCCTGAAGCAACTGCGCCGGCTCGGTGCATCTTGCGACTGGGACCGCACGGCTTTCACAATGGACGATGCGCGTAGCGAGAGTGTATTGAAAGTGTTTGTAGACTTGTACAATAAGGGACTTATCTACCGAGGCCTGCGTATGGTAAACTGGGATCCCAAAGCACAGACCGTACTCTCGACAGAGGAAGTTATCTATCGCGACGAGAAGAGCCATCTCTTCCATCTTAAATACTATGTAGCCGACACTGACACCAATCCCGTAAAACCTACAGGCGAAGAAGGTGAAGTGCTGCATCAGGACACACAAGGACGTTACTACGCAGTAGTAGCCACCACCCGCCCCGAGACCATCATGGGCGATACAGCCATGTGTATCAACCCGAAAGACCCCAAGAATCAGTGGCTGCGTGGGCACAAAGTCATCGTGCCGCTGGTGGGCCGTGTGATTCCCGTCATCGAAGATCGCTATGTAGACATTGAGTTCGGTACAGGCTGTCTGAAAGTGACACCAGCCCACGATGTAAACGACTATGCGCTCGGCAAGACACACAACCTGGAGACCATTGACATTTTCAACCCCGACGGTTCCATTTCAGAAGAGAGTCCCCTATACGTAGGTATGGATCGCATGGATGTGCGCCGCCAGATTGTCATTGACCTGAAGAAGGCTGGACTAGTGGAGAAGATTGAGGACTACGAAAACAAGGTTGGTTACTCGGAACGCAATCAGGACACGGCCGTAGAGCCACGTCTGTGTAAGCAATGGTTCCTCAACATGAAGCATTTTGCTGAAATCGCACTACCGCCCGTACTGGAGGGAAAGATAAAGTTCTACCCCACCAAATACGTTACTACATACCGCAATTGGTTGGAGAACATCCAGGACTGGTGTATCTCCCGCCAGCTTTGGTGGGGGCACCGCATCCCGGCCTGGTTCCTGCCGACGGCTGAGGATGAAGAAGAGAAGTACGTTGTAGCGCTCACTCCCGAAGAAGCATTGGAGAAGGCCCGACAGATAAATGGCTACGAAGGTATCACACTCAACGAGTTGCAACGCGATGAAGATGCCCTCGATACTTGGTTCTCTTCGTGGCTATGGCCCATTTCTCTATTCAACGGTATCAATAATCCGGACAATGAAGAGATTCGGTACTACTATCCCACCAGCGTACTGGTGACGGGGCCGGATATCATCTTCTTCTGGGTGGCACGCATGATTATGGCAGGCGAGGAATACCTGCAGGATGTGCCCTTCCGGAATGTATATTTCACTGGTATCGTACGTGACGAATTAGGTCGAAAAATGTCTAAGAGTCTGGGCAACAGCCCTGATCCCATCGCCCTAATTGAGGAATACGGAGCCGACGGCGTACGCATGGGCATGCTCCTGGCTGCTCCCGCCGGCAATGACATTCTGTTCTCGGAAAGCCTTTGTAAACAGGGACGTAACTTCTGCAACAAAATATGGAATTCCTTCCGACTAATTAAAGGCTGGGAGGCTAGCGACACCCTAGAGCAGCCCCAAGAGAACAAAGAGGCTATTGCATGGATGGAAGCAATTATCCGTACTACGGCTGAGGAAATCAATACTCTGTATGAAAAGTATCGTCTGAACGAGGCTCTGATGGCCATGTTCAAACTATTTACAGACGAATTTTCTGGGTGGTATTTGGAAATGATTAAGCCCGCTTATCAGGCACCTATTGATAGTGCAACGCTGAAAGCTACCCTTGAAATCTTCGAGCAGCTCATGAAGATAGTACATCCCTTCATGCCCTTCATTACAGAAGAACTGTATCAGAACATCCGGGTACGCAAGGACGGTGAGAGCATCATGATGGACACACTACGGGTGGCTGCACCCAGCAAAGTCGATGCCAAACTTATCGCTAATTTTGAACAGGCCAAACAGATTATCTCCGGTATCCGAGCCATCCGTCAGAGCAAAAACATCTCACCTCGTGAAGCTCTCACACTGGAGGTCGTGGAAAGTGAAGAAGCAAACACACAGAATGGAGACATCAATACCCTTGTCAAGAAGTTAGCCGGCCTCTCTGAGATTGTCACAGTAGAGAAAAAAGGTGATGGTTCTCAAAGTTTCCTCGTAGGTACGCAGGAATATGCCGTTCCCCTAGGCGACCTCATCGACACTGAGGCAGAAACCCAGAAAGCTGAAGCCGAAATCAAACGTCTGCAAAACTTCATGGCCGGCATTGAGAAAAAGCTACAAAACGAACGCTTTGTGCAGAACGCACCGGCACAGGTGGTAGAACTAGAGCGCAAGAAACTCAGCGATGCTCAAAGCAAAATTACTGCTCTGCAAGAAATTCTGAAGAAGAAGGTGGAATAAAACGTTTTATTGACAATTTAAAAAGGAAGTCCCCAATGTCGCAATTGCAATATTGGGGACTTCCTTCTGGTACAGATTTCGTAAAAACAGAGAAATGATTAAACCTACCACTGATCCAGCAGATTGTCGATATAGGTAAGCAACCGGCGGTAAAAGGGATGGCGAGCAAGAGTGACGCGATGGCCAATGAGCAGCAGTTTCATACGGGCACGGGTGATGGCCACGTTCATACGGCGCAAGTCGCGCAGGAAGCCCACCTCGCCGTCCTGGTTGCTGCGTACCATGGAGATGACGATGATATCGCGCTCCTGCCCTTGGAATCCGTCGATGGTATTAATGGTGATGAAGCTGCGGAAAGGTTTCCAGTAACTGTCGCGCCGGAGCATGCGCCGCAGGAGGCTCACCTGTCCGCGATAGGGCGAGATGATGCCCACGTCCAGCCGTTCGTAGAGGATGCGGTCGCGCCCAATCTTTTCAAAGTATTCTTTTAGTGTCTTCAACGTCAGTTCCGCCTCGGCGGGGTTCTGCCGGCTCTGTCCGTCGTCGGCCATCTGCTCGGCGTACTCCGTCTCGTCTGGAGTGTCTATCCAGTCTATGGCCGTATCCCAGTCCAGTATGCTCCGGTACTTGACCTCGGGGGCGCTCTGGAGGTGTCCGCCGTAGAACTCCTGATTGGGGAACTGCATGATGCCGTCCGACATGCGGTACTGCACGGTGAGCAGCGACACGCAGTGGGGCTTCTGCTCCACGATGGTCTGCATCAGCGTCTTGTCCAGTCCCCCTTGCAGGGCCGCTGGGCACTTGATGGTGGGCGGCAGTTGGCGATGGTCGCCGGCCAGCACCACACGGTCTGCCTTCTGTATGGCAATCCAACAGGCGGCCTCCAGCGCCTGTGCCGCCTCGTCAATGAACAGCGTACCGAACCGCCGTCCCAGGAGCAGACGGTTGGCACTGCCCGTCAGGGTGCAGGCGATGACGCGCGCCTCGGCAAAGAGGTCTTCGTGGATGAGATACTCGAGTTCGGTGCAGCGGTCGCGCAGCCGGGCTATCTTCTGGTGGAAACTGTCGCTGCTGCCCTTGCGGTTGTCGTAGAGGTGGCGAATCTCGCGTCGCAGTGTCCACAGATCGGTGTATCGGGGATGGCTCTCGAAGCGCCGTTCGTAGGTGAAGCCCAACATGCGGTCGGTGACGCGTGATGGGTTGCCGATGCGCAGGACGGGGACGCCACGGTCTGCCAATTTCTCGCTTATCCAATCGACGGCCATGTTACTCTGTGCGCACACCAGCACCTGGTTCTCGCGCCGCAGCGTTTCGTAGATGGCCTCGACCAGCGTCGTGGTCTTGCCCGTTCCGGGAGGTCCGTGCACCACGGCCACGTCCTTGGCCCACAGCACCTCGTTCACGGCCTGCTCCTGGCTGGGATTCAGCCACGGGAAGCGCACGGGGGCGAAGGTGAACTTGCTGGTTGGCGCCGAGGTGTGGAAGATGTCGCGCAACTCGGCCAGTCGTCCGCTCTTGGTCTCGATGACCTGATCCAGTGCGGCAAACATTTGTCGGTAGGTGTACTCGTCGAGGTAGAGTTGCACGCCCAGCCGCTCGGCATTCTGTATCTTGCTCAGTGCGTCCTCGCTGGGCATCGCCACCACCATGCGGTTGTCCTCGACATAACTCACCTGCGCCACGAAGCGCATGTAGTGCAGCAGCTCCGCGCCGTCCTGCTCGAAAAAGCAGACCGGCTTGCCTGGCTCAAACTGATGTTCAATGTCCGAGGGTGCGGTGTTCACGACTTCCACCACCAACTGGTCCAGCGAGTTGCGGTAACTGCGCCCCACGCTCAGCGGGAACCAGCACAGGCCGCGGCGCACCTTGCGCCCTACGCCCATGGCCTCCGTCTGTCGCTGAAACTCCGCCCGCTCGTACTCGTACTCCAGCCGCAGCAATTCGCGCTGCCTCACCAGTTCCTGTATCATATTCTCGAGTTTTTCGCTTGCAAAGATACAAAAACCTGTTCGGAAAGCAACCATTTCTGCCCTTTATTGGCTGTGTGCTTGCACATTTCTCGCGTTTACCGTATCTTTGCAGGCGAATTTCGAAGACTTTAAAAGAATACAAATGATTAAAAAGTTTTTTGTGATGCTGGTATGCGGTCTGATGGCTGCCGCCGGCGTGTCGGCACAGGTGAAGGCCGACGACATCCTGGGCACGTACCGTGTGGTGCAGGGTAAAGACAACTCGAAGGTTACGTTCCGCAAGAGTGGGAACGGATACAGCTGCCAGGTAGTGTGGCTGGAAAACATGAAGGAGAAGGACGGTACGCTCCGCACCGACAAGAAGAACCCAGACAAAGCGAAGCGTTCGACACCATCGGACAAGATTGTGCTCATCGAGAAGGTGACTTTTGACGAAGCCAAGCAAGAGTGGGGCAACGGCCAAATCTACGATCCTACGCGTGGCAAGTTCTTCAAGGTGCGCATATCATTCAAAGATGCCAAGACGCTGAAGGTGCGTGGCTCGTGGGGGCCTATCAGCGAGACCGTCGAGTGGACGAAACTATGATGGACTACCGTCAAAGTATTGACAGATTTTTGACGGTACTTTATTTGCTGGGTGATGTGGCGATGCTCATCACCCAGCGTTCTGTTTCGCGGGTTTCCAAATGGTAGGGACAGTCGACGAGCACCTCTTTCATCGTATCGCGTATACCCGTGCCCAGGAGTTTCAGCACGGCCTCCTTCCGTGTCCACAGGCGCAGGAAGGGGTGGCCCCCCTCCGGCTCCTCCTTTTGGGGGAGTGTGTTGCCTCCCCATCCCTCTAGCTTTCCCTCCGAGGGAAGAGGACGGTTGATGAGGTTGATTTCGTCGTCGTTCATGGCGTAGCGGATGAGGCTGTCGGAGACCTTGCGGCCCGTCGCCTCGATGTCGATGCCGCAGGGCCGGCTGTCAATGATGCAGGCCACGGCCTCGCGGCAATGGCTCAGCGAGAAGTGGGGCGCAGCCTCATTCTGAGATTTGATGTACGGCTTACCGTGCTTGCCGTAGACGAACGTGGGCTGTTCCGTGATGCCATACGCCTCGCGCACCCCCTGGCACAGCAGGCGGTAGGCCATGAGCGACTGGCGCCGTCCCGCATCGTGCCGGATGGCCAGCACGCGCTCCCTGCGCCATTCGGGCAGTTCGTCCATCCAGCGGGCAATCTCCTCGGGGGCGTATTCCTGTATTCTGTCGTCAATGAGAACTTTCATTGCTACAAAAGTACAAATAATTCTTAGTTTTTAATTCTTAATTCTTAATTTATTTGTACTTTTGTGCCCGTAATCCCAATATTTATGGAAATAGGGACAGAAGAAGTGGAACGCTTGCGCTTGGCCGTGGAACGGAAGGCGGAGCGGAGGATGGAGACGCATGGCGACTACGAATACCTCTCGAGGTTTATCTTCGAGGAGTTGCACCAGCAAATCAGTTCCACTACGCTGAAGCGCCTGTGGGGCAAGTTGGACGAGCCCGTGGTGCCACGCCGTTCTACGCTCGACATTCTTTCGCAACTCGTGGGCGCGAAGAATTGGGACGACTTCTGCCAGTCGCGACCCAAGCGACTGGGGGATGAGGCCGTCGCCGAAACCGCTGGGGAGGATAGAAAGACCCGTCTGCTGTGGCGTGCTGTGCTTTGCGGGCTTGCCGTGGTGGTGGCGGGTGTCCTGTTCTGGATGCTCTACCAGCGAGGCCATGTCTCTCCCGACGAGAGCGAACGCTACATCCTGCGTCGGGGACAGACGTTCGACACGTATGCCGACTATTTGCGTCTATTCGGTGTTTCGGCCGATGAGGAATCCTGGTATCGCCCTGTGCCTCACCATCCCAATATGCGTCTGTGGGGGCCACAGTTCCGCCATCCCGAATGGCACAACGACGGCAATCCCGACAGCTTGATGCCCATTATCACGGAGTACTGGGAACCTGCCGACTCTCTACGTACGGATGAAACGACGGAGGTCGTGCAACGTATGAATAGGAACGGTTACTACATATCCCGACGGATTAATGAGGTGCGTCTGACCTTCATGTCGCATCTGCCAAGCGACACGGCCCACTTCGTCTTCCTCGGTGTCTATCGGTTGTCGCTTTCCCGTTCCGACACGACACGCATCGTCTGGGAACGTGTGGCCGACGAGGTGGACTTGCGCAACCTGGATTATTTGGAAGGCTTCCGCAATTGAACAATCTTCAATCCTTCAATCTTCAATTTTCAATATTCTAAAATTCTCCATTCCATCAGCAAAAACGGGAATGGACAATAAATGGACAACATAAGGGTAAGCGTGGACAACGCTTGTCTTTTTCTCTTTTCGTACCTTTGTGTCCAATGAATATTGTCTAACAACTAAAAAGTAGAAACATGATGAGAAAGAAACTGCTGCCATGCATCGTGGCACTATGGTGCTTCAGCCTCACGGCACAGGCACAGGTGGGGACTTATCCCGAGAACGAAGGCTTTACAAAAACGAGGTCGAATGTCATCGAGGGATACAAGTGTGACCATTATGAAAAAGGTGATGTGGAAATACGCATCTTCCGTAAGGACAACGGCGACTATCTGGCCTTCGAGGAAGACCCGGACGGCCTGGCGAAACGTCCTATAGCACGTGCGCCTATTGGTGAGGCTCGTGTGACACTGGCAAACGGTGTCGTGGTGAGAGTCGTGAAGAAGACGGACGGTGAGATAGCGTCGCAGAAGAAATGGGCGGATGACAAGTTGGAGGAAATAAAAAATACAATAAAAGAAGCGGGAAGGCGTCATCACGAGGAAAGTAATGTGGAGTACGCCATGGAACATCTCAGCCCGTATGCCTGGCGCATAGAGTTCCCCAATGGGAACGTGCTGTTGCGTGACGCAGAGCGTGCCGGTGAAAAACTGAATCTCTTCAACGAGTTCTTTAAGGACCGCGACGAGAAATATCTTTGGCCTCACACGGGTTATGGTGTGTTCTACGGGAGCGTGTACACCCAAGATGCCGACCCGCTCATGGGACTCTGCTTGGCAGGGAAGCCCGATGTGAAATATCCGTATGTTGCAGAACACCAAGGCTACAGGGTGGGCAATAAGATAATGTCGCTGAACACGAGCGGCGAGGTCAAGGCCTACATGCAGGTGATGGCGGACGGCAAGGCATTCTATATCAACGACAGCGACAGCATCGTCTCCATAGAGGAGGGTGAAGTACCCGGCTCCTTCTTCAGTTATCTTTGGAACATCACGTATGCCAATGGTGATAAGATGACTTATGCACACTGTGGCACCGGAACAGACATGCTGAAGGGTACTATCCACCGCAATGGCGGGGTTCTGAAACTGGATCAGGGGAAAGGCCGCCTCACGCTGCCCGACGGGCGGTTCTATGTAGGCACCTTCAAGGAGTCCGACACGAACAACTTCGTAAGGAGCCTCCTCTGTAGCAACGAACTGCACCCCTTGGAAGGTGTGTATGAATACTCCGACGGGCGGCAGGAGAAGGTGACTGGGGGGCTTACCGAGGCTGAACGCCAGAAGCAGGCCGCACAGGCTCAGGCCGCACAGGAGGCAGATTTGAAGACCGCCAAGGCAAAACTGAATTCGTACCTCACATCCTTCCGCCAGAAGTACGGAGCGGCCAACGTGGATGCGCTGGTGAACGACGGCGTGGTAAAGGTCGGGGCAACCATCGCTATGGTGCAGGCCTTTGTGCAGGACACGAATATCGATGGATTGTGGGTGAAGACCACTACCTATAAGCCCCTGCGTCGCGTCCGCTTCACAAGTCTGACGTCGCGCCAACCCTATCTGAGCGAAGTGCATAACCTGGGGTCAGGGCTGACGGTTTACACCCTGAATGATGTCTTACAAGGGACAACGGTGATTTATGTCCGTGCCGGAAAGGTCGTGCGGACAGCCATTAAAAGGTGATTCTTACTTGAGGACAGGTTGCGAAGAGCAAAAGGAAAACGACTCTTTCTTTTGCTCTTCGCTCGTTTTTTCGTATCTTTGCCCCTATAATCATTAATATATAAAGATTAAGGCTATGGAAATCGACTTCCGTGCGCTGGCGGCGCAGTACAAGAGTGAGTTATTAGAACGGGTGATGCCCTTCTGGATGGAACGGAGCATCGACCATGAGTTTGGCGGTTACTTCACCTGCATCGAACGCGACGGTGAGGTCTATGATACCGACAAGTTCATCTGGCTTCAGGGCCGTGAGGTGTGGATGCTTTCCACCCTCTATAATAAGGTGCCGCGCGAAGCGGTGGGCGAGGAGACACGCCAGCAGTGGCTTCAGGCTGCCATCCAGGGTGCCGAGTTCCTGAAGAAGTATGGCCATGATGGGCAACTCAACTGGTACTTCTCGCTCGACCGCGAGGGGCATCCGCTGGTTGAGCCTTACAACATCTTCTCCTACACGTTTGCCGTCATCGCCTTCGGCCAGCTTTATAAGGCCACGGGCAATGCCGAGTATGCCGACATCGCCAAGCGCACGTTCGACATCGTCCTGCAGAAGCGCCATAACCCCAAAGGCCGTTGGAGCAAGGCTGCTACGGGAGCCCGTGCACTGAAGGACTTTGCCCTGCCCATGATACTTTGCAACGTGGCCCTGGAGATTGAGGACCTGCTCCCTGCCGATTTCCTCAAGGAGACCATCGACATCTGCCTGCATGAGGTGCTCGACGTCTTCTATCGCCCCGAACTGGACATGATTGTGGAGAACGTCTCCGTCGATGGCGAACTCGTCGATTGTCACGAAGGTCGTGTGCAGAATCCCGGTCATGCCATCGAGGCCATGTGGTTCATCATGGACCTGGGTCGTCGCCTGGGCCGTCGCGACCTCATCGACAAGGCTGTCCACATTGCCCTTCGCGAGGTGGAGTACGGTTGGGACAAGCAGTACGGTGGCATCTTCTATTTCATGGACCGTCTGGGCCGCCCCCTGCAGCAGCTTGAGTGGGACCAGAAACTCTGGTGGGTACACATCGAGACCCTCATTACCATGATCAAGGGCTACGAGCTGACGGGCAACGAGCAGTGCCTCGAGTGGTTCAAGCGTGTCCACGACTACACTTGGAGCCACTTCATGGACCCTGAATACCCTGAATGGTTCGGCTACCTCAACCGTCGCGGCGAAGTCCTGCTCACCCTGAAGGGCGGCAAGTGGAAGGGCTGCTTCCACGTTCCCCGCGGGCTCTTCCAGGTGTGGCAGACCTTGGAGCGGATTGCCGCCAAGGAACAGAAGTAAAACCTTATTTCCTCCGATAACTGCTGGGCGAACGGCCCTGCATACGGGTAAAGAACTTGTCGAACGACGCACTGCTGGCGAAGCAGAGTCGTTCGGCAATCTGTGCTATGGTGAGGCTTGATGAGGTGAGGAGCCACGTGGCCTCGATGGCCAGCATCTGGTTGATGTACTCCACGACGGTGCGCCCGGTCACCTGGCGGACGATGCGCGAGAGGTAGGTGGTGGTGATGCTGAGGCGGTCGGCATAGAAGGCGATGTCGTGGTGCTGGGTGTAGTTTTGGCGCAGGAGGGCGTAGAAGGAGATGAAGAGGTCCTCCGTGCGACGCGAGATGTGGTTGGGATGGAGCGAGTGTTCCTGGATATCGACAAAGTCGAGGATGAAGACGGAGTAGAGATTCTCCAGCACCTCGTCGGTGAAGGGGGTGGGGCGCATGATGTGGCGACGGATGGCGGTGATGTCGTCGTCCAGCAGTCGGGCATCGTCGGGCGAGAGCGTGAGTTTCGGTTCGCCGTACTGCACGAGCGGATAGTAGGAGGCACGGATAAGATTGCGGAAGGCCGAGGTCTCGTACGTCATGCCTTCATCGACGAGCAGGACGATGGCTTCATAGATGGGACTGACGGAGAGAATGTGCACGGGAAAGCCGGGCAGATAGATGAACATCTCACCCTGGTGGATGGTGATTTCCCGTCCGCCGGCCTCCATCGTCAGGTGGCCGCGCCGCACGAGCGTGAAGGTGTAGCACGCCAGCGTGTCGCGCAACTGGTTGGTCAGCATCGTGCGCTCGGGGTTGCTTATGGCACAGGCTATCCTGCCCTTCCATAGTTCGTGCTGGAAGTCGGGACCTATGGTTTTGTATGCTTCACTCAGATTATACATGACGGAGCAAAGATACACATTTGTTTCGTTTCGGACAAATTTTTGTTTCCCTTATATATTGTACGTTTACTATTTTCTTCCTAACTTTGCAGCATCAAACTTATAAATACATTAACTCACACACTAAAATCTACAGTTATGACTAAAGAAGAAGCATTGAAGCAGTTTGCCGCACTTGGCGCTGCTTGGTTCGGAAACAGTAAGCAACACTTCGCATTCTCGGCCTACTGCCGTCTGCAGGGCTGGAACAAACTGGCCGACAAGTGGAAGGAAGAGGCCGAAGAAGAGTGGGAAGAGGCAGAAGAAGTGCTGCAGCGCCTGGTAGAACTCGGCTGCAAGCCCGCTGACCTGCAGGAGGCCATGAAGACCCAGGAGTTCCCCTTCTACGACGACCCGAAGCAGCAGTTGGAGAGCGACTACTCGCCCGAAGCCCAGGAGGCTGTCAAGATGATGAGCGAGATGGCCGCTGCCTTCTCCGACGACTACCCCACGCAGAAACTGATTTACAAGTGGATTGACGGCGAGCAAGAGCACATAGCCTGGATGGCTCAATACCTCAACTATATCGACAAACTGGGTTACGAGAATTTCCTCACCGCAATGATGTAATACTATGGCAGACGCAAAGAAAGTTTACGATTTCCTGGAGAACGCCAAGACGTTCTACCTGGCCACCGTCGAGGGCGACCAGCCCCGCGTGCGCCCCTACGGTGCCATGCTCTTCTTCGAGGAGAAGATTTACATCATGGCTTTCGGCAAGACCAATGCCACACGCCAGATTGCCCAGAACCCGAAGGCCGAGATTTGTGCTTTCAAGGGTAAGACCCTGCGCATCGAGTGCCGCCTGGTGGAGGACAACCGTCCCGAGGTAGGCAAGGCCCTGGTTGACAAGATGCCCGTGCTGAAGCCCGCCTTGGGCGAGAACGGCGAGAACGGCGTGATGTACTATCTGGCCGACGCCACCGCCACCTTCTTCCAGATGATGGAGTCCGTGGAGACGGTGAAGTTCTAAACAGTTCAAAGTTCAAAATTGACAATGTTATGAAAGAACAAGTATTACAAGCCATGCGCGAGGCAGGCAAGCCCGTCTCCGCCGGTGACGTGACCAAGGCACTCGGAGCCGACCGCAAGGAGGTGGATAAGGCCTTCGCTGAACTGAAGAAGGAGGGCGCCATCGTGTCGCCCGTCCGCTGCAAGTGGGCACCTGCTGAGTAACGCGGATGGCACTCCTTATCGGCCTTCTCATACCCCTCTTGGGCACCATGCTCGGGGCGGCATTCGTCTTCTTCATGCAGGACGAAATGTCGCCTCGTCTGCAAAAGACGCTCCTGGGCTTTGCCTCGGGCGTCATGGTGGCCGCCTCCGTGTGGTCGCTCCTGATTCCTGCTATTGACATGGGGGCCGACAGCGGGCGCTGGGCCGTCCTCCCCGCCTGCGTGGGCTTCCTGCTGGGCATCGGCTTCCTGCTGCTCATCGACGAACTGACGCCCCACCTCCACATCGGCACCGAAACCCCCGAAGGCCCCCGCAGCCGCCTCTCGCGGACGGCCATGCTCGCCCTGGCCGTCACCATCCACAACCTGCCCGAGGGCATGGCCGTCGGCGTGGTCTTTGCCGGAGCCGAGCAGGGCATGGCAGGCATCTCGCTCGCGTCCGCCGTGGCCGTCTCGCTGGGCATCGCCATACAGAACGTGCCCGAGGGAGCCATCATCTCCATGCCCATGCGAGCGGCCGGAAACTCCCGGTGGCGCTCGTTCCTGATTGGTAGCCTCAGCGGAGCCGTGGAGCCCGTCGGCGGCCTGGCCGTCGTCGTGCTGGCATCGCTGATGGTGCCCGCCCTTCCCTATCTGCTGGCCTTCGCCGCCGGAGCCATGTTCTACGTCGTCGTGGAGGAACTCATCCCCGAAGCCTCGGAGGGCAAGCACTCCAACCTCAGCACCATCGGCTTTGCCCTTGGCTTCGTACTGATGATGGTGCTCGACGTGGTCATGGGGTAGATTAAAAGTTGAAAAGATTAAAAGAATAAAAAGTTAAAGATTATGGCAAAGATTTATGACTTCAAGGCTCTGTCGAGCCGAGGAAAAGAGATTGACTTCAAGGCGTTCGAGGGCAAGGTGCTGCTCATCGTCAACACGGCCAGCAAGTGCGGCTTCACCCCCCAGTTCGCAGGGCTGGAAGCACTGAACAAGAAGTATCAGGACAAAGGGCTGGTTGTCATCGGCTTCCCCTGCAACCAGTTCAAGGAGCAAGACCCCGAGGGCGACGCGAAAATCGAAGAGTTCTGCCAACTGAACTACGGCGTCACCTTCCAAATCATGAAGAAGACCGACGTCAACGGCCCCCAAGCCGAACCCATCTTCGAGTACCTGAAGGCCCAGGCCCCCACCGAGGAGTACCACGGCCTGAAGGCCAAGGCCACCCACGCCCTGCTCAAGAAACTCAGCACCAGCGTCGAGAAGGACAGCGACATCCTCTGGAACTTCACCAAGTTCCTCATCTCCAGGGACGGCGAGACCGTCAAGCGCTATGCGCCCACGACCGACCCGAAGGACTTCGAGGCCGACATCGAGGCCATGCTCTAAAAGTGAATCTATCTTTTTAACCTCAATCGGTCATTAAAAGCTTCTACTGACCGTTTAGGGTTAGATAAAAATCGAGGGTACGCTTATGACGTACCCTCGATTTTTATTTTTCAGTATTCAAATTTAGTGGTGTCCGCTAAAACTTTTTGAACCCTATATAAATTTAGGTCGAGTCCCTCGCTTGGAACTCGACCTTTTTTGTTACCTTTGTTTTTACCACAAAACATCAATAACATGAACAAAGGTACACATTTTATCGGAC
>JAFUAH010000020.1 GCA_017464345.1 Bacteroidaceae bacterium
CTGTCCGATAAAATGTGTACCTTTGTTCATGTTATTGATGTTTTGTGGTAAAAACAAAGGTAACAAAAAAGGTCGAGTTCCAAGCGAGGGACTCGACCTAAATTTATATAGGGTTCAAAAAGTTTTAGCGGACACCACTATTATATTATAGTAGTTCGCTCGGGCAGAAATTTGGACGAACTATGTAAAAAAGTAGTACTATGTATTGCAAGGTATTATATTTTTGTTTAACTTTGCACTGTGAAACCAACTTTTAAACATTATAAACTATGAACAACAAGCGTTTCTATCTCTCTGAGCGAGACAAGAAGATTGGTGGCGTATGCGGTGGCATCGCCGAGTATTTCGATGTGGATCCTCTGTTGGTGCGCGTACTTTTCCTCGTGGCCATACTGGAGATAGGTGTGGGCCTTTTTGCCTACATCGCTCTTTGGCTCTTGGCTCCGAAGAATCCCAACCAGTATTGAAATAAAGAAAGACATGACTTATGAGCAAGTAAACGGAAGGAAAGAAATTAGAAAGAATTAGTATAATTTTATTCAGAAATTAGAATAAATATTTCTTATAATTTCTGGGATTAATTATTCTAATTATGATAATTTCTTTCGCCTCCATTCGTGATAAATGTAAAAATATATGGACATCAACAACGCCAAATCCCAGATGCGGAAGGGGATGCTGGAGTACTGCATCCTGCTCCTCCTGAAGCGCGCACCGGCCTACGCCAGCGACATCATCCGTCAGTTGCAGGAGGCCGAACTGCTGGTGGTGGAGGGCACGCTCTATCCGCTGCTCACCCGCCTGAAGAAGGACGGCCTGCTCTCCTACGAATGGCAGGAGAGCACGCAGGGACCGCCCCGTAAGTACTACGCCCTGACCCCGGAGGGCGAGGAGTTCCTCACCGGTCTCGACCAGGCCTGGAACGAACTCGCTACGACCGTGAATTACCTGAAAAATGAATATGACAAGGAAAGAATTTAGAAAGAAATTGGAAAGAATTAGCATAATTTTATTCAGAAATTAGGATAAAAATGTTTTTTTACAATTTCTGGACTTAATTATTCTAATTATACTAATTTCTTTCATAAGAAAGCAAGACTATGAAAAAGAATATTACCATCAATCTGTTGGGCCGCCTCTATGCCATCGACGAGGACGCCTACGAACTGTTGAAACAATACACCGACTCGCTGCACAGTTACTTCAGCCGTCGCGAGGGTGGGGAAGAGATTGCCGACGACATCGAGGCGCGCATCGCCGAACTCTTCGAGGACCTGAAGGCGCAGGGCGTGCTGGCCATCACCATCGAGCACGTCCAGGACATCATCCACCGCGTGGGCCGTCCCGAGGAAATGGATGAAAGCCCCCTCCTGACCTCCCCCATAGGGGAGGAGAACACTAATGGCCCAGAGGGCAACACCAATGAGCCGGAGGAAAGCCCTTCCCCCTCCATGGGGGAAGCGGGGAAGGGGGCTAAGCGCCTCTACCGCAACATGTCCGACCGCAAACTCATGGGCGTGCTCAGCGGCCTGGCTGCCTACTTCGGCGGCGACGTGCTGTGGTGGCGACTGGGCTTCGTGGCCCTGTTCTTCCTGCCGGGCGGATTCGTCTCCCGCATGTTCTACTGGTCGCCTTGGCACTGGGGCATCAGCATCAACGCCACGCTCATCATCCTCTACATCGCCCTGGGCATCCTCATGCCCGTGGCCGAGACGCCCGAGGACCGACTGCGCATGAAGGGCAAGGAGGTGAACCCGCAGAACCTGGCCGACGAGGTCAGTCAGCCGCAGCCCACGCGGCGGCCCGACGAAGGGCACATGGGCTGCCTGGGCGGTTTCTTCTTCATCATGGGCACGCTCATTCGATGGTTCATCTACTTCGTGGGCATCGTCCTGGCCTTCACGCTGTTGGCAGGCATCGTGGGCCTGATAGCCGTCATGACCATGCCCCACTCGATGATTCACGAGAGCGACCCCACGTTCTGGCAGTTCTTCGATGCCCATCAGTCGCACCTGCTCATAGCCTCCGTGCTCTCGCTGGGCGTACTGCTCATCCCGACGTACTGCATCATCCACAGTTTCTTCAGCGAAATCAAGATGCTCCAGCCCATGGGCTTCCGTCAGCGCCTCTCGTTCCTCATCGTCTGGATTGGTCTGTTCATCGCAGCCGCCGTCTATTGCACGGGCCTCGTGGGCAAGATAAAGGAGGCCGAGGACAAGAGCCACGAAATCCGCGACGAGCAGTACCGCAAGGGCAACACCCACGACGGCATCTTCTACAAGCCCGACGAGTGGGACTTCCTCTCGGAGCGCGGCTGGCGCGTCGTCCGTGCCGACCATTGCAACGACCGCTACACCTCGCGCGGACAGTACTACACGGGTCGCGATGCCCGATACATTGACACCTACGACGCGCGCCATCGCCAACTCTTCACCATCGAGCGCACGGAGGACTTGCAGCCCGGTCGCTACCAACTCTCGGCCTGCGTGCGAGCCAGCGGACAGGGGGCATACATCTATGCCTTTGTCGATACGCTCGCCGAGAATGGCGCGGTCTATCTGGCCGAAATCCCTGCCGACGGCAACACGGGCGGCGGCCTGTGGCGCGAGGCGAAGCAGTGGCTGGAGAACGAGCGCAGGGAGCACGGCGACACCATCCGCAACATGGAACTCCACGACCGCATGTGGAACATCGCCCACGCCAACGGCGAACAGGGCTACGGCTGGAACCGCATCACCCTGCCCGACATCCTCGTCAAGCAGCCCTCCCTGTTGCACTACGGCGTCTCCACCGTCCCGTCCCTCACGGGCCACACATGGCTCGGCCAGTGGTTCTCCGCCTGCGACTTCGAGTTGAAGCGCATGGAGTAGCCTGGGCGACTATCGGGGACATCATGAATGACCATCGGGGACATCTTGCCCCGTCATCTTGGACATCATGACTGGTGTCCTCGATAGTCTTGCCCGCTTACCATAGACATCATGCTTGAAAGTTGTACAACTTTCTATATGCAAGTTGTACAACTTACCACCCGATAGTTGTACAACTTACTACCAATTACTTGTACAACTTACCACCATTGTCTCCCCGAACACCAGTCATCATCTTCGGGGTGAGCCCTCATTGTGTCCCTAATCTTCATCCTTATTGACCACTATGAAACAAACATTACCTACTATGAAACAAACATCATTTACTATGAAAAAGACATTCTTCCTCCTCGTCGCCCTCCTCGCCACCGCCGCCGCGCGGGCCGACATCCTGCAAGGGCGCGTCGTGGACGCCGAGACGGGCGAACCGCTGGACGGTGCCCGTGTGGAGGCCACGATGGCCTCGGGCGAGGGCACGTCCAACTGGACGCTCCAGACCGACACGCTCGGGCGGTTCCAGATGGAGAGCATCGGCACGATGCGGCGCATCACGCTGCGCGCCGAGTTCTTCGGCTACCAGACAGAGACGGTGCGACTGCTGGCCAGTGCCGGCACCGACACCGTCCGCCTGGCCGACATCCGCCTGCGGCCCAGCGAGGTGCTCATGCGCGAACTCGCCGTCGAGGGCCGTGCACGGCGCTTCTACATGCGTGGCGACACGGTGGTCTTCAACCCACGAGGCTTCCCCGTGGAGGACAGCGACCGCCTCCAGGACCTCGTGCTCCGCCTGCCCGGCGTCTCGCTCCGCGACGGCCAACTCTTCTGGAACGGCAAGCCCGTGCGCCTGATGATGAACGGCCACGAGGCCCTGAGCGAGGACATGCTCTTGCGGCAGTTGCCCGTCGAGGCCGTGGAGAACATCAAGGCCTACGAGCGCCGCAGCGAACTGGAGGAGCGCACGGGCATCGACGACGGGCGGCGCGAGCAGGTGCTCGACGTGACCATCCGTCCGCGCTTCATGGACCGCTGGAGCGGCGAGGTGAAGGCCACGGCCTACTCGCGACCGAACTACGCCGCGACGGCGGATGCCATGCGACTGAGCGACACCGACCCCGTGATGATGAACCTGCGCCTGGCCGACGACCCGCGCGCCGTCGTGAAGAACACCTTCGACAACCTTTGGGACTACGGCACCAGCGAAGCCACCCGCCAGCAGATGGGCAACGTGGGCTACAAACATGCCTGGAAGGGCTTCGAGGGAGCCACGCGCGACAGTTACTGGGCGCTCGTGGCCGGAGCCAATCACCGCGACACGCCCCACAGCCGGTGGGAGCACGCCCAGACCTATTTGCCCGGCACGCAACCCACCGAGACGGACACCGAGGAGCGCACCGATGAGCACCACCTGTCCACGCCCCTCGACTTCGCCTCGCGCATCGACCTCTCGCCCAACACCCGTATGCAGTGGAACGCCACGCTGGCCTACGAGCAGGACGAGCAGACCGCCGACCGACAGCAGCGGACGTTCTCCCTCCCTTTAAGGGAGGGTCGGGGTGGGACTGCTGCCTCCTACCAATCCGCCTCCCACTCCGACGGCCTCTCCGTCAAGGTGCAGAACAAGTTCCTGCACATGCTCGATAAGGGTATGCTCGGTGCCGGACTCGATGTCGACTACCGCCACCGGAAGGAGCGCGGCTCGTCGCTCGGCACGTACCACTACCTGCAAGACGGCACCACCACGCTCGACGCTCAGCGCTTCCGTGCGCCCGCCGACAACCTCAGCCTCGACCTCCATCTCGCCGCCATGCAGACCGTTGGCAAGAAGGCGACCCTCGCTGCTCAGTGGACCACGGCCTACGGCTACACCTTCCGCGACGAACAGCGCTGGCGTGCCGACACGCTCGACCTCGCCAACAGCCTCCACCGTCGCGATAACCTCTGGCGGAACGAACTGGAACTGATGGCCCAACTCACGCTCGGCAAGTTCTCCCTCCAGCCCTCCCTCATGCTCACGCACCGCCACGAGCAGAGCGACTATAAAAGAGGTATGGGCTATCCTGCGGTGCCCCTTGCCTCCCCTCCCTCGCAGGGAGGGGCCGGGGGTGGGTCTGCCGGTGTCGACACCCTCGCCCGTCGCAACCTCCTGCTCACCACCCCCATGTTCGAGGTGGACTACCGCCTCGCCCAGCAGCAAGGCCTCAAGGCCCTTGTCTCGTATGTCGCGACTCCGTCGCAACTCATCGACGGCATCGCCTACACCGACGACACCAACCCCCTCTACATCACGGAGGGCAACCCCGGCCTCCGCACCTCGCACACCCTCAGCGCCAGCCTCACCTATAACCTGATGCGCACGCGGGGCAGCCAGTCGCTGGGCATCGAACTCCGCTACGCCCGCGACTACGACCCCATCGCCACCGTCCTGCACTACAACTCCCAGACGGGCGGCTACCGCTCCTGGAAAAGCAACGTGCGCGGCGGCAGCCGTTGGGAGGGCAGCATCGACTACGACCGCTCGCTCGCCAAGAACCTCCAGATGAAGAACCTGCTCTCTGGGCAGTGGGGCACCAGTTACGGCCTGCTGACCCTCGTCGACGAGGCCACCGGCCTGACCTACAACCGTCAGGCCCGCTCCAACCTGCGCGACCGCCTCGCGCTCACCTACGACGCCTCGCCCTGGCGTGCCGAGCTGATGCAGGAGTTCACTTGGAACAACTACACCTACAGCGATGCCGCCCAGCCCGTGCAGAACATCTTCCGCTATGAGGCCGCCCTGCGCCTGCGCTATACGCTGAGGAACTGGAAGTTCACGCTCGACCCTCAACTCTACGTCAATCGCGGTTACCTCGCCCCGGCGATGAACGACACCCCCTTCCTCCTCAATGCCGGAGTCTCTTATAAATTCTCGCACAGCGAGCGTAGTTCCTCTGGAACGTCCGGTTCCTCTGGCGGCAAGGGCAGTCTGCTCCGCCACCTCAGCAACCGCGCCGAGGTCAGCCTCTATGCCCGCGACCTTCTGAATCGGAACCGCCGGCACTCGTCCACCATCACCGCCACCAGCCACACCGAGGGCGGCGAGAGTTCCCTCCACAGTTACGTCACTCTCACCCTCCGCTACCGCTGGGACCCGCCGAAGAAGGAAAAATAACGTCAAAGGTGATTCAACGATAAATTTCGTTAAATAATACACGAAATGTTTGGAGGGTATTAGGGAAATGCTTACCTTTGCACCATTGAACGATAAATTTAGTTGAATAATATGAAGACCATAGCAAAACTTACGAGCAAGGAAGAGGAAGTGATGGAGATGATTTGGCAGTTGGGCGCGTGTGCCCCCAAAGACGTATTGGCAGTATATCCAGAGCCGAAGCCGCACATCAATACCGTAGCCACGATGTTCCAGTCGTTGGAGAAGAAAGGCTACCTGAAGCATGAGGCCCAAGGACGTGGGTATGTATATATCCCGGTCGTAAAGCAGCGGGAGTATGGCAAGAGCAAACTCCATTCGTTCGTTGGACGGTATTTCGGGAATTCGTACCTGAACGTTGTGTCGGCCTTGGTGCAGGAAGAGAAGGTCACGGAGCAGGAACTGCTGGACTTCTTGAGTGAACTGAAGAAGAACAGGGAGTAAAGACAGGGATTTATATATGGCTACATTCCTTATATATATAATGAAGTGGGCATTAACGCTTACGCTCCTCTATTCGCTGTATGGACTGCTGTTGCGGCGCGAGACGTTCCATGCCCTGAACCGTATCGTATTGCTGAGTGTACTGGTGGGGAGCATGCTGCTTCTGCTTTGTCCGTTCGAGACGACGAAGCGCACTGCCCTGCAAGAAGGGGTACAGTGGTTGGAGACGCGCGTGACGGAGGCAACTGAGGTTGAAGGCGAAACGGTGATGGCAGAGATGCATACGACGCAAGACACCAGTGGCGAGGAACGCTGGAGCATTGTACGCTTGGTGGCTTGGGGATATGTGATAGGGCTTGTGGTGGCCTGGGGCATGTATCTGCTGGCCGTCGGACTTGTGGCGCGGGTGATACGGCAGGGACGAAGACTGGAACTGGCGGACGTGCCCAAGGGGGTGACGGTGGTGGTGAACGAACGGACGAGAACACCCTTCAGTTGGATGCACTGGGTGGTGCTGAAGACAGCGGAGATGGACCGCTACAATCGGGCCATACTGGCGCATGAATTGCAGCACGTGCGTTGCCGACATTCGTGGGATATGTTGCTGTGCGACTTCACGGCGCGTATGCTGTGGTGGTTACCGTTTGCCTGGATGCTGCGTCGCGACCTGTCGGACATCCATGAATACCAGGCCGACCGCTACGTGATAACGCACGGCTATGAGAATGACGAATATCAGCTGTTATTAATAAAGAAGGCCGCGAATGCAGGACTGCAGTCTGTGGTGAACGGCTTCAACCGAAGTTCAATTAAAAAAAGACTGAAAATGATGTACAAAAGGAAATCGAACCGAGCGGCGATGCTGAAGGTGTTCTACCTCCTGCCGCTGGTAGCCTTCGCAGCAGCAGCCTTTGCACGGCCCACGCTGATGGAGGAACTGCAGAACACACTGAGAGCAGAAGAGGAGCGGGCACCGCTCTTGTCGAGTCCCCTCCCAGCCTCTCCCACAATGGGGAGGAACTATGACCAGCCGTTGCTTCCTCCTGAGGAAGAGGGGCTACTCCTTAATGGCGAGGAGGCACATGGCGAAAATACCCTCCCTGCCCCGGATGACTACGGCGTAGATACCTGTCTTTGGGTGCCGGAACCCGATCCTGTGGCCATTCTGGACAGCACGATGGAGGCCGTGGGTGCACGGAAGATAGGCGAGGGTGTCTATGTCGGCGCTTTCCGTCCCAACTACACAGACGACACCATTCGCGTGAAGCATGTGCGTCTGGACGGTGGCATGCACTGGGAGATTGACGGCCATGAGGACGGCTACACCATCTACCTGCAACAAGAAGACCGCGAGGAACTGGGGCACGGCTACCACATTCGCATGATGCAACCCGCACGACAAGCCACCTCGCCGCACGTAAACAACGCCCCGATAGACCCATGTTGGCGACCGGCCGACGTGACGGCACAGGAGGCAGACATGCAACCCTTCCGTCTCGAGCGCGGGGAGGAAGAGACGCGCCTGAACATCTATATGAGTACGGAAATGCCCAATCCGGCTGACGGTACGCTCGACATGCTGGGTGTGGATTTTGCAGAACTGGCCCTTGTTGACCCGAAGACGGGCGACCGCTACATGTGCCGCCGTGTGGAGAACTACGAGGACAAATTCGTAGCGCTGTCGATAGGCGACAAGGCCGGCGTGGTAGTAAAGATAACGGGCATCTATCCGCCCATACCCGAGAAGGTGCGCCGTATGGAACTGGTAATCCACACCCCCGACGGCTGGGAGCGGACGGGCACCGTCTTCGACCTGAAGAAGGAGGGGAAGCCAGTACGTGTAATCAACTAAAAAGAGGAGGAACGAATGATGAAAAAGACACTTATTACCTTGCTGCTGGGCATGGTGCTCAGCGGCAACGCAAAGGATAAACTGCCCCTGTACGACCAGCGTCCCCTGAACAAGGCCCCTATGCTGGAACGCCCCGCGTGGCCGAACTACGACCACCAGAACGAGAACTCCTTTGCCGTGTTCAACACCATCCTCACCGCTCCGAAGCAGGATAATCGGGAGAATGTGTTTAATGGGGGCTACTGGACGCTCTATCGCTGCGAGGAGGCCACCTACGCCACCTACGACTGGACGGTGCCCACGCACCAGGACTGGTGGTTCTTCCGCTTCACCACGGGCACGGCCATCATCGACGCCGACACGGGCGACCAGTACCTGCTGCGCGAACTGGAGTACTTCCCCATGGATCAATGCTTTTGGGTGCACGGCCAGTCGGGCCAGACCATTCGCTTCGTGCTCGTCTTCGCGCCCCTGCCCCAGACGGTGAAGCACGTGCAAATCTTCGAAGCCTCGGCGCCCACGCGCCGATGGATGAGCGGTGATGCCGAACGGAGCCGAGTCTTCGACCTCAACGACCTGCGCCCGCAGGCAAAGCGCGTGGAGAAAGAGGGAAGGGTGATATATTAAAAAAGTTTAATAATGGCCGCTTCGGTGTAATATTCTCGCCCTTTGGTGTATATATAATAATAGGAACAAAGATATACTGTTTTTCATTAACAGATTTAGTTAGTAATTGGGTACCCTAAAAGGTATCTCCAGGCTCCGCCCGTCGTGATGACGCGCGGGGCTTTCTATAAAATGTCGTATAGAAAACGAAGAAAAACTTTGTTTTCTGTACGACATTTATTATATTTGCGCCCAAATAGCAATGATATGTTTAGATGGGAAGAGCAAATGCAATTAAAGCAATTGGGAAATGTACCTATAGGCGTTGAGGTTCTTAAAGGTATATTTAAGGACTATCATTCACCTTTGAAGAAAGTCCGCTCATTGGAACAGCAGGGGGTACTCATTGGACTGAAACGGGGATTGTATGTAGTGTCGTCTGAGATTAGTGGCAAGAAACTTTCTTACGGGCTTATAGCCAACCATATCTATGGGCCGTCGTATGTGTCGCTCCATTATGCACTCCGACATTATGGTTTGATTCCAGAGCGGGTTTATATGATAACCTCAGTGACCACACGGCATACCCGTTCGTTTGAAAACTCGCTTGCCTGCTTTTCTTATCGTGGTGTATCGAAAGACTATTTTCCCATTGGCATTAGGAGTGAAGAAGAAGATGGCATTGCTTACCTGATAGCCACCCCGGAGAAAGCACTCTGTGACATGATTATGCAGGAGCGATACGTTCCCAGCCAATCCAGGGCGAGTCTTGAAGTCTTCTTTGAGGAGGATATGCGGATAGAACTGGATGATATCAGGCAGATGGATAGTCGGATTATTCGTGCTTGTATGGAAGCGGGTAACAAGAAGAACATATTGGTGAACTTATTAAAACTGATAGAAAGATGACAATCTTTGATGAAATGGTAGAGGCTTTGCATCCTCAAACTCCTGATGAAAGGATAAATGCGAAGCACGAAGTGATGCAGCAGATAGCACTGGCAGGATTATGGCGAGGTGGCTTTTTCGAACATGCTGCTTTTTATGGGGGGACGTGTTTGCGTATATTCCATGGACTTCGTCGGTTTTCGGAGGATATGGATTTTACACAGACTGAAAAGAACGACAATATTCATCTGGAAAACTATTTTCCACAGATAATAGAGTCTTTTAGACTTACTGGTAGGGAGGTGATAATTAAGAAAAAGGACAAGAAAACGTTCGGTAAAGTGGAGTCGGCCTTTCTCAAAGAGAATACTGCGGTCTATGATATCGCTTTTCAGACGGAGAAAACCACTAAGGTGAAGATAGAATTGGATACCAATCCCCCGTTGGGATTTGAGACGGAACAAAAGTTGCTGTTTAAGCCATTCTCCTTTATGGTGCGGTGTGTGGCACTGCCCGACCTCTATGCTGGCAAAATGCATGCTTTGGTCTTTCGTAACTGGAAGACCCGTGTCAAGGGGCGTGACTGGTACGACTTTGAATGGTACGTGGGACACAAAGTGCCTCTTGACTATAGCCATTTGCAGAGGCGCATTCTTGATTTCAATGGTATAGAGATGTCGAGAGATGATTTCATGGATGCACTCAAGACGCGGATAGGCACTACGGATATAGATTTGGTGAAGCAAGATGTCTTGCGTTTCCTTCGTGCAGACCCTCATGAACTCGACATTTGGTCGAACGACTATTTCCTGCAACTGGCAGATATGATAGTGTTCAAGTAGGATAGTGAGAAGTCGCAAGTAAGCCCCATGTGCCAATTGGTGCATGGGGCTTTTGTATTTTTCTGCTTTGCTGTTACGTCTTTTTCTCGTTTTCTGCGTTATATAGATAAAGGCATACGAGAAATGAAACTACTGGGCATCGGACACGGACACAGGCAGACGGCGCGGCTGACGGAGGCTGAGCGGCCTCGGATGCTGCAATATGCCTTGTATCGACTGGGTAACAGGGCCGATGCGGAGGATGCCGTGCAGGATGCTTTTGTCCGCATGTACCAGCGCATGGCAGGGGAGGGCCTCGAGGACAGGAACCTGACGGGCTACCTCTATCGCACACTGGCGAATGTCTGCGTCAGTCGGCTGCGCGAGGCGGGACGCTTGCAGACGGTACCCTTGGACGGACAGGCCGACGCTGCGGAGCCTGAAACGGAGGATATGGAAGCAGAGTTTCGACGCATCAGTCAGTTGCTCGACGGCATTCCCGACGAACAGGTGGAGGTCATCCGTCTGCACTACTACGGCGACAAGACCTTCCGCGAGATAGCCGACATCCTCGGTGTGCCCGTCACCACGGCGAAGTCGCGCTTCGTCTATGGGCTGGAAAAGATAAGAAGGAAGTTGAGAGTTGAAAGTTGAACTTTTGGAGTAGTGAGAGCCATCGTGCTTGCGCGGATGGCCGAGTCGTGACAAAAGTCATAACGTAGTTATAAAGTTATAAGTTATAGGGATATGGATTGCAACGAATTTAGGAATCGGGTGGCCGACCTCTTCGATAGGGAGGCAAGCCCACAGGTGCGGACCGAGTGCGAGCGGCACATGGCCGAGTGCCCGTCGTGCCGTGCCTATTACGAAGACCTCAGGTCGGTAGATAAACTCCTGCGTCCCCAGTATTCGCCTGTCGAGATGCCTCACAGGGAAGTTCGCCCCGTGCGTCGGTGGATGCGCATTGCTGCCATGTTCATCGGCATCGCCCTCCTCGGTGGAGTGGCATGGGCGGTCGTAGGTTACCGTTTGAAATCGTCTCAAACACAGACTCCCCAATCCGCACAGCTAACTACTCCCCTCCCTCCCAGGGAGAGGCAGGGGGGAGGGTCTTCCATCCACTTCGACAACGTCCGCCTCGATAGTCTGCTCTCTGTCGTGGCAGGGCATTATGGCAAGGTCGTCCAGTTCCGCGACGACGAGGCGCGCGAGATGCGGCTCATCATGACGTGGAACCCTGCCGACTCGCTGGCGGACTTCGTCAGTCGCCTGAACCGATTCGAAGGGCTGACGCTGACCCTGCGAGAAGATACGCTGGTTGTTGAATCTGGCAATGGGGAGGGCGAGTGATGCGACGGTTCCTATTCCTTATGCTATATGTGCTGGTTGCCTGCCCCCTTTCGGCGCAGCAGGGAGGTATGTCCCTCATCGAGGCCCTGCAAGCGATAGCCCGCGAACATCCCGAATACACCATCGACATCCTGACTGACAGCCTTACGAACTTGCAGACCGCCGTGCAACCCAGGGGGAAATCCGTGCCCGACGACGTGCGGCGAGTCTGCAAGGGACAGCCCGTAAGAGTGAGCATCGACGGGCAGCACATCACTGTGCAGGCGAAGGGGAAGAAGCGTTTCGAGGTCGTGACCATCGGGGGAAACGTGGAGGATGGCTTCCTGAAGATGCCCCTGCCCGAGGCCTGTGTGTCCATACTGAAGGCGGACAGTACAGTGGTTGTGGATTCTGCCCAGATGATACGCTTCTACGGTCGAAACATGCGTCTCGTGATGGCACACTACGCCGCCGAGGTCAGCGGAAGGGTGCGGGAATACCTCGTCCGTACCCAACTGGACGGCTACGAGGACTTGTGGCAGCGCGTCGCCGTCGATGGTACGCAGCAGGAGGTGGAAGTGCCGACGCTGCGGATGCGCAAGATACAGGGAGCGACGATGAAGGAGGTGGTGGTAACGGCTACGAAGGTGAAGTTCTTCTGGCGCGGCGACACGCTCGTCTACGATGCCACGGCGTTCCAGATGCCACAGGGCTCCATGCTGGGCGACCTCATCCGCCAGATGCCGGGCGTGACGCTGAACGACCAGGGCGAGATATTCGTCAACGGGCGCAAGGTGGACGAACTCCTGCTGGGCTCTCACACGTTCTTCGGCGGCAACAAGCGCGTGCTGATGGAGAATCTGCCGTACTACACCGTGAAGACGCTGAAGGTGTATGAGAAACAGACCGACAAGAACGAGGCCCTGGGTTACGATGTGGAGCCGAAGAAGTATGTGATGGACGTGAACCTGAAGGACGAATATAGCCGGGGCTACATCGCCAACGTGGAGGCGGCGGGCGGAACGGACAAGCGTTACCTGGGCCGTGGCTTCCTACTGGGCTTTACCGACCGGGTGCGCACAACCTTGCTGGGCAACATCAACAACGTGAACGAATCGCGACACATCGGACAGCAGGACCATTGGCGACCAGTCTCCATGCCGCGTTCCGAACTGACTACGCGCAGCGTGGCGGGCGAGGTGGCCTACTACGCCAAGGAGGACAAGGTGAAAGAGATATTCCGCGCCGAGTTCACCTCCACGAGCGACGAACAGACCATGCGCCAGCGTCGGGAGCAGTATCTTGACGGCCTGACGCCGACGTCGCAGACCGAAACCTTCAACCGCCGAGGCAACAATCGCCTGAACCTGCACAACGACTTCACGCTGAAGAAACCGTGGACATACATCACCGCCGACTTCCGCTACGCCCATCTCGACGGCTCCATGCGCTCGGCCTTCGAGGAGTGGGCCGACTCGCTCACCATCCTTCAGTGCACCGCGGGCATGAACGAAGGAACAACATGGGGCCTCACCGCCGACGCGCAGGGCACCGTCAAGTTCCGCCGTCCCAAGCAGCACATTTCCTATTACGCTGCGGTGGGCCACGAAGACGACAAGACGGAGGAGGCTACGCGCTACGAGACAAGTTCCATGTCGACCCTCCGACATAATGCGAACGATGTCCGCAAGCGCACGACGTGGAGCGCGGCGTGGCTCTCCTATCACAAAGAACTGGCTCACGACCTGACATTGTCGGTAGGCGACAATGCAAACGTCACAGTGACAGACAACCACGACTGGATCTATCATCCCGACACACTTCTGTTGCCCTCGCAATTGGATGTCCTCACGGCCATCACCGACCCGTCGAACTCCTACGACCTCCACCGCCGTCGCTGGGAGCACAAACCCGGCGTGAGCCTGTCCAAGCACGGCACCTACATGCACCCCCAAGTCCACATGACGGTGGGCTATCAGCGATGGAGCATAGGCATGGGCGTGCCCGTCGTCCACGAACGGCTCAGTTATCAGCGCGGCGTGATTGATACCATAGCCCGACAGACGACCGTCATCCTGGACCCCAGCGCCTCGTTTCGTCACGTATGGAAGGACGGCAAGCGTGACATCAACCTCCACGCCAGTTACAAGAACGCCCCTGCCGAACTGCTCGACCGCATCGACTGGCGCGACGACAGCCATCCGCTCATCGTCAAAATGGGAAACAGCCACCTGAAGGGCACGGCAATGACATCGCTCAGTGCCAGTTACTACGACCATACGGCACCGCGCCAAGGCATGTACTACCTGGATGCCAAGTTCGACTACTACCATCGCGCCGTCTCGCAGTCGGTCACCTACAACCCCGCGACCGGTGTCTATACCTACAAACCCATGAACATCAGCGGCACCTATACGGCCAAAGCCAACTTCAGCACCGACCGCAGCGTCGGCCAGAAGCGCTACTGGACATGGCACGTCAATGCCGGTGCCGACTGGAACCACGCGAAGGACCACGCCATGATAGTGGGCGAGACCGCCAGTCACATCAACACCGTCAACACCCTCTTCCTGAAAACCGCCGCCCACATCCAGTACGACCACAAGGGACTGAACGTCCGTGCCCTGGGCGAGATACGTTGGCGGCACTCCGAGGGACAGATGCGCGACTTCGCCGTCCTCAACGCCTACGAATACGAGTACGGCCTCACCGCCCGCTACACCACCCCCGAACTCGGCAAAAAGGTCGGTGCCCTGACCCTCGCGGCCGATGGAATGATGTACAGCCGCCGAGGCTACGGCAGCCGCCTCCTCAACACCGACGACTTCGTCCTCAACGCCTCCGTCAGCCAGCCATTCCTTAAGGGTAAACTCATCCTACGCCTCGAAGCCTTCGACCTCCTTGGTCAACTCTCCTGCACGCAGTACGAAGTGAACGCCCTGGGGCGCACCGAGACGTGGTACCGCTCCCTGCCCCGCTACCTTATGCTCCACGTCGTCTATCACTGGAACCGACCGAACAGCAAGCGCAAAGCCAATCTTGATTGAGGTTCGCCGAGTCGAGAGGGAGGAAGAACGAAGTTCAATCGCAACCCCAAGCGCGACCAATAATATACTGTTTTTCAAAAAAGCATTTAGTTAGTAAAGGGCCCAATGTCCCCTGTTGCCTGTGAAGGTAGCAGGGGTTTCTGTTACGATAAATCGCAACATACGGGGTGCTTTGTGTAATGTTTCGTAACTTTGTGGCAATATAATAGTGTATGGGAAAGATGTTGCCGATAGACGAGACGATTATCCAGCGCGTACTTGAGGGGCGGACGGAGGAGTTCCGCTTCCTGATTCGCCGTCACAGGGCCGAGGTGGTGGCCTTCGTCGGGCGGATGATTCCACGGGCGGAGGACGTGGAGGAGGTGGTGCAGGATGCCTTCGTCGCGGCTTATCGAAGTCTGGCTTCATACGACGCACGGAGGGCTTCGTTCTCGACGTGGCTCAGTCGCATAGCCTACTACACGGTGGTGCACTGGTTCAGGGACAGGCGCGAGACGACGGTTTATCTGGAGGACAACGAAGCCTTGCTGGCAAGAATCAGCGACGAGGAGGCCGACCGCCTGTGGGAGGAAGCGCCGGAGAGCGAGGCCGAGCGGCTGGACACGGCGCTCATGCAACTGAAGGCCGAGGAGCGGATGCTGGTGCATCTGTTTTACTACGAGGGGAAGTCGTTGGCCGAGATTGGGTACATCTTAGGTGTAGAGCCTGGGACGCTGGCGACACGCCTGTGCCGGATAAGGAAGAAATTGTACATTATTATAAAGGAAAATAGAAAATGAAAAGCGCGGAACGACAGATAGGCCCCGGCGCATGGGAGGCCCTGCGGCGGCAACGGGAGCGGACAGAGAGGCTGTCCGTGAGTGAGGAACTGGAGGAACGGGTGATGGGGAGGGTTGCGATGGCATCGCAACATACAGAACCGGCAGAACATACGCAACCGGCAGAACAGGCAGAACGCGCACGACGGGGGGCGGCACGGATGTGGCGCGTGGCGGCCTCGACGGTGTTCGTGGCGCTGATAGGTGGGCTGGCGGTGGCAGCCGTGGTGATGGGGCAGGACCGAGCAAACCAGAGAGGGGAGGGCGGCGACACCGTCGCCGCATACCGAACGATGGAGGAAGCGAGAGGGACAGATGGGGGCATCGTGGCCTTCGAGGGGGCACGGTTGGACAGCATCATGGGCGTGATTGGGGGCTACTACGGGCGGAGCGTGTGCTTCCGCGAGGAGAGGATGAAGGGCTTGCGCCTGCATACGAAGTGGAACAGGCGGGAGCCGTTGGCGGTGTTTGTCGAAAGCATGAACGAACTGGATGGGCTGCGGATTAGCGACGAACGCGATACGCTGTTCGTCTGGAAAGGAGGTGAGGAATGAGACGGGCGATGATGCTTCTGGCCCTCGTGTGGGCCTTGGTGGCGAAGGCCGAGGAAATGCCGCTCTCGCAAGTGCTGGCACGACTGAATGCGGTGCAGGAGGGGTGGACGATAACCTTCGTGGAAGAGGAACTGGAGGGGATGATGGTGGAGGTTGCGATGGCATCGCAACATACGGAACGCGAGCAGGGCACGCTGATGAAGGAGGAGAGCGTGCCTGAGGCTGTGGCAAGGCTGACGAAGGGCCTGCCCGTCAGGGTGAAGGCGAAGGGACGGCAGATATACGTGCAGCGTGACAGGAAGAAGGGCCGGGAACTCTTCATGCTCTATGGCTATGTCTATGACAACCGTACGCACAACGAGGTGCCGGGAGCCGTGGTGGAGGTGATGGCGAAGGACAGCACCGTGGTGGCACGTCGGACGGCGAAGTCGTACTGGCAAAGCGGCGAGCGGAGTGGGTATTCATCTTATTTCAGCATCGATGTGCCCCGGGAAGTGAGTCGCTACATCCTGCGCCTCTCCTGTGAAGGCTACGATACGACGTACGTCGACTATACCCTCAGCAACCTCGGGAAGCGTGAGTTTTCGCGCCAGTTGCCGCCGCTCTATATCTGTCAGCCCATCCGGCACACGATGAAGGAGGTGACGGTGACGGCCTCGAAGGTGATGTTCTACCACCGCGGCGACACGGTGGTGTACAACGCCGATGCCTTCCAGTTAGCTGAGGGCTCGATGCTGGATGCGCTGGTCAGGCAGTTGCCGGGCGTGGAGTTGGAGGCGGGCGGCGTCATAAAGGTCAACGGGAAGCGCGTGGATGCCCTGCTGCTGAACGGCAAGAACTTCTTCCGGGGCGACAAGCGCGTGATGCTGGAGAACTTACCAGCCTACACGGTGAAGCAGGTGGAAGTGTACGACAAGTACGGCGAGAAGAGTGAGTTCCTGGGGCAGAAACTGGAGGATGACAAGGAGTACGTGATGGACGTCAAGTTGAAGAAGGAGTACAGCATCGGGTGGCTCGTGAATGCTGAGGTCGGGGGCGGCCCGACGGTGGCTGGGCGCGATGGAATCGCGCCATACGGAACAGACGGGACAATGACGGACAGGACGGCCGGCCACTACCTGGCACGTCTCTTTGCCATGCGCTTCACCGACCACTCGCGGTTGGCGGTGTTTGGCAACGCCAACAACCTGAACGATGGGGAGCGGCCGGGTGAGCGGAACCAGTGGAAGGCCTCGAACGGGCTGACGGGACAGCAGACGCAACAGCAGGGCGGCATGGACTACTACGTGGAGGACCGAAGCAAGAAGTGGAAGGTGCAGGGCAATCTTGTCGTCAACCACGAGCAGGAAGACCGCGAGACGGTGACCGACCGCACGAACTTCCTCCCAGGCGGTGATACACGCGAGCGCAGCCGTTCGCTGGCGGACAACCGAAGGCTCGCCTTCTCGACGTGGGACAACTTCAGTTACAACTTCAAACGCGTGCGTCAGACGGTCACGACGCGCATGGGGTACGTCCGCAACGACAACCGCTCCACGTTCGCCTCCTCGGCATGGCGGCTCCCCGTCGACACGACGCTCACGGCCACCGACTCGCTCATCTACACCAACGGGCAGCAGGGCAGGCAGCAAGGCAACAACCTGTGGGTGAACCTCTCGACCAACACCCTCTTCAAGTTCCGCCACAGCAGCGACTACGTGACCCTGGAGACCGACAGCCGCTTCGAGACGGGCGACGGTGAACGCTTCAACCGCCAGCGCGTCACGGGCACGTCGCCCCTCTTCGCCGACCAATACTTCAAGACCCGTCCCGACCGCCACGGCAAGTTCTGGGGACAGGGCACGTATGCCTGGAAGATAAGGACCAACCTGACACTGGAGTCGAGCCTCAGTTACGAGCACCGCGAGACACGGAAGGAGCAATCCCTCTATCTGCTCGACCGCCTCGACCGTCGCGATACGCTGGGCTTCGGCGTCTTGCCCTCCGTCGCCGACTGCGAGCGCACGATGGACCGCTCCAATAGTTACGACAGCCGCCTCTCCGAGAACTACTACACGCTGACGCCCCTGCTCTGGTGGTTCCCGAAGATGGCCGGCGGCCAGTGGAGCATCGGTCAGTGGATGCCTGTGCGCCTGCTCGACCGCCGCCTGCATTACCGCCGAGGCGACACGGACACCACCCTCGTCCACCGCACCGTGCTCTTCGACACGGGCAACAGTTACGCCGTGTGGAGGAGCAACCATCACGAAGGGAAGGCCACCACGCAGGTGTTCCTTGCCTACCGACTGAGTTCCGAGGCCCCGTCGCTCCTGAACAGGGTCGACATCCGCGACACCAGCAATCCGCTGGTCGTCCACGAGGGCAACGGCGACCTGCGCAACACCTACACCCACTTCGGCAATGTGGGCTGGCAGAGGGACAACCCCAACCAGTCGTGGCACTACCTGTCTCTGGAGTATCGCTACACCCACAACGCCGTAGCCATGAGCCAATTGTACGACACCCGGACGGGCGTACAGACGTACAAGCCTTATAGCGTCAGCGGCAACTGGGACACCGATGCGGAATACTGCTTCGGCAACATCCCCCTGGACAAGAACAGGCACCTGCGCCTCACCCTCGCGCCGCACTTCCAGTACATCCATAGCGTCGACCTCACGGGCACCACCCGACTGGAGCGGAGCACCGTCATGACGGCCCGCCTCTATCCGCGTGTCCGGCTCGACTACCGCATCGGACAGCACAGCCTCCGCCTGGAGACGCGCCCCGAGGTCCGCTGGCTCCATAGCCCCAGAGCCGACTTCCGGGACTTCCACGTCGGCGACTACCAGACGACGCTCGAGGTGGTACTCGCCCTGCCGTGGAAACTGCAATTCTCCAGCGACCTGACGCTTTGGAACCGCCGTGGCTACACCGACGCATCGATGAACGACGACCAGTGGATATGGAAGGTGCGCCTCGCCCGCCCGTTCTGCAAGGGGCGGCTCGTGGCGATGATAGACGGTTTCGACCTCCTCGGCCAACTGAAGAGCATCAACCGCACGCTGAACGCCCAGGGACGCACCGAGACGTGGCAGAGCACGCCGCCGCGTTACGTCATATTCCATGTTGCCTATCGTTGGAATCGCAATCCTAAGCGCGACCGATAACATACTGTTTTCATTAACAGGATATAGTTCTTGCTCCATTTCATTACGCAAGCGCAGGGCGGTTACTTGCTCTGCAATGCTACGCAAGCGTCTGCGGTGCAGCCGAGCGAGTAATCGGTACTCACAAGGTACTCCTTGTCCCCATTCGTCGTGAGATGCGTGGGGCTTTTTTCGTAATTTTTCCCGACTTTTTGTTATATTTGTGGCGCGAGGCGGGTATATAAGGATAGAATGAAGCCAACGGAACGATACATAGTGGAGCGATATGCACGGGACCTGCACGAGTTCGTCAGCAGGACGGTTGTGTGCCGCGAGGATGCCGAGGAGGTGGTGCAGGACACGCTGCTTAGGGCCTTGCGCTCTTTGGGGACGTTCGACGAGCGACGGGCTACACTGCGCACGTGGCTGTGGCGAATCGCTTGGCACGAGGTGGTGCGCTATATGGAAAGAAAGAACAGACGGCCACGGCTGGTGGAGGTGGACGAAGGGATGATGGTGGCCGAAGCGGAGGAGGGCGAGGACGAGCGACTGACGTTGCTGGAGCGGGCCATCCTGCGGCTCGGCGAAGAGGAGCAGATGCTCCTGCAATTGCGCTACACCGACGGGCTGTCGCTAAAGGAAATCGCCTACGTCACGGACGCGAAGGCTACGACTCTGGCCGTCCGACTTCAGCGCATCCGGGAACGACTGCGCGACATTATGAATAAGATGAAAGCAGAATGATTTAGTAACGAATCAAGATTGACTGATATGATTTTTAACACAGAGCTTTTATTTTTTTTAACACAGAGATTAATCTTTACAGGAGAGAACGCAAGAGAGACCAAAGGTCTTACACAGAGGCCTACGGCGAGGCGCAGCCCTCTGTGCAGCATCTTCGATGCCTCTTGCACAGCTCCTCAAATAAAATATTTCTCTGTGTTGAAAAGATGATTAACTCTGTGTTGAGATAATATAAACTAATGGTGAGCACTTACTTATGAATAACAACATTGACTTTACTGACCAAGAACTGCGAGAGGCCCTGCATAGGCTCGCTGAGCGCCGGGCACCCCGACCGTTGCCCGAGGACTTTGCCGACCGCGTCCTTGCCCGCCTCCATGCAAATGAAGGGCAGCCGGTCTCGGTGCGCCAGTTTCCCCTTCAGCGAAATGCTGAGGCTCCGACGGCTCCGCCCCCACGTCGGCTATGGCCATGGGCCGTGGCGGCAAGCATCGCCATTGCCATCGCCGTCGGCACCACCCTGTGGCCACGCGACCACGGCACGATTTACCAAGATACCTTTGCCTCCGCCGAGGAAGCCTGTATGGTGCTCGGCAATGGGGCGGACAATAACACAATAATATTATAATCCTATGAAACAAACACTAATAACTCTGCTGGCCCTGTTGCTCACCGTCGTGGGCACGAAGGCCGAAGTAAGTGAGATTGATGATTCTTTACTTATAAAAAGGCGGCAGGAACATGTGCGCAGACTTGCTGAGCACTCACGTAAGTTGCTGGAACACGCCCGTGAACTACAGAAAAAGTCTCAGTACTGGGGGGATAGTATCCGTGAACGTTTCAATCAGATGCCGTCCGACACTGCCCGATGGCGACAGGACGATTACTTCGTATTTCCTTCGGATAGTAGCCTATGGGGCTATACTCCGCACAATAAGCCTTATCAGGAGTTCGGTGCCTGGCCGTGGGAGGGATTCGATGTCGAAGCACCTGTAGCGCAGCCCCCCCTCATCGACCTGAGTAACATCAAGGGCCATTGGGGATTCGAGGACTACTACTTCTCGGGCGACATCCTCCACGCCCAGGCCCGTCGCGGCGACTTCTACATCAACGGCTGGAACATCCGCCCCCTGCTTAAGCGCCTCAGCGGCCTCCTCGTCTTGAAGTCAAAGAAGAAGGCGGCAGAGAAAATCATCTTCTCCCGAGAGACACAACTGCGTAACGATAAACGCTTCCAGCCCATCGTCCGCGACAGAGGCATCACCATCTATGGTCACCACACCAAGGACAATCTGCTCGACGAAGTCATCATCCTCCTGCCCAAGGACCAATCGCCCCAGAGCGAACACGTCTGCATCATACAGATGATGGGTCTCCTGCGCTCCGAAGACCTCACCACCTACCGGCAACTCCGCGAGCCTTCCCCCAAGCCGAAGGTGAAGCAATAGGGTGTGTGCGACGCAAGACTATGAACTTTCACGCTCTGCCATAGTATGGCAAACATCTCTGCCATAGTATGGCAAACATCTCTGCCATAGTATGGCAAACATCTCTGCCATAGTATGGCAAACATCTCTGCCATAGTATGGCACTCTTAAAAGCTTCATATTGTCTTGAGTCGTGCTTCGTAGGGAAAAGGCAGGGGCAATAGGCAGTAATGGTCAGAGGCAATAGGCGAAAGTAATCGCAAATTTAGATACTTCCGCTCGAAAATCCCAAATAAATTTGGTATTCTGCTCGCTTATTCGTATCTCTGACCTTCTTTGTAGGTCGAAGTTAGGCTGCATCTCGGAAAAACTCCAATAAATATTTGGTTATTCGCTCGATTTGCACTAACTTTGCACCCGCATTTGCGAAACAGTGCCGACGAGTGGTTGCTGTTCGACAAACAAGTTTAACACAAAAAATACTAAAGTACTATGTATTTAGATTCAGCCAAGAAGACAGAGCTCTTCGAGCAGTTCGGCGGTGGCGCAACCAACACGGGTAGCGCAGAGAGCCAGATTGCATTGTTCACCTATCGCATCAAGCACCTGACGGAGCACATGAAGCAGAACCGTAAGGACCACAGCACCGAGCGTGCCTTGACGGGTCTCGTCGGTAAGCGTCGTTCCCTGCTCAACTACCTGAAGGCTCGCGACATCAACCGCTATCGTGCCATCGTGAAGGCTCTGGGTCTGCGTAAGTAAAAGACGCAGCCACTTCAATGGAGAAATAAAGCTGCAACTTCATCAGTTGCAGCTTTTTTCGTTAAAGACCAGTAATGTTTTATAAACTACGAATTTTACGAATTAAACGAATTTTTGCATAGCAAGCGGCAGAGCCAAGGCCACTAATTGCTTCGCGATACGGACACATTGTTTTAATAATTCGTAAAATTCGTGTAATTCGTAGTCGTAAAAGAAAAAGATATGAGTTATAAGAAGTTTCTCCCCGACGTGCTGATGGTGGCCCTGTTTGCTGTCATCAGTCTGGCTTATTTCTGGAACCCCATCATGGACGGGCTGGTGCTGACGGGCACCGATCACAATGCCGCTGTGGGCTCGAATGTGGAACTGAACGAGTACCGCAAGGCGCACAACGGCGAGCGTACCCGCTGGACGAACTCGCTGTTCTCGGGTATGCCCACCTACCAGATGGCGCCCTCGTACGACAGTACCGATACGCTGGCCAAAGTTGAAAAGGTGTATCAGCTGGGTCTCCCCGAGGTAGCCGGCTACGTGTTCATGATGCTCCTGGGCTTCTACATCCTGCTGCGTGCCTTCGACTTCCGCCAGTGGATGGCCGCCTTGGGTGCCATCCTGTGGGCCTTCTCGAGCTATTATTTCATCATCATTGCTGCTGGACATATTTGGAAGTTGCTGACCCTCTGCTTCATCCCCCCCACCATAGCAGGCATGGTGCTCTGCTATCGGGGCAAGTACCTCTGGGGCATACTGGTGACGGGCATCTTCACGGCCCTGCAGGTCTTCTCGAACCACATCCAGATGTCGTACTACTTCCTCTTGGTCATGCTACTGATGGCAGGGGCATATTTAGTTGAAAGTTTAAAGTTGAAAATTGAAAGTTCACCCTATAGTGAAGCAAATAGCAGCGCGAAGCAACTTTCAACTTTCAACTTTCAACCTGGTTTAAAGGCTCCCTTGCTGCCCTCGTGGGTGGTCTGCTGGGTGTGAGCATCAATATCTCGAACCTCTACCACACCTACGAGTACAGCAAGGAGACGATGCGCGGCAAGAGCGAACTGACGCAGAAGACGAAGGATGCCGCCGACCAGACGGACAGCGGATTGGAACGCTCGTACATCACGCACTACAGTTATGGCGTGAGTGAAACCTGGACACTGCTTGTTCCTAACATTAAGGGGGGCGGTTCAGGCAACTTGCTGACCAACCCTGACGCTCAGGATGCCATGCGCCCAGAGTACAGGGACATCTATCGGCAATTTGGCGGGCTCAATCAGTACTGGGGTGGCGAAGAGGGTACCGTCGGACCTGTCTATGTGGGGGCTTTCGTATTGATGCTATTTGTTCTAGGCTTGTTTGTCGTCAGAGGTCCCATGAAGTGGGCACTGCTGGTGGCTACGGTATTGTCCATCACACTCGCTTGGGGACGTAACTGGCAGTGGCTGACCGACCTGGCTATAGACTATCTTCCGATGTACAGCAAGTTTCGGGCCGTGGAGAGCATATTGGTGATAGCGGAGTTTACCATACCTCTGCTGGCCATGTTTACGCTCAAACGTTTCTATGACGAACCCGATTTGCTCACCCGGAGCACGCGTTTGTTGGGGCTGGTGGAAGTAAAGAACACGTGGCTCGTGGCTCTCAGTTTTGTGCTTACAGGTGGAGTAGCCCTGCTGTTCTACATATACCCATCGTTGGCCGGTTCGGCCTTCATCGAGGGGGGACAGGAATATGCCGTGCTCAATGGCTATGTAGAGCAGGGTATGCCCCGTGGAGTATTGGACAACATTGCTGAGATGCGCTATGCTCTGGTTCGGCCCGATGCCATGCGCAGTTTCCTCCTCGTCGTTGTGGGTACAGCATTGTTGCTTTGTTACTGTTATCGCAAGATTAGCGGAAATCTGATGGTGGCCCTGATGGCTGTGCTGTGTCTCTTTGATCTCTGGAGCGTGGACAAGCGCTACCTTGCTGACGGCATGTTCCAGAAACCCGTGCCGGCAGAGCAGCAGTTCCAGAAGTCCCCGATAGACGAGATGATATTGTCCGACACAAATGCCTACTATCGCGTGCTCAACTTAGCTACGGATACCTACAATGACAATAGCACCAGCTACTATCATAAGTCGATAGGTGGTTATCATGCTGCCAAATTGCGCCGCTATCAAGAACTCATCGATGCCTATTTGGCCACAAGACCCACTCCACGGTCGGAAATAGTGGTGTTGCAGACTTATGTAGATGGTGTAGAACTGGAATCTTTAGCCTCGGGGAGGATGCCATCGCTCGACAGCATACCAGGAGATAGTTTGCTGCCCGTACTGAACATGCTGAACATGCGCTATAGCATGGTGCCTTATCGGCAACAATATGTCTTGCCCGTATTTAATCCCCATGCCAACGGGAATGCATGGTTCGTCCGTGAGGTGCGCTATGTCGATGATGCCGATGCCGAACTGGCAGGGCTGAAGCAGTTGGATACGAAGCACGTGGCCGTGGCCGACAAACGGTTTAAGACTGTTCTCGGCGAAACCGAGAACCACCTGGTGCAGAGCGACTCGACGGGGACTGCTGTGCTCACCAACTACGAGGCCAACGAACTACAATACGACGTGGAGAGCCGCGACGGCGGCGTGCTCGTGTTCAGTGAGATATACTATCCCGGCTGGACGTGCACCGTCGATGGGCAGCCCGTGGAGATAGGGCGTGTCAATTACGTCCTGCGTGCTATCCGCATCGACGGCGGCAAGCACAAGGTAGTGCTTACCTTCAAGCCACGCTCGGAGCGCATCACTGAGACCATTGCCTACTCGGCCCTTGCCCTGTTGGCTCTGCTTCTTGTAAGCCTGCTCGTGCGCTCGGTTGTTCGTGCAAGGAAGTAAGGAGAACCTCCATAGCGATAATAATAAAGCGGTAAACACTTAGGTGCTTACCGCTTTATTATTGCCCGGGCGACAAACCAGAGGTGATAGGCGATGGCCTGGGGCCAACCATAGTGGTGAGCCATGATGCGAAGGCGTTCGAAGAGTGACTTCCGGTGGTTCTTGGTGGTGAGGCCCTCGTTGAGGTAGTCGGTGAGGATGAGGCCCGTGTTGAGGAAGCGGAGACGGCGGTGCTCGGCTCGGCGCATAATGCGGATGCACCAGTCGTAGTCGGCCGAGTAGCGATAACGGAGGTTGTAAGGCTCGGTGCGGGCGATGTCGGTGCGGACGTAGAAACTCTGGTGGCAGACCAACATGCCTTGGAGGAAACTGCGGCTGGTCAGTTTCTCTGGTGCTTGCAGGCGGCGGTGACGCAGAAAATGGCCCATTTCATCGACAATATTGGTCTCGCCGTAGAGCACAGCATAGTTCTTGGACGAACCCAGCGACCCTCCGAAGGGGTTCGAACGTGCGCGGTCGCCCTGCCAGTCCGTCTTACTGACGATTTGTTCGATGGTCGTGGGCTCGTGCAAGCAGTCGCCGGCGTTGAGGAAGACCAGATAGTCGCCCGAGGCCAGTGAGATGCCTTTGTTCATGGCATCGTAGAGGCCATTGTCTGGCTCGCGGACGACGCGAATCGAATGTCGGTCGGGTTCGGCGTTGCGCTCCACGTAGCGTTGCACATGGCTCATGGTGTGGTCGGTGGAGCAACCGTCGATGATTAGGTGCTCAATATGCGGGTATGTCTGGGCCTCCACGCTCTCAAGCGTTCGCTCGATGGTCGGCTCAGCGTTGTAGGTGACGGTGATGATGCTTATCAGCGGCTTGTCATTTCTCATTTTCTCATTCTCTCATTCTTTGATTCTCTCATTTTCTCATTTTCCCCAATATTCTGCCATGTATAGTTGGGCCACACGATGCTCGTCATAGGTTTCGCGGGCATACTGGGCAGCAGTTTCGGCCAGTTCGGGGTGGGCGAGGACGTAGCGGATGCCCTGTGCCAGGTCGTCTGCATCGCGGTATCGGGCCACGTAACCATCCACCAAGTGGTGAATCATCTCAGGAATGCCGCCTACATGGAATCCGACGCACGGCGTTCCGCACGACATGGCCTCAACGATGGTGTTCGGTAAGTTATCCTGTAAGGAGGGCGTGACGAAGACATCGGCTGCGGCATAGAGGAGTGCCATGCGCCGCTCGTCCCGGATTTCGTAGTCGCCCCCTTGGCCCACGCGGATGACACGCACGTCGGGCAGTTGCTTTATGGCCTCCTCCAGGTAGCGGACGCCCTTGCGCTCGTCGGTCACCTTCTGGCAGATGAAGAGCACGATGGGCTTGTCGTCGGGTAGCCCATCATCGGTTTTGCCGCTTCGCTTGCCGAAGAACTGGCGGCGGGCCTCCCGTTTCGGTATGGGGTGGAACGTCGTATGGTCGATGGCATTGGGGATGGAGACGATGCGGTGTCCCTCGGTCAGGGGGCTCTTGCGGGCCTCGTCGGCTATCCACTGGCTGCAGCCAACGAAGGTGATGTTGCCTTCCCGATAGACGCGCAGCTTCTGCTCAAACACCTGGTAGGAAAGGTCGCGGTCAGCAGGGGGGGAGAGCAGCGGACAGTGATGGCAGTGCGTCTGATAGTGGTCGCACTCCTCCGTGTAGTGGCAGATGCCCGTGTAGGGCCATTGATCGTGGAGCGTCCAGACGATGCGCTTGCCGCTCTGGAGTATCTTTTTCAGCGATTTCATCGATAGAAATCCCTGATTTATCCAGTGTAGGTGGATGACATCGGCCTGCTGGAATTCAGGCCTTCGGGTGATGTCCTCGCCGCAGTAGGCAAGGTCTATCTGCCACAGGTTGTGCTTCGACAGTCGATTGGCAATGAAGATGCGAAGCCGTTCCCCGTAAAAAGCTAAAGGCTTTAGTGAAAAGTGAAAAGTCAAAAGTGAAAGATGGAAGATGTTGCGCGTGGCCATCGCAACCTCTGCGCCCTCCTGCCGCAGAGCCTTCGCCAGTCGGTTGGCCGCGATGGCAGCTCCGCCTGTCCGCTCTGTAGTATTGACTATTAGTACGCGCATAGCTTCTGAAATTTCTTATAAATATACCGTATAATTTGCCCTGTCAGAGTGTAGCGGATGCCCCAGTTTCGGATGGTCTGGGCGAACTGAATTTCGATGGCGGGGTCCTTTGTGGGGTGCTCGACGCGGACGAGGGGTAAAGGAGTCTGTTGGGGCTCGCGGTCGAACTCGTACCATTGTAGGAGACTCCACGAGCGGAAGTGTGTGCCCTGCCGTAGCCCGATGTTGCGGACCATCGTCTGTCCGGGTGTCAGGCAAAGACCATGGGCGCGATAGATGGCAATTTCCCAGCAGATGTCCCAGGGTATAGGTCGCTTATCGAGGCTCTGGAGGCAACGGAACACACCACCATACTGAAGGGCATCGAGGTCCTCCGGGGTCAGCCCTTGGAGGGCATCCTCACGAGTCTTGTAATGCAAAAAGTGCCCATCCCATCGGTCGCGCCACGTGCCCCAGCCCCATCCGCTCATGTGTGGCGTGAAGTAGAAAGGCGTCTCCGCGAGGTTGAGGTTCGTGAACCCGGCGACGTGCATCACGCGTGGCTCGTCGCGGTAGAGTTCGAAGGCCTCGTTCATGTATTGGAGGTAATAGGGCGAGGTCAGGATGTCGTCCTCCAAGACGATGATGCGGTCGTGCTCGTGGAAAACCTCGGCGATGCCCTCCGTGATGTTCCGTTCCAGGTAGTAGTTCTCTGGGCGTTCCACAAGCGTTAGGGAGCGAAAGCCCCCCTCCGGCTCCCCCTTAATGGGGAGAGGTTTACCTTCCTGTCCCTCCCGTTCCATTTTGGGAGAGGGGAGAAACTCCCTTACGACCTTCCGGACCTCGCGAACCAAGGCCCAGGACTGCTCGTCGCGGCCTCCGTCGGAGAAGACGAAGACCTCTGTCTCGCGGGCCAGCGTGTTGGCGGCCAGCGCCTCCAGCGTCCGGCGGGTGTTGTCCGCCCGGTTATAGACAAATAGGGCTACGGGTGCAAGTTTCATGTTGCAAAGATAGGGAAAAAATGGGTAACCTCCGTAAGTTTTCCCTGTTTTTTGCCGGCACAGACCCCAAAGCACTCGCGCGGCAGGCACGCGGCCCTTGGTACTGAAGTCTGAATACCCCCAACCGAAGTTGCTTATGCTCGGAAAACTGTCAATAAATTTGCGTTTTCGCTCGCTTAACCGTAACTTTGCATCTGTAATGACTAGTGCAAGACTACGAAACCATGCCTTCGATTTGCTGTGCGGGCTGTGTATAGTCCGTATGGTCATGTTGCACGTAGTGGGGATGTGCCACCTACGGGGCGAATTCTGGTTTCAGAAGTTGATGGCGTGGACGTTCTTCCTCCTCTGTTTCTTCTTCTTCAAGGCCGGGTACTTCAATAAGACGGTGGCTGGCTCGACGGGCGCATTCGTTCGCGATAAGGCTCTCCGCCTGCTGATTCCCTACTTGGCGTGGGGACTGATAGGGAATGCCGTCTACTTCAGTTTCCTCTATGGCTGGCCGCAACTGTTTGGCCGGACGCTGCGTCAGGTGCAGTGGATCCACTTGTGGCAGACGAGCCAGTTCTACGGCAATCCCCCCACGTGGTTTCTCTTCTCCTTCTTCCTGATGTACGTCATTGTCCATCTGTGGCGGCGTTGGATGCCGAGGGTGAACTGGCTCTGGCCACTGCTTCCGGCTCTCAGTTACTGGCTATGGACGCAGGGCAACCCGCTGTGGATGAGCCTTGGCAACGTGCCGATGGCTGTCTTCTGCTTCGAACTCGGCCACTGGTGGCACGAAGCAGAGCGGCACCTGCCCCGAGGGTGGTTCGTTGTGTTGTCGGTGCTGCTGGTCGTCCTCTTCCTTTACGGCAACCGCCACTGGCACGGCGAGTGCGACATGGCGCTGAACAAGTGGGTACAGCGGCCTTGGGGGGCGGTCGTGAACACCGTGTGCGCCGTGTGCGGCCTGTCGGGCCTCCTGCTCTCCCTGCCTCTGCGTCGTGTGCCCGTGTTCGGATTCATAGGGGAGCATTCGATGGTGTTCTTTGTCATGCACTATCCGATCATCTATCTTTATTACATGGGGCTCGCCGTTTGCCACGTCGGCGTTCGCGGCCATTGGAGCCATGCCGTCGGGATGCTTGCGATAATCTTCGTGGTGTGTGCCCTCCTGGTGCCTCGCATCGAGCGCGTGCCGTGGCTGAGCGGCAGATTCCCGAAAAAAGTTGAAAGTTGAAAGTTGAAAGTTGAAAGTTATTTAGTACCTTTGCAGCATGAACGTAGCAAAACCGCGTAATCACACCTTTGACTTCCTCTGTGGCATCTGCATCATCCGCATGGTGAGCCTGCACGTCATGGCCATGTGCGGCCATGCCGATGATGAATGGTGGAAAGAAGTCATGCAGTGGACCTACTACTTCATGTCGTTCTTCTTCTTCAAGGCGGGCTACTTTAATAAGACGGTGTCGGGGCCGAGCCGTCCCTACTGTGAGGACAAGGTTAAGCGTCTGCTCATCCCCTACCTGACAACAGGAATGATAGGTGGTGCCATCTATTTCTCATTCCTGCCCGTTATGCTCAATAAGTATCACAATCCCATAGAACCCTTGGAGTGGTCACATATCTGGAAGTGCGGTGCCTTCTATGGGAACAATCCCACTTGGTTCCTTATTAGTTTTTTTTCGGCATATATTGCCATTCATTTTCTGGAGAAAGGGCGTCACTGGCTGTTTCGGCATAGTGGCGCCATGTTGCAATATTACAGTTCTTCTGTTTATTTCGTTTTCCCTTTCATCGGTTATTGGCTCTACACGTTGGACAATCCGGTGTGGCTGGGACTGAGCAATGTCTTTATGGGGATATTCTTTTTCGAGTTGGGACGTGCGTGGCGACGTATCTTGGGCGCAAGGAATCGTAATACCATGGTGTGGATATCTCTGTTTCTTATATTCTTTTTTGTGGTGAGCAATGCTGTATTTCACGATTGCTCGTACACGATGTCCACCAATAAGTTTACGGGCAATCCTCTTATCACGGTGCTCAATATCACTGCCATCCTGTGTGGTCTGTCAGGGTTGTTCATTTCGGTCAGTTTGCCTCGGGTGCCTATCATAAACTTCATAGGCCAGCACTCGATGGTATTCTTCGTCAGCCATTACCCCATGTTATATTACTACAAGTTTGTGCATTTGTGTTTCGCCCGTAGTATTTTTGGACGATACGACGATGTACTGATACTTCTGCCTGCTGTATTCATGATAAGTGCTTGGTTGGTGCCCTATGTAGAGCATACGCCTTGGCTAAGTGGGCGATGGCCGAAGGATGTGAAAAATGAAAAGTGAGAAGTGAAAGGTGAATCAGGCAGAATTACGACAACGATATAACCCTGACGGGTCGCTCTTGCGACAGATGCAAGAACGTATGTTGCATATATATGAGGTCATAGACCGCATATGCCAGCGGCATGAGATTCCGTACTGGCTGTCAGGTGGTTCGATGCTCGGTGCTGTACGCCATCAGGGCTTCATCCCCTGGGACGACGATTTAGACATTGAGATGCTACGGCCCGACTTTGAGCGGCTGATGGTCTTACTGCCCCAGGAATTACCTCAGGATTTGGTTTTACAGTGGCACACGACCGACCCCAACTACTTCTTCCTCTATGCGAAAGTCCGCGACCGGAACAGTTTTCTTGCCGAGCGCAACGGCTACGATCGCGTGTGGCAGGAACATGGCATATACGTCGATATCTTCCCCCTCGAGCGCGTCCCTCTGTGGATTCACAAGACATCGCTCCTGACTTTCGGCCATACCTACAAGATGCTTCGTACGGCCCGTGAACCGATGCTGGCGATGCGTCGTGTGCGTCTTTTGGCTGCTGCAAACCGTAATTTCATATTCCCTTTGTTGCGATTGTTAGCCAAAGTTTTCCGCACGCAGTACTACGACTTTGCCCTTGGTATTCCTTACTTCCAGAAAAGCCTGAAGGAGGACTTCCTACCAGTGCGCCGTGTGAGGTTTGAGGTGACGACGGCCCCCATTATGCGCGAGGCCGAGAAATGTCTCACTTACCGCTACGGTGACTACATGCGTCTGCCTGACAATCCAGGCGCACAATACCATGCGGATGATGTAAAAATTGAAGGATTGAAGGATTGAAGTTTTTAATTCTCTATTGCTTTATTGGTAGGAGTACCCACCATCCACATTGATAATGGCTCCGTTGACAAATCCGTTGTCAAGACAGAAGGCGTAGGCTCCCACTACCTCGTCGATGGAGCAGAAACGGTGTATGGCAGTCTTGCGACAGATGCTTTGCCGAATGTTCTCAGGTTTCTCTTTCTGCCATTCCGTCTCTACGAATCCAGGAGCCACGGCATTCACGGTTACTTCTTTTTCTGCAAATACTTTAGTCAGATTTTTGACCATGGCATGTATGCCGGCCTTATTCACACCATAGCCCAGGACTGAGGCATGAGGATACGAGCCCATGGCCGAACCCGTGAATATGATGCGCGACTGTGGCTGAATGAGGGAATATAGTTCTCGGAGTACGATGAAATGGGCATTTATAGCAACTTCCATCATGTTATCCCAGTCCCTGTCAGAGGTCTCTGTGAAGGATTTTCGAACCGTTATCCCTGCATTACAGACGATGCAATGTATGGAGTCGGAGTGTTTGCGGATAAAGTCAATGAAAGCGTAGGTAGCCTCACGTTGGCTGTGGTCGGCCTTAAAAAATAGCGCCTGTCCGTCAGTCGCTCTTTCCGCCGCTTGGGCAGCCGTGTCGTTGTGGGCATAGGAGGCTATCACCCGATATCCCCTGCCTGTGAGCATCTTCACCACTCCCAGGCCGATGCCTCGGCTTCCCCCCGTTACGATGGCTGTCTTTTTGTTCTCCATACTTGTCTCTAAATTCAGATTCCGTTTTTGCTAATCCTTCTTTACGTCAGGATTCGGCTGATGGTCAATCTTGCTCTTGATTTCGTCGTAGCGGTCCACGATTTCCTTCTTGATGCTTGTCGAGGACGTCCCCGAACCGTAAGGGAAGTAGAATACGGTGACACCCAGTTCCTTCAGATAGTCATATTTGCCAGTCCAGTCGTCGCCTACTACAAAGACATCGATATTCAGTTTCTTGACGATGTCCGTGTGGTCAAGCGAGCGCTGCGGAATGACGATGTCGGGGTACTTCAGAGCTTTGATGATGGCGATGCGTTCTTCAAAGGGGATGATGGGGGGGCGCTTGTAGGAGCACACCAGTTCGTCGGTGCTTACGCCTACTATCAGGGTGTCACCCAGTCCATGGGCATACTCAATCATCTTGAGGTGATTGGAATGGAACATATCGAACGTTCCCGAGGTGTAGACCACAATCTTGTTGTTGTACATACGATGCTAAGGTTTCCGGTTGCAAAGATAATACAAAATTTTCCGAAATCCAAATACTATGTTTTGCAGCATAGTTATGCCAGACAGCAAATCGTCATGCGGGGGGCTATTTCCGGCCAAAAAGATATTGGCGAAAGACAGGGCTAATGCGCAGGAGATGGCTGGCGAGCAGGCAGAAGGCGATGACCAATAGGGCCAGGGAAACGGATGCCGTGATTTCAAGGATGAAGTTGGGGCGGTTCTGATTAAACCAGACACCGACGGCTGGTAACTGGGGTAACAGGATGAAGTGTAACAGATAGATGTCGAGCGTACGGACTCCGATGTATTGCAGCCCTCGCCCTACAGGGTGTTCTTGCGTGAACCACGACTGATAGTGACGGAAGAATATGACCACCATCATGAGCAACGAGTATATGGCTACCGTGCGCGGCAAGTTGGTCCATTGGAATTGTAGGGTGTGCCAACGGAAAATGTCGGCGCAAGAAACGAAGGCAACAATCGTCAGTAGAGGGAAGAACCACGATGAATCCGCCACTTTTTGCACTTTGTCCCAGTAACGATGTGCCAGATTGCCAAAAAGGAAGAAGGGCAGAAAATTCATGGTCTTGATGAGACTGGAGTAGCGGAAGAAAAGATCTTGGGTGTAGGTGAACTGCTTGGGCAAGTAGAGCGTTTCATAGACGAACAAACTCAGGAGCCATAGTAGCCAGATGACGGCGTGGTGGAACTGGCAATGAGCCTTTAGCCATTTGCCATTTACCCACTGTTGCAGCAGACAGGCCATGTAGTAGATGACAAACATGTGGAGGAGTACCCATGTGAACCAGTAGCCACACTTGGTGGGGCTCTTCATTGCATACAGGAAGGTGTTGCAGAATTGCGTCTTGCGCAGAACAATGAAAACACACAGAAACACCAGGGCTGGCAGCACCTGTATCTTCACCTTCTTCCAGGTCAGTCGGAGGGCGTTCGGCCAGTTCCACAGGAAGTCGGCCTTGTAGGCCAGGAAACCGCTGACGAAGAAGAACAATGGCATGCGGAACAGTACGAGGAAAGGCAGCGAAGAGCTGCTTTTTTCGTTTATACCGAACGTCATCTGCGCTACATGGTACGCCACGACAAGTATCATCGTGAAACCGCGCATCGCGTCTAACCACTGGAGTCTTTCTTTCACCACGAATCTTTCTTTTTAACCACGAATTACACGAATCAGTTTTTTTATGATAACTACGAATTACACGAATTAGTTTTTTATGATAATCATGGATTTCACGGATTACTTTCTTTCTACCTCTTACTTCCTACTTCCCAATACGTACTCGATGCTTTCGCGCATAATCTTGGCGCCACTCAGCCACATGATGCCGGCATAGAGCGCAGTGGCAATCAGTATCTTTGCAATGAGCCGTAGCCAGAGGTCCTGAATGCCACACGTGAGCCACCACGTGAAGCCCATGACCAGCACGGTGAACAGGAGAAAAGGTACCACGTCGCGTACGACATCCCATAGGCGCAGCCCGATAAGGCGATGAGCGAACCACTGCCACACACCGAGCCAGAGGATGTTCAGCACAATGAAGAAGACCACCATTGTGCGTAGGCCCATGGGGCGCAGTGCGATGAGCCCGACCCAGACCAGGACACACAGTACCACGGTGCACCAGAGATTGATGTCGGAGCGGCCCTGACTGATGGTCATGTTGGAGTAGAGGGTTGTGATGGGCACAAAGGCACCGTAGATGGTGAGCATACTCAGCAGAGTGGCACTCTCCAGCCACTTCTCGCCACCGACGATGAGCAGGAACTCGTGGGCTATGAGGCCTATGCCCAGCATGGCAGGGAAGGAAATGAAGGAGATGAAGCGCAACATCTTGCGGAAGACGTGACGATAACGGTTCTGATTGTCGCGGACACGGGAGAGTACGGGCTGTGCCACGCCCGTGACCATGCCGTTGATGGTGTTGATGCCCTTGTCGTCCCACTGGCGTGCGTTGGAATAGACTCCGGCATCGTGACCACCGTAGAAGCGCCCCAGCAGAACGCCGAAAGCATGAGCATTGAGGTTGTTGAAGAGGTTCTGAATCAGTAGTTTGCTGCTGAATCCGAACATCTGCCATGCCGGGCGCAGGTCTATCTGGAGGCTGGGGCGCCAAGGGGAGTAGAGCCAGTTCATTATGGCCACAATGAGGATGAACAGCACGTTCTGTGTGGCCAGTCCCCAGTAGGCCATTCCTCCATAGACCATTGCCACGCCCACTATGCCCGAGACGAGCAGTGAGACGATGCTGATGATGGCCGTCTGTTTGTTCATGAGGTGGATGAAGAGGTAGGCCCGTTGTACGGTTCCCCAACTGCTGATGAAAAAACCGAGGAACAGGTAGCGTGACAGCCACAGTAGGTCGGGGTCGTTGTAAAACCACACGATGAGGGGAGCTGCCAGAAACAAAATGACATAGAGCAAGCCACTGACCCCGACGTTGAACCAGAAGACAGCGTTGTAGTCGCGGTGGCTGGGGTGGCGCAGGTTGCACAGGGCTGCCGTGAAACCGCTCTCTTGCAGTGTGCTGGCAATGTTGGCAAAGACCATAAGCATGGCTATCTTGCCGTAGTCCTCAGGCAAGAGACGACGCAGCAGCAGTATGCCGAATACTGCATTCAGTATCTGCATCGTGCCGTTGTTCACCATGCCCCATAGGAGACCCTTGGCCGTGCGTTCCTTCAGTGAGTTCTCAACTTTCAACTTTCAATTTTCAACATATCAGTCTCTGCGGAAAATATCCCTTGTGTACACTTTTTCCTGCACGTCGTCGAGGCACGGGTCATAGCGGTTGGCGATGATGGCCTGCGACTGGCGCTTAAACTCCGTGAGGTCGTTCACCACACGACTGCCGAAGAACGTGGTGCCGTCCTGCAGTGTGGGTTCGTAGATAATCACTTCGGCCCCCTTGGCCTTGACGCGCTTCATCACGCCCTGAATCGACGACTGGCGGAAGTTGTCGGAGTTCGACTTCATGGTCAGGCGGAAGACACCGATGACGCAGCGTCGTTCGTGGCTGGGGTCGTAGTCGCCACGATTGTAGTAGTCGTAGTATCCGGCCATGCGCAGGACGCGATCGGCAATGAAGTCCTTGCGTGTGCGGTTCGACTCTACGATGGCCGACATCATGTTCTGTGGCACGTCGGCATAGTTGGCCAGCAGTTGCTTTGTGTCCTTCGGCAGACAGTAACCTCCGTAGCCGAACGAGGGGTTGTTGTAGTGTTCGCCGATGCGCGGGTCGAGGCTCACGCCACGGATGATGTCCCGGGTGTCCAGTCCCTTCGTCTCGGCATACGTGTCCAGCTCGTTGAAATACGAGACACGCAGGGCCAGGTAGGTGTTGGCGAAGAGCTTCACGGCCTCTGCCTCGGTCAGCCCCATGAACAGGGTGGGGATGTCCTGTTTCAGCGCCCCCTCCTGCAAGAGGGAGGCAAAGTCCTGTGCGGCCTGTTCCATGCGTTCGTCGCCCTCTGGCCGTCCCACGATGATGCGTGAGGGGTAGAGATTGTCGTAGAGAGCCTTCGACTCGCGCAGGAACTCGGGTGAAAAGAGCAGGTTCTGCGTATGGAACTTCTGTCGTATGCTCTCTGTGTAGCCCACGGGAATGGTCGATTTGATAATCATGACGGCCGTGGGGTTCACCTCCATCACCATTTCTATGACTTCCTCCACGTGCGAGGTGTCGAAGTAGTTCTTCACCGGGTCGTAGTTCGTGGGTGCTGCAATAATCACGAACTCGGCATCGCTGTAGGCCTTGCGCCCGTCCAGCGTAGCCACCAGGTTGAGGTCTTTCTCAGCCAGATACTTCTCTATGTATTCGTCCTGGATGGGCGACTGGCGCCGGTTGATGAGATCTACCTTCTCGGGTATCACGTCCACGGCCGTCACGCGGTTGTGCTGGGCCAGCAGTGTGGCGATGGAGAGTCCCACGTAGCCTGTCCCGGCTACAGCAATGTTCTTGTTCATCTGTGCGTGTAGTGTTTGAAGTAAGAATTAAGGGTCAGTTCTCGTCCGAAACTGACCCGTTGATGGTCGGATAGAGGCGACTCGAACGCCCGACCCCCACGTCCCGAACGTGGTGCGCTACCAACTGCGCTACTATCCGAATCCGACTTGCCACGAATGGCAAGAAGGCCTGAAAGGCGGATGCAAAGTTACGAATAATACGGCAAGATACAAAATATTTTCACTTTTTTCTTAATTTATTTGGTCAATTCAAATATTGTCCTTACCTTTGCACTCGCAAAACAACGATGGTGTCATAGCTCAGTTGGTAGAGCAAAGGACTGAAAATCCTTGTGTCCCCGGTTCGATTCCTGGTGACACCACAGCAGAGAGGAGAGTGCAAGCGCATTCTCCTCTCTGCTGTTTCTATCCCTCCCTTTCGTGGTGCTACGGGCGAAAGACATCTCTCAATAACCGGTGGTTGGCTTGGTCTATCATGTTGCATTCCAGTGATTTCAGATAGATTTCGGTGGTCTGTTCCGAGTCGTGCCCCATGGCTTGGCTGATGATGGAGAGCGGCACGTGTTGCTGGTGGGCGGTGCTGGCCCACGAGTGGCGACTGACGTAGGAGGTGAGAGGCAGTCCGCCCAGCAGTTTCCCCAGCAATTTCAGATGCTTGTTGTAGAGTTGTATGCCGTTGTGGTACTGCCGGTATATGCGTTCCGCGTTGCAGGTTTCGGTGATGATGGGGAAGAGGTAGGGCGAGTCTGTGGCCCAGCGGTCGATGATGTGCTGCATGGGCTGTTCGATGCGGACCTCCAGTCGCCGGCCCGTCTTGCGCCGGGCGTAGCGGATGCTGCCGTGGCAGATGTTGCTCTTTTGCAGATAGGCCAAATCCACGAAACTGAGCCCACGGGCACAGAAACTGAAGATGAAGATGTCGCGTGCCAGCTCCAACCTTTTCAGCAGCGAGTGGAAGCGCAGTGTGCCGTCCTGCCTGCCTTGGGCCAGCAGGCGCCGGCGTATGTCCAGTTGCCCAATCCGCCTGATATCCATAGCCGGGATGGCCCGTTTGGCCGTTTTTGCCACGCCGCGATAGGTGCCAAGGAAGGGGTCGCCACAGGCCAGCTCCAGCTGTACGGCTTTCTTGAAAACGGCGTGGAGGCAACGCAGGTAGGCCGACGAGGTGTTCCGGCAGATACCCTGGTCGTGCAGCCAGCGCTCGAAGTTGGCCATCGTTGCGGGTTTCATCTGGTCGAAGGTGATGTCGTGCTTGCCCATCGTGTGCAGGAAGCGTTGCAGGCTCCGGGCCGAGCAAGCATAGTTGGCGGCCACTCCCGGGTGGCCCAGTTGTCTCATGCGTTCAGCCTCGGCGAAGGCAAAGGCCAGGAAGTGATTCTCTTTTTTCATTTTGTTAGTTGTTTGTGGGTTAATAAGTGAGTGCCATAAGTTGATAGGACATGAGAATTTATGAAAAATCGTGGTCTTTGCATGGCAATTCCTGTTTTATTTCATCGCGCAAGCAGTAAGCCACTTACGTGTCCCACAGCAATCCCGTACAGGATTCCCCGTCGTCCTGCATAGGATTTGCCTCTGTCCAGCATAGCTTTCGCCGCCGTCCCGTACGGGGCTGTGCCCCGACCTGTCTACGTACGCGCGTGATACACGCGTGCGCGTCCTTATCTATATATTATAGTTCCTCTGCTGCTCGCTCCGCAGTCTTGTTGTAGGCTTTTGTTCATTTATATTCAAAAATACTTGCATGTATGCAGAATATTATGTAATTTTGTCGCCATAAATGAATAAATATTGAATAATGAGTAAAAAAGAAAGCCGTTTGGAGGTCATAAAGATGCTCATCTCGAGCCAGCAACTCTCGAAGCAGGAGGAGCTGATGGCCGAACTGGAGAAGGCGGGATTCCCCACCGCACAAGCCACGCTGAGCCGCGACCTGAAACTGCTGCGGGTGGTGAAGGCGCTGAACGCCGATGGGCGCTACATCTACGTCCTGCCCACGGACAAGGGGTACCGCAGCGTCAGCGACCGGCACGTCACACTCTCGGGGATGAACCGCCTGGGGGCGCTTGGGGTGAAGTTTTCGGGCAACATGGCCGTCGTGCGCACCCTGCCGGGTCACGCCTCTCATGTGGCCTACGACATCGACCAGGCCAGTCTGCCCGGTATCCTGGGTTCCGTGGCTGGGGACGACACTGTTTTCCTCGTCCTGGAAGAGCAGACCGACCGCGCTGAGATGCTGGATGCCCTGTCCCAGGTGGTGCCCATGGCGCACCCATAGGGCGCCGTAGGAGCGTAGCCCCCCGCGTACGTCCGCCCAGAGATGCAACGTATTTAATTTTGAACAAAGAAAAACAACATGGAATATAACGACGGAATAGAGATTATGGTGGCCGATGCCAGTCATGAAAGGTATGTCGATGTCATCCTGGCCACCATCGCCGACAGTGCCGCCAAGCGCGGCAGCGGCATCGTGAACCGCACACACGAGTATCTGGCCACCAAGATGCGGGAAATGAAGGCGGTCATCGCCTTGGCTGGACCCGAAAAAGAGTTTGCCGGATTCTGCTACATCGAGACGTGGGGCCACAAGCAGTATGTGGCCAATTCGGGACTTATCGTGGTGGAAAAGTTCCGCAAGCACCATCTGGCCACGCGCATCAAGCAGATGGCCTTCACACTGAGCCGCGTTCGCTGGCCCGAGGCCAAGCTGTTCGGACTGACCAGCCAGACGGCCGTCATGCGCATCAACCATTCCCTGGGTTATCGTCCCGTGGCCTTTTCGGAACTGACCGACGACGATGCCTTCTGGCGTGGTTGTGGTACGACGGGGCACCCCTGCTGTGTCAATTTCGACGTTCTGGAACGCTCCAATCGCAAGTACTGCGTCTGCACAGGTATGCTCTACGATCCTGCCGAGCATGTGGGGGAGCCTCTACCGGTGGAATTGCCCGATGAAATGGTCAAAAAATTGCAATCCCTGTAATTTCGTAGGGACGTACCCCCGTGTACGTCCGTCTCATTTAAGAAACAAATAAAAATAAAAAAAGCATATGGAACAGAAGAAAAAAGTAGTCGTCGCCTTCAGTGGCGGACTGGATACCAGCTACACGGTGATGTATCTGGCCAAGGAGAAGGGGTACGAGGTACATGCCGCGTGTGCCAATACGGGCGGTTTCAGTCCCGAGCAACTGAAGCAGAACGAGGAGAATGCCTACAAACTGGGTGCAACGAAGTACGTTACCCTCGATGTCACCCAGGAGTACTACGACAAGTCGCTCAAGTACATGGTCTTCGGTAACGTGTTGCGCAACAATTGTTACCCCATTTCTGTCAGTTCGGAACGCATCTTCCAGGCACTGGCTATCGCCCGTTACGCCAACGAAATCGGGGCATCGGCCATCGCACATGGCTCCACCGGGGCCGGAAACGACCAGATCCGCTTCGACATGACCTTCCTCGTCATGGCTCCTGGGGTGGAGATTATCACCCTCACCCGCGACGGTAACCTCAGTCGGCAGGAGGAAGTCGATTACCTGAACCAGAACGGGTTCCATGCCGACTTCACCAAGCTGAAATACTCCTACAACGTGGGCATCTGGGGCACCAGCATCTGTGGCGGCGAGATACTCGACTCCCGTCAGGGGCTGCCTGAGTCGGCCTACCTGAAGCATCCCACAAAGTCGGGTTCGGAATTGCTGAAACTTGGTTTCGAGAAGGGCGAACTCTGTTCGGTGAACGGAGTGCACTACGACGATAAAATCAAGGCCATCCAGGCCGTTGAGGAGATTGGCGCACAGTACGCCATCGGCCGCGACTGCCATGTAGGCGACACCATCATCGGCATCAAGGGACGTGTCGGATTCGAGGCTGCCGCTCCGATGCTCATCATCGGTGCCCACCGTTTCTTGGAGAAATATACCCTCTCCAAGTGGCAACAGTACTGGAAGGAACAGGTGGCCAACTGGTACGGCATGTTCCTGCACGAGAGTCAGTATCTGGAGCCCGTCATGCCAGACATAGAAGCCATGCTTACGAGCAGTCAGCGACACGTGAACGGTGAGGTTACGCTGGAATTGCGCCCCTATTCGTTCCAGACTGTCGGCTGCGATACGCCTGACGACCTCGTGAAGAACAAACTGGGTGAGTACGGCGAGGGTGCCAAAGGTTGGACCAGCGACGAGGCCAAGGGCTTCATCAAGGTCACCAGCACACCGCTTCGTGCCTATTATCTGGCTCACCCCGACGAAGAGCGTTAAAAGCGATATGATACACGTAGGAATCTTAGGCGCAGCAGGATATACCGGAGGCGAACTCATACGTCTGTTGCTCAATCATCCCGAGGCAGAGATCGTCTTTGCCAATAGTGAGTCGAACGCCGGAAGACCCGTGGCCGATGTCCACGAGGGACTTTGTGGCGACACGGACTTGTGTTTCACCTCCGAAATGCCTTTCAATCAGGTGGATGTCGTTTTCTTCTGCTTCGGACATGGCAAGAGCGAGCAGTTCCTGAAGGAGCACGACATTCCAGCTTCTGTGAAGATAATCGACCTGGCGCAGGACTTTAGAGTTAAGCGTGAAGAGTTAAGCGTGAAGAATTATGATTTTATTTATGGTCTTCCAGAGATTCATCGCTCAGACATAAAAGATTGTAAACACCTGGCTAACCCAGGGTGTTTTGCCACCTGTATACAACTGGCCTTGCTGCCTGCACTGGAGGCGGGCATCATCAGGGGCGACATCCATGTGAATGGCATCACAGGCAGTACGGGCGCTGGGCAGAAGCCAGGCGCCACAACGCACTTTTCCTGGCGTAACGACAACATTTCCGTCTACAAGACCTTCACCCATCAGCACCTGTTGGAAATCAACCAGACGGTGCAGGAACTCCATCCTGGATACACTGGCCGGGTGCTCTTCATCCCCCAGCGAGGCTGCTTTGCCCGTGGTATCTTCGTGACGGCCTACGCCCATTGCGACCTGCCCATCGAGGAGGTGCAACGTATCTATGCCAACTACTACTGCGATGCCGCCTTCACACACTTCGTCACGAAGAGTCCTGATATGAAGCAGGTGGTGAACACCAACAAGGCACTTGTCTATGTGGAAAAATACGAAGACCAGCTCCTGATGATTAGTTGTATCGACAATTTGCTGAAGGGGGCCGTCGGCCAGGCGGTACAGAACATGAACCTGATGTTTGGTCTCGATGAGAAGATGGGACTCCGCCTCAAGGCTTCCGCCTTCTAAGTGAAATGGAATGTAAGGAACTTTTAATTCTTAACTCTTAATTCCAACTAGAAAATGAATTTATTTGACGTATATCCCCTGTTCGACGTGAACATTGTGAAGGGACTGGGCTGTAAGGTTTGGGACGATAAAGGGCAGGAATATCTCGACCTCTATGGTGGTCATGCTGTCATCTCCGTCGGCCATGCCCATCCCCACTACGTGGAGGCTGTCAGTCGGCAGGTGGCTCAACTGGGTTTCTACTCCAATTCTGTGAAAAACGAATTACAGCAGCAGTTAGCCGAACGGCTGGGCCGCATCTGTGGTTATCCCGACTATCAGCTGTTCCTTATCAACAGCGGTGCCGAGGCCAATGAGAATGCCCTGAAACTGGCTTCATTCCATACGGGACGGACACGCATATTAGCAGCCCAGAAGGCCTTTCATGGTCGAACCTCACTGGCAGTGGAGGCCACGGACAATCCGAAAATCATAGCTCCGGTGAACGCCAATGGCCATGTTACTTACTTGCCGCTGAACGAACTACCTGCATGGGAAGAGGAACTGGCAAAGGGCGATGTGGCGGCTGTCATTTTAGAGTGTATTCAGGGCGTGGGGGGAATTCGCATGGCTACGGACGAGTTTGCCCAGGGGCTTTCTGCTGCGTGCAAGAAGTATGGCACGGTGCTCATTTGCGACGAGATACAGTGCGGCTATGGCCGTAGTGGCAAGTTCTTCGCCCACCAGTGGCTCGGCATTCGCCCCGACCTCATCACCGTGGCCAAAGGCATTGCCAATGGTTTCCCCATGGGTGGTGTGCTCATCTCTCCCGATTTCCAGCCTGTCTATGGTCAGCTGGGCACGACCTTCGGAGGCAACCACCTAGGGTGTGCTGCAGCCTTGGCCGTGCTTGATATCATGGAGCAGGAGCAGTTGGTACAAAATGCCGATGAAATGGGCCATTATCTTATCTCAGAATTGCGTAAAATGCAACTGCCCCACGTGACGGACGTCCGTGGTCGCGGTCTGATGATAGGCATCGAGCTGGACATCCCTCAAGCAGATGTACGCCGCCGCCTGATTTACGACGAACACATCTTCACAGGCTGCTCGGGCACCAATCTGCTGCGCCTTTTGCCACCGCTCTGCCTGACGAAGGCGGATGCCGACGAGTTTTTGTTGAAACTGAGAATTGTGCTAAATCATGTATAAGTCGAAAATAGCTATCATTGGGGCCGGAGCCATGGGGGGGAGCATTGCTGACGGCCTTCTGGCCCAGGCTGCTGTCCCTGCCGCCAACCTCATTGTCAGTAACCACACACCGGGCCGGTTGGAACGCTTCGTCCGGTCGGGGGCCGTCCTGACAACTGACAACCGCAAGGCTGTGGCCCAGGCCGACGTCGTTATCCTGGCAGTAAAGCCCTGGTTGGTGGAGTCGGTGTTGGAAGACATTCGCGACCTTCTGACGGAGGAGAAGATACTCGTATCCGTGGCCGCCGGAGTCAGTGGCGTACAACTCGTGCAATGGTGCGGCGGGCAGTGTGATGTTCTTATAGCCATCCCCAATATCGCCATTGCGCAAGGGGCGTCGATGACCTTCCTGACGCCGGTGAATGCCAGTCGGGAACATACGGACTTCGTGGCCCGGATGTTCGATGAAATGGGCAAAACTTGCGTTTGTGACGAGAATCATCTGCAGGCGGGCATGGCCCTTGCCTCTTGTGGCATAGCCTATGCACTCCGCTATGTCCGTGCGGCCAGTGAAGGAGGTGTAGAAATGGGCTTCAAGGCCAATCAGGCAAAAGAAATTGTTATGCAAACCCTTCTTGGTGCTGTGAAACTGCTTGAGGCCAGCGGTATGCACCCTGAGGAGGCTATCGACCAGGTGACAACGCCCGGTGGTATCACTATCCGTGGACTGAATGTTATGGAAGAGGCCGGGTTCACCAATGCTGTAATCAAAGGCCTAAAGGCAAGCGTGAAATAAGAGTTGAAAGTTAAATGTTTAAAGTAAAACCATACAACCATGAAACGATTCTTGTTATTTGCCCTCAGCGCGTTTTGCTTCGTCCTCAGCGGTTCGGCACAAACACCCAATAAAAGCGACCGTAAGACACTGGCGACCACGTATTTCTACTTCGACGATGTCGATGGGACCATCGAGGCTTATCCCGAATATGTATTTAAGGGGCTCGAACAGCGCATGATGCAGGTGTCGTCGAGCAACTATGTACTGGGCGACACTAACATCAAGGGTCTGACACCCCAGATGCAATACTACACCAACCTCTTCTTTGCAAGGAGGACACGTACCACGGTGTTCGTTTTCGACGGGCAGGAGTCGGCACAGGGGGCACTGATGACCGGTGCCATCTATGCTGGTTCGCAGATAGGTCTCTGGGCAGCTATGTGGGAGGGACTGCGCGACAAGGTGGGCGATGCCCTCACCGAGGCCAATATCGCTCACTCCAAGCATGGCAGCTATAAGGACTACATCAAGCAGTCGAAGCCCGAAGAACTAATATTCAACGGACACGAGGGAGGGCACATCACATGGAGGATGGACATGAGCAATTCGTTGCTGACCATGATGTGCGGTGTCAATATCGAAGAGGTGTACGACCTCTATAGTTACTACGACGAAGAGTATGATAAGATTGTGGTGGTGGTGTTCAACTATTCGGAGACCAAAGAACCAGCCGGCTTAGACGTGGCAGCAGTGGGCAAGGTGCTGGGTGTGCTGACAGAGATACAGAACTTCGGTTCATCCAACGACAAGTTGGCTAATGCCACAGATTATCAGAAGACGGCAGCCGAGCGCTTCAAACGTGTTGACATGATAGACTATTTCAAGAAGCACTTCCACCTGAAGAATACACCTAAGGGCTGTATTGCCACCGTAAAAGATAACAAACTGCAACTCTGCGACACCACCATCCAGATTGTAGAAATAATAAGGGATACGTTGCCCCCAGACCCTCCAGAGGAGCCAAAGGACTCTACAAAGAATAAGAAAAATCATGGTCTTGTTGGGGTTAAGAACCTTGCCAGCTTTGCCATTATAGAGCATGGTGCCTACTTCGACCAGCCTTTCGTCGAGGATGCCGAGAACATCTATATGATACAAGACCCTTACAGTGAGAATGCCGTCATCGCTGTAAACAAACAGTCGGGTGATATTCGTGCCGCAATAAAGGGCAAGAGCGGCGGCGACCGTCCCAACATCAAGGCATTCAATGTGCATAACGATACGCTCTACCTCGATGTCGAGGGGCGTGGCATTGTGCGGTACGACGGAAAGAGTGTGGAATCGTCGCCGCTCATCGGCGAGGTGAAGCACGGATGGCTGTCGACAGGCATTGTCAAACCGTTTGTGCTCTCGCCCGATGGTCGCTATCTGGCCTACGGCGACGAAAACATTACTGTCTACGACCTGAAGGACGACAACAAGGTGATAAAGACATGCGGCAACGACCTGCTGCGCTATGTCGTAACAGACAAGGGCGACCTCTATGGCGTGAATGCCTACCAGGCAACTCTGAGACAAAACAATGGTGACGACGACGGCTACGAAACGCAGGGCGAGACGCAACTCTCCGACCTTGTCAAGGGAAAGGCGTTGTGGATGGAGCAGATAGGCGACAGCATCTTCCTTATAGGGGAGAACAAGATAGCAAAGACGGCTGCCGACGAGTTCAAGTGGTCTCCGGCCTCTGCCCTTGAGAATATCACGATGAACGCTGCTGGACTGTCTCAGGCTAAGGGCGGATTTGCATGGATAACTACCGATGATGCCGACAACAGGTTTGCCTTGTTCACCGCTAACAACGATAAGGCGACACCGATGAAACAACTGTATACGGGCATTAAGATACCGCGCTACATGGGCGGATACATCGTTCAGAAGGCCGACAATATCCACATCGACAGCATGGGCAATGTGTGGATGCGAAGCGAAGAGGCCGGTCGCTGTCTCGTCGTAGTGTATAATCCGAATGGTATCGTCGGTCTGCCATCGCTTGCCGGCAAATATACTGAGTTTAAGCCAGAAACTAAAACTAAATGAAACGAATCGTTGTCAAGATAGGTTCTAATGCTCTGACACGCCATGATGGGAAACTCGATGTCACACGCATGTCGGCGCTGGTGGATCAGATTGCCTGGTTGCGGCAGCATGGCTGTGAGGTGATACTGGTCTCTTCGGGTGCTGTGGCTTGCGGCCGTCGGGAACTGAAGGTGGAGCATAGTCTGGATTCCGTGGAGCAGCGTCAGCTCTTTTCTGCCCTTGGGCAAGTGAAACTTGTGGGTCTCTACTACGACCTCTTCCGCGAATATCACATACACGTTGGCCAGGTGCTGACGATGAAGGAGAATTTCCGTCCGGGTGAGCCATACGACAATCAACGTGCCTGCATGACGGTGATGCTGGAGAACGGCGTGCTGCCCATCGTGAACGAGAACGATACGGTCTGCGTGACGGAACTGATGTTCACCGACAACGACGAACTGAGCGGACTGATGGCCCAGATGATGGGAGCCGATACGCTGGTGCTGCTCTCTAATATTGATGGTATATTCACGGGACATCCCGATGCTGCCGATTCACGCCTGATTCGGAATGTGAAGCCCGGAGACGACCTGTCAGCCTACATTCAGCAAGAAAAGAGTGCCTTTGGACGGGGAGGCATGTCCTCGAAATATGCAACTGCCAGCAGTGTTTCGCAGGCAGGCATTCGTGTGATAATTGCTAATGGCACCCGCGATAACATACTCGTTGATTTGATGGAACGGCCCGACGACGTACCCCATACTGAATTTATGCCAAACCGCTGATGGCCATGAACTTGCAAGAAACTTTTTGTCGTGTGAAGGCGGCCAGCCAGGGGCTGGTCTTGGTTCCTGAAGAAAAACGAAATGCTGTGCTTCGGGCGGTGGCCGATGCCATTGTGCTGCGGCAGGACGAACTGCTGACAGCCAATGCTCAGGACTTGGCCCGGATGGAAGAGTCAAGTCCGCTGTACGACCGTCTGAAACTGACTCCTGAACGAATTGCCGCCATTGCTGCGGACATGCGAAATGTGGCTATGTTACCCTCACCATTGGGGCTGGTGACAAAGGCCCGGACGCTGCCCAACGGTTTGCGTCTCCATCGTGTGAGCGTACCTTTTGGCGTGGTGGGCGTTGTGTATGAGGCCCGCCCCAATGTGACGTTTGATGTCTTTTCCCTTTGTCTGAAGAGTGGAAACGCCTGTGTGTTGAAAGGTGGGCGCGATGCAGTCTGTTCGAACGAAAAGGCGGTGGAGGTTATCCGTCAGGCCCTCAGGCAGGAGAATGTGGACGAGGGTATTGTGGCCCTGCTGCCTGCCACCCACGAGGCCACGGCAGAGATGCTGTCCGCTGTGGGCTATATCGACATCTGCATCCCCCGAGGCGGTCGGCGACTGATAGACTTTGTTCGCGACTATGCCCATGTGCCCGTCATCGAGACAGGAGCAGGTGTGGTGAACACATACTTCGATGAAATGGGCGATTTTTGCATCGGACAACGCGTCATAGTGAATGCCAAGACGCGACGAGTGAGTGTGTGCAATGCGCTGGATTGCCTGATTGTTCATGAAGCTCGGCTGAAGGATTTAGCTGCTCTATTGGCCCCCTTGGCCGATAGTCGTGTCACACTTTATGCCGACACTGCCGCCTATCACGCATTGGAGGGACGATATCCATTGCTGGAACCTGCCATGGAGGCACATTTTGGTATGGAGTTCATGGATTACAAAATGGCTGTGAAAACGGTGGCAAGTCTGGAGGAGGCCTTACGGCACATCGCGCAGTATGGCAGTGGACACAGCGAAGCCATCATTACGCAGGACGAGGCTCGGGCCCGTGAGTTCCAGATGCGTGTAGATGCAGCCTGTGTCTATTGGAATGCACCGACATCATTCACCGATGGGGCGCAGTTCGGGCTGGGGGCTGAAATCGGAATCTCGACTCAGAAGTTGGGACCGCGTGGTCCCATGGGGCTGGAAGAACTGACTACCTACAAATGGATAGTCGAGGGCGATGGACAAGTGAGGGAATGATATTCATTGAGATAATTAAGAGTTAAGAATTTAAGAATTAAAAATAAAGCGATGAAAACCTTTATCAATGTAACCGACATCGGCGACCTGCGTCAGGCCTTGGCTGAGGCACAGGAGATTAAGCAAGACCGTTTCAAATATCAGCATCTGGGCCGGAACAAGACCCTGTTGATGATTTTCTTCAACAACTCGTTGCGTACCCGGCTTTCGACCCAGAAGGCTGCCATGAATCTGGGCATGAACGTGATTGTCCTGGACGTGAATGCTGGTGCCTGGAAACTGGAGACGGAGCGTGGCGTCATCATGAACGGCGACAAGTCGGAACATCTGTTGGAGGCCATACCCGTGATGGGGTGTTACTGCGACATCATTGGTGTGCGCTCCTTTGCCGGGCTTACAGACCGGGAATATGATTACGCCGAGACAGTGCTGAACCAGTTCATCAAATACAGCGGAAAGCCCGTCTTTGCAATGGAGACGGCCACGGTGCATCCTCTTCAGGCGTTTGCCGACCTGATAACCATCGAAGAGTACTGGCATTCACAATTCACAATTCACAATTCACAATTGGCTGCGCATAAGGAGGTGGCAGCAAATAATTGTGAATTGTCAATTGTAAATTGTCAATTAAACCGTCCCAAGGTAGTCCTCACCTGGGCCCCCCACTGTCGTGCCCTTCCGCAGGCTGTGCCCAACTCGTTCGCCCAGTGGATGCAGGCGGCAGAGGATGTGGATCTTGTCATCACCCATCCCCAGGGGTACGAACTGGATCCGCAGTTCACTCAGGGTGCCCGTGTCGAGTATGACCAGATGAAGGCGCTGGAGGGTGCCGATTTCGTGTATGCCAAGAACTGGTCGTGCCCGGGTGTGACGCGCCCCGAGGACTACGGAAAGATTCTCTGCGAAGATATGTCGTGGACGATAGACGAGGCCCACATGGCCGTGACCAACAATGGAAAGTTCATGCACTGCCTGCCCGTGCGTCGCGGGCTCATCGTGACGGACGAGGTCATCGAGGGCCCGAACAGCATCGTCATTCCCGAGGCTGCCAACCGCGAAATCTCCTGCTCCGTTGTCCTGAAACGAATGCTGGAGGCACTGTAGGCAGGGATTTATCTTAGTCTTATTCCTTATTGAGGAATTCCCTTGCTTTTTCCAATGCCACGTCGATATGCGGGCAGATATGGGCTGGATTCATTTTCGAATAGAATCCAGCCTTTTCTAATTGGCTGTGCACCTTCGGTGTGACACCGGAGAGGATGACGTGCACGCCGTCGTCGTGGTTCATCTGTATAAGGTTCGACAGGTTGTGGATGCCCGTCGAGTCGATGAAGGGCACCTTGCGCATACGGATAATCTGCACACGAGGCTTCTGCCCGTGGTCGAGGGCGCCCATGAGGTCGTCGAACTTGTTGGCTATGCCGAAGAAGTAGGGGCCGTTGATTTCATACACTGCACAGCCCTCGGGAATCTGCAAGTGCTCGTCCTGGAGGTACATGTCAGCCTCGTCGCTCGGGTCAATCTCGTCCCTGATGACAGAGATTTCCGTCGTCTCCATGACGCGCTTAATGAAGAGGGCACAGGCGATGATAAGTCCCATCTCGATGGCGATGGTGAGGTCGAAAATCACGGTCAGCAGGAAGGTAACGAGCAGCACCGTGACGTCGCTCTTCGGGTTCTTCAGCAATCCCCGGAACGTGCGCCAGCCGCTCATGTTGTAGCTGACGATGACCAACACGGCAGCTAGCGAGGCCATGGGAATATACTCCGCATACGGCATCAACAGCAGGAGGATGAGCAGCAGGACGACGGCATGGATGAGACCCGCCACGGGGGTGCGCCCGCCATTGTTGATGTTTGTCATAGTACGGGCGATGGCACCTGTGGCCGGAATGCCGCCGAAGATGGGGGTGACCATGTTGGCCACGCCCTGGGCTATGAGTTCCATGTTCGAGTCGTGGCGGTCGGAGATGGCACCGTCGGCCACGGTGGCCGAGAGCAGGCTCTCGATGGCCCCCAGGATGGCGATGGTGAAAGCCACAGGCATCAGTTGCTGGACGGTCTCAAAGGTAATCGATGGCACCTGCATCGGAGGCAGTTGCGACTGGATGTGAAAACGGTCGCCGATGGTGTCGATACCCGTGATGCCGTACTGCTTCAGCAGGAGCACGATGCCCGTGCCCAGCAGGATGCACCACAGCGACCCCGGAATTTTGTTCAGTACGGGCACGCTGCGTAACAGCCTGGGAGATAGAATGATGGTCAGTATGCCGAAGATGGCCACGATGAAGTTCCAAAGGTTGAAGGTGCTGATATGCTGCCCGTAGCACACCCACTTGCCGATGAAGTCGCCAGGTGTCCGGAGCGGTACGCGCACCACCTCGCCGGCCTCCGTCACGGCCTCCTGGGTCAGTCCCAGCACGTCGCCCATCTGTGTGGTGAAGATGGTGACTGCGATGCCCGCCGTGAAGCCGATAATGATGGGGTAGGGGATGAACTTGATGACGGCTCCCATCCGGAACGCCCCCAGGGCTATCAGTATCACACCAGCCAGCATGGTGGCGACGAGCAGGCCCTGCATCCCATACTCGGGATTGTTCACAATGCCGTAGATAATGACGATGAAAGCGCCCGTAGGACCGCCGATTTGCACTTTCGTACCGCCCAGCAGCGAAATGAGGAACCCTGCCACGATGGCAGTCACGATGCCCTTCTCCGGTGTCACGCCCGAGGCTATGCCGAAGGCTATGGCCAGTGGCAGGGCCACGATGCCCACGATGATGCCGGCCATCAGGTCCTTCATAAACAAGTCGCGATTGTAGTTGCGCAGTGTGTCCAGCAGTCTGGGTCTTAAAGCTATATTCATAATCCTGATGATTGTATTAGTTAAAAATAATGTCTGACGCACAGCCGTTTGATGGGTTGTGTCTTATGATTTGGCTGCAAAGGTACAACTTTTTGTGCATATAACAGTAGGTTTGATACAGAAAACTTGCAGACCTTTACGGGCAAACTGCGTCCATCGACCGATGGACGAACATCCGCCGCCGACGGATGGCCGTCCGTCGGCGATGAATGTACATCCGTCGGCCGACGGCGGAACTTTGCTCCTGCGGTCTGTCAAGATGCTCCCCCCGATTGCTGCAAATTTGGTTTACATTTCCCGAAAAATATTTTCGTGGATTAGACCCATATTGTCAAAGAAAATCCCTAACTTTGTAGGCATGAAGCAAATCAAAAACTAATAAATACAAAAAATTATGTTTGAAGGACAACCCAAGGGGCTCTATGCACTGGCCCTGGCCAACACCGGGGAGCGGTTTGGCTACTACACGATGCTTGCCGTGTTTGTATTGTTTTTGCAAGCCAACTTCGGATTGACTGAAGCTGCAGCAGGCGGCATTTACTCCAATTTTCTCATGTTTGTCTATTTTCTGCCCTTCTTGGGTGGTATGGCCGCCGACCGCTGGGGCTACGGGCGGATGGTGACCATAGGCATCTTCATAATGCTGATAGGTTACATCCTACTGGCCATCCCGGCGGGTGCCGGTTCTGCGGCATACGCTTTTATGTATGGTGCTTTGGCTTTGGTGAGCATTGGCACGGCTCTGTTCAAGGGTAACTTGCAGGTCATGGTTGGCAATCTCTATGACGACCCGCGCTATGCTGACAAGCGCGATGCAGCGTTCAGCATCTTCTACATGGCCATCAACATCGGGGCCCTCTTTGCTCCTACGGCTGCAATCAAGATGATGGACTATGCCCAGCAGTCGCTGGGCTATAGCGAGGCAGACAGCTACCATTTCGCCTTTGCCGTGGCTTCGGTGTCGTTGATTGTCAGCATCGCCATCTATTTTGCCTTCCGCAAGACGTTTGCCCACACGGAAAAGGGTATTGCCACAGCAAAGGCCAAGACTGAGCAGCAACTGGAAGAAGCCGTGGAGGCAGAAGACACCAAGTCGCGTATCGTGGCCTTGTGCCTGGTGTTTGCCGTGGTCATCTTCTTCTGGATGGCCTTTCATCAGAATGGACTGACGCTGACCTACTTCGCACGTGACTATACGGCCACCAGTTCTACGGGTGCCCAGGCTCTGCTTTTCAACGTATGGAACCTCGTAGCCGTCGTATTCATCGTGTATGCCCTGTTCTCTTTCTTCCAAAGCCAGACGGCCAAGGCTAAGGGCATTGCCGCTGCTGTGATAACAGTGGCCGTAGCTTATCTTGGTTATCAGTACACCACTTTGCCAGAAAGCGTAAAGGTGGATGCCCCCATCTTCCAGCAGTTTAATCCGTTCTTTGTCGTGGCTTTGACCCCTGTCAGTCTGGCCATATTTGGTGCATTGGCCAAGAAGGGCAAAGAACCCTCGGCTCCCGTGAAGATAGCCTTGGGCATGTTAGTGGCAGCCGTGGGTTACTTTGTCATGGTGGGTGGTTCTATGGGGCTTGATACCCCCGATGTGCAGAAGGCAGCTATTGAGGCTGGCACAGCCACTCGTGTTTCTCCTAACTGGCTGATTTCTACCTATCTTGTGCTTACCTTTGCCGAACTCCTGCTTTCCCCCATGGGCATCTCGTTTGTGTCGAAGGTTGCCCCGACTAAGTACCGTGGCATGATGATGGGCGGTTGGTTTGTGGCAACGGCCATTGGTAATAAACTGACTGTCGTGGCAGCTGCCATTTGGGGCGTTCCTCTTGTCTACGTCTGGCTCATGCTTGCAGGGCTCTGCGTCCTCAGTTTCCTTTTCCTGATGTCGCAGATGAAGAAACTGAAAAAGGTAGCCTAGGCAATGACCCCCAAAATCAAAGGTTTCACCATGGGCAGCATCGCCGCTGCCTCCTACGGACTGAATCCACTCTTTGCCCTCCCCCTTTACCGGGAGGGACTGAGTGTGGATTCAGTCCTTTTCTTCCGGTACGCCTTTGCCATCCTGATGATGGCCATCTTGCTGCGTCACCAGCGTGTGGACATGCGTGTCCGGCGCCGCGAATGGCCTTTGCTCGCCCTCTACGGCCTGCTCTTTTCGGCCAGTAGCCTGTTCCTTTTCCTCAGTTACAACTACATGGATGCCGGTATCGCCTCCACCATCCTTTTCATGTATCCTGTCATGGTCGCCGTCATCATGGCTCTCTGTTTCGGCGAGCGGGCTTCGGCATTGACGTGGCTCTGCATCCTGTTGGCTGTGGGCGGTGTATCGCTGCTGACGAAGACCAGTGACGGATCCTCGGTCTCCCTCTTGGGCATCACGTTCGTGCTACTCTCCTCCCTGTCCTACGCCATCTATATCGTCGGGGTCAATCGCTCCTCCATCGCACGGATGCCCTCGCCCAAACTCACGTTCTATGCCTTGTGCTTCGGCATCCTCATCTACATCGTGCGCACTCGGGGGCTCACGGAACTACAGCTGCCCCATACCCTGTTGGGCTGGACGTGTGCTTTCTGTCTGGCTCTCTTTCCCACTATCATCTCCCTCATTGCCATGACTGTCAGCATCCGTAATATTGGTAGCACCTCGGCCGCCATCCTGGGGGCACTGGAGCCCATCACGGCCCTGTTGGTGGGTACGCTGGTCTTTGGCGAACGGCTGACGCCCCGCCTCTGTCTGGGCATCTTTCTGGTTCTCTTGGCCGTCACCCTGCTCATCGCTGGGAAAAAAATTTACTATACCCTGAAGGCCGTGGTGCGGAAGAACACGCTGTGCCTTCTGCCCCTGCTGTTGCTTGCCACGACGGGCATTCATGCCGCCTCCCGGGGGGCGGATGGAAAGAAGGGCGTGCCGTGTCCGATGGTACGCCTGGAGGCAGAGCGACTGCCCGACCTGAACGTGCCTCGTGGAGGGCACCAGACGCTTGTGGTGGGGGATGAAATCATGGTGGCAGGTGGCCACACCGACGGCTTTGTGCCTACGGCCACGGCAGAGTTCTTGCGCTTGGGCGACCGCGAGTGGCGCCTCCAGCCCACGATTTACATCCACGACATGGGCACCTCCGTACAGTTGCGTTCGGGCGAGGTGCTGCTGATGGGGGGGGCTGCCGAACCCCTGGGCATTGGGCAGACTTTCTCCGTGGAGCGCTACAGGCCCGCGAGCCACACCTTCCAGGGATTCGGCTGTCTGGACACCAAACGCATGTACGCTTCGGCGGAACAACTGGCCGACGGGCAGATGCTCGTCACGGGCAACTGGTTCCACCGCGACGCGATGGAGGTGTTCGACGGCGAGAAGTTCTTCACGAAGGCCCAGAGCGTTGGGCATGCCCGTGCCTGTCCGTATATTTTTCCCACAGCCGACGGCGATGCTCTCATCCTGGGCACCATCGACAGCATTGGCGGTGTCCTCGACAATACCTCTGAGGTGGAGCGCCTGCACGGTGCCCCCATCGACGTACCCCTCTTGCGCGACTGGCAACCCATTCGCCTGATTTATCCCCATCCCGCCACGGCCAGTGCCCTCGGCAACGAGGGGTGGGAGGCGTACGATTACCTCACGGTCTTGGAGAACCACGCCTCTGACATGCGCATCGGCCTCATAGAAACCTCCGGCGGCGGGAACTCCTCCTCGGAACATCCGTCAGGCCAGCCTGCTGCCGGAATGCGCGTCACGCTCCTGTCCGAACTGCCCCCGTTGCCCAAGACTGGCCCCGAGGGACAGGACATCTGTTTCTTCTCCGCAGTTCTCGTCGACCGCGTGGCCCGTCGTGGCTATGTGGTGGGGCACGACAATCTGCTCAACCTCCCCCTGGCTTCTCCCAACAATGGGCGCGACTCGGTGGCCCGTCACTATGTCTTTGCCTTCGACTATGTGATTGAACACGGGAAATCGAATATTTCATTGCGTTGCCAGTCTCCTGTCTTATATTATACCGACCCGTTGCCCGGTGTGGGCATGACCACGCCCGTGCTCCTGCCCAGTGGCGACCTGGCCCTGGTGGCAGGGGTGGCCTCTGACAACTTTGCCCCCTTCTCTGCAGCCTATCTGCTGCCTCTGGGTCGGCGCGATAGTGATGCAACCGTTGCGTCCGCATGGCATCGTTTGTTCCCGTGGGGGGCAGGAATCCTCCTTTTGCTCCTCGGCCTTGTGATGGTGGTGGCATGGAGGCGGCATCTGGTTTCTGATAATACAGAATATTCGGAGGGTGCAGATTATTTAGACAGTTCAGCGTATTCCGACCTCTCCGAAAGAACCGATACGCTCTCTGCGTCCCTTCTCCCCCGCATCCGCCAGCTTATGGAGGATAAGCAACTTTATCTGCGCGAGGACCTGAAGGTGCAGGATCTGGCCACCTTGCTGGATGTATCGCGCCGCATGGTGTCGGAGACCATTGCCAGCAGTTCCGAATATGCTTCCTTTGCTCAGTTCGTGAATGCCTATCGGGTGGAACATGCCAAGCAACTCATGCGTCAGCATCCCGAAAAGAAAATGACTGCCATTGGTTTGGAGTCGGGCTTTGCGAACGAAACGTCCTTCTTCCGTACCTTCAAGTCCTTCGTGGGCATGACTCCAAAGGAGTGCGTGCAGCGGACTTCGTGACCCGATGAAATGGGCAAAAATAGTTAAAACGACTAACAAAAATCGCATTGTTAGTCGTTTTTCTTTTTTTGTTAGTCCTCAATTTCGGGCTTTGTGCTATTTTTGCCTGCAAACAATATATTTATTAACTTTAAAAACAGAAGAAAATGAAAAAGACAAAATTCTGGAGCCTCCTGGCTCTTTGCTTCAGCCTGGCAGGGGCTGTGACACTTACTGCCTGTGGCGATGATGATGACAACAATACACCGACCCCCCCCAATAATCCGGACATTCCGGCAGCCACGCTGACGGGCACATGGAACTCCGTGCATCAGGGCGAGGAGGGCACAAGTTACACCGATGCCATAACGCTGAACGGCGACGGCACATTCGAGGAGCACGTGACGGAGGTGGACCTGGAGTACTGGACCCATGAGCTGGTGAGCGGCGAGGATTTGTGGAAAGGCACGTACAGCGTGAAGGACGGTGAGTATCAGGTACAGGTGACCGAACACTGGCGCAAGGGCGCAGATGCCACGGAACTGACCCAAGAGACGGAGTTCGAGGGTGAAGCGTTCTCGCTCACCTTCGAGAAGTACGGCAACGGCTACGTGGCCATGAGTCGGCTGTCAGGTGGCGTACAGTTCTACACCCAGGATGGCGAGGCACGTCAGATGCCCAGCCTTGCAAACCACGAACTGCTGGGCCGTTGGGAGTATCGCAGTCGCGAGACAGGTACCACGACCATGGAAATGGTGGACTTCTATGAGTTCAAGGCCAACGGCACGGTGGAGTACGGCACGTACATGCACAACTTTGTGGACGACTTCGACGCACAGGGCAGCAAGCGCAAGGGTATCTATGTGCCCATGAGCGAGACGCTGGGCCGCAGTTTCTTCGGTGGCGGTCGCGACGACCTCTCCATCCCCTCGGGGGCCAAACTTTTCTCCATCGTGGATGATGGAGATTATATGCTTGATCAGCTCGAACCGGGCAACTTCAACACCAACTACTGGAAGTTCTACGCCGTGCGCTTCGGCGGTCATCCCTTACAGTACGTCATTAAGGACGGCCAACTCCATGTGGGCATGATTGGCATGGAAGAGGAATATTTCTACGGCCAGCCCCATACCAAGGTGCAGTGATGTGAATGTTAAACCATAAATAAGGAATGAGTATGAAAAAGCTACTTACACTTATCGCAGTGGCACTGCTGAGCATGTCGGCCAGTGCACAGGCTCCGGGTGCCATTCCCGTAGAGCCGGGTTCCAAGGGCCCGTTGCCCGAGACTACTCCCTTGCCGGGCTTCTCGGAGCCGGAGCGCTTCGGTGCACTCTTGGTGTCCAGTACGCTGGGCAGCGACACGTGGGCCAGTGACCGTGGTCACTATAAAGTAGGCCTGCAGTGGTGGGCTCCCAGCGATTTCGGTGGTGAGTACTACACCCTTCAGTATCGCTATGGCAGCAACAGCGAATGGCAGACCGAGAAGGACGAGAACGGCAATGACAAACAATATGACCGCAATAGTCTGGGCACAGGCTTCGAGTCTATTCCCGGTTACACGATTCACTTCCGCGTGATGATGCACGGCGGCCCGCTCACGGGCTATCTCTCGAACGAGGTTACGGCCACGGTGCCCTCTATCTTCACTACCTACGGCGGCTACGGTTCGGAAAACGAACCTTGGTACAACGTCGTAGGCCAGAAGTTGGGCGGCTATTACAACCTGATAGTACGTGCCTGGGATCAAAAACTGGAGAAATACGTAGAGTATTATAAGGACAGTAACGTCTATAAATACGCTTGGTACCGTGTTAATCCCACGACGTGCGACGAAACGCGCATCGAGGGAGCCGACCAAGACTACTACGTTCCGACGATGGAGGATGTGGGCTACTGGCTCTACTGCGAAATCTCCGGCGACGGCGAGCATTGCGATTTCGTCTGGCGCTATCTCCCTTGTGCCGGCAATCCCATGGTATGCGTGCCCGTGAAGGCCTCGCCTGCCTATTTCGGTCCCGACGGATTCGTGCTGAACACCGACTACATTCTGCCCACGCCCGGTCAGGACCTCTACACCCAATGGTGGGACTACAATGAGGAAACGCAGACGAGCACCGAGATGCGAGGAGCCGTCGGCCCACGTATCATCGTACGCAAGCCCGGCCAGTACGGTGTGCGCATGACGGAGGACGAATACATGTATAATATGGTAGAACTTTCGCCCGAACTCGCGGCCAAGGGCTATCTGCTGACGTTTACCTACCAGCATGGCGACGGATACTACGACGAGGACGGCAACTGGGTTGATGTACCCTGGTATCGCGAGTGCCAACTCATGGCCGACCGCTATGCGGCTCCGCTCCTTGTGAAGCCCGTGGCTAGTGGTCGCCCCGTGCCCACGACGGTTGACCTCATTGGCGAGGACATCGACGGCAACCTTGTCGTGAAGCAGTCTGCCACGTGGGTGAACTATCCCGAGGACGAGGCCATCAACTTCGACATGGTCAGCAACCTGACGGGTGTCTACGTCAAGGCCCATGCCACGGCATCCACCTTGGCTACATATTATCCTAACACCCTGCTCTGGAGTGACGCCACACTCGTAAAGCCTGAATACGATGAGGACTGGAATACCCCCGTGATAACCATAGACGTACAGTGGCTGCCTGCCGACTTGACGGGTGAGGGCACCATAGAAGGTACGGTCAATACGGGTGTGGCCAGTGTGAAAGCCATGGAGTCCACTGCCGATGCCGAAGAAGAGGGCTACGCCGTCTACTTGCGTCAGAAGGGTGGTGACATTGTGGCTCAGACCACGACCGATGTAGCTGGAAAATATCGTTTCGAGAAGGTTCCCTTCGGTACGTATGAGGTGTTGGTGAACATCGATGGCTGCACCTTGGAACAGCCTGCAGAGGTTGTCTTGAGTGCCGAGAATCCCTCTGTGTCGGATGTGGATTACGATGTAGACGGCACTGAAATCGTGGCAACATCCATCTCGACCTTATTTGTAGGCGGACAGCAGTCTGCCACCACCTACGATCTTAGTGGCCGGCGCATCGACGCTCCCCAACGCTCGGGACTCTATATCCGGAACGGGCGCAAAGTTATTCTGAAGTAATATTTTACTTATTTCTACGGCCCCGTCTCCATGTAGCAGGTCGTTCGCGAAGCACCCTTCTGGTGGTCACACCCTTCCGGACTCCGATACATGGGACGGGGCTTTCTCTGTCTGTTTTCGGGGCAAACCGTTTCTCATAAATGTTAAATTTGTGTTAAAAAGGAGACATCGTTTGTTTTACATGCTGGAAATACGCTACCTTTGCGGTGTAATATTAACCTATAACACTATATTGCTATGATTAGTATCAAAAACATGACGTTTGGTTACACCCCTTACAAGAAGGTGCTGAGCGATTTCTCGCTCGATATTCCCGAGGGCGGTGTGTATGGACTTTTGGGTAAGAACGGTACGGGCAAGAGCACGTTGCTCTACCTCATCATGGGGCTGTTACGTCCCCAGGCGGGTAGTGTGGAGGTCGACGGTGTCGAGAGTTACCGACGTGAAGCTAATGTGCTGGCCGACCTCTTCATTGTGCCTGAGGAATACGACCTTCCGGCCATTCCGCTGCGGGACTATGTCCGGGCGCTGAAGCCCTTCTACCCCCGGTTTAGTGAAGAGTTGTTGGAGAAATGCCTTACAGAGTTCGAGATGCCCCTCGATGTGAATCTGGGCAACCTCTCTATGGGACAGAAGAAAAAGGTCTATATTTGTGTGGCTCTGGCTGCCAACACGCGCTATCTGTTGCTCGACGAGCCCACCAACGGCTTGGACATTCTTTCGAAGAGTCTCTTCCGCAAGGTGGTCATTGCGGGCATGTCGGAGGATAAGACCATCATCGTTTCCACCCATCAGGTGCACGATGTGGAGCGTCTGCTGGACCACGTGGTCATCATCGACCGTAACCGCGTCTTGCTCAACCAGAAGTTGGAAGAGACCGACGAGGCTCCCATCGACATCGAAAAACTTTTCATCGAGACCTTAACAAACAAGCAGAATTAATATAACCACGAATTACACGAATTACACTAATTTTTCAGGATTGCATCGATTCATGAAATCATTAATTCGTGAAATTTGTTGTAAGTCGTGTTTGAAAAAAATAGAATTATCAGTTATGAATGCAAATCGTTTTATCAATGTAGCACGGTGGAATTTCGCCATCAACCGTTCCCAATACACCAAGTTGGCCTTAAGTCTCTTCCTAGTTATGTCGCTGCCCTTGCTACTCTTCATCCTGAAGACTATCTGGGTATCGGCTGCCACGGGTAATGCAGAATATGCCCTGACCAGTTTTACAGGCATCAACATGGGCTCGTGGATGTCGGCCTGCTTCCTTTTCGCCTGGCCCATTTTTGTGGGCTACACATTCCACAATCTACTCACCAAACAGTCGCGCATCCAGGAACTTACCCTGCCCGCAACGAACGGTGAGAAGTTTCTTTTCCATGCCCTCGTGACCGTTGTCGGAAGCCTTCTCGTCTATGTCGTCAGCTATTTCTTGCTTGATGTTTTGCAGTACCTCTATGTGGGCATTATCTACGGTTTCTCCAACGCACATTGGATTTCATACGCTTCTATATTCTTTGCACGGGGATTAGGTGAGACTCCGACGAACTATTTTCTCGGAGATGCTGGAGGCTCAGTCTGGCTCCTGTTGATTATGGATCTTGGTTTGATAGCTTTTCTCTCCACCTTCGTACTCGGTAATGCCATCAAGTACAAGCATAATGTCCTTTGGACCTATCTTTTCCACTGGGTGCTGGGCTTTGCGTCCCTCCTGGGTCTGGGCCTGATTATGCCAGTACTGCTCGAGATGGACATCGACATACAGCACATTGATCCCGACCAGCTACTCCTGGCAATCAAATGGGGTGCCCTCCTTTTCTTCGCCCTCGTTATCGCCTTCTGTTGGTGGATGTCCTATCGCCTCTACACCCGTGCCCAGATAACTACCTTGCGGAATAAATAACTTTCAACTTTCAATTTTCAACTTATTCCATGGATTTCAAGAATCAAAAAGCCATATACTTGCAAATTGCCGACCACATTTGCGGCGACATTCTCTCTGGTTGTTACGCTGAGGATGCCAAGTTGCCCAGTGTACGTGAATATGCGGCTGATGTGGAGGTGAACGTGAACACTGTAGCCCGCTCCTTTGAGTGGTTACAGATGCACGACATCGTCACCGTTCGGCGCGGCTTGGGCAACTTCGTGGCCCCTGGGGCTCGGCAGGCCATTGAGAACATCCGCAAGGAAGAGTTTTTCAACATCCAGTTGCCTGACCTTTTCCGTGAAATGCAGACCCTTGGCATCACCCTGAACGAAGTAATAAACCGGTATAATATGTATCATAAAACTAAAAAATAACTATGAAATCACGTAGCATTTTTATTTTCTTCATGCTGCTGTCGGCAGCGACGTTCTTCAACAGTTGTGGCGACATGGTGAAAAAGGTGGCCATGAAGGCCCTTGAAGAAACCTCAGCATTCGAGAAAGAGGACACCGTCAAGTGGGGCCCAATCGTGGAGCAAGGCCTAGACCTTCCCGCCTTCACGACCATCGATGCCAAGGGAGCTGTGCGCGTCGTGTTCATCCAGGACAGCGTGTCCTCTGTACGTGTTCGTGGCAATGAAAAGTGTTTGGAGGCATATAAGTTTGAGGTTAGAAAGGATGAATTGAAGGTGGTCCCAAAGAACTTTGATGGCAGCGTAAAGAAGGACTCACCGGCCGTCACGCTCTTTGTTTCGGCCCCATGTCTGTCAGAAATCGAGTTTGCCGGAGCCGGAAATTTGGATATCCCTGAGGCCGTTTCGCAACCGGGCTCGTTGGATGTGGAGATGGAAGGGGCCGGAGAAATCAATATTGCCGACCTCGCCGTGAAATCGCTGAACATCGAGGTGAACGGTGCCGGCAGATGCATCCTCTCCAAGGTTACGGCGACGGAAGACATCGAGATAGAAGTGAACGGTGCAGGTGATGTCAATGCCCATGTCTTCTGTGAGGAACTGACCGTAGAACTCAATGGGGCAGGACATGCAGTGCTGAGTGGCGAGTGTAAAAAACTTAATTGTGAAGAAAACGGTGCCAGCAAGATTGATTTCTCTAATCTGAAGAGGTGATCTCCTCCCCCCTTATAGGTTCGTGCTTTGTCCCGTACAGGATTGTCCTCGGTCCTGTGCGGGATTGCGTTTCGTCCCGCACGGGATGGGCTTCCGTCCTGCGCGGGACATTTTCTGTTCCGGCCCTCGCGCGGGAATCCTATTATAATTACGCGCACGCGAAGCGTTGAAAAAAAGTTTGAAAAAAGTTGTGTAAAAATTTGGTCAGTTTGAAAAGTCGCCGTACCTTTGCATCCGCAAACGGGAAAAGTCCCGTGTTTGCATGAGATATTTGACATGATTCCATAGACAAGGAAGTAGTACA
>JAFUAH010000021.1 GCA_017464345.1 Bacteroidaceae bacterium
TACGCCAAGAAAAACTGCGGCTTGTTTGCCAGAATCATTGGCAAAGTCAGTGCGCTGACCGCATTACAATACATCAACTACATTAACAACAAACCGATTGGAAGAATTAAGTATGCACTGATTTAATTCCGCCAACGGGTAGTAAATGTATAGGAATAGGAAAACGAGAAACCGATGCTGAGAATATCGTAACGGCTTCTCGCTCTTTGTTTTTAAGTTCCCACCGACCCACCCTCCCTTTCGGGCATTGTTCAGGATAACAAATTATCCAGCTTCTTAATCTACTTGCCAGCCTCGTATATAGCGTAGGTTAGGCAGAACAGACCAAAGAACCAAGGATTTGTAGATGTCAATACTGCAATAAGTGCGGTATAAACGCCATACATTGACATCCCGAACTTCAATGGCCTACTCCAAATCTGTGATATGTGCAACTTTTTACTATACATTCTTTTTACTGTCTAATTCCGCCAACGGGTGAGTAATATAAGTTTCTTATTTGGTATCCACAATGCTTAGAGACAATTCTTTCCGAAGCGTAGGGGTCAATCACGAGAATGTTGTATCTTTGCACGCGGAACGTATGCAATACGTCATACATACAAATACTTGCAAGCGCATGAAAAGAGCAACTCGTCGGGTATAACGATCAGCATAGGTATCCTGACTTTCGCTTCTTATATCTTATTATATTATGTTATGGTGTTTTGATTTCCTCAGAGAAAACATTTTCTATTAACGCGCTATTTTATAAACTTTTTTCTGGTGTTCACCCACATAGTCACTTGATGCCACAAGTGGTAACACCTTTGATTCATCGTGGGCTGTTAGGTGACCAACAACCTCAGCCTTAACAGCTATGCTCTTTCTTGTTTTCATTTCTACAAGTTCGGTGCAATCAAGACGACTATCCTTCTTAAGAATGGCAGGATAGTCTGCTTGTTTCAGTATGTATTGGAAACGCTGTCGATTGGGATTTTCTTTGTAGAAATCAAGGTCGGAGTTAATTAAGCAAAGGCCAATGGCATCACCATTCGACTTCTTACCAACAATAACAAAATACTTGTTACGGGTATTATAGTCACCCTTCAAAGTGAGACCATCATTTCTGTCCATACACTGATAAACGATGTCACCCACGTTCATGTCAGAGCGTGTTTTCACCTTCTGTTCATTCTTGATAGCGACTCTCAGTGCAGCAAGAGAGCCTTTTACATCGTCAATCAGCATTGAAATAAGCCTTGATAAGTTGCATTTCACGAATATGGTCCACCATGCGCTTCGAGGCTCCTCCAGCACGAGCAATGTCAATAGTAGTGAGAGTGTCTTTCTGAGGATCGTCTTCCATTAGTTTCTTAACTTTATCGTAGGCTTCATCATGTGACAAATTGGACAAGTCTTCGGAATCCATATCACCATATTTGGCAATCGTCTCGTCAATTTGTTTCTTTTCCATCTTGGAAATGTAGTCCATGTCTGGCTCTTTCACGGCATGGATAATTTGATCAGCATCCACCTCTATGGAAGAGAGAAACTCTGTAAGGTCGTTGCCGTCATCGTTAGGTTCCAATCCGTTTTCTGCCAATTTCACCACTTTATAGGTCAGTGCAGGAACAGGGCCTCTTGGACGCGCTTTGAAAGTATCCTCGACAATACAAAGACCGTTTACGGCCAGATACTCACGCTGGGCGAAATACATTATCTTAAACAGTTTGATGTAGTCCACGCCATCCTTGAAGTGTTTAAGGATGTATAGTACCACAGACTGAATCTTACTAATTTGTTCTGGTGACTTCATATTATATTCATCATTTCGGGTACAAATTTACTACTTTAATTTTATTTATAAGCCATCTTTATGAAAAAAGCTGAACTATATATAACAATAATATAGTATCAGGATATAACGTATCGCATAACTCAAAGTGTACGATATGGTGTACGCAGGTGCTGACCACGTAGTTCGTCCAACTTAGCCTGATTGAAAGTCCCCTCGTCCCACATCTTGTCAATGGCCTTCTGAGCCTTTTGGGCAAAGTAATGAGCCAACAAACTCTTGAACTCATTGAGTTCTGCCTCGGAGTTGATGTTGGCCACGGCGTTCATCAGTTCCAATTGTGCCATTTGGGAGTAACTCATATTCCTCGTTTTTGTAGGTTGACGCTGCAAAGATACAACTTTTCCTGCAATATCCACAATGCCTTGAGACAATTATTTCCGAAGTGTGCGGCACAATCACGAGAATGTTGTATCAGTGCACACTAATCTTTCATAGCATCCCTTACGGCATCACCCCTCCCACTCACAGCAACTTGAAGCGGACGGTGGCAAGGACGTTGCGCGGACGGAGTTGGGAGATGTGAGTATAGATGTCGAGACCGGAATAGGTGACGCGGGTGTAGCGACGCTGGTCGAAGAGGTTGTTGAGTTGGAGTTCCAGGTCACAGCGACCAATCTTGTACTTGGCCTTGACGTCGCCGAACCAAGCGTGGCGGTGGGTGGCGGTGAGGTTCGTATAGTTGTCCTCGACGGAGGCGGCGAGGGTCATTCGCTTGGTGACATAGACGTTCATGGAGAGGCGCTGGGTGGCGGAGCGAAGAACAGACCCACCCCCTGCCCTCCCTGTTAGGGAGGGAGTGGTCGCCTCTCCGGAATGGTCGGTCTTGGAAACACTCCAACTGTAGCCACTGCTCAGGACGAAGTTGAGCCAAGGCAGGGGCGTGATGGTGCCGCCGGCTCCGAGGCTGATGGTGCGGCTGTTGAAGGGATAGAGTTGCCCGGCTATCAACTGTTCGCTGTGGCTGTGGCCGTAACCGCCGAAGGCACGGAGGGTGGTTTGCAGCCAGTCGAAGCCCTTGCTGAAGTCGAAGCCGAGTTTGTAGGAGTCGGACGTGGTGGCCTGATTGACGGCTTGCACGACGCTGGTGGCACCCTCGTAGGTGTAGCCGTAGATTTGGTTGTCGCGGGTGTGGTTGTAACTGGCGTTGAGGCGGAAGAACAGGGCGTTCAGGGCACTCCGATAGCCGATGCTGGCACTGGTGCCCACGCGGTCGGTCTCGGAGAGTTGCTCGACGTAGGAGCGCTGGAAGGTGCGGTAGTTCGACATGATGTAACCCGAATAGATGCCGCCCGGGTCGCCCACGTTTCTGTAATACGAGGCACTGACGCTTCCGCTCCAGTCGCGCCAGTCGTAACTGGTAGAGAAGTTGGGCGATACGAGCAGGTGGACGTAGCCGTGCCGGTCGTCGCGCACACGGTCATCAAGGGTCTGCGTATAGAGGTTCAGGGGACAGCCGAGGCTGATGCGCCAACTGCCTCGCTCCCATTTGTAGTGCTGCCCAAGGGTCAGTTCGTAGGTGTTGTACCAGAGGTTATTCCGGAGGGAGGGGGCGTCGGCGATAGAATCGCCGACCACACGACCCGATGCTGGTGGCACGAAGCCGTCGAGGTCGGTCGTAATGCCGTGGAGACTGGCGTTGGCAATCACACCGTAGGCGAGGGTGAAGAAGCCGAAACGGAAGTTGTAGTTGGTGTGGAAGTTGGCGTTGATGTGACGCGATTCGATGTCTTGCTGGTAAAATTGAGAATTGAAAATTGAAGATTGAGGATTGGCTATGCTTGCGGAATTATCCATATACGAAAGCGAATCCACACCCACCGTCAGCATGTTGGGGCGCTGCGCATAGCCGGCGGAGAAATGCAGGTCGAGCGTATGTTTGCCGATGTTCTTGATGAGGTTGGTGGTGTTGCTGACGGCAAGCGAGGGGCGGTCGAAGTGCTGGTGGACAGACTCACTGCCATAATCCCTAACCTGCTGGTTACTCCCCACAGGTAATTGTGAATTGTGCATTATGCATTGTGAATTGAGCAGCCCCTCCACGCGGTCGTCGTTCCAACTGCCGTCGAACTTCACGACGTTGGCCAGGAAACCATCCTTGGCGTTCCACATATAGCGGAGGTTGCCGCTGAGGTCGTTGAGGTGCGTGCGCGATGTCAGCATCTCGGTGGTCAGCAGGCGGGTGTCGTCAGTGACGAAGCGGTCGCTCTCCGACGTACCTTCGCGCCGGATGTCGTCGTGGCGGTACGCCACGTTCACCGTCACCTCCGAATCCTTGCCCACCTTCTCCAGATGGTTCATGGTGGCGATGTGGCTATGGTTGTCGAAGGTGCGCTTCTGCGACAGGCCTGCACCCGAGGGCAGGACGACATTCGTGGGGCAGAAAGGATAGAGGCCGACGCTGTTGATGCTGGAATAGTGCGAGGTCAGTTCTGCCGACACGTCGTCGCCCGTGTTGTTACCTTTATATAGAGACATGTTCTGGCGACGCTTGGCGAAGTACATGCCTACCACTTCGGCGGCCCACAACGGGTTCTGGCCGATGACCTTCGCCCCGTCGGAAAGGGGACGACTGCCGATGCGCCACGGGCTCGACTGCTGCCATCCCGCCCCCACCATCGTGTTCACGGCCACGGTGCCCTTGGCCGAGTTCTTCAGTTTCAGGTTGATGGCCACGTCGTCGGTGATGCCTTTGTCCTGCAAGGCCTTGATGGGTTGGTGGTGCTCCAGCACCTGCACGCTGGCCACGTCCGAGGCGTTGATGTTGTTCGTGGCCAAGCCATAGCGCCCTTGCAGGAGGTCCATGTCCTCGACGTAGAACTTCTTGATGGCCTTGCCGTTGAACTTGATGGCTCCGCTCTCCGACACCTCGATGCCCGGCATACGCTTCAGCACGTCGCCGATGACGCGGTCGCCCTGCTGCTGATAGGCCCCGACAAGGTAACTGAGCGTGTCGCCGTGCTGTCGGATTTTGTCCGCCTTGACGGTCACCTCCTTCAGTTCCATCTGCTGTTCGCGCACACGGAAGTCCACCCTCTGCGAACGGTTGGCCACGATGCGCGCCCGATTGCCGATGGTCAGCCCCGATGCAGTGACGGTCAGGGAGTCGGCCGTGCTTCGGAACTCCAGTCGGTAGTGGCCTTTGGCATCGGTGTCGGCGTACTTGAGAATGCCGCCCGTGCCCTTCGGCCCAACGGTCACGAAGGCGTCCACGGCCTGCCCGAGAGAGTCCGTCACCGTGCCCTCGATGACCGTCTGGGCACCGGCAGAACAAGGCACAAAGGAGAGGGCTGCCACCAGAGGCAGCATAGCAAATATTTGTTTCATAAATATCAGATTTTACCTTACTTTGAGCGCTGGCTCCCCCTTCCTTGGGGAGGGGCTGGGGGTAGGCTTCCTAATAGGTGCACCCGCCCCTTTGTCGAGGCGATAGCAGATGGGGATGACGTATTTCGAGCGGACGGCCCGTCCCTTGCTATAGCCGGGCATCCAGCGAGGCATGTCGCGCACGACGGAGAGGGCGGCACTGTCCAGGTCGGCACGCACACTGCGCTCCACGTGGAGACCCGTCAGCCGCCCATCCTTCTCGACGATGAAGGAGACAATGACGCGCCCCTCGATGCTGTCCGCCAGTGCCGACTCGGGATAGTGGAGGTGTTTCAGCCAATATTGCATCAGGGCATCCGTGCCACCGGGGAACTCAGGCAGGACCTCCAGTTCGCTGGGCGGACAGGGCATCTCCCTCTGCTCCAACCACGGCAACCGGCCTCCCCCGCCGATGCGCACGGTGGCATAGGTGAGTCCGCTGATGAGCAACAAGGCTATCAAGACGGCGGCAATGCGGCGCACAAGGGACTGACGCCGGTGTCGGGCCGCACGGACGAGGCGGTCGGCAAAGTCGTCGGAGAGCAGGAGTTCGGGTCGGCGGGTGCGACGCAGGGCCTCGCGGAGGTCAGAGTTCGTGGTCTTCATGTTCGAGTTGGATTATCAGGTGATACAATCGTTTGCGAATGCGATGGAGGCGCTGGTAGAGCGCGTCGGGCGTGGTGGCGAAGAGGCTGGCCACCTCGGTCAGCGGTCGTTCCTCCTCGTAGCGTAGAGCGAGCAGCGTGCGCTCCTCGTCCGTGAGTTGTTCCATGGCTTGCATCAGGTGGGCAATGCGCTCCTCGTTGCCCGTCGAGAAAGCCTCGTCCAGCGTCGTCTCGCTGACGTCAGGCAGACCGTCTAGGCTCACCACCTGTGCCACGGGACGCCGTTCGATGTGTCGCAGACAGGTCGTATAGACGATGCGCGTGAGCCACGTGCGGAGCGAACTGCGCCGTTCGTCGTACTGATGGGCATAGCGCATGGCATGGAGCATGGCGTCTTGCAAGGCATCCTCGGCCTCCTCGCGAGTGGGCAGTAGCCTCAACGCCTGACCGAAGAGCGCCTGTCCGTGCTCGGCCACGAGGGTTCGCAGAGCCTCCCCGTCGCCCGTCGCCGCGCGGCGCATCGTCGTGCGCTCCAGGCTTGTCCGTGTCGTGTCATTCGTCTTCATCTACTATTATATATACGCCAAAACAGCCCTGCCTGACATGCCATGCTCCGATTTTAACATTCTTTAAGAATAAAAGAGGCGCGGCCTCCCCTACCAGTGGGGAAGCCGCGCCTCTGTGTACCGATATCTATATTATTTCTGCTCTTTGGCGGCAATTCTCTCTAAGGTCTGCCAGACCTGGAAGAGGCCACGGGGCACATGGAAGCAGCCCTTCCACTTGCCGCCCTTCAGGGTCAAGAGGACTTCGCCACGGCGGTTCTGATAGCCAAAACATTCTTGCGGAGCAAGCGTAGCCCCTTCGGACCGTCCGATTACGGGATATTCAGCATCGCGGAAGTGGCTCCACGTGTAGTCGTGGACGCGCTTGAACCACTCCAGGCACTGCTCGTTGCCCGTCAGTTCGTAACCCTTAATCATGGTGATGAGCGTCTCGATGTGTACCCACCAGAATTGCCGTCGTGGCCATACCGCTTCAGGAACTCCGCGCCCTGTATTTCAGTCACTCATTTCCCCGTATAGAACTCCGTAATCCGACGAATAGCACGGGAGCAGACGGGACAAAAGTCCTCTACTTCGTTAATTTTCATACGACACTCCTGTGCAGGACGATATACGCCATGTGACTGATAGCCGCCTCCCTCAAACACGCCCACACGCTGAGTTGCGGCATTTAGTTGGCATTGCTCCTCCGAAGTACGGATATGTCTATAGTCGGGCAGTTCAACCGACGGAGTTGGTATCGGCGTGCCCTCTGGCACCATATCGGCCCACTTTGATTTAAAATCGACCAAAGTCGTCAGGTTCGGTTCCCAAGGCTCCGTATCATTAGGATACATACTTTCGGGGTCGTTTGTATACGCATATTCGTCGCCCAGCCCTGCATAGGCATGTCCGAACTCGTGGACAAACACCTGACGGAAGGTGGGATGGTCGGACGTGGAAACCATTATCTGGTTATAGATACCCCCACCACCGTATGTGTCACTATTCACCAAGACGATAACATGCTCGAAAGGCACGCCCGAAAGAAGGTCATAGATGTGATGCATCTGCTGGGACATCAGATAGCGGTCGCTATAGAAAGTGTCGTAGTGTGTACCTGCAGGTGTCCGCCTCCATTGTCCCGCATGTGGAATACTTGCCCCACTGTCAAGCGAAGGGGATGCCACAGCCACTACATTAAAACGCTCCTTTAATGAGCTAAACGGTTCATGGAAGAATAAGGCATCAACGACACGCTGACAGTCAACGTAGAATTTCTCCATCTGTGCCTCCGTATATCCCTCGGCCAATATGGCCAGGTCTACACAACCTTCAAGATCTGGCACCGAGCCACCCGCTCCCGTCCATACGTAACGGTAGGGTATGCCGTTGTCGCCCTGGGGGTGGATGAGAATGTCCTGTGGGTCGATGGCGTGACACAGCGTCGCCACAGGGTTATGATGGAAATCAAAGAGCGTCACCTCAACGTCCACCTGCTGACGTGGGAAGGGCAAATTAAAACTGGCTTGAAAGGCTCGGCGCACATGACGTGCCTCCTCCGTGGCCAGCCACTCCTGGAAGAGTGTGGAGAAGGTATGTTTGTAGAGAACCTCACCGGTGCCTGGCCGAAGCATCACGATTTGACCGTTACCCGCCAACGGAGGGTTTTCTAAGTTCCGTCGGCCTGCCCATTGGGGCGTGACGTATGCCTGTTCGAAAAAGACCTCCTGCCCATGCTTGTCCCCTGCGAAAATATAATCGAGCCTTAGCGTACGATTTTCGAAACACTCGTCAAACACTTGCGCTTGAACCGTTATGAGCATGCAAGTCCCCAACAATATAAAAACGAATTTTTTCATCCTTTCCATCATTATACCGGGGCAAAGATATAAAAAATCTCTAATCCCTAATCCCTATTCTCCAATCTTTTTGTACTTTTGCTTCGATGTTTATTCTTATTGACGACAAACTACCTGCTGAATGGACGAACTGCCCGAATGGCGATGCCGTTGCCTGCATCATTGACGAGTAGCCCTGCAACATTGACATCGAGGCCATCGACCGCAAGGTCACCGACAGCCTCATCCGCTACGCCATGAACGACGAGGAACAAGCAAAAATCGCCCATTCCATCGACAGAAACCGCACTTTCTTCCGCCTCTGGACACAGAAGGAGGCCGTGGCAAAACTGCTTGGCATAGGCATACAAGGCGACCGAATAAAAGACTTGCTTAACGCCAACCACTTCCACATCGAGACGCAAGAATACGGGCGACACGTGGTCAGCATCGCGACATCGCCCTACGAATAAAATTCCGTCAAAAATCCGTCAATATAGTGACGGTGCAATAGGGAAAGGACATCATTGTTTCTCCGTCATGTAAGCCCAGTAGCGGCGGGGCATGTCGTTGAGTTGTTTCTTGGGATTCATGCGTTCCCGAATGCAGATGGCCTTGAAGTAGGTGCGCCAAAGGCGTTGGAAGAGTTGGTCGTTCTCCGAAAGTAGTTCCTCGGAGAGTTGCCCCGTGCGCAGGTCGAAAGGCAGGGAGGAAGTATCCTCGAAGGTGACGCGCGTCACCTCACGTTGGTCAAAGTAATACCCATACTGCCGACGGGCGTCATAGATGAGCCACGGCTGGTCCTGGAATCGGTCACGGAAGTGGTCGATGATGAGGGGCAGGACGTTGTGGTCGGGATGGACGACGCCGAGGTACGTGCCATCCGCAGCCTTCTGGAAGCGAATGAACTGCATCATGCGCAACCGCTCGTGCATCACCCTCCGCGCCGTATTGGTGACAAAGAGCACGTCGGGGTCGGCAAAGTTTCGTTCAATAGACCGCTTTGCTTCAAACACCTTATAAATATAATGAAACAGCGGCGTGTCGAGTTCCCGGTCCTCGGAGAGGTAACTGACCGCAAGCATCCGCATCGCTTCGTGCGACAGATGCTTTTCGAGGCCTTTCCAGACGCGCCGGGCCTTCTCCTCCGTCGTCGCTACCCGATGTGATTCATCACAAAACAGCGGCAACGGCTCCCCCTCCCCTATCAATGCTTCAGGCCGTTGCCTCAACTGATAGGCATCGAAGACGGCAGAAAGCACGCCGTCCATCGTTCGGTCGAAAGTATAGACAAGCATGGGGGCAGTCAGTCCTGTGTTGCTGTAAACCCGATGGGGCGGTGCGGTTTATTGGCATTGCTACGATATTCCGACTGCAACTCCACCAGTGCCGTGCTGATGGCATCGAGTTGGGCACGAGTGTCCTCGTTGATGTCGTTCTGGTCGGAAAGGATGTCATCCACTTCCTTTCGCAACTCCTTTAAGCCATACTCCAACTCTATCATCTTCTGAGGAAGTGTGACGAGAGACAGAGACCTGCGAACGGCAACAAAGGCCCTTGTAACTTTTATACTGATTTCTACGGCGACGTCACTACGAAGAACGCTGGCAAGCATCAGTGCTCCATGCTCTGTAAAAGCAAGAGGCAGAGCCGACTTTGGTCTTTTCCGCCTTGATGTCATCACAAATTGTGATGAGATAAGGTTCCATTCCGTAGTCGTCAATTGGAACATAAAATCTTCTGGGAAACGTTCGAGATTTCGTTTCACCGCTTGATTGAGGACACGTGTCTCTACTTGATAGAGTGAGGCAAGATCGAAGTCAAGCATTACGCGCTGACCACGTATCTCGTATATCTTGTTTCGTATCAGTTCGATGTCGTTCATGCTGCAAATGTACACAATAATTCGGAATTTAGCAACTACAATTCGTGTAATTCTTCGTCAAGCGAAGCGGCAAGCCGATTACGTAGTTGTCTATTTTCCACTATCCCCGAAGTCCAGGGTCATCTGTTGCTCCAGGGCGGCACGTTTGCGCTGGGCCTCGGAGACGAGCAGAGGGCGGAGGCGTTCGGGGTGCAGTTCGTTCACGCCCACGATGGGGTTGGCGTAGGAGGCGGAGAGTTCGCCACAGGTGATGAAATACTTCGCCTTCTTCATCACCACGCCCATTTTCTTCAGGTGGTACGAAGTGAGGCGCGCAAACCGACGCGAATTGACAATGAGCGTGGCCGACTTCACACCGATGCCCGGCACGCGGAGAATGCGCTCGTAGTCGTCGCGATTGATATCAACAGGGAAGGCTTCGGGATGACGGAGCGCCCACGCGAGTTTAGGGTCCACGTCGAGGTCGAGGTTCGTGTGGCGGTCATCGACCAGTTCGTCGGCACGGAACTGGTAGAAGCGCATGAGCCAGTCGGCCTGATAGAGGCGGTTTTCGCGGACGAGGGGCGGCTGTTTCAGTACGGGCAGACGCGGGTCGTAGGTGTTCACGCTGACGTACCCCGAGTAATACACGCGGCGCAAGGTGGGTTGCTGATAGAGGGCACTGGACATGCGCAGGATGTCGCGGTCGCTGTCCTCGGTTGCCCCCACTATCATCTGTGTCGACTGCCCTGCCGGCACGAAGCGCGGCGCGTGGCGCAAGCGTCGGCGGTCTTCCTTGTTTTCCAGAACGCCCTGCTGGATGAGGGCCATCGGCTGGAATACGCTCTGATGGTCCTTCTCGGGTGCCAGCAGTTTCAGGGATTCCTCACGCGGAATCTCGATGTTCACGCTCATGCGGTCGGCCCACCGACCGGCCTCGGCCAAGAGTTCACGCGAAGCACCGGGGATGCTCTTCAGGTGTATGTAGCCATTGAAGTGGTGCACCGTCCGGAGGTCGCGGACGATGGCCACCAGCCGTTCCATCGTGTAGTCGGGCGTGCGCACCACGCCGCTCGACAGGAAGAGGCCCTCGATGTAGTTGCGGCGATAAAACTCCATCGTGATTTCCTCCAGTTCGCTGACGGAGAGCGTGGCGCGGCGGATGTCGTTCGTCCGGCGATTGACGCAATAGGCGCAGTCGTATTTGCAGTAGTTCGTGAGCATCACCTTCAAGAGCGATATGCACCGCCCGTCGTCGGCAAACGAATGGCAGATGCCCACGCCCCCGACAGTGTTCCCTACCATGCCCGCCTTGCCTTTCCGCACGGTGCCGCTCGACGAGCACGACACGTCGTACTTCGCCGCCTCGGCCAGTATCCGCAGTTTCTCTATCGTCCGTTCCGTGAGCATGGGGATGCAAAGATAGTGCAAACCGAGCGAAAACACAAATAATTTTGATGTTTTCCGAGGTGCCGCCTATCTTCGAGGCTCGAAGAGACTCAAAGATAATATTTTTTAATTGACAATTGATAATTGATAATTATTTCATAAATTTGCAAACGATATAGCAAATACGAGACAACTATGCGTGAAGAGCACGGACGGATGCAGTAAATATAGTGCTGCATAAAGATTTCCAAGGTTATGAACGCACGTTCCAAGGTTTGGTTTGTGCGTTCCAAGGTTTGGTACGCAGGTTCCAAACTTATGTCCCGTCCAAGCAATACGTCCCTACAACCTTTGCAATACGTCCTTATGGCCTTTGCAATACATCGTTACGGTCTTTGCAATATATCGTTGTCCTCTTTACGCCGTATGCTTGCAATCAGAGCATCGTGGCCTTTAATCTCTTCTGCCCTTTCATCAAGATGCTGGAGCAGGGGAAACAGCAACTGGCCACCGACATTCTGCAACACGTTTTCCCTGAATATGGCATACAGGAGGTGACCGAAGTGAGGCTGGAATACCTCCATGAGGACATCCAGAACTACCTGAACGACAAAACCGCGATGGATGCTATCATACGCTATCGGGACGTTGAAGGCCAGCAGTCCTTCATTGCCATCGAAACGAAATACACCGATACACTTAACCCGAACAGTGCAAGCCGAACAGAACGACACAAGGAATGGATTAAAAGGTTGGGCGTGTTCAAAAAAGCCTCCGAGGAAGAACTTTTGGACGGTAGGCGGGCAATCAGCCAAATCTATCGGAACTTTCTGCTGACGGAATCGTATGGTGTCGTCGAAGGTGCTAACAGATACTATTCCGTGGTGCTGTCGCCAGCCCTGCATCCGACAACCGAGGTGGAGGTTGCATCAGTGCGGGACGAATTGCTCCCACAATACCAATACAAGTTGCGTGCCGTCTCGCTTGAGTCCTTTATCGAACAAGCATTGGCCGTATGTCCCCAGGAGGAGACCGCACCCTTTAATTATTTCTATCGCCGTTATCTCGATTTCTCAAAACTGACATGAAGATACTCCACATCTCCGACACGCATAACAGGCACGGCCAATTGCGGAATATGCCGAAAGCCGATGTCATCGTACACTGTGGTGACCTCACGGAAATGGGAACTGAAGGGGAAGTTCTCGATTTCCTAAACTGGTTTATGACCTTGCCCTACAAGTACAAAATATTCGTCACGGGCAACCACGACCTTTGCCTATGGGACGCAGAGCAGATAGAAGACTTACCCGACAACGTATTCTTCCTGCAAGACAGAGGGGTTGAGATTGAAGGTGTGAACTTTTTTGGCATTGCCTACAATCACAAGGAGGATGCCATACCCGAGGGAGCGGACGTTGTGGTCACACATGAACCGCCGACGATGATTCTCGACCAGACAATGGGAATCCACTGGGGAAATGCTATGCTGCGAAATCGCATATTCCAGATAAAGCCACGCTATCACCTGTTCGGTCATGCGCATGATGCCTTTGGGGTATTAGAACAAGATGGCATCTTCTTCTCCAACGGCGCGGTGCTTGATGATATGTATCGGATGAATCATCGCCCCAATGTCTTTGAGTGTTGCTACTGAATTAAATTCAGCATCAATGGACGAAGGGGTAAGAGCGCAGGGGGAACACTACACGAAACCTGTCCTCCTCCTTTTTTATCGATTCCATCGCAAGTATATCAATATTTTTCCCTATCTTTGCGAAAAGGAAACATTTATTAGTCATATATGACACGGATAATATAGCAAATATGCTACTTAATTCTGTCGAATTCGCAATAATAAGGAAATACGAACTTAAGACATGTATGCCCAATTGGGAAAAATTTTGCTATCTAAAGGAAAAGTTGTACCTTTGACCCATAAAAATTATATTCCTAAACGATACACGATGTCGATAAAAACTGATAGCATTAATGTTTTAGACCTGTTCTGCGGTTGCGGAGGACTATCGCTTGGCTTTGAGAAAGCAGGCTATAACATATTGATGGGCATCGACATCTGGCGCGATGCACTTCTTACTTATAAGTATAATCACAAATATTCTAAAACGCTCGAAGCAGACCTTTCGCAACTATCTCCTGAAAAGGTAGCCACTGCTATTGGGGGGGCTCCAATTCATGTTATTATTGGCGGCCCCCCTTGTCAAGGATTTTCCGTAGCAGGAAAAAGAATTGTCGAAGACAAACGCAACGAACTATACAAGTCGTTCGTTCGTATGGTAGCGTACTTCAAACCGCAAGCCTTTGTAATGGAGAACGTGCCCAACATTCTCTCACTGGGCGGCGGTGTGGTACGCGATGCCATACTTAATGATTTTATGAATTTGGGCTATCATGTTACATATAAGGTGCTGACAGCATCCGATTATGGAGTTCCACAAAATCGCAGAAGGGCTGTTTTTATCGGCTTAATCGATAAAGTATTTAATTTCGACATACCGATCGTTTCTCACAAAGTTACTTGTCAAGAGGCGTTGAGTGATTTGCCAGATAGAACAATCGCAAACGGGAATCCATACCCCACGGAGAGCCAAAGCGAATATCAGTTGCTTGTACGCAAACATAGCAAAGGAGTGTACAATCACGAAATCACAGAACACAACGAACAGACAAAACGTATTATCGCAATGGTTCCCGATGGCGGTAACTACAAAGACCTCCCATTGGAACTGCAAACAACGCGAAAGGTGCATATTGCATGGACTCGCCTCAATAGTCAACGTCCAAGCATCACTATAGATACGGGACACAGACATCATTTTCATTATTCATACAATCGTGTGCCAACCGTTCGCGAGAGTGCAAGAATACAATCTTTCCCCGATGAATTTATATTTTTAGGAAGCAAAACAAGCCAATATAAACAAGTTGGTAATGCTGTACCTCCGATAATGGCAAATGCCATAGCGACTTATCTTAAACCATATATTTCGTAAACAAGACTTATGAATGCAAAAAGTAGTACATATTATAATATACCTGATGAGTTTTGGTATAGAATACATTTTGTTCGTCCTCGTTTCAAGAACAATATAGAAAATGTTTTATTATACATGGCAACAGAATGTAGTAAATTCCCCAAGTTACCTTGCCGCGAATATAACGAAAAGTATCTTAATGCCATCAGAATGTTCCCTGGCAATGTCGGCATGGAAGAAAAGACTCTACAAAATTGGCGCACTGAGATACCTGCTTTATTTGGCTTTTATACAGAAAATAAAGTTGAGGGATATACAGAAACCTCCAGAATGGCTACTTTCTTGCATGACAATCAAGACTTAACACAATTCCTTCGTTTCTTTCTTAATTCTTTTCAGTTCCCCGGCGGCCACATGAAAGCCAAAGATGTAAAGGAAATTATCGAAAAAGACATCCGCTTTAAACCTGCAAAAACTATTATTCAAGTCCTGCTTGAAGGAAACAAGATTCTTTCAAGCCAAAAAAGTGAGAAACAGATGTCAATTTCGGCAGAAGAAGCCACATACTGCATATTTAACGATATTCGTGTAACAAGCGGTCAAACATCAGTTAGGGAAGTTGCTGAATTAATTCTTTTTAACCGAAAGAATCGCATAAAATACTATAACAAAAAGGATCCAAAAGTATTTTCCTCTAAGGGCACTGCAAGAACAAAGGGCGATGTAACAAGATATGCTGGTGACATATTGGATTATATGGAATTAGCCAATTTGTTAAAGAAGAGTCATGGCTATTACACACTGCGAGGGAATGAATATGACACAATAAGCCAATTCGCCAACGATAAATCATTCTATAACGGCTACGAATCCTTTTACGGAATGCAGGACATTTCACTCAATGAGATTTCAAAAATAGAGCCACGATGGTTTGAATATGTGAACAATTCTCTTAATCCTGATTTGTTTAAGACAAACTTACAATCAATTTTTGAGAGCGAGAAAGAAATTGATGTTGTTTTTAGCGACAGAATTAAAGAAGTTGTAACAAATGAAGATAAAACAACAAAAGATATTGGCAATTTGGGTGAGGCTATTATTTACGGCCACGAACTTATGCGCTTGAAGATTAAGGGTTATGAGCATATGCTGAAAATAGTACGCGTTGTCGATTCTCCTGCATACCATCCAGGATACGATATAGAAAGTATGGAGGCGGACGGAACTGATGAATTACGCTACATTGAAGTCAAGACAACTGTCAGTAAACGTAAAATAGGAATGAACGCTTTTCATATGTCTCCCCATGAGTGGATGGTTGCAGGTACCATTAAGCACCATTATTGTGTTTATCGTCTAATGCTTAGTGAAGAGGACAAGACCCTCTATATTCTTCGTGACCCTGTTAAACTCTATAAAAGCGACATGATAGAAGGGGAGATTAGAGACGGTATTGAGATTTCATTTGATTCTACACAATTTACTCCAACAAAAGTACTTCAATGGCAAAGTTGAAAGTTGCATCCTTGTTTTGCGGCTGCGGCGGAATGGATTTAGGACTTGTCGGTGGCTTTACGTATCTCGGAAAGGATTATAAAGAGAATCCTTTTGAAATTGTGTATTCTGTGGACAATGATCCTTATTGTACAAAAATATATAATGCTAATTTTCAACATAAATGTATTGTTAAAGATGTTCGAGAAATCAACATTGCAGATATACCCGAGTTTGATATGCTAATAGGTGGGTTCCCATGCCAATCATTTTCCATCTCTGCACAAAATCCACCACGACTTGGATACAAGGACGAACGAGGTATGCTATTTTTTGAAATGGTGAAAATACTTCGTGAACGCCAACCTCGTTTTTTTATTGCTGAAAATGTCAAAGGTTTGCTCTCTGCAAATAACGGGAAAGCATTCCCGATGATTCTAAATGAATTTCGCGCTGCTGGTTATAAGGTTATACACAAGTTGCTCAATGCAGCAGACTTTGGAGTTCCTCAGAAACGTGAGCGCGTGATAATGATTGGTTTCAGAGACGAGAAAGATCTGGTAAAGTACCACTTCCCCATGCACGTCAGGCAGAATGAGAGGAAGGTATTAGGGGATGTTATTCTTGAAGAAGCGAACCAAGAAGAGAACCTTTTCTTTAGCGACCGCGCCGTTGCTGGGATGATGGCTGTACGAGAGAAAATGAACAAGGGGCGTGTCATGAGATTAGATGAGCCTTGCAATACAATAAGTGCTCATCTTGCAAAAGTTAGTTTGAATAGTACAGACCCGGTATTTATGGTAGGCGACCGATACCGCAGATTCTCGGCAAGAGAGGCTGCGCGGATTCAGTCTTTCCCTGATAACTTTGCCTTTGAGATGGTTTCGCAGGGAAGGCAATATAAAGCCATAGGAAATGCAGTACCACCAATCTTGATGTGGAATATCGTCAAACCCTTCCAAGATGTATTAAAGGTCCCAGCACTTAATATTAAAGAAATTAAAGATGAGTTTCCCGACGAGATTGTGAGTAACAAGTTCCATGAAGATGGTGTCGAGTCCGACAAGAATGTGCTTATCTCTTATGTCAAGAACGATACGATAGAAATGTTTCTTGATGGCTCAATCAACGTATATTATACAGGCAAGAAATTCCCTTCTACGGTAGCATTGAACAAACTCTATTACTTCATGCCTTATAAAAAAGGAAAGGGCATTCGTGACCTTTATCTTATAAAGATAGCGCGGGTCGGGTCCAAACATGAGGTACATCCAGAATGCGACGAGAATGATTTCCGCCTTGTCTTCGAGGTCGAATTTGTCAAGCAGTTATTTGATGACTTCTATATGATAGACTTGCCGATATGGCATACCTTTAAGGATACGACGATGAAGGAGATACTATCTATTCGGAATCAAAATCAAAACTTAATATAAGCAAAAGCCTCCGAAATAAATTCTCTTTGAATAAGTAGGACACCGTTCTCACTTCAAATATGCATATAGACAACAAAATAGACGAATACAAATGACTAATTTTAGAGAACTGTTTCGGGAATATATAGAAAGTGTTAAAATCCCATCTGATGCAGATTCGACTATAGTGGAAAAAGGTTGGAACAGCATCTATAAGATTTTATTGCCCAATATTCCAGAAAAATTATTTCGATATCGAAGCGTTAATGATTATTCCATTGACGACTTCAAAAAGGGGGAAATATCACTTTGCCATGCAGGAATGTTCCCTGACAAATACGATTCGTGCTTATTTGTAGATAAGAAAGTTGTAAAACAGAATATCGATAATGGATATGATTCGTGGATGTTGATTTTCCTAGAAAGCATCCGTTTACATCCAGAGTTATATCCCTCAACTGAAATCGTAGCAAGAACTCATGAATATATGAAAGGAGGATATACCAATGAACAAATTAGAGATATTCTAAAAGTTCATATTGGGAATACATACATCAATGATTTCATTTCATATCTCAAAAATAAAGAATCGCGATTCCGAAGTCCTAGGAATAGTGCAAAAATCGGGTGCTTTACAGAAAGTGTCCACTCTAAATATATGTGGGATCGGTATGGAGGCGGATATAAAGGATTTGCTTTGAGATATGATTTCCGAAACATAAAAGAAATGCATTCAAAAAAGACGCATGAACTAGAATTGTTTCCAGTCTTTTACTCTGAAGAAAGACTAAATGCGACATATGAAGAAATGGTTGTCTTTATGCTTGATTTTATGAAACAGACAGGTTTCTCCTCTTCGGCAATAATGGAGTATAGGAAACATTATCCCGTAAATCAATTGTATTGGTTCTTATCATACTTATACAAAGACAAAAAAGTATATGAACATGAGCAAGAATGGCGTATGCTCTATTACAATTTAACAAATGAGGATGACTACTATTCTATTTCAGACAAAGATTGCGTAAAGGCAATCTATTATGGACCAGATATTTCTAATGAGGATAGAAATACCCTACGTGAAATTGCCGTAAAAAGAGGGGTAGAGGAATTCAATGTTGTATTTGATGAAGATAGTAGTAAATTTGATTTGAAAGCAATTCCGATATAAAGACAGAGAACACATCAGAAACATAATGAAGGATATGAGCAAGGTATCCATACGCTTTTACAACGACCATGAGGTCAGGGCCGTCGGAAATGAATAAGAGGAAGAGCATGGACAACAAACTGATTCTATATAAAGACGAGAACGGACGAGTGAGCGTCAGCGTGAGGTTTGCCGACGAGGATGTGTGGCTGACACAGGCACAATTGGTAGAGATATACCAAACGAGCAAATCGAACGTAAGTGAGCACATTAAGCACATCTTCGAGGATAGAGAACTGGAGCGGGATTTAGTTGTTCGGAAATTCCGAACAACTGCTACAGATGGCAAAAACTACAATGTCGACCACTACAATCTGGACATGATTATCGCCCTGGGGTATCGCGTGCAGTCACCTATTGCCGTGCGCTTCCGCCGCTGGGCGACACAACGGTTGCACGAGTACATCCAGAAGGGCTTCACGATGGACGACGAGCGACTGAAGCAGGGCGGCAACCGCTACTTCCGGGAGTTGCTGCAACGCATCAGGGACATCCGCAGTAGTGAACGGAATTTTTATCAGCAGGTGACGGACATCTACGCGACATCGACCGACTACGACCCTCGTTCGCAGATGACGAAACTGTTCTTTGCCACCGTGCAGAACAAGATGCACTATGCCGTGCATGAGCATACGGCGGCCGAACTGATTTATGAACGGGTGGACAACGAGAAGCCGTTCGTGGGGATGACGAACTTCAAGGGTAACTATGTGACCCGCGACGACGTGAAGATTGCAAAGAACTACCTGACGGAGTTGGAACTGCAGCGGCTGAACCTGCTGACCTCGCAGTTCCTCGATTATGCAGAGTTTCAGGCGTTGGAGCAGAACCCGATGACGATGGCCGACTGGATTGCGGCACTCGATGACCAAATATTGAGATTGCGAAAGAACATTCTGGAGGGCACGGGCATGGTGTCCCATCAGGAGGCCATCGAAAAGGCAGAGCGCGAGTTCGAAATCTATCGCGAACGGGAGATGCGACTTCTGGAGAGCGACTTCGACAAGGCCGTCAAGCAATTGAACAGGAATAGAACGGACGAGGAACAGGACATTTAGGACTTATGGCAAGCAACATAGACTTTGTGCAGTACATCGCCGACCAGTGCAGCGGGGCGGGCGACATCGCGGCGCGGAAGATGTTTGGCGACTACGGGCTCTATTGCGACGGGAAGATTGTCGCCCTCATCTGCGACGACGGCCTCTACGTGAAGCCGACCGAGGCCGCACGCGCGATGCTCCGCAAGGAAGAACTGCGCCCACCCTACGAGGGCGCAAAGGATTACTTCTACATCACCGACGTGGACGACCGCGTCTATCTCTCGACCCTCATCCGCTCGACTTACGAGGCCCTACCCGAGCCGAAGCGGCGGAAACGATAACACACGATACTAATAGGAAAGGGAGAGTGAATGCTCCCCCTTACTTTAAGTAATCAAACAAATCGATGCTTCCTGCCTCGCTTTCTACATTAAGCGCGGGGACGTGCTCCACCATCCTTGTCCGCCCGTTCGCCTTCTCGACATAGAAGTACACGAGGGCGCCGGTGTAACTGCGGAACACGACCTCGTATTCCGTCTCCGTCTCTTCCCCCATCGTTATCGACATCAGGGAAGGGTTGGCCTCGGACGGACTCCAGTCGTACGCGCTATGGCAGTAATTGTTCACGCCCTCGTAGGCCATCTCGGCCGTTACAGTCGTATCCGTCTCGGCTACGCTGATGTCGCCAATGCTCAGTGTTCCGTCGTCGGCAATGGTAAGGAGGGCCGTCAGGGTGGGCATGTCGTCGTAGGTCAGCACAAGTCCCGTGGTGAACTTAATGCCAGGCGTAACGAGCAGACAGGGAGTAGGCCCGGCCAGGTCGTAAGTGATTTGTTCCCCTATCCACACGGGATGCTGCTCGTCGTCGAAGCCCCCCATGTCGGTGACGGTGTTCGTGGCTTGGGCAATCTCTCGCTCTCCATCGTAGAGTGTTATCTGCTCGCCCTCGATGGTATAACCTAGACGGCCAAGGAGTTGCTGCTGAATATCGTAGGGGTTGACGATGTGGGCGATGTACGCCTTGTCGTCCTTGTCGAAACGAATTTGGTAGAGCCAATCCACCTGCACGCCCGTACCCCACATGGCACTCGAGGTGAGCCAGAGCCAACCGTGCTGTTTGTCGTAGGCAGCCATGGGACAGCGAGCGTTGCAAAGATTGGGGAACGTAGTCGAAGTGGCTCCCTTCGTCACGACGATGCCATAACCTTCTGTCGAAGTCGCATCCGCCTCGGCAATGGCCTCGACACAGATGTGGCAGGTCGTGTCGCTCATGATTTCATACTGGTGGAAGCACTCTGCCCGCTCCATCGCTTCCAGCACCCGGAAGGGTGCAGAGTCGGCAGGCAACGGCCCGTCCAATGTCCCAGCCACGCTGCTGATGTCTTTTGCGAGCGAGCCGCTACGGGAATTGCATGAAACGAAGAGCACACTCAAGCCACAAAGTGTCAGGATGGCGGCCAGCATCCACGTTTTCCGAAGTTTCATAGTAAGTCGATTATTTCACTATCTGATTTCCGATTGCAAATTTATATAAAAATTTCAAACCTCGGATACGTTACAGGAATTATTTCCAGACATCACAACTTCGTGTCTGGGATTTTTCGTATATTTGTGGACGATAAGTGAAATAGATAAATCGGAATTTAGCAAACTACAATAGAAAGTAACATGGAAGAGAATTTCGCAATACAACTATTTGAGGGCAAGAAAGTACGCATCGTTTGGGATGCAGAAAAAGAGAAGTATTTTTTCTCTGTTGCCGACATAGTACAAGTGTTGACCGACAGTGTTGATGTCAAGCAGTACATCAAGCGGATGCGGACACGTGATGCTGAACTTAATTCCAAGTGGGGTACAATTTGTACCCCTGTTGTCATGCTGGCTCCAGACGGAAAGAAAAGAAAGACCCAAGCCGCCGACTTGGAAGGTATTTTCCGTATCATTCAGTCGATTCCTTCCAAGAAAGCAGAGCCTGTACGTCAATGGTTAGCAGAGTTGGGCAGCCAACGCATTGACCAGATAATTGACCCCGAACTGACATTCCAAATGGCAGTAGAGGACTATCGCCGTCAAGGGTATAGTGACCGTTGGATAAACGAACGCATGCGCTCCATAGAGATGCGCAAGGAACTGACGGACGAATGGCATCGTTCCGGCATCCATGAGCCACGCGACTTTGCTATCCTCACCAACGTCCTCACCAAAGCGTGGAGTGGCATGACCACAGGGCAGTATAAACGCTACAAGGGTCTGACAAAAGAGAACCTGCGCGACAACATGACTAACATTGAGCTGGCCCTCAATACGCTTGCCGAGGTTGCAACCACGGAATACTCCCGTCAGTCTAATCCTCAGACAATGGTTGAGAGCCAGCGTATAGCACAAGAGGGTGGCAGTGTTGCCCGCGATGCACGTCAAACGATGGAACGTCGTCTTGGTCATTCCGTTGTTTCACCAGAACGAGCCTCAGACCACATCAAGCCTATTGAAGGCTCTGACTTTGAAACATTTCCTGCACCAGAAAAAGAACAATAGAACTGACAAAACGAGATTTACGATATGGATAATAATGCCATTTGATGTCCTTTAGAGGACGTGGAGGTGCTGCATTTACATGGTGGATGTATTTAGTTCTATTCACGTTAATCCATGCAGTTGTGTTGCTTTATGGGATTGTAAAATCTTGTACTAAGAAGCATTGAAGCATAAATTCCAATTTACCAGAATGAAGCACTTTCTTGTATTCGTATATGGCATTATAACCTGTTTGGCGACAGAGGCACAGACGAAGTTCGTGGACACATGGATTTACAGCAATGTCTCCCTGTCAAGAGACGGACGGCAGGATTCGCTGAAGGCGATGGTGGATACGGGGTGCTCGTTTTGCGTCATGGATTCAGCCTATGCCGCCGAAGCATGGGGTATAAGTGAGGCTGACTATATCAAAGGAGGCAAAGAAAAGAAACAGTACTTCGTGCTCCTTGACTCGCTGCGCTTCTGCGGAAAGGCCTATCCGGGGGTGTACTGCATGATAACGGATGTGGCGGGAAAGTTTGTGGATTATGCTCCACGCTTCATCGTCGGCGGGAATATCCTCATTCGCGGAGCATGGAAGTTTGACTTGGCGAATAACTCTGTGGAAGCATGCGACATCAAGCGGAAACCAACGGGGCATGTCATCCATTGGGTTTACTCCCGGAAGGCGGTAAACAGTATTATGCTCAAGTGTAAAATCGACGGTCGGAAGCAGTGGCTTCTCTTTGACACTGGTTCGCGACATTGTAATTTGCCGCAAGGTTTTATAACGGGAACGCCAGAGCATGTCAGGAAGGAGAGCGCAGATATAGCGCACCGACTACAGATAGTGGATGCAGAACTGACCAGGGGCGTACACTTCAGGATAGGGAAGCAGGATTTCGAGCATGACTTCTTCAACGGCAAGTATAACCACGGGCTTCTTAACGCTTACTCGCTCGGAGGCACGGCACTCGTTGTGAACTATAAGCGTCAAACCTTGGAGATTATACCCTAAGACACCAGTTCCATTTCACTTTTTCACGCCGACGATGTAAGTTTTCCCCTCCCCCTTCGACTAATAGGATGAAGACCGAACAAAAAAGACGTGAACAAGATGAAAGAACTGAACAACGAACTGGAACAGAGGTTTCTCCGCCTCGTGGACGCCAACCAACGGGCGATATATAAGGTATGCCTCGCCTACGCCACGGACGACGAGACCATCAGCGACCTCTATCAGGAGGTGGTGCTGAACCTGTGGAGGGCCTTCCCCCGATTCCGTGGCGAGAGCAAACCTTCGACGTGGGTCTATCGCATCGCCGTGAACACCTGTATCTCGTGGATGCGCTCGTCGCAGAGCCGTCCGCAAACCGTTCCCTTCACGCTCTCAATGGCCGACCTCTTCGCCGACGAGCAGGAACGGGAAAACCTCACCGAACTCTACCGCCTCATCAACCGCCTGGGCAAATTGGAACGCGCGCTGATTCTGCTCTGGCTGGACGAACGGACGTATGAGGAAATAGCCGAAATACTCGACATCTCCGTCTCGAACGTGGGAGTGCGCATCAACCGCATCAAGGCGAAACTGAAGAGTATGAGCATCAACCAGTAAAAACGAAAGCACTATGGAACTTGAAGAACTGAAACAGAAATGGAACCTGCTCGACGAACGCCTCTCGAAGAGCGAAGTGTATAACCAACGTATGTTGCACGAAATGCTGAAAAGCAACACGCAAACCATCTACGAACGCCTGCGACGCCAGGGTGTGTTCAACCTCATGACCACGGCCTTCGTCGCCGCCGTCGTCATCCCCCTGCTCCGCATGAAGGGCATCTATCGCCACGAAACGACCTTCCTGCTGCTCGAAGCGGTGTGCACCCTAGGGGTGCTGATGGTGGCCTTCCGCCTGCTCATCCTCGCCCGCTTCAACGTGACGAACTCCCCCGAGCGCCAACTCCAGAACGTCGTCCGCTACAAGCGTTGCTACCTCGGCGAGAGCCTCATCGGTACGCCCATCGCCGTCCTCACTATCTTCGCCACGCTCTACATCGAGGGTTGGCGCAGCCTCGACGGCATCTACTTCGTCCTCCTCGGCACCGCCGTCGGCCTCCTCTGCGGCTGGGTGGGATGGCAGAAGCATCGCTCCACCATGCAGGAAATAGAGCAAAACCTGGCGGAACTCCGTGATTCCAGGTAACAAGCAAACAATCTCTTTCTCTCAATCGGTGGGCAGTCATTGGCATCATGCCAGTGGCTGTCCATATACGGAGACCTATATCATATCTTCTCCTCACGATTGCCCTTCCCCAATTTCTTCTGCTCCCTTTCAAACTGCTCCAAGAAATGAATCTCGACAGGTGTAAGTTCGTTCTTCGTCCGCTCCTTAAACTTGTCATACTCCGCATCGGCCTTAGCCTTTGCCAGTTGTGCTGAGATTCGTCCTGCATGAGTCAGGATGTCCTTCCGGGATATGCGCAGGAAATCGTCAAGTATCGTAATCCAATCTTTCATATACATGGGGCGATGCTCCTCTGCCTGTAATTCTGCAAAGTCGAGATAGAGGCTCACAATACGGTTGAGCGTCCTTATCTCTTCTTGCGAGAGGTAGTTTTTGGCAATCTCAGCATCTGCTTTCTGGGGTAAGGCACCTGTCCATGTGGTCAGCCCCATAAAGTCCTTCCCTGCATCAGCACGCTCGTAGATGATTTCGGCAGCCGTATGACCATGCACAGAATAGTGCATCTTGTTCTGCACCGTCTTGAAAAACTCCTGCGTCATCTCCACACGCGGGTCATAGTCGATACTGAGGGCATAAATCTCAAGCACTTTCCTGTAGAAAACCTTTTCCGATGAACGGATGTCGCGAATACGTGCCAGCAGTTCGTCGAAATAATTACCCCCACCAGCCCGTTTCAACAAGTCGTCGTTCAAAGCGAATCCCTTCACGATGTACTCTTTCAAGACCCTTGTTGCCCACATACGGAACTGAACACCGCGATAGGAATGCACACGATAACCCACACTGATAATCATATCAAGGTTGTAATAAGCAATGCCGCGCTCTACCTTTCTATTTCCTTCCGTTTGAACTGTTGCAAAAAACGCAACGGTTGCGTCAGACTTCAGTTCCCCTTCCTCAAACACATTCTTGATGTGCCTGGAAATGGTCGATTTGTTGCGCTGAAACAACTCTGCCATCTGCTCCAAACTAAGCCAGACGGTTTCCCCCTGCAATCGTACCTCTATCCTCGACTCCCCATCTGGAGTTTGGTAGAGCAATATCTGTCCTTTGTTATCTTCCATATTACTTCTCTCAAATGCTATTTCAACTCGCAGCCATCTTATTCCGAGTTACCAATAAACATTAAATATATTATAGTTTTCCCCACTAACTTTTTGGGGGTGTTAGCCAGTAATTCTATAAAGACTTTATTGCGCATCTTTATATTTTTTATTCCATTTTCCGACCGGTTTTAAGATTTAATGTGAATGTTTCTCCACTTTTCAAATTGCGGTAGATTAATGTTCTATCAGAAACACTCTCTAAAAAATGCCCGAAGGCAATGTCCGTCTTATTATCTGTTGAATAGCAAACATCATAATCAGTTAATTTCTCTCTCTTGTTTTTAACCCAGATGTATCCCTGTTTATTATTACTTATATGCCCTGACAGGAAATAATATCCACCATATGTCAATTTGAGGAAGAAACCTTTGGAAGTCATAACAACATAACAATGGTATTTACCATCATATAGGCAGAACAACTTCCCTTCTTTGTATATATGGTCAGTTAGTGTCTCAAAATATTGTCCTGTAGCATATTCGTCTTCAGTGTAAGGTTCTATTCTTTCCACTGTCTTCATATATTCAACAACAATTGGATCAACCTTAATGTCACTTTCAGATATTCTTGAAGTTAATGTTAGTCCCCTTAATGAACGGCATCGGCTTAATGCTACATACACTTGACCAGAAGCAAAAGATTGGTGAGCATCAACTATTGCCTTTTCAAAAGTCATTCCCTGGCTCTTGTGGATAGTGACCGCCCATGCAAGTTTAAGTGGAAATTGTGTGAATGAGCCTATAACCCTTGGCTCAATAGTTTTTGTTTCCTCATTGTAAAAATACTCATAAACTTCCCATGTTGAACGTGCGACGCTAACGGAATATCCCTCATCAGTAATAACTTGTATTTGTTGTATGGTATCTTCATCTTTAATGATACTTTTTATAACTCCTTGAGTACCGTTAACATATAAGCCATCAACATCGTTACGCAAAAACATGACCTTAGCACCGACCTTGAGTTTTAACGGATTATCAGTAGGATATAGTTTTGGGGGGAATATGCCTTCAATTTCTGGCCAAAATATTTCCTCTTTACTTTGTATTCTTCTTAACTTACTATTGTTATGCCTCCGAACATTATACTTTGTTGTGCGAAGATATACTATGAATTCTTTTTTTGATGGTTCAAACTCGGGGTTATATCTTTTATTGAGTATTTCCCTATCTGAAGATAAATACCTACCATCTCTTATGTTATTCAAAATATTAACAAAAATAGAATCTTCTTTTTGCCTATGATTTTTTCTCAACTCTAATAGTGGAAATGGATGTTTTGTTATCACATCTGAAGAGAAAAAATATGGAGTCTGGTAATGAGAGTACAACAGTTTCTCCTCATCTTCTGTTACGACAGGAGGTAATTGGTATAAATCTCCAGATAATATGACCTGAATGCCACCAAAAGGTTTTTTATTCCCTTTATATAGTTGAAGGGTACGATCTACCATATCCAATAAATCGCATCTTACCATACTAATTTCGTCTATAATGAGAATATCAAGTTTTTCTATCACCTTTACCTTCGCATCATCAAGAGGACGATACCACTTACGCACTTTACCAGGAATAAATACTATTGTTTTTAATCCAAACAATGAGTGTAAAGTTTGTCCTTCTGCATTTTTCGCAGCAATTCCAGTAGGTGCTGCTACTGCTATATTCTTGCCGATAGCCCGACACATAGGGATTATTCTTTTACGAAGAAGGTTTGTTTTACCAGTGCCAGCCTTACCGGTTATAAAAAAACTTTTGCCTTGCAAGACAAGTTCCTTCGCTTTTAGTGTGTATTCGTCATCTTCAAATTTAGCCATTACCTATGGAATTAGGGATGTATTATAATTCTAAATGCGAGCGTCAGCCTCTTCAAAATTAACTAATCTCGCCTTGGCTGCTGCTAAGGACTTTTGTATCTGCCGTTGCAACACTTCGCGCGATGGCAGTTCTGTCATATACTGAGCCACCTTGATGCCAGCCTTGTCGAGTTGCAGCAACTCTATCTGCTCCTCGCTGCCCTCTGTACAGAGTAGCAGTCCAAGGGGAGTTTCTTCGCCTGCCTCCATCTCATTCTGCTCCAACCAACGCAGATAGAGTTCCATCTGTCCCTTATATTCTGCCCTGAAACGCCCAAGTTTTAGGTCAATGGCTATCAAACGATGCAAGCGGCGATGATAGAACAGGAGGTCAAGTTTGAAGTCTTCACCGTCGATAATCATCCGCTTCTGTCGTGCAACGAAACTGAATCCGTTACCCAACTCTATGATGAACTGCTCCAAGTGTGCCACCAGACAATCCTCCAGGCTTTTCCCGCTATACATGCCTTTCAGGCCCGTAAACTCCAGGAAGTACGGACTCTTGAATACCAAATCTGGCGACATCACATGGTCGTCACGCAAGGTGGCCAGTTCTTTCTTAATCAACTCATCGGGCTTGCCACTGATAGACGTGCGCTCGAAAAGCATTGCGTCGATTTCCTTGCGAAGCTGGCGTACGCTCCATCTTTCTGATGCAGCCAATGTCAGATAGAATTCGCGTTGAAGGTCGTCCTTAAGAGGTATGACTTCAACGAAATGAGACCACCATAATTGTCGTGACAGTGTTGCGACAATTTGGGGATTAGCAAAAACTGAAGCAAATTGCATCATTCTTCGGATGTTCTTCTCATCAAATCCCCGCTCTCCATATTCCAGTTGCAATTGTGTCGACACTGTCGCGACAATTTGTTTTCCGTATTCTGCACGCTCGTTTCCAAGCACTTCACGGTTGATGCGTTCGCCGATATGCCAATACATCATGGTCAATTCATAATTGGCTGTAGCCGCCACATGACCACGAGCCTGTTCGATGATTTGACGCAAATCTTGCATTAGAGATTGCGACTCAAATTGACCGCTTCTATCCAACTCATTCATAATTTCCATATTCAAAATACGGCTGTTTAGTAATTTGATTTGCCAGATTCTGCCCACGAAGATATAAAAATAATTGCAAACTATCGCAAGAGGGGAGCGATAATCTGCAATATGGATGCTTTTTATTCGGTTAGAAGCGACCGCCGCCACCGAAGCCTCCGCCGCCACCGCGACTGCCGCCATTACCACCATTACCGCCGCCGTTGCGACCTCCTCCATTACCGCCTTCGCCACGACCACCTTCGCGACCTGCACGAGGACCGTCGCCATTGGGGCGCTCACGCATCCCCTCTTCGCGATTGCCGCGCTGGCCTTGACCGCGACCACCGAACTTGCCGAAGCGCCACTGGACGGAGAAGAGGACGTAGGAATTGACGGTCTCGTTGCGCGAGTCGGTGCGCTGGGTGGCGGAGATGGCACGGGAGATGTTGTCGCGCTGTTGCAAGATGTCGAGGGCACGGACGGAGAGGGTAAGCGTGCGCTTGCGCAGGAGGCGCTGGCTGAGCGAGGCGTTCCAGATGAGTTGGTTGGTGTTCATGGCCGCATCGGCATAGCCGCGACGGCTCTGCTCGGAGAGGTCAGTCGAGAAGGACATGCCCCAGGGGAACTGCAGGGTCATGGAGCCACCGTAGGAGAACGTGTAGGTGTCGAGATTAGAGGCCGAGGCGTTGGAGGCACGACTGTGGTTATAACCAGCACGACCATTGACACCTGCATCGAGGTTGTAGCCGCTCTCCCAGTCGCGACGATACGAGAGACGGAGCGACTGCGAGGCATTGAGGCCGCGCGTGCGATTCTTCACAGTCGCCTGCGTCTGCTTCTGATAGACGTAGGAGACGGCGTTGGTCATGGAGCCCGACGTCCCCATGTTGATTCGCCAATACTTCTCGGGGCCCAGGGCGGTGTTGAAGTTGAAGTTGGCCGAGCCGTTCCAGTTGCCGTTGATGTTCACGGGCTTCGAGATGCGTCCGCCCGTCACGTCGTTGTACTCGGTGCGGTTGGCCGTGGAGTTCTGCGTGGTGCGGAACGAGAGATTGAGCGACGAGGTGCGCTGCTTGTCAGTCACGGAGCGGCGATACGAGGCGTTCATGTTGTGGGTGAACGAAGGCTTCAGTTCGGGGTTACCGAGGCGGATGTTCAGCGGGTCGGCATTAGAGAGGGTGTCGGGGATGAGGTCTGTGATGGAGGGCTGCCCCGTCTGTCCGTTGTAGCGGAACTCCAGTTGCTCCTGGCGCGAGAACATGTAGCGGAAGTTGATGTTCGGCGAGGCGTTGAAGACGGAGCGGCGCACGTCGTAGTGGCGGGTGCCCTTGGTATAATCGACCTCGTTCACCTGCGGTTGCAGGTTGGCGCCGATGGTCAGGCGGTAGAGCGTGCGGTTGATGCGGAGTTGCAGGCGCAGGTTGTGGTTCTGGTATGTATTGGTCGTGTAGTTACACTGGTCGATGTCGGGCGCGGCGATGCTCTCCCACTGGCGGTAGTTGTCGGCGGTGATGCCGTAGGTGTCATAGGGATTATAAGACCCATCAGCCCTATCCATCCAGTCGAAGATGCTGCTGACGTTGCGGTCGCGGTCGGTGAATCGGCGGCTGTACTGATACGACATCTGCAGGAACATCTGCCGCCCGATGGGCTCGGTGTAGGAGAGTTGGGTGGAGATGTTGCGATTGCGGGACGGCGCATCGTTGTACTGAATCTTGTGGTAGATGGAGTCGTCGCCCGTCGTGGCCAGTATCTGGTAGTAATCGACGTGGCTGTAGGACTGGCTCTCGCTCGTGGAGTGGCCGTATCCGGCTTCGGCGTTCAGCGTCACGTTGCGCCCGGGCTTCTGGAGTCGGCGATTCACTTGCAGGGAGCCGCTGACGTTGAAGTTCTTCGACTCCGAGCGACTGCGATTCTCGCGGTGGTTTACGCCGATGAGCGGTGCCAGTGCCTGATAGTCGGCCAGGGGGTCGGTGGAGAGCATATAGGGGTCGTCCTGGAAGGCCGCGCTCTCGCTGGCCGAACGGCTGTCGGAGCCCGTCCACGAGATGTTGGGGCGCAGGAGGATGTTCGTCATCGAGTCGGGCCGCCACTCCACCTTGTAGTTGAACGAGAGGTTGCGGTTATGGTTGGCGCTTTGGCTCCACGAGTTCGAGTAGGCTGCCGTCTGATTTTCGAAACTCTGCGAGTTGCGCCACGACTGGCTCTTGCCCTGCGAGAAGTTGCCATTGAGGCTTCCGTTCAGTTCCAGCAGAGGCTCCTTCTTTACCCTGTCCGACGCATTCTTCATTTTCTCGCTCTCCCCGTTTCTCATTTTCTGGTAATTCATCGTCGCACCGCCCGACTGGTTGTCCGTCATGCCGTTGCCCTGCGTGTTGTTCGCGTTGCCGATGACCGAGAACTTCTGGTCGCCCACGAAGCGATTCACCATCAGTCGCCCATTGTAGCGGTCGTGCGTACCGTAGGCCCCGTCTAGGTTGCCAAACCATCCGCGCTTGCGATTCTTCTTTATCGTCAGGTCGAGCACCGTGCGCTCCTGTCCGTCGTCCACGCCAGTGATGCGGGCGTAGTCGCTCTGCTTGTCGTAGGCCTTCACCTTGTCCACGATTTCCGCCGGCAAGTTCTTCAACACGAGGTCGCGATTGTTGCCGAAGAACTCCTTGCCATCGACCAGGAACTGGCTGACCGTCTTGCCGTTCCACGTGTATGAGCCGTCGTCGTTCACCACCACGCCGGGCAGTTTCTTGATGAGTTCCTCCACGACTGCACCCTCGGGGAGTTTGTAGGCATCGGCGTTGTACATGATGGTGTCATCGACCACCACCATCTCCGGCAGTTTGCCCTCCACGACGGTCTCCGCCATCACCTTCGCATCCTCACGCATCAGGATGTCCTTCACGCGGAAATTTCCCGATTTCTTGGGCAAGGTTAGCGTAAACTTCTGCTCCTTGAAGCCCATGAACGAGACTTGCAGGATGTACGTCCCCGTAGGGATGCCCGGCAGGGTGAAGAGCCCGTTCTTCTGCACCAGTGCCCCGGCCACCTGTGTCGAGTCCGTACGGAGCAGTCTCACCTGTGCCCCCTCCAGCGGGTCGAGCGACTGATTCTCGTACACCATGCCACGAATCGTAAGCCGCAATGAGTCCGCCTGCCCCAGGGCCGACAGGGAAAAGAGTAATATGGAGATTGTGAACAAGAATCGTCGCATATAGGATAGACCCACGCAGGACGGGAAGGTTTAAGGGCAGGAAGGAGAAACATCGGGCACGTCGGAATCCTCGCTATTAGAGAGGGGTGCGTGCTCGCTATTAGTGCGCCAGATTTCTCGCTATTAGCGAACAATTCTCCTCGCTATTAGCGAGCAGGGGTAGTTGGCTATTAGCGAGCAAGAAAGTTCGCTAATAGCGAGAACTGAGGCGGGCTAATAGCGAGAATTTGGGCGCACTAATAGCGAGGAAAATGGTGCCCTAATAGAGTGGCCACTGACGCATTACTAATGCGCTGCACCGCACACTAATAGCAAGACAGAAAAGAGATGCGCGACCTCCGACGGGAAGCCACGCATCTTTCTGTTTCTAAGTCCTTTGACTTGCGAGTTTACTCGGTGATGTCCCCCGGGTCGCCCCAGCCGCTGTTACCGCCCGACGTAGAGGAGCCGGACGACTTCGAGGTCTTCTTCTCCATCGTCTTGGTGCTCTGGAAGTCGGCCTGCTGCAATTCGAAGCGGAACTCCTTCGAGAGCACGCAGTGGGGGCGCACCTCCTTGATTTTCGCCGCCGTGCATTCGGCCTCCGTGTCGGCACCCTCGGCACGCAGGGTAACCTTGAACGTCGCCCAGTCGCCCAACTTCACCGTACGTCCGGCCTTCAGCAGGATGAGGATGGCCTTGCGGGCCTGTGCGATGGCCATTTCGGCCTCCTTAGGGTTGAGGGTGGTCTCGTCGGCAATGATTTTTGCTACTTCCTTCTCGGTGGCAGGGCTGATGCTCTTGGCCACGGGGTACCACTTCTTCTCGGCATTCTTGTCCGAGGGGTTGCTTGTGCGCAGGGTTTTGTTATAAAAAATAGCCATAATACTTAGTTTTTTGATTGTTTTACGTTTCGTTTTCTTGATAGCATTCTCTCTTGGTCCTTGTTCGGGTCGCTCCCGCCTCCCGCCGGGTCATCGGCCCCTGTCTGTCTCGGTCTTATCTCATAGGCGTTCAGTTTTGGAATTCACGAAGGCAAAGGTAGCAACATGCCGCCATCCGGCCAAATCCCTTAACCATGCTTAACAAACTTAACCTTTGCTAACTTAAAGGATTTAACATACGCCCCCGCAATGCCTTAATAGATGTGAAAATGCAATTCCTCCCGTTAATATTTGTTGCTTCGCGGATTATTCCCTATCTTTGCAACGTGTTCCTTTGGGGACACATGCTTTTTGCTCAATCACTCTGCTGAACTGCGACCTCAAAAGAGTTTAATGAGCAGACTTAATACACATTGGAGTATGCACCTATAGTGCAGACTTCTCCATAGTGTATTAGAGGTTGTCGCAGACCTAGCAAAGTGTATGGTGGGTCTGCACTTTTCCTTTGATTTAGGTTAGTGCTGATAGAGAGAAAAACTTTAGTATTAACTTAAATAAAAAGACTATGAGAATAGAAAAGAATTTAGTTTTGGAGCAAATTTTTAATCGTTCTGAAATAGTAAATCACGCGAATCACAGGGACAGGCACTTGATGGATTTAAGAAAAATCATATGTACAATTTTGTTTATGTTCGCGATTTTTACAAACGTATTGTCACAGACCAAGACGGTCACACAAGCCCAAGTGGACAACTGGTATAACCAAGGATGCAACGCTTATCGAGCCAGACGTTATACCGAAGCCATAAAATGGATGAAAAAAGCGGCAGAATACGGCGATACCGCAGCAATATGCCATGTTGGAGAATTGTATTATAAAGGCTTAGGAACGGAAAAGGATTATGATGAAGCCACTACATGGTTTCAACTCGCATCACAACTGGGTTGCAGCAAGGCAACCAAATGGTTAAGATATATCGGTTATACGTGGAGTGAACTGGCAGATAGCGCTTTTAATAGTGGCGACTATCTAAATGCCATGCAATGGGCCACTAAAGGTTCGGATTTAGGAGACCCGCGTGCCCCATACCGTATAGCAGTCATGTATCACAAAGGAACGGGTGTTGAACAAAGTTATACAGATGCCTCAAAGTGGTACAGGAAATCAGCAGAGCGAGGGCACTCCGCAGCACAATATCTGCTATCCATGATGTATGTTGCCGGTGACGGTGTGGAAAGCAACCCTAAAATGGAGTTCTTTTGGCTTTCTAAGGCTGCAGAAAATGGCAATGAAAATGCGCTGGAACTTCTGGCAACATTGCATGAGGCAAAAGATGATGAGGTGGGCTTGTTAATGTTGGAATATGCGGCCAAGGAAGACCTCCCTGCAGCCCTTTTCAAACTGGGATATTACTATTTCCAGCATGAACAAGAAATGAATGCATTCCCCCTAATTCTTCAATCAGCCAATGCAGGCAATATGGATGCACAATTCTTATTGGGCATCATGTATTCAACAGGAAAAGGTACAGAAAAAGACTATGCCATGGCACTAACCTGGCTGGATAAAGCGGCTGTCCAAGGAGACAAACGCGCTATTGAGACGGGGGGAAAAGTAGTACAGATGATACTACTTCAAGAGAGACTCAACCAAAACATTCAAAATATCAGGGAGATATTGGAACGACATCCAGAGTGGAAAAAATAAGCAGTGTTTGCAGAATTAATCCAGTGCCATTATGGTCGATACAGACATTTCCTCAGTCTGTGATCATATCCATTATCGTGTCTTAGTCGGATAATTACTGGCATATAATCATGGGGAGGGGTACTTGATTGATTTTACGCATGGCATCAGTTCCATCAAGTGCCTGTCCCCGTGATTCCGCCCTGTGATTTTTTTACAATAGTGCTATTCGCTTGTTCAGCAAACAGCAATAGTCGGTCTTCATCTTATCGGGTAGGAAAGATTGGGCGATGAGTTCTTTCCAGACGGGGAGATTGCCTTTCATCCGTTCTATCATCTTATCTGCTACGGCGATGGGAATACCGCTTTGGGTGAAGGCGGTCAGGAAGGTGTTCCTGTCGAAGCCTTTTTTGTTGCCACCCACCGTAAAACTCATGGCCATTTCCTCTGTATCCTCAGGGTCGGCCAGCAGCACCGCCAGCAGGTCGTATGCAGGGGCCAGCGTGTACTCCCCGTTGCCCGTGCCTATCAGGGAAAAGTTCTTGCAGTGCATGTCGGAATTGCCCGTTATCCAGGAAAATAGAACCACTTCCCAGAAGCGCTGGACATCCAGCATGGGAGCCGACGAGTATTTCTTTATGGTCTCAGCCAGTTGCTGGTAGGTGCCTTGATACTTATGTTCGGTGAGGCGATTGGATAGTTGGCACATATCCAGCATGGACACCTTTTCTCCTTTCTGCCCTCGGTCCATACGGAGGGACAGGTAGCCCAATTCACCATCGGCCATTCGGATGAGCGTGTGGCGGGCGGTGCGGATGTGGGCTGCTTCGGCCATCTTCATCGTGAGGTCTTCCAGTTCGGGCAGGAAGGGGTACTTTCCGCTTTGCGGTTTGAAGATGTACTTGCCCCAGAGGCCTACGATAGTGAATTTGTCAGGTTCGTTCTTCCCACCACGGTTTACGTCCAACGACATTTTTGCCTGTACGCCTGTGACAGAAGCACTGGTGCGGATGACCTGTCGGGCAAGTTCCGACATGTTCTCCCGCGTGTAGGGTAGAAGTGGTGCGGTGCTGCTACCGAAAAACTTTCGGGCACAAGCGGGGTGGAAGTCCACCTGACCTTTTTCCAATTCCTGATAACAATACAAACACTTACTCATGGCTCTAAGGGTTTTACGCTGATGTTACCAATACAATCCTTGCAGCAAGCCATCAGGAGCGACATTCGGTCGCGAGGGTCAATCTTCCAGGACGAGGATGCGATGTCCAAAAGCCAACCCTCTGGAATTAGGCCGTCGAAAACGGGGAACATCATTTCCTTGTCATACCGCTGTTCCGTCAGGGGCATGGTGGGGCTTAGTGCCATAGCGTTTGGAATGGCAAGATACGCTTCGTCGTAAGCAAAATGGAAGCCTTCCTCGTCCTCTGTCAGGATTCCGCAGAAGGTATCATTAACATAGATACTTGCCTGTTTCATACTGCATCAGTTTTACAGGACCAAGATGTTCCCCAAATAGGGCAAGCACGTCATTGACCTTGTCCATCCTCAGGGTTTGCTTCCCTTGTTCGAGGTCTCTCACAAACCTGAGACCCACTCCGGCCCTCTCTGCCAACTCGACCTGAGAAAGTCCGTTTTTCTTCCTTTTCTGCTTAATATGCTCAGATAAAGACATATCTTTTTATACCTTAACGGGTACAAAGGTAAGTAATTTATCTGAATAATATACTAAAACGGGTATAAATTCCAACGAAATCTGTAAGAATACACCCGAAATGGTATAACATAGCCGCCTGAATTAAGATTAAATAGAAGAAAAACGGCCAGCCTCCCACGCTTTTGCGGAAGACTGGCCGTGGCGGTTTTCCCTGACCCTGCCCTTAGAACATGCAGTTCTTTGGCGTACGGGGGAAGGGGATGACGTCGCGGATGTTCTGCATACCCGTGACGAAGAGTATCAGGCGCTCGAAGCCAAGGCCGAAGCCGGCGTGCGGACAGGAGCCCCAGCGGCGCGTGTCGAGGTACCACTGCAGTTTCTCGGTCTCCATGCCACGACGGTCAATCTCGGCCATCAGTTTCTCGTAACTCTCCTCACGGACGCTGCCGCCGATGATTTCGCCAATCTGGGGGAAGAGCACGTCGGTGCCCTGCATCGTGCGGCCGTCCTCGTTCATCTTCATGTAGAAGGCCTTGATTTCCTTCGGGTAGTCGGTCATGATGACGGGCTTCTTGAAGTGTTCCTCCACGAGGTAGCGTTCGTGCTCCGAGGCGAGGTCGTCGCCCCACTGGCAGGGGAACTCGAACTTCTTGCCCTGGCGTATGGCCTCTTGCAGGATTTCGATGCCTTCGGTATAGGGCAGGCGCACGAAGTCCTCCTTCAGCACGCCCTCCAGTCGCTCCAGCAGGGTCTTGTCGACCATCTTGTTCAGGAACTCCAGGTCGTCGCGGCAGTTGTCGAGTGCCCAGCGCACGCAATACTTGATGAAGTCCTCCTCGAGGTCCATCAGGTCCTGCTTGTCGTAGAAGGCCATTTCAGGCTCTATCATCCAGAACTCGGCCAGATGGCGCGGCGTGTTCGAGTTCTCGGCACGGAACGTGGGGCCGAAGGTGTATATCTGCCCCAGCGCCGTAGCACCGAGTTCGCCCTCCAACTGACCGCTGACGGTCAGGGCCACCTGCTCGCCGAAGAAGTCGTCCGAGTAGTCAATCTTGCCCTCGTCGTCCTTCTTCAAGTCATAGAGATTCTTCGTCGTCACCTGGAACATGTTGCCGGCACCCTCGCAGTCGCTGGCCGTGATGAGCGGTGTGTGGAAGTAGTAGAATCCGTGTTCGTGGAAGTAGGTGTGGATGGCCATGGCCATATTGTGGCGGATGCGCAGAATGGCACCGAAGGTGTTCGTCCTGGGGCGCATGTGCGCCACGGTGCGCAGGTACTCCCACGAAGCGCCCTTCTTCTGCAAGGGGTACGTGTTGTCGCAGGGCCCCAGCACCTCTATCTCGCGTGCCTGAATCTCGCTGCTCTGGCCAGCGGCGGGGCTTTCTACAAGCACGCCCGTCACGCTCAGGCAAGCACCGGTGGTGATGAGTTTCACCACTTCCTCGTCGAAGTTCTGGTCCTCGCCTACAATCTGCACGTTCTTAATGGTGGAGCCGTCGTTCAGGGCAATGAAGAAGATGCCCTTCGAGCCGCGCTTCGAGCGCACCCAGCCCTTCACCGTTATCTCGCTACCGAAGTCCGTCCGCTTCAGTGCGTCAATGACTTTTGTTCTTTTCATGGAATTTCAACTTTCAATTTTCAACTTTCAATTTATTCAAACGCTCCCATTCTGAGCATGTTCACCTCGGCCTCGGTCAGGAAGCGCCAGTCGCCACGACGCACGTTCTTCTTCGTCAGACCGGCGAAGTAGACACGGTCGAGTTTCATCACCTTGTAACCCAGGTGTTCGAAGATGCGACGCACGATGCGGTTGCGGCCCGAGTGAATCTCGATGCCCACCTGCTTCTTGTCCTTCTCGTCGGCATACTCGATGGCATCGGCCCTGATGGGGCCGTCCTCCAGTTCGATGCCCTCGGCTATCTGACGCATGTCGGCAGCCGTGACGTTCTTGTCGAGGAAGACGTGGTAAATCTTCTTTTTCTTGTACTGGGGATGCGTGAGTTTCGAGGCCAGTTCGCCGTCGTTGGTGAGCAGGAGCACGCCCGTCGTGTTACGGTCGAGACGGCCCACGGGATAGATGCGTTCCTTGCAGGCATCCTTCACGAGATCCATCACCGTCTTGCGATTCTGGGGGTCGTCGCTCGTAGTCACGGTGTCCTTGGGCTTGTTCAGCAGGACATAGACCTTGCGTTCAGGCGTGATGAGTTGGTCGTGGAAGAGCACGCTGTCGGTGCGCATCACCTTCGTGCCCAGTTCCGTCACCACCTGACCGTTCACGCGCACGACACCTGCCTGGATGAAGTCGTCGGCCTCGCGACGGCTGCATACGCCCGAATTGGCCAGGAACTTGTTCAGGCGGATGGGCTCGTTGGGGTCGTAGTGCTGTTCCTTGTACTCTATCTGCTTCTTCATGCTGTACTTGGCATGGGGATTATAGCCGGACGTACGCTGACGGTATCCGCCACGCTGCTGACCATAGCCGCCCTCACGACGCTGATAGCCTCCCTCGCGATTATAGCCTCCCTGACGGTTGTAGCCACCTTCGCGACGCTGACCGTAGCCACCCTCGCGATTGTAGCCGCCTTCGCGCTGATAACCTCCTTCACGATTCTGGCCATAGCCGCCTTCACGACGGGGACGATAACCGCCCTCGCGCTGCTGATAACCGCCCTCGCGATTGTAACCACTCTCGCGACGCTGATAGCCGCCTTCACGTTGGTAACCGCCTTCGCGACGCTGACCATAGCCGCCCTCACGGTTGTAGCCATCCTCGCGATGCTGACCATAGCCGCCCTGCGGGCGAGCAGGCTCGTATGTACTGCTACGCTGAATGCGGGGACGCTTCGTGCGACCCTCGCCGCTGTTATTGAAACTTCTGGATTGTCCATTGTTGTAGGGACGATAACCCTCCCGGTCGCCGTTCCTCTCGTCGGAGAACTGCTCTCTCCAACGGTTGTCTTCGTTAATCATAACTTTCTTTTTTAATTAATTCTAGGCGTTCCTAGGAAATACTAGGTAATCCTAGGTAGTCCTAGGGAAACCTAGATTCCAGTGTAGTTGTGAGGCGAAATTCGCCGTAGTTCTTCTTTTACTTCCTCTCTGATGTTTAGTGTTTCGATAAATTCTTTTATGGTCTCTTGGCTGATGCCCTTTCCTGTGCGGGTCAGTGCTTTCAGTGTTTCGTAGGGTTTGGGATAGCCTTCGCGACGCAGGATGGTCTGTATGGCTTCGGCGCACACGGCCCACTGGTTGTCGAGGTCGCGGTCGATGGCCTCCCTGTTCAGCACCAACTTTCGCAAGCCCTTCAGTGTGCTCTGTATGGCAATGAGCATGTGTCCCATGGGCACGCCGATGTTGCGCAGAACGGTGGAGTCCGTCAGGTCGCGCTGGAGGCGACTGATGGGCAGTTTCCCGCTCAGGTGCTCCAGCAAGGCATTGGCCACACCCAGATTGCCCTCCGAGTTTTCGAAGTCGATGGGATTCACCTTGTGCGGCATGGCACTTGAGCCCACCTCGCCGGCCTTCACCTTCTGGCGGAAGTATTCCATGGAAATATACTGCCAGACATCGCGGTCGAGGTCGATGATGATAGTGTTCACACGCCGCATGGCATCGAACACAGCGGCCAGGCAGTCGTAGTTGCTTATCTGCGTAGTGTACTCCTCGCGCTCCAGACCTAGATTCTCCGACACGAAGCGGTTGCCGAACTCACGCCAGTCCTTGTCGGGATAGGCCACGTGGTGGGCATTGAAGTTGCCCGTGGCACCACCGAACTTGGCCGTCAAGGGGCAAGCCCGCAGCATCTGCAGTTGGCGGCGCAGACGATAACTGAACACCCTGATTTCCTTACCCAGACGCGTCGGGCTGGCCGGCTGTCCGTGGGTCTTTGCCAGCATGGGGATGTCCTTCCACTCCTCGGCATAGGCCTCCAGTTGGGCAACGAGTTCCTCCATTTGGGGATAATACACCTGCTCCAGGGCCTCCTTCAGCGACAGGGGCACGCTGGTGTTGTTGATGTCCTGTGAGGTCAGGCCGAAGTGGATGAACTCCTTGTAAGATTGAAGATTGAAGATTGAA